>NZ_JBEZGK010000001.1:0-565691 GCF_040649935.1 Micromonospora sp. NPDC048842 | reverse complement strand
CGCTCACCCACGGTTTCCCCGCCGCCGCACCCTCCTGAGCGCCGCGCCGTGGGGCGGGCTCGCCCATCCAACGGCACCGCCGAGGCCCGGAAGGACTCACTGATAACCGACGTGGACGATCAGCTTGCCCTCCTTGGGGCGAGCCCCCACGTAGACGGTCGCCGGGTCGAGCACTGTCGGCGGCAGGCGCAGGCCCTCGGAGAGACCCATTTCGCGTGCCAGGTCCTCCGGAGACTGGCCCGCCGCCGGCACCAGTGTGATCGTTCGCCAGCAGCCACCGGAGGCACACTCCATGCTCTTGTCGGCGACCGTCGCTCCGGGCGGCACCCGCGGCATCCGTGACTCCGGTGGCAACGATCCCTCGGTCTTGAACATCTGCAACCAGAGGAACGACAGGCACCACAGGCACGACAGCAGGCCCAGCGTGACGGACAGGGCCACGAGGATGCGCTTGGTGCGTCTCCTCAGCGCGGTCCGCGACGTCATCGCGCGAGGATAGCGGGGCACCGTCGGCCAGCCGGGGCGGGAGTGGGCTCGGGTCAGCCGGTGAAGGGCTCGGGTCCGAGACGGCCCCAGGCCACGAACGCGGCCAGCGCGAGGTAGATCAGATTCAGCACCACGAACCGTGCCTCGCCGTAGCGCAGGTGGGTGATCATCGCGCCGACCATCAGCAGGATCCAGCAGACGGCGGTCACCGGCACCAGCACCGGTGCGATGTCGAGCACGCCGGGCAGGATCAGGCCGACGGCGGCCAGGATTTCGAGGGCCCCGAGGGTCTTGACGAAGCGCACGCTGGCGTCGCCGGTCCACCCGCCGCCGTTGGCCGCGGACAACTTCTGCTTGGGTACGAATGTCTTGGTGATGCCGCCGGCCAGGGCAATTGTGGCCAACAGTCCGGCCGCGATCCACAGTGCCAGGTTCATGGTTTGCCTCCGTATCGGTTCGCACAGGAGACACCGCCGGCCGTCGCGCTGTGACAGCTCGTGAAGTGACGAGGAGCACTGACGGCCGGCGTCACAGAAGGCGGTTGGCCGGTGTCTGGTGGGCGAGCAGCGGAACTGATGGTCCGCGTCCCTCGCCGGTCGCCGCACGGCGCTGCCTGACCGCGACGGCGACGCTGCGTCCGGTCGGGGCGCTCCGTCGGCAGGCATACCTGCTGTTGAGCGTGATGTCTGTGAGTCATCGTGATGACTCATAAACATCACGCTCAATAGGGGACATGGCTTGCCTGGAGCCGGGCCGAGCCGGGCCGACGCCGAGCAGAACTGGAGGACGCATGGATGCTGAGGGCGGAATCGTGGGTGCGGACGGCCGGGGGGACGCTGCTGTCGACGCGTTCGTCAGTCACCGGAACCTGCTCTTCACAGTGGCCTACGAGATGCTCGGCTCGGCCGCCGACGCGGAGGACGTACTCCAGGAGACCTGGCTGCGGTGGGCGGACGCGGATCTCGCGACGGTCCGGGACCAGCGGGCGTACCTGGTCCGGATCGCCACCCGACTGTCGCTCAACCGGCTGCGTGCGGTGGGCCGGCGTAGGGAGTCCTACGTCGGCTCCTGGTTACCCGAGCCGCTGTTGACAGCGCCCGACGTCGCAGACGACGTCGAACTCGCCGAGAGCGTCTCGATGGCGATGCTGCTGGTGCTGGAGACGCTGACGCCGACCGAGCGGGCGGTGTTCGTCCTCCGTGAGGTCTTCGACACTGGATACGACGAGATCGCCGAGGCCGTCGACAAGAGTTCGGCGGCGGTCCGTCAGATCGCCCACCGTGCGCGGGCCCATGTCGCCGCGCGCCGGCCGCGCGGGATGGTCTCCCCGGCGGACACCCGACGTGCGCTCACGGCGTTCCGGCTGGCGGTCGAGACCGGCGACGTGCAGGGCCTGCTCGACGTGCTCGCGCCGGATGTCGTGCTGCTCGGCGACGGCGGCGGGATCAAGCAGGCCGTGCTGCGGCCTGTCGTCGGGGCCGACAAGGTGGCCCGCCTGCTGTGCAGCACACACGCCAGGGTCGCGACCATGTCGCTGCATCCCGCCCAGGTCAACGGTCACCCGGCGCTGGTTCTGCGGCTCGACGGCGAGCTGGACACTGTCCTCGCGCTGCGTATCGACGGCGGCCTCATCAGCGGGGTCTACGCGGTGCGTAACCCCGAGAAGTTGTCGCACATGGGCAGCGAAGCGGTGCTGCGTCGCTGATGGCCCGGATCCGCTCTCAGGGGGGTCGGCCCGCGTTACGCCCGTCGGAAGGGATGGGCGAGATGGCTGAGCGGCAGGGTAGGGGTAACTCCCAATCCGACTGGGAGGTAGCAGGATCGAGCAAGATCTAGAAACCGTGGAAGCTCATTTCCATGACCACGCAGAAGATCTCCGGGTTTCATCGGGCCGCCCTGGCCCTCGTCCTTCCCGTCGCCGTGATAGCGGCAGTCGCCGGGTGTGCTGACTCGGCGGCGCCGAAGGCCGCGCCCGCTGCCAGTTCGGTAGCCGCAGCTCCCTCGACCTCGACAGGCGCGGCCGGCCCGGCAAGTGCGGCCCCCGCAGCGGGCTTGCACATGATCGCCAACAACGGGCATCAGCTTGCCTTTCACGTCACGCCCGGAAGTTCTCCCACCATCGTGCTGGACGCCGGCGGTGGCGAGGACTCCTCGTACTGGGATGCCCTGGTGCCGCAGCTGTCGCAGGCCACCGGATCGCAGATCATCACCTACGACCGGGCCGGTATGGGTGCCAGCGAGGAGGTGAAGGGCCCATGGGACCCCAAGGCCGCCGCCTCCGACCTGCAGGCCGGTCTGCGTGAACTCGGCGTCACCCAGAACGTGGTCCTCGCGGGCCACTCGCAGGCAGGAGAAGTGGCCCACTACTTCGTCCTCGCGAACCCCGGCGTTGTCTCCGGGGCGGTGCTCATCGATGCCAACGTGCCGCAATTCTTCACCGACACCCAGACCCAACGCCTCGTCGCGCTAACCACGCCGCAGATCGAAGAGCTCAAGAAGGCGCCGTCGACGAAGGCGAACCGCCAGCTCATCGCCACGGCCGACAACTTCGGTCCCACGCACCAGGCGTACCACAAGGTCTCCTGGCCCGACGGCGTTCCCGTCATCTATATCGTGTCGGACAAGACGCCCTTCGATGGATCTCCGCAGGACGCTCAGGCCTGGCGCGACGCAGCAGCGGCGTTCACCAAGGCGGGGCCCGACCGCACACTCGTCATCGCCGAGGGAAGCTCGCACGACGTTCCCCAGGACAAGCCCGCCCTGGTGCTCAAGGAAATCGAACAGATGACCGCCACCGTCAAGTAAAGGCCATCGGGCCGACGGCTGACAGGACCGGCGAGCCTGGTTGACCGGGGCACTGCCGTAGGCGAGCGCGACAAGCCACACGGTCCGGATCCCGATGACGGCGAGGCGGTGGTCGAGATTCGGGGAGCGGGCCGAGAGTGCTGACGCGATGGGTAGCGTGTGTGCGGGTGTCGATCGATCGAGCCGTCGATCGGCGATGCGAGCCTCCGTGGACCGCGGACGGACACCATGGTTGCTGGATTCCACGCGACGTGGGGGGACACCGACCGTGGGGAAGTGCGGATCGCCGGCCAACATGAATCACCAGCCAGGCGGCGCGGCACGGTGCGCAATGATGGAGTGAGATGACCGATAACAGCGGAACCGCCCTGTCCGGCGGCTCCTCGCCCTCGCGGGAGGGCTCCGAGCCGGGTCGCGTCGCTCGCAGCGGTCCGATCCCGCGCTCGGCGCTGGCTCAGCGGATGAGCCTGCTGGGCTGGTCGCTGGTGCTGCTGCCGGGCGCGGCCCTGGGTGCCGTGCTGGCCACACTCTGGATCACCTCGATATCGATCGCCGCGCTTGGCGCCGGAATCCCACTGACCCTGCTCGCGACCGTACTGGTGCGCTGGTTTGCCGACCGGCATCGCCAGTGGGCCGCCGACCGGCTCGGCGAACCGCTGCCCGCCCGGCCCTATCAGCCGACGCCGGACGCCGGGTGGCCGGTGCGGCTCTGGACGATCCTGCGCGACCCGGCGACGTGGCGGGACTGGATCTGGTTGGTGATCAACTCGATCACCATTTGGTTGAGTTGCGGACTGTCGCTGCTGTTCTTCGTCCTCGGAGTCGTATACCTGATCTATCCACTCATCTATCAGCTGACGCCTTCTCAGGTATTCCGCACTCCGATGGGGGAGGGCTTCCGGCTGCACAGCGTCGCGCAGTCGTTCGGGCTGGTACCGCTCGGTCCGGTTCTCCTTCTGCTCTGGTACGTCACTGCGGTGCGCCTCGCGAACCTCAACGCTCGGGTGATCCGCGCTCTGCTCGGCCCCACCGAACAGGCGCGCCTGCGGGCCCGCGTCCAACAGTTGGCGACCTCGCGAGCTGAGACCGTCGACACCCAGGCCGGTGAACTGCGCCGGATCGAACGCGACCTGCACGACGGCGCGCAGGCCCGGCTGGTGTCGCTGGGTATGAGCCTGGGCTTGGCCGAACAGTTACTGCCCAAAGATCCGCAGGCCGTCCAGCAGTTGCTGGCCGAGGCCCGCGAGTCGATTTCCAGCGCCCTCACCGAGCTGCGCGACCTGGTACGAGGCATCCATCCGCCGGTACTGGCCGACCGTGGCCTGGACGGCGCCCTCAAGGCCTTGGCCCTGGTCAATCCGATCCCGACAACGGTGGTGACCCGCCTGCCCGGACGGCTGCCGGCCCCGATCGAGTCCGCGGCCTACTTCGCCGTCGCCGAGGCCTTGTCGAACGCCATCAAGCACGCCCAGGCCCAGCAGATCCGGATCAGCGTGGAGTTCGCACCCCACCGGGGCGGCGCTGCCGGGGAACTGACGATGCTGGTGTCCGACGACGGCCGTGGGGGTGCTTCGATCGATTCCGGCACGGGCCTGCATGGCATCGTCCGTCGCCTGGCGGCCTTCGACGGCACGCTGACCGTTGACAGCCCGCCGGGCGGACCAACCGAGGTGAGGATGTCGCTGCCGTGCGTATCGTGATAGCCGAGGACCTCGCCCTGCTCCGCGAGGGCCTGATCAGGATCCTGCGGGCCAATTCATTCGAGGTCGTGGAAGCCGTTGACAACGGCCCCGCGCTGATCCGGTCGCTGACGACGCACCGCCCCGACGTCGCCATCGTCGACGTGCGGTTGCCGCCGACCTTCACCGACGAGGGGCTGCGTGCCGCGATCGAGGCCCGCCGCCAGATCCCAGGGCTGCCCATCATGGTGCTATCGCAGTATGTCGAGCAGATCTACGCCAGGGAGCTGATGTCGGATCGCGCGGGCGCGGTGGGCTACCTGTTGAAGGACCGGGTTACGGACGTCGACCAATTCGTCGCCAGTGTCCGGCAGGTCGCTACCGGCAGCACCGTTATGGACCCCGACGTGGTGAGTGCGCTACTCACCCACCGCTCCACCGACCCTAAGCTCCTGGAGCTGAGCCCACGCGAGCATGAGGTCCTCACCCTGATGGCCGAGGGCCGCTCGAACGCTGCGATCGCCGCCCGGATGTTCGTCACCGAGAAGACCGTCAGCAAACACAGCAACAACATCTTCACCAAGCTCGGTCTCAAGCCCTCCGAGGACGACAACCGCCGCATCCTGGCGGTCCTCGCCTACCTGGAAGGCTGACCCCTCGCCCAGGGGCTTCTAGTACGGGGGCGTGGGCGTCTCCGGCGATCGGTGGCGGGAGCGTCGGGCGTCCGCTGCGGCGACGCCGAGCAGCACCACGGCCGCGACCGTACCGGCGGTGAGCGGCTGGAGGTGCAGTGCTGCCGGGATCAGCAGGCCGAAGGCCAGGAGGCCGGCCAGCCGGGACCGGGAAACCCGACCGAAGACCTGGTATTCGAGTGCCGATCGTCCGGCGAGGAAGAGCACCGGGCCGCCGAAGATGGCGATGAGCCAGGTCGCCGGGAGGTGCCCGAGCGGCTCGGCGATGAACAGCTCGAAGCCGACGCCGGTGAGCACGATCCCCGCGATCATGACCATGTGGGCGAAGGCCATGTCGGTCGCGAGCCGGGCCGGGTTGCGGGAACTGTCGACGGCAGTGCCCAGCATTCCTCCCGCCACGTGGAAGTAGATCCGCCAGAGCAGGACGGTGCTCGCCAGCGCCAGGACGAACCCACCAGTCTGGTCGGTGTGGAACTCGCTGCCGCTGAAGGCGAGGCCAATGACGAAGATCGCCTCGCCGAGAGCGATGAGGAGGAACTGTTGGTACCGCTCGGCCAGGTGCTCGGCCGCGATCATCTGGACGCCGAGCCGTTGCGCGCCGAGTCGGGGGGTCGGCCAGCCGAGGAACAGCCCGGTGTAGTCGATCAGCACGGCGAGGGTCCAGAGCGCCCCGCGAACAGTGCCGTCGTTGACCAGCCCGCCGACGACCCAGAGCGGTGCGCTCAAACCGAACCAGAAGAGGATCCGGATCGACTGGTGGGGGTCCGGCCGGCCGTGCCCGGCGACGTGGAAGAAGACCACTCGGCCGATCTGGAGGGTCACCAGGGTGATGGCGAAGAGGGAGGCCCGTGCGCCGAAGCCGTGCGGCACGGCGACGGCCATCGTCATGGCACCGACCAACGTCATGATGATGACGGTCTGGACGATCGGGGCGTCCGGGTCCAGCCAACTCGTCGACCAGACCGTCACCGACCAGATCGCCCACAGCGCCAGGAACAGCAGCAGAGCCTGGCCGAGACCCGCGTACACGCCGCGGTGGCCGTCGGTGAAGTCGGCGATCAGCCGCGCCGAGATCCGGGTGAGGGCGAAGACGAAGACCAGGTCGAGGAAGAGTTCCAGAAAGGTGGCCCGCTGGCGGGTGGCTTCGCTGCGCAACAGTCCGTCGGGGGTGTTCCTCATCGGCTCGCCACGCGCTGGTGTCGGCGAACGATCACGTGCCCTCCCGTCGCGGTGATCTCCTGGCCTAACGAGCCAGGGGGCGGCTGTGGCACGTGGAGCGAAGGGGCCGGCGTCCCACAACAGTCACCAATCCGTCACCCGACCACTACGGCAGGTGTACGCCTCTACGCTCGTGGGCGTGCCCGGACCTGCCGAGAAGGCCACTGAACAGGACCGGCGTGACCTCATCGTCACTGTCGCGCGAGAGCTGGCCGAGACGGAGGGCTGGGCGGGTGTGACCACTCGACGGCTCGCCGAACGAACCGAGATCGACATGGGCGACATCTATCGGCACTTCGCCGATCTGGAGGCGCTGATCGCCGCCGTCGCGGTGTGCGCCTTCGCCGATCTGGCCGCCGACCTCGCCGAGGCGCACGCGGAGACCGTCGGGAGCCCCGAGGGGGTCTGGCCGGCGGTCGCGACCGCGTACCTCGACTTCGCGTACACGAATCCTGAGGTCTATGACGCGATGCTCGCGCTGACCCCCGACCTGGCCCTCGGCGTGGATGGTGTGCCGGCCGCGCCGCGGGCGGTCTTCGCCGAGCTGCGGGCGGCCCTGACCCCGCTGGCCGAGGGGCGGGACCCGGACACCCTGGCCGAGGTGGGTTGGAGCCTGCTGCACGGCGTGGTGATGCTCACCCGCGGTGGTCGGCTGCGACCCGAGGGGCAGGAGGACCGCGAGGCGTTGATCGCGCAACGGTTGCTGCGGTGGCCCTGACCAGGGCCGCCGCCGACGCCCCCGGTCGTGCTCAGTTGATGGGCTGGCGGTCGGCCGGGCCCTTGTCGGTGAACCGGAACGTGGTGTTCAGCTTGGCGTTGCCCAACTCCTTGAGGACGAGGCCGTTGCCGGGGAGGTGTTGGAGGAATCGGGTCTCGCTGCCGATCGCGTACGTGCCGTCGCCCTTGGCGATGATGGTGAACCGCTGGATCGGGTCGTCCTGGTCGCAGACGACGGCCCCGATGGTCAGTTCGGGTTCGATGTCCAGGCCGTTCACCTGCCAGCAGGACGGGTCGTCGTTGGCGGGGTGGTCGTCCTTGGTGCCGAAGGCCCTGATCACGTACCGGTCGCCGCCGATCGGTGTCGGCACGAACAGGATGCGACCGCCGCTGTCGCCGCCCTCCTCGAGTCGCCCGCTGATCTCCAACGGTTGCCCCGAACCCTGCACCCGGGTGATGGTGACCTCGCGCTTGCCGGACAGCAGTGGGTCGGTCGCCGCCGCCGATGACGTGGTCGGCGCCGCTGCCGTCGGCGTCGGCGCGCCCGTCACGGTGCCCGACGGCGTCGGCGTGCCCGCCGCGGTGCCCGGCGCCTTGTCCGCACCGCCCTGGCACGCCACCAGCGCGCTGGCGCAGGCCAGCATCGCCGCGCCGGTGACCCACTTTCTGGTGACCATGCCGTACTCCTCACGAGCCGTCCCGAACCTGGGCGGGAATCATCATGGATGTCGCCTCCGCTCGACGACGGCCGCGCCGGAACGGTTCACGAAAATCAGGAAGATCTCCCATCGATCTCCCGCCTATCCTGTCTCTCGGCCTTGGGGGCTGTTGCACGGGGAGGGCATGGCATGACGGTCGACGTGGCGGCGCGACGACAGGCGCAAGTGTTGATCTTTGATGCGGACGACACGTTGTGGGAGAACAACGTCGTCTTCGAGCGGGTGATCGACGACTTCCTGGGCTGGCTGGACCACCCCACCCTGGACCGGGCCGCGCTGCGGGTCGTTCTCGACGACATCGAGCGGGCCAACGCGGTGGCGCACGGGTACGGCAGCAAGGTCTTCCTGCGCAGCCTGGCGGAGTGCCTGGAGCGGCTGCGCGAGCGGCCGGCCACCGACTCCGAACGTCAGGAGATCGACCGGCTGGCGATGGCCCTCGTCGAGCACCAGGTGGAGCTGATGCCCGGGGTGGCCGACGCGCTCGACGAGCTGGCCGGCCGGCACGAGTTGCTGCTGCTCACCAAGGGCGACCAGGAGGAGCAGCAGCGCAAGCTGGACGCCTGCGGTCTGCTGCACCACTTCGGGGCCGCGCACATCGTCGCCGAGAAGAACGTCGACACGTACCGGTGGCTCACTCGGGAGCACGGCTTCGCGCCGGACGGCGCGTGGATGATCGGCAACTCCCCGAAGTCCGACATCCTGCCGGCGCGGGCCGCTGGGTTGAACGCGGTGTTCATTCCGAACGCGAACACCTGGGTGCTGGAGGACGACGAGCTGGACCCGACCGACGGCGGGGTGCTGCGGCTCGCCGCGTTCCGGGACCTGCTGCGCCACTTCTGACCGTACCGAAGCCAAACAGCGTCGGCGATCATGGTCGTGTTACGCCGTCCTGCCCGATTTTCAGCGTGGGATCAGTCCTGCCGCCGCTCGTCCGACGCGGCTTGTCCGGCCGGTCGGAGCGCGCCTAACCTGGTCCGGCGCTCACGACCCTTCGGGGTGTGTCGGGGCGCGTCGGCGTTCGGCGGGTGAGCACCGTGGAGCTGAGTGCGAAGTGGCTGGCTCACCCCGTTCTGGCGCGTGGCGTCGTGCCACGCCCGCGCGGCGGGGTGCCGGAGCTGTCCGCTTCCCTGCCGGACGGCCGAGGGTCAGGGCCGGGTAGTTGCGGACCCGGTCCTGACTCGGCCCGCGAATCGTTCGACCGCTGCGAGCGGGGCAGACCGCACGCCGGTCCGACTGTCAGGATGGCGGCATGAAGCGCAGATCTCTCCTCCTCGGCGCGGCGGCCGGTCTGGTCACCCCGGCGGTGCTCACCCCGGCCGCGCCCGCACTCGCGGCGGACCGGCCGCTGCTGCCGGGCTCGGGCACGGCCGTGGTGAAGCGACCCCTGCCGAAGTGGCAGCCCCGCAACCGCGCCAGCGCATTGACCACGTTGCCGGCGGAGACGAAGCAGGTGATCATCGTCGGGGCCAGCAGCTACACCACCACCTACGCCACGCTGGAGGCGTTCGTGCGGGTCCGGAGCAACTGGCAGCCGGCCTCGGCGTCGTTGCCCGCCCGGATCGGCTCGAAGGGCTTCAGCGACAACCACGTGGAGGGTGTGCCGACCACGCCGACCGGCGTCTACTCGATCGGCCCCACCATGTACGGCATCGCCGCGAACCCGGGCATGCGATTCCCCTACCACCCGCTGGTCAGCGGTGACTGGTGGAACGAGAACCCGTCGTCCCCGCTCTACAACACCTTCCAGCACAGTGCGACCAACCCGGGCGGGGCCAGCGAGGCACTGTGGAAGGAGGTCCCCGCGTACACGCACTTCGCGGTGATCACCTACAACATGCCGCCGAACGTGCCGAAGCCGGTGCCGAACGCGGGCAGCGGGATCTTCCTGCACCAGTTCAGCACCAGCGCCGGCAACGCCACAGCTGGTTGCGTCTCCCTCGCCCATTCTCACCTGGTCGACGTGCTCAAGTGGCTTGACCCGGCGCTCTCACCTCGCATCGTGCTCAGCCCGTACGCCCAGCTCAGCCGATACTGAGAGCCGCCGCGACTCAGCCGGCCTCGCGCCGGACGATCGCCACCGCAACCCGGCAGAACTCGTCCATGTCCGGGTTGAACCCGGCAGCGATGTCGGGATGCAACCCGGAGCGGGTCTCCTCCAACAGTCGCTGGCAGACCTGCTCGACCGGTTCGCCGGCGTAGCCGGAGCGGACCCGCTCGGTGGCCGCCTGAAGCGCCGAGGTCAGCTGCTCCTCAAGCGGGCCGCGCAGCTTCTGCTGCACGGGATCGAGCCCGCGGGGGTCGAGCGTGACATGTGGCTCCGACATCGGTGCTCCCTTCGTCGGCGTCCGCGATACCCCACCGCGGACGTCGGTCAAACCCCGGTCGGTACGGCGGCGACCCGCACCTGGTACGAGAATTCCTCCGCCGGCTCCTCGTGGTACGACAGCCGGCGGATCTGCCGGTCGTCGTCGTAGAGTGCGACGTCCACCAGCACGCCGAGGTGGGCGAGGCCGATGCTCGACACCCGCTTCTTGTCCTGCAACACCGCGCAGACGCCGCCGAGAAGGGTGCTGGCGTCGGACGTACGGTGCCCGGGCGGGCAGCGCAACACCAGGTCCACCTCGATCGGCCCGGGCAGCGGCGTCCAGCCGGTGCGTTGGGCCGCGGCGAGGGCGGCCTGGAGCAGGGTGCGGACCCTCGTCGCCTGCCGGTGTCCGGCGGCGAAGATGGACAACGCTTCGGTCTTGACCGGTGGCAGGCCGCTCACCTCGAACGTCAGGGCGAGAGCGCGGGTGTCCTGCACGACGGCACCTCCTCGTTGGGACGATCCTGCCGAACCGGGGGTGCGGCGGTGGGACGTTCCCGCGATTACCAACCGATCGGGCAGGCAGGGGTCGGCCGGAGGCGTGTCGACGGCGGCGGCGAACGCGCCGGCTAGGAAAACGCTAGCCGACGACGCCCGCTCTCGGTAGTCGGTCGTTCACCCGGTGGGGCGTGGTGCGAAGGCGCAGAACTCGTTGCCCTCGGGGTCGGCCAGCACCCACCACCAGTGCGCCTCGTCGAGAGGCTCGCTCAGCAGCGTCGCGCCCGCCGCGATCAGCGCGCTCGGCTCCGGGTCGACCAGGTCGACGTCCCAGTGCAGCCGGTTCTTGACCGTTTTGGGCTCGGGCACCCCGACGAACACCCAGTAGTCCCAGGGGAACCCGGCAGCGCCGGCCACCGACGAACTGCTCGACTCGTGCTCGACGGTGCCGCCGACCACCCCGGCCCACCAGGTCGCCTGCGCCGCCGGGTCGGCCGAGTCCACGACCAGCTCGAACGGGCCCGGTCGGGTGCCCTCTCGGGCCGGGAACGCGCAGAACTCGTTGCCCTCCGGGTCGTCGAGCACCCACCAGGACGCGTCGCCGGCCGGCTCGCGGACCAGCCGGGCGCCGTCCGCGAGCAGCGCCGCCGGGTCCGCGTCGGCCAACCGCAGATCCAGGTGTACGCGAGTCGTGCCGACCCGAGGCTCGGGCACCTTGTTCACCCAGATGGACTCGGCGTTGGAGCGCGCCGAGCGCGGGTCCACCCGGGTGTCGTCGTCACCGGCATCGGCCACGTCGCCGTCGAGTATCCGGGCCCAGAAGGCACCCAGTGCGAGCGGGTCGGCGGCATCGAGGCAGAGGTCCTTGAAGCGCGCGATCATCGTCCCAGCATGCCTGGTCCGGGCGAACGTGTCCGGGCAGAAGGTCCTTCGCCGACCTTCCGTTGCGCAACTCAACGACGGCTGGGCGCAGAGCAGGCCCATGTTCCTACCTCTGATCGTGATGGGCATCCTGACCGGACTTGTCGTCGGGTGGCTGTTCGCAGCGGCACTCGCCTACCGGATCGTGGAGGCGTCGGCCGAACGGCGACGCGCCTCCGCCGGGCTCTGGGCCGTCGCGCTGATCGCGCTCGCTCTGCCGGCAGTAGCCCTGTACGGCAACGTGCTGCGGACATTCCGAGATCACGGCGACGTCGGTCCGGTCTTCACCGTGCACAGCGCATTCACACCCGGCCCCTACTACCCGTTGGGGCCGGCCTTGCAGATTCTCGCCCTGACCATCGCCGGTGCCGTGTTCGCGGGCGCCGCGACCCGGCTCGCCCGTCCGGGCACCCAGCCGGAAACGCAGGAAGCAGCGATAGCAAGCTGAGGTCAGGCCGCTGCTGTCCGATGGCCGGGGCGGTAGTTCGTCATCGAACTGACTGCCGGCGGTCGCGGGACCTTTCCGGGTAGATCTTGGACAGTTTCCGTTCTGTCATAACGGAAACTGTCCAAGATCTCAGAGTGCCCTAGGTCGAGGGGTCTTCTCCGAGCTTCGTGTTCAGTGCTGCTTGGCGTACGCGACGAACGCTTTCCAGGCCGTCGGGTCGACGTGCAGGGTGCCGCCGTCGCGGTCCTTGGTGTCGCGCACCAGCACCACGCTCGGCAGGTTGTCGGCGACCTCGACGCAGGATCCGCCGTTGCCGCCGGACCGGGTCGACTTTCGCCACTGTGGGGTCAGCATGCCCATGACTTCGCCACTTCCTTGATCAGCTCGGTTGACTGCCGGCGGGGGAGCGCCTCGTTCCGCACGATCTCCCACGTCTTCGCCAGCTTAGCGACGTCGGTGGGCGCATCGACGAACTGCGCGGTGAGCTGGTTGTCGGCGTGAGCCACCCGCTCACCGTCCGGCATCTCGGCGATGATGAACTGACCGGCCAGCCCCAGATACATCCCAGCATCCACCGGCACGATGTGCACCTGGATATGCTCCGCCGTCGCCAACTGGACCAGGTGCTCGCACTGCTCGACCATGAGGCCCGGCTGGTCGAGCACCGGCCGGCGCAGCACCGCCTCGTCCAGCACGGCGATGAGCTGCGGCGGGCGTGGGCGGTGCAGCACCGCCTCGTCCAGCACGGCGATGAGCTGCGGCGGGCGTGGGCGGTGCAGGATCGCCTGCCGCTCCAGCCGGGAGGCGACGATCCGGTCCACGTCCTCGGCGTCGAACCGTCCACCGGCCAACGTCGCGCGGGCGTACCGCTCGGTCTGGAGCAGGCCCGGCACGTACGCCAACTCGAACCAGCGCAGCGTGGTGGCCTCCCGTTCGAACTCGATCCACTCGCGCAGCCAGGCCGGCTCGGCGTCGAGCCGGGCCAACCCGTCCAGCATGCGGAGGAAGCGTCCGCCGGTCTGGTGGTGGGTGTCGACAGCCCTCATGTACTCCTTCGTGGGCGGTCGCCCGCCGGTCTCCACCGAGCTGACGTGCGAACCCGAATAGCCGATGCCCCGGCCGAAGTCGTCCTGATTGAGCCCGGACCCCGTCCGGAACAGACGCAGTTCCTCCAGCACGTAGTCGGTGACGGTCCCCATCGATTCCCCAACCTTTGCTCAGTCTGGCTCGGCGTGTCCGTCATGGGTGCTCACCTGGACCGCTGAGCTGCACAGATGGCGCGACCACGTATCGACGGTAGTCGCCTCATCACCAGACTGTCACCAGTGGCGGGTCCGCTGGTGGCCGGAATGGCGGCGGTGGGCCCTGCCCTCCGGGGTCGCTCCCGTTTCCCCCTTGCGGGAGCGGCCCCGTCCCCGTCCCCGAGGAGGTCGATGTGCTCACCCCGACAGGCCAGCAGCCCTCGACGTGGTGGCGGTGATGGTGGTCCGGCCGCCCGTCCCGCATGTCGCCATGCGCCCGCTGTGGCGGTGCCGCAACTGTGGCGCCGAGTGGCCCTGCCAACCGGCCAAGCTCGCCCTGCTGACGGAGTACCGGACCAGCCGGACCGCGCTGCTGATCTACCTCGGCACTCTGATGCACGAGGCGACGAACCAGCTCACCCAACTCCACCCGGATCATCCGCCGACCGGGATGACCGAGCGCTTCCTCTCCTGGGCCAGGGCCCGGGGTTGACGCTCGGGCAGCCGTCGTTCATCCCGGAAAGGGGATCAGTGGCACCCCGTCGGAGTATCCGGGCCCCTCACTGGTCAGCACCGCGGCGTCGTGGGTCAGGCCCGCCACGGCGGCTGCGGCCAGGTCGAAACGGCGGGTCCTGCGCTGCCAGAAGGTCAGCTCCGGTAGATCCTCCGCCTGCTCGGGTAGAAGCGCGCAGGAAGTCAAGGCCAGCAGCTTGTGCAGCAGGGCCAGGTCCTTGCCGGTCGCCATGGTCAACGCTTCGGTCGCTGCCACCACCGGCACCCCGAACCGCACCCCGTCCTCAATCACCTCGTGGACGGGCTCGCCCACGTGCACCGTCCGGAGGACGGCGTATCCCAGCAGGGCCGACCGGTCCAGGATGAGCCGAACTGGTGGTGTTGTCTCCGAGGTCATGCGGCGTCGGCGCGGGGCGCGGTGTCGTCACCGTTCATCTCGGCCTCCATGGCGGCGCGGATCTTGGCGCGCTCCGCCTCGAACCGCTCCGCAGGCCACTCAGCCTCCACGCCCAGGCGGCGGGCCCGAGCCTCGGCCACACCCTGCTCAGTGATGTGAATGCCGGCGGCGAGCAACAACTCCTTGTGCTGCTCCACCCGCTTGCGCCGACGCACCGACTCGGTGACGTAGGCACTGGCCATGCGGTTGCCCTGGCTCTCCAGGATCTGACTCACGTCTGGGGGGACGGAGATCGTGAAGCGGCGCTGAGGCTCTGTCATACGCGCAGCTTACACCTGTCATACTCCGGACTGGCGCTGCTCGTACCGTCAGGCGGGGTTGACTCTGGTGGCTTCCGGGTGCGAGGTGTCGGAGTCGGTCCGGCCCTCGCGCAGTGACAAGCGACGCGCCAGCACCGTGGCGCCCGCGAGCGCGGCCAGGACCATGGCGATCTCCGCGATCACCACCGGCGGTGCCGCGCTGTAGTCGGTGGTCCGGGCGAAGGCGACGGTGATCGGCGTGATGACGATGCCGGCCACCGGCATGAGGACGCTCATCAACTGAGCCGTCCGCCGGATCCTGGGCAGGTCGCGAAGCCGGGTCCGCACCGCGATGACCGCTCCCGTGACGACCACGGCGGCCGGTATGCCGTAGTAGACGGCGACGGCGAGCTGGACCGGTACGTCGATCGAGCGGGGGATGTCGACCATGCGGACGAAGGCCGGGTAGGCCGCCATCAGGAGGCCGAAGCCGAGCACGACACCGAGCAGCGCGCCGATCAGCGCGGTGCCGAGAATGCGGCCGTAGTCGCCACGCACCCGCTGGACGCCAGCCTCGTCGGCGAGCCGCCGCGCGAAGCCGGCCACGTCATCGCCGATCAACTGCGTGGGATCGCCCCCGTCGGCAGCCGCGGCCCGTAGGTCGAGGCGCAGGTCCGCGGCGAGTGCCGCCCGATCGGCCGAGCCGACCCCGTCCCCGCGCCACGTCTGGTCGGCCTCGCCCAGAAGGCGGTCGATGGTGTCCATGGGTCAACTCCTCGTGGGGTTGTGGTCGAGCGGACAGAGAGCGGCGTCGACGGTGTCGGTGAAGCGGTTCCACTGTTTCTGCCAGGCATCCAGGTGGATCCGACCGGACCCGGTCAGCGCGTAGACCTTTCGGGGCGGGCCGGTCGGGCTGACCTGCTGTTCGTGAGCGACAAGGCCGAGTCGGCGCATGCGAGTCAGCAGGGGATAGATGGTGCCGTAGCTGATGGCGCCGAAGCCGGCCGTCTCCATTCGCCGAACCAGCTCGTAGCCGTGCGCTGGCTCGCGTGCCAGCAGCGCCAGCAGGCACATGTCCAGCGCGCCCCGCAGGAGTTGGGTCTGCCGGTCGTTGTCGTCGATGGACTGGCTCTCCGCCGCTACCATGCGACACATACTACCTCGCTATTCGGCGTCACGATATAGCGGTGTGGACTTCCGCTGTGACAGCCAGGTTTCGCGACTTCACGGGTGGGGCAGAGTAGCCGCTACAGAGCATCCGGGCCGGAGTTTCCGCAGCTTGCCGGCTCGGGATCGGCTCGCCGTGCGCCGGGGCACGGATGCCCTCCCCGGTCTTTCGCCGAGGAGAGGGGGAGGGCGATGACGGACCCCGAAACGGCTCGACACCGACGCCGGCCGGTTGTTCGGCTGGGCGCGGCGGCTGCCGCGCTGGCACTTGTGGCGCCGTTGGCCGCGTGTGGCGCGGACGACGCTGGTGGCCCACCGACGATCAACCTGTACTACCCGCCCGAGCAAAACCTGCAGAAGGTCGTCGACGACTGCAACGCGCAGGCCCAGGGACGGTACGAGATCGCCTACCGGGTGCTGCCCCGGCAGGCCGACGACCAGCGGGTGCAGATGGTGCGCCGACTGGCCGCCGAGGACAGCGGGATGGATCTGCTCGGGCTGGACGTCACCTGGACCCAGGAGTTCGCCAGCGCCGACTGGATCCGCGAGTGGACCGGCCAGGACAAGGCCGAGGTCGAGCAGGGCACCCTCGCCGGGCCGTTGGACACCGCCCGGTACGAGGACAAGTTGTACGCGGCGCCGAAGAACACAAACGTCCAGTTGCTCTGGTACCGCAAGGACCTGGTGCCGCAGCCGCCGACCACCTGGGACCAGATGATCAGCGCGGCCCAGCAGCTCAAGGACCAGGGCAAGCCGTACCAGGTGCTCACCATGGGCGCGCAGTACGAGGGTCTGGTCGTCCTCTACAACACCCTTGCCGAAAGCGCCGGCGGGAAGATCCTCAGCGACGACGGCACGAAGGCCGTGATGGACGAGGGCACGGTCCGGGCGTTGGAGCAGCTGAAGAAGTTCGCCACGTCGGGCGTGACCTCGCCGTCGTTCAGCAACGCCACCGAGGACCCGGTTCGGCTGGAGTTCCAGTCCGGCGCGGGCGCGTTCCAGGTGAACTGGCCGTTCGTCTACCCGGCTCTCCAGGAGGCGAACCCGGAGCTGGCCAAGCAGGTCGGCTGGGCTCGGATCCCGGGCATCGACGAGGGCACCCCCAGCAAGGTCACCATCGGTGGGGTCAACCTGGCGGTCAGCTCCTACTCCAAGCACCCGGAGCAGACCTTCGAGGCGGCCCGGTGCATCCGCAGCGCCGAGCACCAGAAGTTCTCCGCCATCAACGACGGTGTGCCGCCGACCATCGAGGCGGTCTTCGACGACCCGGAGATGACCGAGGCGTACCCGATGAAGGACACCATCCTCGAGGAGCTGAAGGAACCGGCGACGCGTCCGCTGACCCCCGCCTACCAGAGCATCTCCACAGTGATGTCGGCGATCCTGTCGCCGCCGTCCGGCATCCGCCCGCAGCAGACCGCCGACGAGTTGCGCGGCGCCATCGCCGACGCCCTCCAATCCAAGGGGGTCCTGCCGTGAGCATCAACGCCACGCCGGCCGGCGCCGATGTCGCCGCCGACGAGACCAGCGAATCCACCGACCGGCGCGCCACAGTGCCCACCCAGCGTGGTGGCCGTCGCAAGCCCCCGTTGAGCGAGAACAAGAAGGCCGAACGCCGGCTCGGCCTGCTGCTCTGCGCGCCGGCCGCGCTGGTCATGATCGCGGTGACCGCGTACCCGATCATCTACTCGGTCTGGCTCTCGTTGCAGCGCTTCGACCTGCGTTTCCCCGACCAGCGTGAGTTCATCGGGCTGGAGAACTACGTCACTGTGCTCACCAACGAGTTCTGGTGGACGGCGTTCGGGGTGACCATGCTGATCACGGTGGTCACCGTGGCCGTCGAGCTGGTGCTCGGCATGGGCCTGGCGATCATCATGCACCGCACCATCATCGGGCGCGGCCTGGTCCGGACCTCGGCGCTGATCCCGTACGGGATCGTCACGGTGGTCGCCGCGTTCTCCTGGCGGTACGCCTGGACGCCCGGCACCGGCTACCTGGCCGACCTGTTCAGCGACGGCGCGCCGCTCACCGAACGGGCCAGCTCCCTGGCGATCATCATGCTGGCGGAGATCTGGAAGACCACCCCGTTCATGGCGCTGCTGCTGATGGCCGGGCTGGCGCTGGTCCCCGAGGACCTGCTCAAGGCGGCCTCCACCGACGGCGCGACCGCCTGGCAGAAGTTCACCAAGGTGATGCTGCCGGTGATGAAGCCGGCGATCCTGGTCGCGCTGCTGTTCCGCACCCTTGACGCGTTCCGGGTCTTCGACAACATTTTCGTGCTGACCGCCGGAGGCAACGAGACGTCGTCGGTGTCGATGCTCGCCTACAACAACCTGATCCGGGGCCTCAACCTCGGCATCGGTTCGACGATGTCGGTGCTGATCTTCATCACTGTGGCGATCATCGCCTTCGTCTTCGTGAAGCTGTTCGGCACCGCTGCTCCGGGCAGCGACGACGGAGAGAGGCGCTGACATGGCTGTCGAAACCACTACCAGGGCAAAGCTGCGCTGGGGTCTGCTCGACGTCCTCGTGGTCGTCTTCGCGCTGGTCCCGGTGCTGTGGATCGCGTCGCTGTCGTTCAAGACACCGGCCACCCTCACCGACGGGAACTTCATCCCCCGCGAATGGACGCTGGACAACTACCGGACCATCTTCGACACCGACCAGTTCGTCCGGGCGCTGGTCAACTCGATCGGCGTCGCGCTGATCGCCACGCTGATCGCTGTGGTGCTCGGCGCGATGGCCGCGTACGCGATCAGCCGGCTGGACTTCCCCGGTAAGAAACTGCTGGTCGGCGTCTCCCTGCTGATCGCGATGTTCCCGCAGGTGTCACTGGTGTCGCCGCTGTTCGAGATCGAGCGTCAGCTCAAGATCTTCGACACCTGGCTGGGGCTGATCCTGCCGTACATCACCTTCGCGCTGCCGCTGGCGATCTACACGCTGTCGGCGTTCTTCAAGCAGATCCCGTGGGATCTGGAGAAGGCAGCGAAGATGGACGGCGCCACCCAGGCCCAGGCGTTCCGGCGCGTCATCGCGCCACTGGCCGCGCCCGGGCTGTTCACCACCGCGATCCTGGTCTTCATCTTCTGCTGGAACGACTTCCTGTTCGCCATCTCGCTGACCTCGACCGAGCGGTCCCGCACGGTGCCGGCCGCGTTGTCGTTCTTCACCGGTGCGTCGCAGTTCGAGGACCCCACCGGGGCGATCTGCGCCGCCGCCGTGGTGATCACCGTTCCGATCATCCTGTTCGTTCTCTTCTTCCAGCGTCGCATCGTGTCCGGTCTGACCTCCGGCGCGGTAAAGGGATAGGTGGGTAGTCATGGCTGACATCGTGCTGGACAAGGTGAGCAAGAGCTTCCCGGACGGGACCGTCGCCGTGCAGGACGTCGACCTGGAGATCGCCGACGGCGAGTTCGTGATCCTGGTCGGGCCCTCCGGCTGCGGAAAGTCCACCACCCTCAACATGATCGCCGGGCTGGAGGACATCAGCTCCGGTGAGCTGCGTATCGCCGGGCAGCGGGTCAACGACAAGGCCCCCCGGGACCGGGACATCGCCATGGTGTTCCAGTCGTACGCGCTGTACCCGAACATGACAGTGCGGGAGAACATGGCGTTCCCGCTGCGGCTGGCGAAGCTCGACAAGGAGACCATCGACCGCAAGGTCGACGAGGCGGCGAAGGTGCTGGAGCTGACCTCGCTGCTGGACCGCAAGCCGGCCAACCTCTCCGGTGGCCAGCGTCAGCGGGTGGCGATGGGCCGGGCGATCGTCCGCCAGCCGAAGGCGTTCCTGATGGACGAGCCGTTGTCCAACCTCGACGCCAAGCTGCGGGTGCAGATGCGCACGGTGGTGTCCCGCCTGCAGAAGCAGCTCGGCACCACTACCGTCTACGTCACCCACGACCAGACCGAGGCGATGACCCTCGGCGACCGCGTGGTGATCATGCGCGGGGGTGCGGTGCAGCAGGTCGGGCCGCCACAGGAGCTGTACGACAACCCGAAGAACCTCTTCGTTGCCGGCTTCATCGGCTCGCCGTCGATGAATTTCCTGCACGCCGCCGTGCAGGACGGCGAGCTGCACACCGCCCTGGGCACGGTGCCGATCGGTGACCGGGTCCGCCGGGAGTTGGAGGCGGCTGACGCGCCCCGTGAGCTGATCCTCGGCATCCGGCCCGAGCACTTCGAGGACGCCGAACTGGTCGACGACGACACCCGTCGGCGGGGCATGGAGTTCGAGGCGCCGGTGGACATCGTCGAGTCGATGGGCTCGGACAAGTACGTCTACTTCACGGTCGAGGGGGAGAAGGCCAGCGCCGCCGAGTTGGAGGAGTTGGCCGCCGACGCGGGCGCCGCCGACTTCGCCGGCGGCGGCGGCAATCTGGTGACCCGGTTGTCAGCCGAGTCCCCGGTAGCCGAGGGGCAGACGCGCCGAGTCTGGTTCAACCTGGAGAAGATCCACCTGTTCGACCCGGCCAACGGCCGCAACCTGACCCTGCACGAGGGTCGGGCCGCCGGCGCGCTCGCCGACTGACGCCCCATTTTCGCGCCGATCTTGCACTTTCGGTTGTCGGCATGAGATGGATTGCCCCTTCTGTCGGGACAGAAAGTGCAAGATCGGCGCGGCGAGGGCGCGCGGGGCGCCGTGTCCTGCGGCGTGTGGGCTGGCGTGGCAGGGTGGTTGCAGGTTTCGTCGTGAGGCGGGGGCGGGATGAATCGACGATTGGCCGCGCTGGCAAACGCGCACGGTGTTTCCACCTGGTACGAGGATTGGCGGCACCGCCGCGTCGATGTCGCACCGGAGACCGTGGTGGGTGTGCTGGGGCTGCTCGGCGTGGACGCCACCAGCCCGTCGGCGATCGCCGACGCGCTCGTCGCCGCCCGTGCCGTCGACCGGAGTGCCCTTCCGGAGACTGTCGTGCTCACCCACGGTCGCGGCCGGGCGCTGCCCGGCCCGGGGGTGGTGACCCTGGAGGACGGTGGCCGCCGCGCGGTCGACGGTGAGTTGCCGGCCGACCTGCCGCTGGGTTGGCACCGGCTGGCCTGCGCCGACCGCGAGGTGACACTGGTGGTGGTGCCGCGCCGGCTGCCGGTGCCGCCGTCGAGCTGGGGGTGGATGCTCCAGCTCTACGCGCTCACCTCGGAGCGTTCCTGGGGCATGGGCGACCTCGGTGATCTCGCCGAGTTCACCGGTTGGGCCGGTGCCAACGGGGCGGGTCTGGTGCTGCTCAACCCGCTGCACGCGGTCGGGCCGGCGCACCCGGTGGCCACCTCGCCGTATTCGCCGGCCAGTCGACGCTTCGTCAATCCGCTCTACCTGCGGGTCAGCGACACCGCCGCGTACCGGGCGGCCGACCCGGCGACCCGTGCGGTGGTCGACGCGTTGCGTCCCGACCGGGGGCCCCTGATCGACTACGACGAGGTGTGGGCTGCCAAGCGGCGCGCCCTGGAGTTGCTGCACCCGTACGCCCAGCCGATGGATCTTGCCGCGGACCCGGCGCTGACCAGCTTCGCCACCTGGTGCGCGCTCGCCGAGCGGCATGGCAACGACTGGCGGGCCTGGCCGGCGGAGCTGCACCACCCGGACGCCCCTGCGGTCGCCGAGCAGCGTCGCCGCCTCGCCGACCGGGTCGCCTTCCACGCCTGGCTGCAACACCTCTGCGACGAGCAGCTCGACGCCGTCACGGCGGCGGCCCGCTCGGCGGGGATGCCGGTCGGTGTCGTGCACGACCTGGCCGTCGGCATCGACCCGGGCGGCGCGGACGGGTGGCAGCTCGCCGACGTGCTGGCCCAGGGCGTGCGGGTCGGCGCGCCACCGGACGACTTCAACCAGCTCGGTCAGGACTGGGGGCTCGCCGCGTGGCGCCCGGACCGGCTCGCCGCCACCGGTTACGCCGCGTACCGGGACATGCTGCGCCGCGTCCTGCGGCACGCCGGTGGCCTGCGGGTCGACCACGTCGCCGGCCTGTGGCGACTGTGGTGGGTGCCGCCGGGCGGCGGCGCGGCCGAGGGCACCTACGTGCGCTACGACGCCGAGGCGATGCTCGGCATCCTCGCGTTGGAGGCGCACCGGGCCGGCGCTGTGGTGGTCGGTGAGGATCTCGGCACCGTCCAACCGGCGGTGACCCGAGGGTTGCGGGGGCGCAACATGCTCGGCTCGACAGTGCTGTGGTTCGCACGCGACGAGGCCGGTGACTTCGTCCCGCCGGCCCGGTGGCCGCGAAGCGCCCTCGCCACCATCTCCACCCACGACCTGCCCACCGCGCCGGGGTTCCTGACCGGTGAGCACGTGCGGGTGCGCGACGAGTTGAAGCTGCTCGGCACCGACGTGGCGGTGGAGCAGGCCCGCGCCACCGCCGATCGGGACCGGCTGCTCACGATGTTGGCTGCCGAGAACCTGCTGCCCGAGCCGACGCCGGGGTCCGAGTCGGCTGAACCGGCAACCACGCCCGACGACGGTGAGGTGGTGGTGGCGATGCACGCCGCGCTCGCGGCCAGCCCGACCCGGCTGCTCGGCGTCTCCCTCTACGACGTGTTGGGTGAGGTGCGCCAACCCAACATGCCGGGCACCGTCGACGAGTATCCGAACTGGCGGCTGCCGCTGCCGGCCAGCGTGGCGCAGATCCGCGCGGACCCCCGGGTGGCCCGGATCGTCGACCTGCTCAGCGCCGCCCGCCCACGACCGGCCGACCCGGCACCGCCGCGGCAGTAACCGCCACCGGGTCAGGTCAGCCAGTCGAAGCGGGCCGGCAGCCCGAGGAAGTCGGCGTAGCGCCCGAGCGCCTGCTCCACCCGGGCCCGCGCGGCGACGTCGAGCGCCCTGAGCGGCTGGATCGTCACTGTGACAGCGGTGCGGCCGACCTTGCGTTTCCACACGCCCACCACGCGCCCGGCGCGGACCACTGTGGCCTGGAAGATGCCGTTGTTGCCCGGCACGACGGCCGCCTGGTGGGCGGGGTCGAGCATCAGCGTGCGGTCCCGGAAGCCGAGCAGATACTCGTCGAAGCCGGGCAGCGCCAGCACGTCGTCCGGCGCGGTGCGTGGCGCGTCGGCCACCGCCGCGTCGACGTACATCGGAGTGCCGTCGACGCGTACCGTGCTCAGCGCGTCGTCGGCGGCGGCCAGGCCGCGCCGGGCGTCGGTCACTGTGAGGCCACTCCACCCGGCGAACTCGCGGTCGGTGACCGGGCCGTGCCCGCGAACGTAGCGGTGGGCGAGCACTGACAGCGCCTCATCCCGCTCCAGCCGGCGGGACGTGGGTGCCCACTCGTCGAGCAGGGCGAAGGTCTGTTCGGTGCCGACGTTCGGCGCCACGCAGGTCACGCCGCGAACGCTCGAATACCACAGCAGGTGGTAGCCACGCTGCCCGTCGGTGCCCAGGCCGGCCGCCCGCAGGGTGGCCAGGCACTGCGCGCGGGTCAGCCGACCGCCGCCGGCCAACGCGGCGCCGAGGACCTCCGCCGCCCGGTCCGCGTCGGCCTCGGTCAGCCCGAGCTGCGCCCGCCGGGTCGCCGCGCCGGCCAGGGATCGTACGCCGGTCAGCTCCAGCATCCAGCGGGCGTCGGCGGGCGGGACGAGGTGCACGGTGCCCCGCATCGGCCAGGTGCGCAGCGCCTCGCGTCGCTCCAACGCCGCCTGCACGTCGGTGACGCTCTGACCGGGTAGCCGGGCGCCCAGCGACCACAGCCCGCTGGCCAGGTCCTGTGCCTGCATCGCGCCGAACCACTCGACCACCTCGGCGACGGTGCCGGGGTGGGTGCTCGGGTGTGGGCGCAGCAGCAGGCTGGTCATCCGCAGCGCCAGCGCGTCTGCCGCGCTGAGGTCGACAGGCATCGGGCGCTCCGTTTCGTGGCCGGGTGGCCAGCAAGGCCGGTTGGGTGGCCGGGTGGCCAGCCTAGGGCCGACCACCGACACTCCTGCTGGTGGGAGGCGTAACGGCGGTCGTCGGGGGAATGCGGCTCGCCGGAAGTGCGCGCGCCGCGCGTACGGAAGGGAATCTCATGACTGCCGCAAGCGAGCCGGCGCGGGGCGCCGGCGTAACGGCCGGATCCCGTGGCCATCGGGGGGACGCGCGCGCGAAGACGAGCGCCGCGGCGACCTTCGCCCTGGTGTTCGGAGTGGCCGGTCTGTTCAGCGTGTTGACGGCGATCCTCGCCTGGCTGGGGTTGGTGCTCGGCATCATCGGGATCATCCTCGGCATCGTCGGCCTCAAGATGGCGCGCCGACCCGGGGTCACCGGTCGTGGCGTGTCGATCGGCGGCCTGGTGCTCAGCATCCTGGCCGTGCTGATCGGGCTCGGCCTGGCCGCGGGCATCACCACGTTCGTCAACAACGACAACGCTGTGGACCGCTTGCAGACCCAGGTCGACAAGCTGCGCGACAAGCTCGACTGACCCGCTCGTGCCGGTCTGGGCCGGCCCGCCACCCGTCCCGGTCGGCCCCAGTAGGGTGGGCGGCGTGCTCCGTCAGGTCACCGCGATCCGTTACGTCACCCCGCTGCGCGAGGGTGGGTCGCTGCCGGGCGTGGTGGAGGCCGACGACCTGGGCACCTACGTGGCGAAGTTCCGCGGCGCCGGGCAGGGGCCCAAGGCGCTGATCGCCGAGGTGATCTGTGGTGAGCTGGCGCGCCGGTTGGGGTTGCGGGTGCCGCCGCTGGTGGTCCTCGACATCGACCCGGTGATCGGGCGGGCCGAGCCCGACCAGGAGGTGCAGGAGCTGCTGCGCAGCAGCGGCGGCGCCAACCTTGGGATGGACTTCCTGCCCGGGGCGCTGGGCTTCGACCCGGTGGCGCACCCCGTCGACCCGGCGCTGGCCTCCCGGGTGCTCTGGTTCGACGCGTACGTGGAGAACGTCGACCGGAGTTGGCGCAACCCGAACCTGCTCGTCTGGCACCGCGAGCTGTGGCTGATCGACCACGGCGCCTCGCTGTACTTCCACCACAACTGGCCGCGCGCCGAGGCCGCTGTGCACCGGGCCTACCGCGCGGAGGATCACGTGCTGGCGCCGTACGCGTCGCGGCTGGCCGAGGCCGACGCCGAGCTGGCCCCCCAGGTCACCCCGGAGCTGCTCACCGAGGTGTTGGCCCTGGTGCCGGGGGAGTGGTTGACCGCCGCCGACTTCGAGACGGCCGACGCGGCGCGCGGCGCGTACCTGGATCACCTGTCCCGCCGGGTCGCCCGCACGGCCGACTGGCTGCCATCGGGGAGCGGGGCATGAGGCAACCCTTCGAGTACGCGCTGATCCGGCTCGTGCCGCGCATCGAGCGCGGTGAGCAGATCAACGTGGGGGTGTTGCTCTACTGCCAGCAGCGCGACTTCCTGGCCGCGCGGACGCACCTGGACGCCGACCGGGTTCGCGCGCTGGCGCCCGACGTCGACCTGCCGGCGGTGGCCGCGGTGCTCGACTCCTGGGACCGGACCTGCTCCGGTGACGGGCCGGCGACCCGGATGCGGCTCGGTGAGCGGTTCCACTGGCTGGCCGCACCGCGCAGCACGATGATCCAGACGGGGCCGGTGCACACCGGTCTCACCGTCGACCCGGCGGCCGAGCTGGACCGGCTGATGGCGACCCTGGTCCGCTGAGCCGAGGCGAGGGCAGGGGCGCGGGAGCGGTGATCGTCCCCTGATCGCGCTACGCCAGCGCCGTTGCCGGCGGAGCGCGATCCCCCGTTCAGGTGCCCGGTGCGGGGCGGCGGCTCGAACCCGCCGGCACCGATGGCACCAGGATCGCGGTCCGCGCGCGACGTCGGGCCGGAACGACCGGGAAGTTGCGGAAAACTTGAGCCGGCGGACCGGTGGCCGGCCGCGCCGGAGGCTGTCGTTAGAGCACGTCCGCCTCCGGCGGACCGGTGGCCGGCCGCGCCGGAGGCTGTCGTTAGAGCACGTCCGCAGCGGGTAGTCGCGGGAGCTGATCCGAGACGAGAAGGGGACACTCTGATGGCTGCCCAGACCAAGGTAGCGGTGATCTACTACAGCGCCACCGGCACCACCTACCAGATGGCGCAGGCCGTGTGTGAGGCCGCCGGGGACGCCGGCGCCGACGTGCGCCTGCGCAAGGTGCGCGAGTTGGCGCCGGACGAGGCGATCCGCTCCAACTCCGGCTGGCAGGCGCACCACCTGGAAACCCAGGATGTGCCCGAGGCGATGCTCGACGACCTCACCTGGGCCGACGTGGCGATCTTCGGTGCGCCGACCCGGTACGGCATGATCGCCGCCCAGTTGAAGCAGTTCATCGACACCACCGGCCCGCTCTGGAGCCAGGGCGGGCTGGTCAACAAGGTCTATTCCGCCTTCACGTCGACGGGCACCTCGCACGGCGGGCAGGAGACCACGCTGACCTCGCTCTTCAACGTCTTCTACCACTGGGGCGGTGTGGTGGTCACCCCCGGTTACACCGACACCAGCCAGTTCATCGCCGGCAACCCGTACGGCGCCTCGCACACGAGCAACAACGGGGAGATCGCCCCGGACGCCGTGGCGCTCGGGGCCTGCGCGCTGACCGCCCGGCGCGCCGTGCAGCTGGGTGCCGCGCTGAAGGCGGGCCTGGCCGGCTGACGGTTGACAAACGAGGGCGACCGGCGGCGCGGGCGGGGGCTCTCGGCCCGTCCGCGCCGCCGGTCCATCCAGCCCTACCCCCGGGCCGGGGCGACTATGCGCCCGGGCGCGTCGCGGACAGCTCGTCAGGGCGCGTCGCGGGCAGCAGCCCGGTCACCAGTTCGCTGAGCACGGCGAGCCCGTCCGGGCTGAGCACCGACTCCGCGTGGAACTGCACCCCCGCGAAGCCGCGCCCCCGCAGGGCGTGCACGGCGCCGTCGTCCGGGTCCCGGGCCAGCTCCACCGGCCCGTACGCGGTGGTCAGCCGGTCGACCTCGGAGCGGGCGGTGAACGTCGAGTAGAAACCGACCCGGCGGGTCCGCCCGAACAGCGTCACCTCCCGCTGCAACCCCTGGTAGGGCGCGTCCCGGCGGTGCAGCGTCAGCCCCAGCAGCCCGGCCAGCACCTGGTGGCCGAGGCAGACCGCGAGGGTGGGACGGCCGGTGGTCAGCAGTCCGGTCAGCAGCTTGCGCAGCGCCAGCATCTTCGGCTCGTCCGCGCTGCCCGGGTCGCCCGGTCCGGGACCGGCGACCACCAGGTCGTAGTCGTCGACCGGGCCGCTCGCGTGCCACTGGCGGGTGGTCACAGCGAGGCCCAACGCGCTCAGTTGGTGGGCCAGCATTCCGGTGAAGGTGTCCTCGGCGTCCACGATCAACACTCGGCGGCCGACCAGTCCGGGCAGTCCGGGTGCGTCCGGTGAGCGCTGGTCCAGCCAGAACCGTGCCAACGGTGCGTTGCGCGCGGCCAGCGCGTCGCGTACCGCCGGGTCGTCGGCCAGCCGCGCGACCGGCCCGCGGTCGCCGACGGCCGCGGCCGGCCCGAGGCCGAGCGCGGCCAGCACCCCGGCGGCCTTGGCGTGCGTCTCGGCCACCTCGCCGGCCGTCGTCGAATGCCGGACCAGTGTCGCGCCGACCGGCACCCGCAGTCGGCCGGTGGGGGAGATCTCGGCGGTCCGGATCAGGATCGGGGCGTCGAGCGTCTGCCGGCCGGCCTCGTCGTGGCCGAGCAACGCCAACACGCCCCCGTAGTAGCCCCGGCCCCGGCGTTCGTGTCGGGCGATCACCCGGCAGGCGTTCTCGATCGGGCTGCCGGTGACGGTGGGGGCGAACATCGTCTCGCGCAGCACCTCCCGCACGTCGCGGGTGCCCCGTCCGGCGAGCAGGTACTCGGTGTGCGCCAGGTGCGACATCTCCTTCAACTGCGGCCCGATCACCTGCCCGCCGTGCTCGGCGACGGTGGCCATCATCTTCAGCTCCTCGTCGAGCACCATGTACAGCTCTTCGATCTCCTTCTCATCGGCGAGGAAGCGCAGCAGGGCCGCCCGGTCAGCGACGCCACCGGGGCAGCGGAAGGTGCCGCTGATCGGGTTCATCATCACCAGTCCGTCGTCGACGCTGACGTGCCGCTCCGGGCTGGCGCCGACAAGCGTCCGGGTGCCGGTGTGCACCACGAACGTCCAGTACGCGCCGCGTTCGGCGATCAGCAGCCGACGCAGTGCGGCGAGCGCGGCCCCCAGCGGTGGGCCCTGCACTGTGGCGTGCAGGGCGCGGTGGATGACGAAGTTGGCGCCCTCGCCGCGGCCGATCTCCTCGGACAACACCCGCTGCACGGTCCGCGCGTACTCCTCGTCGCTGACGTCGAAGCCGGCGTCGGTGGTGTGCACCGGTTCGTCGGGCAGCACGGCGAGGGCGTCGGTCAGGGTGATCCGTTGGTGCTCGCGGATCTGGAGGAACTCCAGTGGTGCGGCGTCGTCGACGCAGGCGAAGCCACGTTCGGTGATCTGCCGGTACGGCACCAGGGCGAGCGTCCGTGCCCCGGGCGGGCCCGCCGGCAGCGGGAGGTCGGTGAGCGCTTCGACGGTGTCGACCGGGCCGGTGAACAGGTCCAGGTCGTCCGCGCCCTCGCGGCGCAGCAGCGCGAACGGGCCGGGGTCGACGCCGTGCGCGACGGCGGCGAGCAGGTCGGTCAGGTGGGTCATCGGAGTCTCCGTCGGGCTGGGTGCCGCCGTCGAGCGGCCCTGGAGCCGGGAGATCCGGCGACCGCCTCGATGGCGGCCGCGTGGATGGAGCTACGCGCGGGAGATGGCCGCCGGGTCGGCGGGCCACCAACTGGTCAACTGCGCGAGCATGTGATCCACCCTACGCGCCCGTCGGCAGGCTGGCACGGGGTAACTTGACCGGCGATGAACATTCTCGCGCTCGACCTGGGCACCTCCTCGGTACGCGGGCTGGTGCTGGACGCGGACACCCAGCCGCTGCCCGGCGCTCTGGCCCGCCGCAAGGTCGATCTCGCCATTGGCGACGACGGCACCGGCACGCTGTCCGGTCGGGACTATCTGGCCAGCCTTGTCGAGTGTCTGGACGAGCTGGCCGACTCGGGGCACCTGCACGACGTCGGCCTGGTGGCGGTCTCCGCCCAGTGGCACTCGGTGCTCCCGCTGGACCGCGACGGCGCCCCCATGGGCCCGGTGGTCACCTGGCTGGACACCCGGCCCGCCCCGGTCGGGCGCACCGCCGGGCCGGCCGACCCGGACGGCTTCCACCAGCGCACCGGCTGCTGGTGGCACCGTTCGTACTGGTCGATGCGGTTGCCCTGGTTGCGTGAGCAGTCCGGCACCCCGATCGCCCGGTTCGTGGGTCTGCCCGAGTACGTGCTGGGCGAGTTGCTCGACTCGGCACCCATGTCGATCTCCCAGGCCTCCGGGACCGGTCTGCTGGATCTGCGCACCCTGCGCTGGGACGAGGAGGCGCTGACGCTGGCCGAGGCGCGGCCGGAGGAGCTGCCGCCGCTGGGCGAACTGGACTGGCACGGCCGGCTCCGGGTCGACCTGGCCCGTCGGTGGCCGCAGTTGGCGCAGGCCCGCTGGTCACCGCCGGTGGGCGACGGTGGGGCGTCGAACGTCGGCTCGGGCTGCGTCGACCCGAGCCGGGCCGCCGTCACGGTGGGCACCTCCGCTGCCGTACGGCTGATGCAGCGGATCCCGGCGGGCGAGCCGATGCCGCGCCTGCCCGAGCGGTTGTGGCGGTACCGGGTCGACCACGACCACGTGGTGACCGGGGCCGCGTACGCCAACGGCGGCAACCTCTTCGCCTGGGCGGACCGGGAGCTGCGGTTGCCTCGGGGCGCCGAGCTGGACGCGGCGCTGGCGCTGGTGCCGGCGGGTGGTGGCCGGCCGTCGGATCCCCGCTTCGGTGGCGACCGGGCGCCCGGGCTGGCGCCGGCGGGCAGCGGTGAGCTGCGCGGTCTGAGTTTCAGCACCACCTCGGTCGACATCCTGGCCGGGCTGATGCAGGGGTTGTGCGAGCTGGTCGCCGAGGATCTCGGGGTGCTGGAGTCCACAATCGACAAGCCGGTCGGTGTGGTGTTGGGCGGTGGTGCGGTGGCCGCCTCGGTGTGGTGGCGGCAGGCCTTCGCGACCGCGCTCGCACCGCGACCGGTGTCGCATCAACGCAACCCGGAGATCGGTGCCACAGGTGCCGCGTTGGTGGCGCTGGGGCGCTTCGGTGACGCGATCGAGCTCGCCGACATCGGCCGGACGGACGAGCTGGTTTTACCGACCACGGCAGGAGGTTCCCACCCGCAGTATCCTTCCTGAACCTTGGCCTCGCCCGGGCCGTTGACAGCGGTACCGAGCCTGGTTGGATGGACTGCGCTCCCCCGACCGCGGTGGACGCGGTAGGACGGAGGAGGCAGGGTGGCGGCAGGTCCCGACCCGGCGAACGGCGCGGTGTCGAACCATCGCCGACGCCGCTTCGATGTCCGAGTCGTTCCGCATCGACGGCGCTCGCCGTTCCGGCTGCGCGACTGGCGGATGAGCACGAAGCTCGCCACGGTGCTGCTGGTGCCGTCGATGGCGTTCCTCCTGCTCGCCGGGGTGCAGACCAGCACCCTGGTGGGGCGGACGACGGCGTTGAACGACTTCTCCAGCCAGGTCGGCATCGGCAGGCAGATCACCGCGGCGGTGCACCAGCTCCAGCAGGAGCGTGACCGTTCGGCGGGGGAGCTGGGTGAGCTGCGTAAGGGTGGTGACCGGCAGGCCGCCGCGAACGACCTGAAGCCGTTGCAGGCGGCCACCGACAAGGCCATCGTGGACCTCAGCCGGGCCGCCGAGCCCCTGGCCGACGCGGACGCGTCCTGGCGGGTGGCCTTCTCCGAGGCGCTGGAGGCGTACGACCAGGTGGTCGACATTCGCTCGGCGATCCCGCCGGCGGTGCTCAGCACCGAGACCATCCTGGGCAACTACCACCGGGCCGTCGGGGCGTTGCTCGACCTGCTCGCGGAACCGACGCCGGGGCAGAACCAGCCGGCGTTGAACGACGCGGTGCTGCGCTACGTCCAGTTGGCCCGGGTCAAGGAGCTCTCCTCCCGGGTGCGGGCCCAGCTCTACGCCGCCGCCCGCGCCGGTGCGTACGGCACCGAGGACCGGGTGGTCCTCGCCGACCTGCGCGGTCAGCAACTCACCGCGCTCGGCGCGTTCCGGGTGGCCGCGACCAGTGCGCAGATCCGCCGCTACGACGAGACCTCGGTGTCGCCGAGTTTCCTGGTCGCGACGGGGTTGGAGGAGCGCAGCCTGTCCTCCGGCGCCGCGTCGCCGCAGGTGTTGCCGTCGGAGCAGTGGTGGTCGGCCAGCCAGCAGCGTCAAGAGCTGCTGCGTCAGCTCGAGGCGGGTGTGCTCGACGACGCCGTACGGCAGGCAGAGGATGCCAGCGACGATCAGCTGCGGACGACCCTGCTGGTCGTCGGCGGGGTGGTCACGGTCCTGCTGGCCGCCCTGCTGATCTCGTTGCTGATCGGGCGGTCGGTCGCCCGGTCGATGCGGCTGCTGCGTAGCCAGGCGCTGCGGATCGCCCAGGTCGAGTTGCCGGACGCCCTGGACCGCCTCAAGACCGTCACCGGTGGGGTGCCGCGCATCGATGTCGCGCCGGCGGTGGTCCGCTCACTCGACGAGATCGGTGAGCTGGCCGAGGCGTTCGTGGCGGTGCACCGTAGCGCGGTCACTGTCGCCGTCGAGCAGGCGTTGATGCGGCGCAACGTCAACGCGATGTTCGTCAACCTGGCCCGCCGTAGCCAGGTGCTGGTGGAGCGTCAGCTCGAGCTGCTGGATGACCTGGAGCGCGAGGAGAGCGACCCCGACCAACTGGAGAACCTGTTCAAGCTCGATCACCTGGCCGCCCGGATGCGCCGTAACGACGAGAGCCTGCTGGTGCTCGCCGGCACCGACTCGACACGTCGGTGGAACCGGCCGGTCGGGCTCGGTGCGGTGCTGCTGGCCGCCGCCGCGGAGATCGAGCAGTACCAGCGGGTCCGGATCGAGTCGGTGGCCGATGTGCACGTGGTCGGGCACGCGGTTGGCGAGTTGGTGCACCTGCTGGCCGAGCTGCTGGAGAACGCCACTGCCTTCTCCCGCCCGGACACCGTGGTCGTGGTGACCGCCCGGGTCGAGGCGGGGGGTGCGCTGGTCGAGATCGTCGACCGGGGTCTGGGTATGAGCCCGACCGCGTTGGTGCAGGCGAACGAGGTGCTGGCCAGCCCTCCGGCCGCGGACGTCGCGGCGGTGGAGCGGATGGGGCACTTCGTGGTCAGTCACCTGGCGGCCCGGTTGGGCGTCCGCGTGCGGTTGGAGGGCGGCGAGGACGGCCTGGTCGCCCGGCTCGCCCTACCAGCGGTGTTGCTGGCGCCGGCGGGCAGTGTGGAGCTGGATGCGCCTCCGTCGGCGCGGATGCTGGCGGCGAGCGCGGCGCGAGGGCTGGTTCCGCAGCCGCAGGCAGCCCGGCAGGCCGCGGCCCCGACGCTGAACGGCGGGGTGCGGGACCTGCCGGTGGCCGGCCGCCCGCCGGGCGTCGGCGTGCCGCGTCAGGGCCGCCCGGTGCCGGTACGCGCCGAGGACGTGTTGACCCCCGCCGCTGCTCGCGGTGCGGGCGGGGGCTGGTACTCGCGGCAGGGCCCGACCGCGCCGGTGGTGCCCGCCGCGGCGGCGCCACCGACGATCCCGGTGACCGCCGGCACGAATGAGCGGGGATTGCCGGTGCGGGTGCCCATGGCGCAGTTGAGCGCTGTCACCCGTTCGGCACAACCGATGACGGCACCGACCCGCACCGACCCGGACCCGGAGGCGGTCGGCGGCATGCTCTCGCGGCTCTACAGCGGAGTACGGCGCGCCGAGGCTGAGGACACCACCGAGATACCCGTGCCACCGTCCGGGGGGCACGACGAAGGGGGACGACGACAGTGACGACGTTGAGCCAGGAGGCGCGTGACCTGAGCTGGCTGGTGAGCGCGTTCGCGGAGCGGGTGCCGGGTGTGGCGCACGCGGTGGTGGTCTCCTCTGACGGGCTGCTGGTGGCGATCTCCGATCACCTGCCGCGCGACAACGCGGACAAGCTCGCCGCGGTGACCTCCGGGCTGATGAGTATCACCGCCGGCGCGGCCTCGATGTTCGACGGCGACATCGTCAAGCAGACGGTGGTCGAGATGGGCCGTGGCTACTTCCTGGTGATGCAGATCCGCGACGGTTCGATTCTGGCCACGCTGGCCGCCGGTGACGCGGACATCGGCGTGGTGGGCTACGAGATGGCCCGGTTGGCCAAGCAGGCGGGGGAGATGCTCACCCCGGCCCTGCGGGCGGAGTTGCAGCAGGCGTTGCCCCGCTGAGTGAGCCGGCCGAGGCCCGGACGGTCACGGCTCACCCGAGCCGAGCCGTCCGGGCCCGGCCGTCCGGGTGGCGGCGCGGTCAGAAGCCGCCGTCGGCGATGACGGAGCGGTACCAGGTGGCGGAGTTCTTGAGCACCCGACGCTGGGTGGCGTAGTCGACGTAGACCAGGCCCCAGCGCTGGTCGTAGCCCTGGTCCCACTCGAAGTTGTCCAGCAGTGACCAGACGTGGAAGCTCTCCAGCGGCACTCCGTCGGCGATGGCCCGGTGCGCGGCGGTGAGGTGGTCGCGGAGGAACCTGATCCGCCCGATGTCCTGGACGGTGTCGTCCGCGCCCAGGGTGTCCGGTGTGGGTAGCCCGTTCTCGGTGATGGTGAGCGGGATCGGTCCGTACTCGCGGGTGATTCGGGTCAGCAGGTCGTACATGCCCTCGGGGTAGATCTGCTGCCATTCGGCCTCGGAGGTCGCCCAGCGGTGCGCGGTGCCGCCGTCGCCGGTGACGTAGATCGGGGTGTAGTACTGCACGGCCAGCAGGTCGATCGGCGCGGAGATGGTCTCCAGGTCGCCGTCGCGGATGCCCTGGACCATCCGGCTCTGCGGGCCCAGGTCGGCCAGCAGGTCCTCCGGGTAGCTGCCCTTGAGCAGGGAGTCGAGGTAGAGGCGGTTCTCGTAGGCGTCGTAGAGGTGGGCGGCCGCGGCAGCCTGCGGGGAGTCGTCGGCGGGGTAGCAGGGGTGCAGGTTGAGCGCGGGGCCGATGCGGCTGTCGCTGCCGGTGGCCCGCAGCGCGGCGACGGCGTACCCGTGGGCGAGTTGCAGGTGGTGGGCGACCAGGTAGGCGGCGTCCGGGTCCTGCCGCCCGGGGGCGTGGTGGCCGGTGAGGTAGCCGTTCTGCACCACGGTCTTGGGTTCGTTGATGGTGAGCCAGGCCGGCACCCGGTCGCCGAGGGCGCGGAAGACCACGTCGGCGTAGTCGGCGAAGCGGTGGGCGGTGTCGCGTGACTCCCAGCCGCCGGCGTCCTGGAGCGCCTGCGGGAGGTCCCAGTGGAACAGGGTGGCCATCGGGGTGATTCCGCGCTCGTGTAGGCCGTCGAGGAGGCGGCGGTAGAAGTCGAGGCCGCGTTGGTTGGGCGTGCCGGTGCCGTCGGGCTGGATCCGGGGCCAGGAGATGGAGAAGCGGTAGCTGCGCAACCCGAGGTCGCGCATGAGGTCGAGGTCCTCGGCGTAGCGGTGGTAATGGTCGATGGCCACGTCGCCGGTGTCGCCGTTGCGGGTGCGACCTGGGACGCGGCTGAAGGTGTCCCAGACCGACTCGCCGCGCCCGTCCTCCTTGGCGGCGCCCTCGATCTGGTAGGCGGAGGTGGCCGCGCCCCAGCCGAAGTTGTCCGGGAAGCGCAGCGGGCCGGCGGGCCCAATAGGTATCGACATGGATTCTCCTCATGGATACGGGGCCACCGCCGAAAGATTCGGGAGCGCTCCCATGATAGGGCAGACGCTGCCGGCCGGTCAGCCGGCCGTCAGAATGGCCGGCGCTGGCGGGTGGGAGACGGGTGTGGCCCCGAGCAGCGAACGAGGCCGTCCGGGCGGCGCGGCGCGCCTGTCCCGTCGGCCTCTTTTCCTATCGTGTACGGGGGTTTAGTGTGGGGACGGGGGAGGGCAACCCCCGTCCCCACCGTAACTGCACACGCACGGGCGGAATTTGGGTCCTGCCGTGCATGTCGCGCGGGAGCCGGGCCACGCGAGTGGCTCTGGTTCCACCTCCCTCCCTGTGGCGGGACGATGGCTGACGACGGCGTCCGGGCTGGCCCGTCGTCGGCCCTCGGTCTGGTTCGCTGGGCTCGTCAGGAACGACCCCAGCGATCTTCTTGTTGGAACCTTGTCGATGGAAGCGCTCCCATCGACCGATGTTGCGACTGTAACGCCCGTCACGCCTTTGTGAAAGACCCAAAACGAGATCGAAACAAGGAGCTGATCCGGCGCTCCGTGCGCTTGTTGTGGGAGCGCTTCCATGGCACACTGTCGATTCGACGCGACAGGAGCCACCTCGCGTGAAGTGCGGGTCCACCGAGGGCAACCGGCAGCACCAGCTCCGGTCACGGTCACCCGAGCGCAGCCGGCGGGACCCGCTCCCGCGCGGGCCGCACGCCCTACCCCGGCCGGGCCCGGGGAAGACCACCTTCCCGGCGCCTCGACATCCCCGCGGACCACCACCACCCTCGCGGGCAGGCGCCTCGCCGGGGACCATCCCGGCCTGGTCCGAGGAGACACCGCGCACATGAGACAACTGGCAATACGCCGGCGCGTGGCGCTCGCCGCCGCCGCGCTGCTCGCCATCGGCGGGGTGACCCTGCCGGCCGGCGCCGCACAGGCCGCACCCGCCTGCGACGTGGTCTACGCGACAAACGACTGGAACACCGGCTTCACCGCGAACGTCACCATCAAGAACCTTGGTGACCCGGTGAGCAACTGGACGCTCAAGTGGACCTTCCCAACCAGCGGTCAACGGGTCACCCAGGGCTGGTCGGCCAGATTCAGCCAGACCGGCAGCGAGGTCACCGCTACCAACGAGTCGTACAACGGCAACCTCGCCACCGGGGCCTCCACCACCATCGGCTTCAACGGCGCCCACTCGGGCAGCAACCCGAAGCCCACCTCGTTCACTCTCAACGGCACCCCCTGCAACGGCACCCCTGCCAACCAGCCGCCGACGGTCTCCCTCGGCCTGCCGACCGGGCCGTTCACCGCGCCGGCCGACGTGCCGCTGACGGCCACCGCCAGCGACCCGGACGGGACGATCAGCAAGGTCGAGTTCTACCGCAACGGCCTGCTGATCAACACCGACACCTCCGCTCCGTACGCGTACACCCAGGAGGACCTGCCGGCCGGCAGCTACACCGTCCAGGCCAAGGCGTACGACAACGGCAACGGCATCGGGGTCGACGAGAAGGCGTTCACCGTCGGGGCCGCCACCGGCCCGACACTGGTCGCCACCCCGTCCGCTGTGAGCGTCACCGAGGGTGGCAGCGCCACCTTCAACCTGAAGCTCAGCGCCGCTCCGACGGCCAACGTGCCGGTCACCCTCACCCGCACCGGTGACACCGACGTCACGGTCTCGCCGGCCACCGCCACGCTGACCCCGAGCAACTGGAGCACCGGGGTCACCGTCACTGTCTCCGCGGCGGAGGACACCGACACCGCCGGCGGCGCCGCCACCATCACCGCCTCCGCCACCGGTCTCGCTTCGCTGGCGGTCAGCGCCACCGAGATCGACAACGACACCCCCGGCGGCGACAACGCCTACACCGCGAAGTTCCTCGAGCAGTACGGCAAGATCAAGAACTCGGGCTACTTCAGCCCCGAGGGCGTGCCGTACCACTCGGTGGAGACGCTGATCGTCGAGGCGCCCGACCACGGCCACGAGACCACCTCGGAGGCGTTCAGCTTCTGGCTCTGGCTGGAGGCCTACTACGGCAAGGTCACCCAGAACTGGGCGCCGTTCAACAACGCCTGGACGGTGATGGAGAAGTACATCATCCCCACCCACGCCGACCAGCCGACCGCCGGCTCCGCGGGCACCCCGCAGTACGCCGCGGAGTACAACCTGCCCAGCCAGTACCCGTCGGCGCTGAACCCGAACGTCTCCGTCGGCCAGGACCCGCTCCGCTCGGAGCTGCAGTCCACCTACGGCACCGGCGACATCTACGGCATGCACTGGCTGATGGACGTCGACAACACCTACGGCTTCGGCCGCTGCGGTGACGGCACCACCAAGCCGGCCTACATCAACACCTTCCAGCGGGGCACCCAGGAGTCGGTGTGGGAAACCGTTCCGCAGCCCTCCTGCGACACCTTCGAGCACGGTGGTCAGTACGGCTACCTCGACCTGTTCGTCAAGGACACCGGCGCCCCCGCCAAGCAGTGGAAGTACACGAACGCCCCGGACGCCGACGCTCGGGCCGTGCAGGCCGCGTACTGGGCGCTGACCTGGTCCAAGGCGCAGAACAAGCAGGCCGACGTCGCCGCCACCATCGCCAAGGCCGCGAAGATGGGCGACTACCTGCGGTACGCGATGTTCGACAAGTACTTCAAGAAGATCGGCAACTGCGTCGGGGCCAGCACCTGCCCCGCCGGCAGCGGCAAGGACTCGGCGCACTACCTGCTGTCCTGGTACTACGCCTGGGGCGGCGCGTACGACGCCAGCCAGAACTGGTCCTGGCGGATCGGCTCCAGCCACAACCACTTCGGCTACCAGAACCCGTTCGCGGCCTGGGCGCTGACCAACACCCCGGAGCTCAAGCCGCAGTCGTCGACCGCTGTCGCCGACTGGACCAAGAGCTTCGAGCGGCAGTTGGAGTTCTACACCTGGTTGCAGTCCGCCGAGGGCGGCATCGCCGGTGGCGCCACCAACAGCTGGGACGGTAGCTACGCCCAGCCGCCGGCCGGCACCAGCACCTTCTACGGCATGTTCTACGACGTCGACCCGGTCTACAACGACCCGCCGTCGAACCAGTGGTTCGGTATGCAGGCCTGGTCGATGCAGCGCATCGCCGAGCTGTACCAGCAGACCGGCAACGCGAAGGCCAAGGCGCTGCTGGACAAGTGGGTGCCCTGGGCGATCGCCAACACCACCCTCGGCACCAACTGGTCGATCCCGTCGGACATGGCGTGGACCGGTCAGCCGACCACCTGGAACCCGTCCAACCCGCAGCCCAACACCGGTCTGCACGTCGAGGTCATCAGCAAGGGTCAGGACGTCGGTGTCACCGCCGCCTACGCCCGGATCCTGATCGCTTACGCGGCCAAGTCCGGCAACGTGGCGGCCAAGGACACCGCCAAGGGGCTGCTCGACGCGCTGTCGGCCGCCAGCGACGCCAAGGGTGTCTCCACCACCGAGAAGCGTGGCGACTACCGGCGCTTCGACGACGTCTACAACGCGTCCACCGGGCAGGGCCTCTACGTCCCGCCGGGTTGGACCGGGACGATGCCGAACGGCGACGCCATCGCCGCCGGCAAGAGCTTCCTCGACATCCGGTCCTTCTACAAGAACGACCCGGACTGGCCCAAGGTGCAGGCGTACCTGGACGGTGGTCCGGAGCCGAGCTTCAACTACCACCGGTTCTGGGCGCAGGCTGACGTCGCCATGGCGTACGCCGACTACGGCAGCATGTTCCCGAACGGCTGAGACGACCCGGGGTGGGTGGCGTGGACCGCCCACCCCGGGATCCGGCCCCGGTCCGGGGAACGACGGACCGGGGCTGGCGGGACGGCCTGACACCCACGGTCAGGCCGGGGTGGGCCGGCCATCTGGCCGACGCAGCGGATCGGCTGGCCCACCCCACCGCCCGGACTGGAGCCAGCCGCGAAAAAGCCCAGAAATTCGGGCCCTCGCGGGATCACACCGAGGTCTGTGACGGAGTAACGTACGTCACCGGAGAGGCCGCTCCCCCCGTGGCGGCCTCTCCACTTTTTTGCCCCGAGTCCGTCCGCCCCGTTGTCCCGGGTCCGCCCGCGCGGGGCGGGTTTCAGCGAGGCGGCGCGACCGGGTGACGCAGCCCCGGGTGCCCGGCCGGCAGCGAGCGCCGCAGCACCACCCAGCTCAGCGCCAGCGCCGCGGCGACCAGCGGCCAGGTCAGCGCCACCCGGGCCACCACCAGCGCGAGCACCTGCCCACCCAGGTAGAGCGGAACGAACACGGCCAGCCGCAGCAGATAGGTGGCCGTCCACACCCAACTGGCCCGGCCGTAGCCGCGCAGCAGCGCCGGATCACGCCGCCACCCGGCCCGTTGGCCCAGCACCGCGCCGACCAGCACACCGAGCAGTGGCCACCGCACCACGATGCTGACCGTCCACGCCAGAGCGCTCGCGGCGTTCGACAGCACCTGGATCAGAAAGAAGTTCTCGGCCCGGCCGGTGCGCACCGCGATCAACGCGGCGACGCAGACGGCCAGCAGCCCGATCAGCACCGAGCGCGGCCGGCCACCCCGACGCAGCCGTACGCCTGCCACCACCGCGCCCACGGCCAACGCCGCGCCGACCCCGCCCCACAGCGACTCGCCGCCCAGCAGCCAGCCCGCCGCGAACGCCAGCGGCGGCAGGGTAGCGTCGATGGCGCCGCGTCGCCCACCCAGCAGATCCGTCAGCGACTCGGCCCGTGCCGGCCCACCCGGACCGGTGTCGGTGCCGCCCCGCACCGACCCTTCCGACGCCGGGTTGTCGCCTTCCCGCTGCTCCGGGCCGGGTTCGGCCGGGCCGCTGTCGCGCTCCGGTGTTCCGCTCACCACCGCCTCCTCGCCTCCGGCACAACCTAACCGGCCATTGGCGGCAGGCCACCGGTCGGACCGCCGACACCTGCCGCTACGGTGTGCGGATGCGCGCGACGGCACGGGGTTGGACCGCGGTCTGGTTGGTCGTACTGGCCCTCGTCCAGGCGGCCGCCTTCCTCGCCGTGTGGCGGGTGGCCGTGCACTCCGAGATCGGTCAGTGGGTGGACACTGTCGCCCTCACCGGCAACCGGATCGGGCAGGACACCATCGACGGCCCGGTCGACCGGATCCTCAACGCGATGTCGGTGGTCTCGCTGCTGGCCGCCACCGCGACGATCGGGTTCATCGCGCTGATCCGAGGGCGGATCGCCCTGGCGATCACCGCGACCCTGCTGATCGCCGGAGCGAACGTCACCACCCAGCTGCTCAAGTACGGGCTGAACCGGCCCGACTTCGGTGTCGACCCGGAACGCGCGGCGGTGGGCAACAGCCTCCCGAGCGGGCACGCCACTGTGGCGGCCTCGGTGGCTGTCGCGCTGATGCTCGTGCTGCCGCGCAAGGTGCGGGCCGTCGGTGCCTTCATCGGTGCCGGCTACGCCGCCGTCGCCGGGGTCGCCACCCTCTCCGCCGGCTGGCACCGACCCAGCGACGCGGTCGCCGCGTACCTGGTGGTGGGTGTGTGGGCGGCGTTGGCCGGGTTGCTGCTGCTGGTCACCCAGCGGGAGCAGGCCGAGATCGCCCCCGGCGACGCGCACCGGGTCGCGGCGCTGGTGCTCGGCCTCGGCGGTGTGCTCGCCCTGGTCGCCTGCGGGCTCTCCCTGTCCTGGCTGCTCGACCTGCGCGACACCGGGCCGGAGGAACTGGCGCGCCGCCCCTTGTTCGTCGGTTACGCCGGCAGCGCCGCCGGGATCGCCGGCACGATGGCGGTGGTGATGGCGTTGGCGCTCACCGTCGTGCACCGGCTGGTGCCCCGGGTCAAGGGCTGAGCCGCCCGGTGGAGCCGGTCCTGGCGGCGTTCTCCGCCGAGTGCGCCCGGTTCACCGAGATCCTGGCCGAGCTGACCGACGATGAACTCGGCCGTCCTACCGACTGCCCTCCGTGGAATGTCCGGGACCTGATCGCGCACACCCGCACCGGCGTTGGCCGACTGACCGACATGCTCGCCGCGCCCGCCCCACCTCGCGCCGAGGTGGACGCCGCCGGCTACTTCGGGGCGGCGAAGTTCACCGCCGAGGTCGACGCGGACCGGATCGCCGGCGGCCAGCGGGAGGCGCTGACCGTGGACCGGGCGGCGCTGGCGACCGAGTTCGACCACGCCTGGCGGGCCACCGAAGCGGCGATCGCCGCCGCGCCGCCCGACCGGGTGGTGCGGACCCGGCACGGCGACGCGATGCGCCTCGGCGAGTTCCTGCGGACCCGGGTCGTCGAGGTGGGTGTGCACGGGTTGGATCTGGCAGCGGCGCTGGACCGGCCCCCGTGGCTCACCCCACCGGCGGCCGTGGTCATCGCCGAACTGCTCACCGGCGGACGCCCGACACCGGCCGGGTTGGGCTGGGACCGGCTGACACTGATCCGCAAGGCCACCGGGCGGGCGGCGCTGACCGCCTCGGAACGGGCAGCGATCGACGCCGCCGGCTTCCGCTGGCTCGCCTTCGGCCGCTGACCCCGGGGCATCCGGAACCGCTGCCGTTCGGTCGGTGCTGACCCCTTGCTGACTGCGCTGACCTGTCAGCTCGCGGCGCGGGGCGCGGGGACGTGCGGGGCGACACCCCGCAGGTGCGTCAGCACCACCGGGTCGATGCGCCCCGGCACCAGCCGCTCCTCCAGGTTCTCCAACCCGGCCCAGGAGATCAACGCCGCTTCCGTGTCGTCCTCGTGCACCGGATGGCCCAGCGCGCCGAGCAACGCCGCCACCTCGGCGGCGACCGCGCCGCTCAGGTCGAGCAGTGTGGCCGGGTCGGGTCTGCCGAACAGCATGGTGTGCACAGTGAGCAGGCGACCCAGTTCGGCGACCGGGTCGGGGTGGTCGTCCACGCGCAGGTCCACCACCACGTCGCTGGTGCCGCCGTACCCGCCGCCGCGCTCGACCACCAGCAGGCCGGCGCTCTGCCGGCCGCGCCTGTCGCCTCCGGCCTCGTCGCCGGCCCGCAGCGCGGCGACCAGCCGCTCGGCGAACGGCAGCGCCGCTCCCGCCAACCAGGCCTCGCCGAGGGCGTCGACGACCTCCGGGCCGGTGAGCACGTTGCCCTGCGCGGCCCAGCCGTCACCGGTCCGCCCGCCGGCCCACGGATGGCAGGCCGGCCCGGTCCAGCTGGCGCCCGCGCCGGTGGCCCCCACGACGCCGAGCTGACGGTGCTCCCGCTCGGGGTCGGCGGCGATCAGCCCGGCCACCACGTCGGCGGGGGCCACCCCGGTGCGCAGCAGGGTGAGGCCCTGCGGGCGGTAGGCGAGGTTGACGTGCGCCTGGGTGGCCAGCGCGCCCACCTCGGCGGCGGCGGCCGGCACCAACGCCCCGGCGGCGAGGAACTTGCTGGCGACGGCCACGCCGTGCAGGCGGCCGTCGGCGGAGCGGGCGACGAGCGAGAAGGTCACCGGCCGAGGGTAACCGTCCACGCCGACGTGACATCGACGCGCGAGGCTCAGAACGGTGGTGCGGCGGCCTCCGGTGGGGCGCCGTGGGCCCGCCGGGCGTCGGCCACCGCGACCGCGGCCAGCACCACCACCCCGACCGCGGTCGCGATCACACCGGGCAGGTACAGCAGCGGCACCGACGACGCCACCAGCACCGTGACGGCGATCCACCGGGACGGGGAGACCCGCCCGAACACCTCGTACTCCAGGCGGGCCCGCCCGGCCAGGAACAGAGCCGGTCCACCGAGCACCATGGCCAGCCACGCCCCCGGGATCCGCTCCAGCGGATGATTGATGATCAGCTCGTAGCCGATCGCGGTGGCGGCGAGACCGATCACCATCAGCAGGTGGGTGTCGGCCGCCGACCGACCGATGGTGGCGGGGTGACGGGCCTTCATCACCGCCTCACCCAGAATCCGCCCCGCCCGCTGCACGTAGATGCGCCACAGCATGATCGAGGTGGCCAGTGCCAGGCCGAACGCCCACACGTGCCCCGACTCGAACGGGCCCGCGCTGTACGCGAAACCCGCCACCAGGATCGTCTCGCCCAGCGCGACGAGGAAGAACTGCTGGTACCGCTCGGCCAGGTGTTCCCCGGCGATCTCCCACTTGGAGATCGTCGAGCGACCCAGGCCGGGCACCGGCCAGCCACAGCGGGCGGCCAGGTACTCGAAGGCCAGCGCCGCCGACCAGAGCAGCACCTGCGCGTTGGTGGACAGCATCGCGCCGCTGATCCAGAGCACACCGCTGACGGCGAAGATCACCGCCATGCGCACCTTCAACCGGCGGTACGGGTGCGGCCCGAGCGCGATCGACAGGATCACCGGCCGGGTCACCTGCGCGATGACGTACGCCACCGCGAACATCAGCGCGGTTTCGCTGAACGCCCGGGGGACCGCCACCCCCATCACCATGCTGCACACCAATGCGGTGATCACCACGGTCTGCAACGGCACCCGGTACGGGTCGTACCGGCTGGTCGTCCACGCGGTGCCCTGCCAGACCGCCCAGAGCGCGAGCAGCAACAGCAGTGTCTTGCCGCCGCCGGTGACAGTCCCCCAGCCGTGCTCCCGGCCCGGAACCTGAGTCAGATCCTCGAACGCGCGCGCCGAGATGCGGGTGAGCGCGAAAACGAACACCAGGTCGAAGAAGAGTTCCAGGAACGTCGCCCGGCCGGGCGTGGCCGCCGCCGGGACCGGCTCCAGGTGTCCCGCTGCCCTGGAACCCATGGTCAGCGGCCTGCGTCGTCGGTCCGGTCCACCTCGAAGTGGTAGCACTTTCCACCGGCGCGCACTGCCGGAAACCGGCGATTCTGCCCAACCCGGGGATCTTGCTCGGACCGGCGTCAACGGGCACGATCGACCGGTGACGAATCGATGGGGCATGACGGTGCCGCTGGGCGGAATCGCGCTGGCGCAGCACGACGCGGCCTACGCGGCCCTCGACCGGGCCGGGTTCACCGACGTCTGGTCGTCCGAGGTCGCCGGGACCGACGCGTTCACCCCGCTGGCGCTCGCCGCGGCCTGGCAGCCCGGCCTGCGGCTCGGCACCGCGATCACACCGGTCTTCACCCGGGGCCCCGGCCTGCTGGCGATGAGCGCGGCGGCGCTGGCCGAGGCCGCGCCGGGCCGGTTCTCACTCGGCATCGGCGCGTCCTCACCCGTGCTGGTACGGGACTGGAACGCGGTGCCGTTCGACGAGCCGTTCCGCCGCACCCGCGACGTGCTGCGCTTCCTGCGCGCCGCGCTGGCCGGCGAGACCGTCGACGAGGCCTACGACACGTTTACGATCCGCCGGTTCACGCTGGAACAACCGCCCGCGGTGCCGCCACCGATCCTGCTCGCCGCGCTGCGCCCGGGGATGCTCCGGCTGGCCGGTGCGGAAGCCGACGGGGTAATCCTGAACTGGCTCAGCGCCGACGACGTGCCGCGCGCCCTCGCCGAGCTGGGCGAACGGCGTACCGACTTCGAGGTCGCCGCCCGGATCTTCGTCTGCCCCACGGAGGACGCCGCGTACGCCCGGGCGCTGGGCCGCCGGCTCATCACCAGCTACCTCACCGTCCCGGCGTACGCCGAGTTCCACCGTTGGCTCGGCCGCGACGAGACGCTCGCGCCCATGTGGGCGGCCTGGGCCGCCGGTGACCGGCGCGGCGCCAGCGCGGCGGTGCCCGACGAGGTGGTCGACGCCCTGGTGCTGCACGGCTCAGCGGAGCGGTGCCGCGCCGAGGTGCGCCGCTACGCCGACAACGGGGTGGACGTGCCGATCGTCGCGCTGCTGCCCACCCCCGAGGTCACCGCCGGCGGTGCGACAGCGCTGCTCAGCCTCATCGCCCGGTTGGGCGCCAACTCCGTGGAGGCGTCCGCGTGAACCTCACCGACCGGATCGTGGTGGTCACCGGCGGGGCCGGAGGCATCGGGGCGGCGCTGTCGCGCCGGTTCGCCGCCGAGGGTGCCGCCGCAGTGGTGGTCGCCGACCTGGACGCCGACGCGGCCCGCGCGGTGGCCGAGGGCATCGGCCCGGTCGCGCACGCCCGCGCCCTCGACGTCACCGACGAGGAGCAGGTCCGCGCGCTGGTCGCCGACACCGAGCAGCGGTACGGCCGGATCGACCTGTTCTGCGCCAACGCGGGGGTGACCACCGGCGGGGGAGTGGAGGTCGACGACGCCGGCTGGGACCGCTCCTGGCGGGTCAACGTGCTGGCCCACGTCTACTCGGCCCGCGCGGTGCTGCCCGGAATGCTGGCCCGGGGCGGCGGGCACCTGCTGCACACCTGCTCCGCGGCCGGTGTGCTGACCGCTGTGGGCGACGCCGCGTACACAGCGACGAAGCACGCCTCGGTGGGGTTCGCCGAGTGGTTGGCCATCACCTACCGGGACCGGGGCATCCGGGTCAGCGCGCTCTGCCCGCAGGGGGTGGACACCCCGATGCTCGCCGACGGGCTCGCCGACGGTCACCTCGGCGCCCGGGTGGTCGCCGCGTCCGGTGCGGTGCTCACCCCGGACCAGGTCGCCGACGCGGCCATCGCCGGGCTGGCCGAGGAACGGTTCCTGATCCTGCCGCACCCCGAGGTCGCCGACTACGCGCGCCGCCGCGCCGAGGACCCGGACGGTTGGCAGGCCGGCATGCGCAAACTCATCCGCCGGCTGACCGCCTAACGCCCCGCGCCCCCCGATCAGCGCGGCGATCTTGCACTTTCGGTCGCCGATCTGCGTGCAATGCCCCTTCGGCCGGGACAGTAAGTGCAAGATCGCGCAAAAGGGCGGGGTTGGGGCACTGGCGTGACTAGCGGGGGCGGCGTAGGGGGGACGGGTGCACGGACCAGAGCAGGCGGCGCCACCAGGGGCGGGCGGAGCGCAGGGTGGCCACGTAGGCGGTGGCCACCTCGGCGGCACGAGCCGCCTGGTCGGGCGTCGCGGCGGCGGGGGCGAAGCCCACCTGATTGAGCAGGGCCGCCAACTCGTCGACCGCCAGGTTGGACGCGCCCACCGCCGCTGTGCCGCCGATGGAGGCGTCGGCGGTCGTGTCGTGGCCGGTCGTGCCCGCTTGCACGTCGGCGAGGGTCCGGCGGGCGTGCCCGGCGATCTCGGTGGCGGCCAGGTCGTCCCCGACCGGTCTGCCGGCCAGCCGGAGCGCGTCGGTGACCTCCCGCCAGGCGCCGGCAATGCGCTGGCCGGGGTCGCCCCGCACGAGCCGGCTGCGGGTCAGCGAGCGGCGCATCGCCAGCAGGGTGAGCAGGAGTGCGCCCACCACCAGCAGCAGGCCGCCGCTGCCGCCGGCGACCAGCACCGGTGTGGAGACCCCGTCCGGGCCGGGTGGGGCGTCGGCGGCGGTCGCCGGTTCCGGTGAGGCGCTGGGCTCCGCAGTCGGTGCCGGCGCCTCCGAGGGCGGCGGGTCCTCCGGCGTCGGGCGGAAATCCTCCTCCACCGGTCTCGGCTCGTCGTTGGGGCGGGGCAGCGGGTCGAACGCGACCCAGCCCAGCCCGTCGAAGAGGACCTCCGGCCAGGCGTACGCGTCACCGGCCAGCACCGGCCCCTGCCCGCTGGTCCGGAAGCCCACCACCACCCGCGTGGGCAGCCCGGAGAGCCGGCCGAGGACCGCGAACGCCGCCGCGAACTGCTCCGAGGTGCCTTCCTGCCCACCGCCGTTGCGGGGCCCGAACAGGAAGAAACCCAGATTCGGGTACGCGTGCCCGCTCGGGGCGTCCGCCACCACCCGGTAGTGCTCGGCCAGGAACTGCTCGATCGCCGACGCCCGCGCGTACGGTGCGCCGTTCTCCTCGGCGAGTTGGGTGGCCAGCCGGCGCATCGGGTCGGGTACCCCGTCCGTGACCCGCAGCACCCGGGCCACCTCGTCGCCGGCGGGCACGTTCGCGCTGGCCAACAGGTTCTGATCGGGGCGTTCCTCGGCGGAGGTCACCGTGTACCGCAGCCCCGGCGTCAGCCCCTCCGGCCGGATCAGCGTCCCGCTCGCCGGGTCGTACGCCACCCGCGCCCCACTGACCTCCCGGGGCGTCGCCACGGCGGGCAGCAGCCGGCCGCTCAGCTCGGCCACGCTGATCTGCTGGTGGACCGTCTGCACTGTGCTGTCCCGGGCCGCGGTCGCGGCCGGCAGGATCCGACCGGCGTTGCGGTACGTCGCGCCGACGCGCCAGGTCACCCCGTCGTAGTCGCTGAGCACCGCCAACCGGATCCGCACACCGCGCGTGGTGTCCGCCGCCGGGTCGGCCTCGGGCGGGGCGTCGGCGGGCGGCGCGTCGGGGCGTTGCGTGCTCACGTCGAGGAGCTTCTGCTCCGGGTGCAGCGCCCAGCCGGAGATCCGGATCAACGGGTTCTCGTCGAGCGTCTGCACCTGCGGCGGCTCCACGTACCGGCGTGGGTCCACCGGCCGCCCGTCGACCTGCTCCGCGACGACCGGGCCGAGCAACGCCACCAGCCCGACCACCACCGCCACCCCGAGCGCCGCGCTGGTGGCCAGGCGCAGTCGCACCGCCGCGCGTACCCGGGGGGTCAGCTCGGCGGTCGGATCGCCGCCGCCCGACGCGGTCCGGGTGGGGGTCGCGAGGCCGAGGGCCGCGACCGCGACGAACACCAGCGTCGACCCCAGCGCCGGTTCGGCGTTCGGGCCGACCACGTAGAGGGCGGCGGCGTAGAGCCCCGCCGCCGGCAGGTAACCCAACAGGACCCGGCCGGTGCGCAGCGCCACCTCCGCGCCGGTCAGCCCGGCCAGCCACGCCGCGACGACCGGCACCAGCACGGTGTCCGGGGTGGGCTCCACCGGGATCATCGCGGTGAGCAGCCGGGGAATGCCGTTGCGGGCGGCGTCCGCGGTGACCTCCAACAGCCCGCCCGGTAACTCGGCGCGGGTGGCGGCCAGCCGCAGCGACCACAGTGTCCAGCCGGCCATCGCGGCGACCGACACCGGCGCCACCAGCCAGGACGGCAGCCGCCGGGCGGCCACGCTGACCAGCACCGAACCCGCCGCCGCGCCGACGACAAGCCAGGTCAGCAGGCCACCGGCGTACACCCGGCCGAGCACCACCCCGGCGAGCGCCGTCAGCCCGATCAGCGCCAGCGGCACTACCGCCGCCCGCAGCACCCGCACGGCGACCGTCACCACCGGCGTACCCCGTCCCACTCGGCGGCGAACTGCGCGCCGTCCGCCGCGTCGACGACCACCAGGCCGGCGGTGCCCGGCGGCGTCGGCTCGGCCGCGCCGAACACACCGACCACCACCGACGGGTACGCCCCGCGCAGCGCCCCGACGTGCCCCAGCTCGTCGCGGCCACCCGGCCCGGTCAGGAAGATCAGGGTGTCGCCGAGCCGGTCCTGTCGCAGCCGGGTGGTGGCCGCCCGCACCGCGTCACCATCGGCGGACAGGTCGGCGGCGGCGAGCCGGTCCAGCGGCCCGAGAGGGCCGTCGGCCTCGCCGTCCGGGCCCGTGACCTCCGCCGGTTGCGCCGGCTTGGTCGGCTCCGCCGGCTCCGCGGCGGCCACCAGCAACAGCACCGGCAGGTCGGCGCGGTGCGCGGCGGTGACGACCGACGCCGCCGCCTCACAGGCCGACTCGAACGACTCCGCCACCCCGGCGACCCGCTGCGGGTGCGCGGCGGCACGGTTGTCCAGCAGGACGACCAGGCGCGGCAGACTGGTGTCCACGTTCTCCCGCACCATCAGCTCACCCACCCGGGCGCTGGTACGCCAGTGCACCCGGCGCAGCTCGTCGCCGACCACGTACTCCCGCAGCGAGTCGAACGTGATCGACCCGTGCGGGACCCCGTCCACCCGGCCGTCGAGGCTGCGCCCCGCGCCTCGGGGCACCGCCGTCAGCGGATGGATCCGGGGGTGCACCCAGACCGGCACCGCCGCACCGTACGGGCGGGCCAGCGCCACCAACCCCAGCGGGTCGCGGCGGGTCACCCGCAGCGGACCGACCGGCACCACCCCACGACGATCGGTAGGCACGTCGTAGCGGACCTCGGTGTCCCGGCCGGGTCGCAGGCGCAGCACCGGCACCGGCACGGTCCGCTCCCCGCACCGGTCCTCGGCCAGCAGGTTCGCCGAGCGAAGCCGCCCGGTGTTGCGCACCGTCAACGTCATGCTCGCCGGCTCGCCGCGCGCCACCCGGTCCGGGTCCGCGCGGCGGGTCACCGTCAGCCGGGGCCGCCAGGCCGCGACCAGCGCGGCGTAGCCGACGGCCGCGCCGGCCGCCGCGCCGAGCAACGTCAACTCGGGGTACGCGAACCGGAAACCCACAGCCAGCAGCACCACGGCGGCGACGAGCAGCCCGACCCCACGGGCAGTGATCCCCATCGCGCTGCTGCCGGTCAGCCCTGCACCGGAGCGGGTTGCCCCGACGGGAGCGGCACCGGCACCGAGGCGACGGCCTGACGCAGCACCTCCGCGGGGGTCATCCCGCGCACCTGGGCGTCCGGGGTGAGCAGCAGCCGGTGCGCGAACACCGCCTCGACGAGCGCCTTCAGATCCTCCGGCATGATCCAGCCCCGCCCGTCGATCAGCGCGTACGCGCACGCCGCGCGGGTCAACGCGATCACGCCCCGGGGGCTGACCCCGACACGCACCTGCGGGTGGGTACGGGTGGCCGCTGCCAACCGGACCGCGTACGCGTAGAGCGGCTCGGCGATGTGCACCCGGCGGGCCATCCGGACCATCTCGCCGACGGTGGCGGTATCGGTGACCGGGGCGAGCGCCTCGGGGGACCGCACTGTCGCGCCGCGCAGCACCTCGACCTCGACGGCCTCGTCCGGGTACCCGACGGAGAGCTTCACCAGGAACCGGTCCAACTGCGCCTCGGGCAGCCGGTAGGTGCCGTCCATCTCCACCGGGTTCTGCGTGGCGACCACCAGGAACGGCGACGGCACCGGATGCCGGACCCCGTCCACAGTGACAGTCCGTTCCTCCATCACCTCCAGCAGCGCCGACTGGGTCTTCGGCGACGCCCGGTTGATCTCGTCGGCGATGACGATGTTGGCGAAGACCGGCCCCGGATGGAACTCGAAGTCCCGGGTCGCCTGGTTGAAGATCGTCACGCCGGACACGTCCGAGGGGAGCAGGTCGGGTGTGAACTGGATGCGCCGCCACTCGCCCTTGACAGTGGCGGCGATGGCCCGTGCCAGGGTCGTCTTACCGACCCCGGGCACGTCCTCCAACAGCACGTGCCCCTGGGCGAAGAGCGCGGTCAGTGCCAGCCGCACCACCTGCGGCTTGCCGAGCACCACCGCGTTGACGTTCTCGGCCAGCCGGGCGGCCAGGGCGGCGAAGCCCTGCACCTCCGGCTGGGTGAGCGGCTCGTGGGTGTTCACGGTCGGTGGTGCTCCTCGCCTGGTGTCCTCAGCAGGTGGGCAGGACGTTGATGTTGTCGCCGCCCTCCAGGTTGAGCCAGGCCCAGGGGATGTAGTTCTTCTTCCCCCCGTAGTTGACCTGCACCCACCAGGTGCTGCGCTTCTCGTTGTTGTAGATGTAGGCGTACACCTCTTCGCCCGACTTCTTGCAGTACGCCTGTAGCCGGCTGCCGGGCTTCGCCCAACCCACCTGCTTGTCGTTGTCCTGTCGGGTTACCGAGAAGATCTCGTTGCCGTTGCGGCCGTCCCGGTCCCGGTCACAGTAGGTCGACTCGGGCCCGGACGCGCCGTTGCGGCAGGTCGCGATCCCGTACTGCGCCTGGGTTGCCTGCGCCCTCTTGGCGGTGCCCTTGCCGGCGGCGTTGCTCGCCGTCACCGTGAACGTGTAGTTGGTGCCCGGCGTCAGGCCCGTCATCGTGATGCTGGAGCACGCCCCGGCCTTCGTCGGCTCGCCCGTCGTGGTCAGCGTGCAGGTGGCCTGACCGCCACCGGCATCCACTGTGAACGTGACAGTCGCCCCGGTGGCCGTCGACGACGAGCCGGTCACCGTGATTCGCGGCTCGGCCACAGTGCGGGCGGTGGCGGTGGCCTCCGGGCCCGGCCCGGCCTCGTTGACCGCCTTCACCTTCACCGTGACGTTCTGGCCGTTGCCCAACCCGGTAACTGTCGTGCGGGTGTCGGTCACCTCGCTGACCCGCCCACCGACGTCCACCAGGTACTTCGTCACCGGCCGACCATTGGCCTCGGCCGGCGCCCACTGCACCGTCACCGCGCCCGGCTGGTTGGCGACGGTGCCGGCGCGCAGGTTGAGCGGCCGACCGGGCGCCGCGAAGGGCACCACGGTGTTGCTGACTGGTGACGCCGCCGACCCGGCGCCCTTGCTGTTGACCGCCACCACCGTGAACGCGTACTGGGTGCCGAACTCCAACTCACCGGCGGGCACCACCAGCTCCGTCTTGGTCGACTCGCCGGCCGGGGCGTTCGTCCCCGCCGAACTGGCCGTCACCGCGTACCGCGCGATGGTGTTGCCCTGCCCGTTCGCCGCCGGCCACGTGACCAGCACCGTGCCGTCCGGCCGCTCTTGGGCGGTGACGCTCGCGGGTGGGTCGGGCACCGCCGCGGTCGGGGTCACCGGGTTGCTGTTGCGCGGCGGGCCGTCGCCCTTGGCGTTGACGGCGTGCACCGCGAACCGGTACGTCTCGCCGTTGGTCAGACCCTTGACCTCCACCGCACGCTGGTTCGCGCCCACCTGCACACGTTGGCCGGCGCCCTGCACCACGTACTTGATGATCTCGGCCCCGTTGGCGGCGGCCGGGCGCCAACTCACCCGCGCCTGGGCGTTGCCGGCGGCGGCGGTGACGCTGCGCGGCGCGCTCGGCTTGCCCACCCGCGGCTTCTTCGGCGGGGGCGGCGGTGGGGGAACCGGCGGTGGGTCGCCGCCGAGCACGTCGTTGGCGTACTTGTTGACCTCGCGCACCTGGTGCTTGTCGTCCACGACCCGGGCGGTCGCCGAGTCGGGGGAGTTGATGAACAGGTGGTTCTCCCGGACCTCCAGCTCCAGTGGCCCGTTGGCCCGCCCGCGGATGGTCTCGACCAGCTGACCCGCCGCGTCGAAGGAGTAGATGGTGCCGGTGGCCTCGTCGGCGCAGTAGAACCGGTTCGCCCAGGCCACCGCCGGACTGAGGCGATCACCCTCACCCGGCACGGTGAACCCGCTCTCCTGCCCACCGTCACCCACCAGCAGCACCCGCCGGTCGGCGGTCACCGTGACCGGCACCCGGGGGCCGCTGGTGCGCGCGGGAAGCGCCGCCGGGCCGGACAGCGTCAGCGGCGTCGGGTGCACCTCACCGTGCTGCACCCGCACCAGCTTCCCGGCCGTCCGGTCGAGCACCGCCACCCCGTCGTCCAGGGTGGAGACGACAAGCTCGTGGCTGGCGTCGGCGACGTCGTACGACTCGACCCGCTGCGGGCTGAGCCCGGCGCCCGCGGGCGCGGCCGACGCCGGCGCGGACGGCAGCTTGGCGGCGGTGATCGCCGAGACGGTGCCCTGGCTGGGCACCGCGATCCAGAGTCGACCCTTACCGTCGAAGGTGCCGCCGGTGATGCCCGGCGGATAGCGCACCGGCTCACCCACCGGGGTCAACGATCGCGGGTCGAGCTGCCGGACGATGCCCTGCACGGCGTCGACGACGAACGCCGCGTCCTCGTGCAGTGCCACACTGACGCCCAGGCCGGGGGTGGTCCGGGTGGTCGCGCTGAGCTGGAGGGTGGCCAGGTCCAGGGAGCTGACCTGCCCGGTCTGCAGGTCCCGCAGGATCAGCAGCCGGTCGGTCTGGGTGATCTGCATCGGGTGCTGCCGGGCCCCGGGGATCTCGGTGCGGGTGTCCACCCGGGCGGTGACCCCGTTCACCCGGGCCAGCTCGCTGCGCGCCGCGCTCCACAGCCAGGAACTCGCGTCGTAGTTGGCCACCGCGTTGTCCGCCGCGCCCAACCCGAGGACGGTCAGCCCCATGGCGGCCAACAGCGCGGCCACCGTGCCGACGGTCACCAGCCCGCCGCGCAGCCGGGACCAGGAGCGGGGGGCCTCGGTCTGTACGGCGTCGTCGATGCTGGCCACAGCCGGCTGCCTCCCCTGAGTCGTGGCAGGTGGCGCGCCTTCCGGCGACCCCTCCCCTGAGCCGGGTGCCATCATATGGCGCTGGTGGTGGCGGGGGAACCCGCACCGTCACCCCTGTGGATACCGAGAGTGTGCGTTGTGGACGTCCAGCTCAGCCCGGTTCGCGCTCGACACGGCGCGGTTTCGGCTCGACTCAGCGCGGCGACGCCCGGCCGGAGGGCTCCCCACTCGACGAGGCTTCGCGCTCCCGCGCGGTGCAAACCTGCCCGGAAGTCGCAAAGCTGTCAGTGGAGTAGACCGCCAACACGGTGAAACAGTGATCCACTCGGGAGTTCAACCCGTTGACCGTGTACGTGGTCCGGCCCGGGTCCACGGTGGCGATCACGCCCAACGCCTGCCCTGCCCTGCCCGCGGCGACCATGAACGGCACCGCGCCGCCGGTCGGGTCCGTCCAGGTCAACGTGATCGTGGCCGAATCGTCGCGCAGCTTCAGGTCGCCCGGCGGAAGCCCGGCCGCCGTCGGCGCCGCCGCCGTCGGCGCGGTCCCGATCGGCGGCGGGTCGTCGCGCGTCAACATCACCGCACCCAGGCCCGCCACCGCCACGACGGCCACCCCGGCCGCCACGACCGCGCCGATCAGCGCCGCCCGGTTGCGGCCCGTCGGCCCACCGTCATCGGCGTACGCCGGCCGGTACGCGTCCGGTGCCGGGTGGTACTGCTGACCCGGGTACGGCGCCTGGTGCTGACCCTGGGTCGGGTACGACGTCTGGGGCGCCGGGGTTGGGTACGGCGTCTGGGCCGGCTGGTGGTGGTACTGCTGGACCGGTGGCGGCGCGGCTGGCGGCGCCAGCGCCGGCTCGGCGCGCGGGGGCCAGGCTGGCTGCGCAGCGGGGCTCGGCTGCGCGTCAACGGGGCCTGCCTCGGCGATGCTCGCGTTCGCCTGGGCAGCCGTGAGGTGCGTTTGTGCGGCGGTGGGGTTCGTCTGCGCGGCGGTGGGGTTGGTCTGCGAGGCGGCGGGCCAGCCCAGGCTGGTCTGGACCTCGGCCGGGCCGCCCTGCGCCGGTACGGACGGCAACACCACGGTCTGGTCGGACAGCGCGCCAGGAGCCCGCTGAGTCGGCACTACCGGGGCGTCGAGGATGCCCAAGCCAGAGTCACCCTTCGTGCCGGTACCGCCCACGTCCATCGTGGTCTGCCCAGCCGCCGGGGTCTGCCCGGTGGTGGCGGCCTGGGCAGCCGTAGTGGTCTGGGTGGGGGAGTCGGCACCTGGAGTTGGCAGGGGCTGCGGTGGGGCGCTGCTGCTCCAGGGCGGTGCGGTCAACCCCCAGGGCGGCACGGGTGGTGCGCTCACCGGAGGCGCGGAGACGGGTGCTCCGTAGGGCGGCCCGGAGACGGACGGCCCGAAACCAGGCGGCGCGGACACCGGGTAGGTGTGCCCGGGTGGTGCGGAGTCGGGTGGGCCGTAGCCGGGCGGTCCGGAGACCGGGTACGGCTGGGCCGGTGGTCCGGAGACCGGGTACGGCTGGCTGGGGGGCGCGGAGATCGGAGGCGGGGTCACCGGCGGGGCGCTGATGGGCTGGGCCGGTGGCCCGCTCACCGGGTACGCCGGCCCGGGGTGGCCAACGGCCGAGGAGGGTCGGCCCGATGACGTCGCCTCGGTGCCGGACACGTTGTGCGATTCGCTCGGCGCCGTTGGCCGTTCGGCGGCTCGGGCGGCCTCCTCGGCGAGCAGCGGCTCGATCTGCCGTACCCGGATGGTGGGGTCGTCCCAGCGAGGTGCCACCACCGCCGGTGTCGCCGGCGGGGCGGTCGACGCCGGGGCGGTCGGTGTCGACGGTGGAGGCGGCACGTCGACCACCGGCGGGGTGGCGTGACCACCAACCCGCTGACGTGGTGCCACGGTCGGCCCGGACGGCGGTCGGTCTGGTGACCGCTGCCCGGCCGTCGTCGGCGGGTCTTCAGCCCTCGGCCGGGGCATCGGCCGAGGCGGTCCAGACGCTTGCTCGTCGAGGCGTTGACGGGGTGGCATCGCAATCGCCGGCCGTGGCGCGTCGGCGCGCGGGCGGGGCGCCGTCGCAGGTCGGGGTGCTGCCGTCAGTGGGTCGGGCGGCGCTGGCGCGATCGAGGAAGCTGCCGGCTGAACGGGCGTCGCCCGAGGGGCTGGGACCGGTGCCGGCGTGACGTCGCGGGGTGGCGTGGGTGTGGCTGGCGCGCGTACCGCTGGAGGAGTTTGTGGGGACGCGGCCGGCGGTTGCGGCGCCCAGGGCGAGACGGCGGGCGGCGGGCCACCGGCGGAGGGCCGCATCGCCGCGAGGGTCGCCAGCGACAGGGTCGGGCCGGCAAGCGCCGACCGGGTGCCCGGCTCGGTCACCGGGTCGACCGGGGCCGGACCGGGCGTCGGCGTGGGGTGCTGCTCGCCCGGCGTCGACGGAGGTGGGCCGAGGTAGTCGCGGGCTGCGCGTACCGCCGGGTGGTTCTCCCCCAGTGCGGCGGGCCCGGCGGTGGCGACGCGGGTGTAGTTGCGGCGGGCCTCGTGCCGGTTGCCGAGTTCCTCCGCCACCTCGGCGAGTTCGAAGGCGAGCGCGAGCATCAGCGGGTCGGAGTGCTCCCAGCGCCGCTCGCCCGCCGCGAAGGCCTCCTCCAACACCCGGCGGGCGGCGAGCGGGTCGTCCCCCTCCCGGTGCAGCCGTGCCAGCAGGTGCGCGGTGTGCAGCACCTCGGGATGGTCGTCACCGTACGGCGGGGGAGCGGATTCGACGGCCTCCGCGAGCAGTTGCCGGGCGGCGCTGAGGTCGCCCGCGGCGCGCAGGGCGAGGGCTCGGTGCTGGGCGGCTGCCAGGGGGGAGGGATGGGACACGTGGCAATGCTGCCGTCAGAGGGCCGCCGGACGCTACCCGGACACGCTCCGACAGCGTGTCGGCGCGGGTGTTTTGAGGCGGCTTGAGCAGTGGCGGAAGCGACGGGGGAGAGGCGCCGGAAGGCGATGTGCATGATCCACGAGCGGCGTGTACAGTAACTCCCCGTGCGGCCCGCTGTGCTGGCTACCGGATGGAAGATCATCTGGTCGGCGAGGTAGGCTGAACGAGTAGGTCCGGGTGGCGGAATGGCAGACGCGCTAGCTTGAGGTGCTAGTACCCGTATAGGGTGTGGGGGTTCAAGTCCCCCCTCGGACACCAAAGTTCGTGGATATCCACGCGAGATCAACTTCCTCTCGCGTGGGGACGCGAGCCGCGACGACTCATATGTGCGCACCGACCCCAGGGAGCCGGCGCCACCTGCGCTGACACCCTCGCCCTCGTGCTGGCGGGGGCCTAGGTGAGCCCCGGCAGGCCGCGCCCTCGCCGGCCCGACGAGCAGCTCGTCGAGGCGCTCATACCCACCCCACTGCCGGTCGCATCGCCGGAGCCGGCACCGCTGCCGACATTGCCCGCGCCCGCCGCCCGCACGAGTGATGGCGTGCTGTTCGATGTTGGCCGCCCTGACGCCGCCGGCCGCGTCACCGCTCGTGCACTGTTGCGGGCCTTGGGCTGGACACCGGGCCTCACGCTGCACGCCGACGTCGTGACCGGCGCAATCCTGATCACCCCGGCCGCCGAAGGCGCGCACGTCGTGGGCACCCGCGAAGAGCTGCCCCTACCGTCCGCCGCCCGACACCTATGCGGCATCGCCACCGGCGAACCCGTCCTCCTGGCCGCCCTGCCCCGCCAGAACCGCATTGTCGTGCACCCCTCAAACACCATCACGGCGGTCCTGGCCGACCTGCACGCCCGCATCCTTGGAGAGCCCTCATGACCATGGATCCCGATCGTGTTGCCACCGCCCGAGCGCTGCTCGAGCACCTCGGCCTCACCGCGGCCGACCTCACCGACAGTAACCGGCCCGCCGTGCCGACAGTCGCCGAGTACCTTCCTGTTGTGGTCGCCGCGGCGAGCCCGAGCACCCGACGCACCTACGGCAGCTCCTGGCGACGGATGGTCGCCGCCCTCGGCGATTGGCGCATTGACGCGATGCGGGCCAGCGACCTCGAAACCCTCATGCGGCAGGCCGCCGCAGGCGCCCGCCCTCGCCGCAACTCCCGAAACGGCCGGCACGCCGGCGAGCACCTCATCGCCGCCGCCCGCGCCTTCTACAACCGCGCCATCGCCGACGGCTACCTGACCATCGCGGACAGCCCCGCCCACCGGGTCCGCAAACCCCGCCGGCTGCCCAACACCCGCCGCGCCCTCACCCCCGACGAACTGTCCGACATCAATGCTGCCGCCCGCAGTGGCGGCAACGACATCGTGCTCGACGCCCTACTGCTGCGCCTGCACACCGAGACGGCCTGTCGACGCGGCGGCGCCCTCGCGCTACGCCTGACCGACCTGGACACCGACCACGCGCTCATCAGGCTGCGCGAGAAGGGCGGCACGCAACGCTGGCAGCCCATCACACCGATGCTCGCCAGCCGACCAAACGATCACGCCCGAGCCCGCGGCGCCGTCGCACCGACCGATGCGCTGCTGCGCTATCGCAACGGCCAACCCGCCACCTATCGGCGCTACGACCTGCTGTGGAGACGCATCGGCCGACAGCTACCGTGGGTCGCCGCCCAGGGAATCACCGCGCATTGGCTGCGCCACACCACCCTGACCTGGGTCGAACGCCACTTCGGCTACGGTGTGGCCCGCGCCTACGCCGGACATACCGACCGCCAGGGACCCGCCACCACCACCTACATCAAGGCTGACCTCCAAGCCGTCGCTACCGCCCTGGCAGCTCTTACCGGTCAGCCACACCCACTGGCCGTCGAACAGCGAGAGCGCCCACGGCCTTCGGTGCAGCCTGTCGAGTCGCCGATCCGGTGAACGTGATCAGGTCGAACGCCACCGATCCGCGTCACAAACGAGGCCGCTGAACTCGATGAACGGCGCGTCACGCCGGCCGGCTCGAACGACCGGTCGTGGTCGCCCCCGGACGGGGACAGCAGCACGTCGAGGTCGTGGCGGGCGGCCGCCTCGACGACGCTGGCGACGAAGCCCAACTGCATGTCGGTCAGCCGCTGGCTGGCCGGGGGGATCACCAGCCCGAGGGTGCGGGTGCGTCCCTCCTTCAGCGCACGCGCGCTGGCGTTCGGTCGGTAGTCCAGCTCGTCGATGACCGCCTGGATCCGCTGCCGGGTCCCCTCCGACACGGTCCGCTTCCCGCTCAGCACGTAGGACACGGTGCTGCGGGACACCCCGCCCGGCGGGCGATCTCCCCGATGTTCATACCGCGCCCTCGAATCGATTCTTGCCCCGAAACGGGCACGCACCCTCTTCCCTGCCGAGCATATCCGTCCGGAAACCCAAGCCCCGAGTCAGCAAGTTCCCCGGCCAGCGGGGCGTCGACCGGGTCGGATGCGACGGCCCGCGCCCGGTAGCGCGACGAATAGAGGGGCATTAATGTAAACAGGTATGACGTGTGACGTCGGTCTGGGTCGGTAGCGAGGCTCGAACCACCGCCGCCCACGGCACCAACCGTATCGAACTGGCTCGGTCCGGCAACACAGGCTCAACCCGCCACCACCACGCTCCACCACACCGCCGAGAGGATCCGATGAATGTGAAGAGACGACTGAGCCGTCTGCTCGCCGCAACGGGAACCCTGCTGGTTCTCGCTGTCGGCGCCAGCATCTACGTGGTCTCGGACGCGCCGGGCGTCGCCCACGCCGCCGGCACAGGACCGTGCGACATCTACGCCTCGGGCGGCACCCCGTGCGTGGCCGCGCACAGCACCACCCGCGCGCTGTACGGCGCGTACAACGGCCCGCTCTACCAGGTTCGCCGCTCGTCGGACAACACCACCCGCGACGTCGGCGTGCTGAGCGCGGGCGGCTACGCCGACGCCGCCACGCAGGACACGTTCTGCACCAACACCAACTGCGTCATCACGATCATCTACGACCAGACCGGCCGCAACAACCGCCTCACCCAGGCCATGGGTGGCGGCGTGCCGGGCCCCGGCCCTGGCGGGTCGGACAACCTTGCCGACGCGAAGGCGGCGCCGATCACGATCGGCGGCCAGAAGGCCTACGGCGTCTACATCGCTCCCGGCACCGGCTACCGCAACAACAACACCAACGGCATCGCGACCGGCGACCAGCCCGAGGGCATCTACGCCGTCCTCGACGGCACGCACTACAACAACGGGTGCTGCTTCGACTACGGCAACGCGCAGACGAACGCCATGGCCGACGACATCGGCATCATGGAGACCATCTACTTCGGCAACAACAAGGTGTGGGGCTACGGGGACGGCAACGGCCCCTGGATCATGATGGACATGGAGTGGGGACTGTTCTCCGGGGTGAACGCGCGGTACAACCCCATGGCGCCCATCAGCCACCGCTTCGTGACGGCCATCGTCAAGGGCGAGCCGAACCACTGGGCGGTCCGCGGCGGCAACGCGCAGTCCGGCGGCCTGACGACCTACTTCGACGGGCGCCGCCCCAACGGCTACCACCCGATGAAGAAGGAGGGCGCCATCCTGCTCGGCATCGGCGGTGACAACAGCAACACCGGCCGAGGCACCTTCTACGAGGGCGTGATGACCTCCGGCTACCCGACCGCGGCGACCGAGGACGCGGTACAGGCCAACATCGCCGCTGCCGCGTACGCGCCGGCCGGTGGCGGTAACCCGACACAGGGCGTCCAACTCGTCGGTGCCCAGTCCAACCGCTGCGTCGACGTGCCGAACGGCACCACCGCCAACGGCACCCAGGTCCAACTCTGGGACTGCGTCGGCAACACCGCCCAACGCTGGACCCACACGGCCGGCAAGCAACTGCAGGTGTTGGGCAACAAGTGCCTCGACGCCAGCGGCCAGGGCACCACCAACGGCACCCAGGCCATCATCTGGGACTGCCACGGTGGCACCAACCAACAATGGAACATCAACTCCAACGGCACCATCACCGGCGTCCAGTCCGGGCTCTGCCTCGACGCCAGCGGCGCCGGGACCGCCAACGGCACCAAGCTCCTCCTCTGGGCCTGCAACGGGCAACAGAACCAGCGCTGGTCCACCCGCAGCTGATCCGTACCACCACCCGATCGGCGGTGCCGCCTCCGCGAGTCTCGCGGAGGCGGCACCGCCCGTGGTGCGGCTCATGCGCGGCGAGTGGGGGCGTCAGCACCCGCAGCGCCCAGCGCGAGAGACCCTCAAACGCGGGGGGCAGGCCATCTTGGGACCATCACGATGCAGACGCGAAGGCCGCCGATGTCAACGCCCATGTTGAGCGGACATAGGACGACGCCGGCGGGATTACTCGGCAACCACGGACTGTGTCGACGCCGTCGGGGCCTTAGGGACTTGTGTTCTCACCCAGCACCAATGCCGGTCAGATACGCCGACGCGAGTGAGCTAAGACGGGTAGACAAGGCAAAGGACGTGGCACAGCGAGCAGGATCCCTACTTCCGGGCGCTCCACGAGACGACCGACTCCCTCATTGGCCGGACGGCGCGGGATGCTCTCGTCCCAGTAGCACTGCTTCGACGGCTGCCTCTATCTGACTGGGCGGCCCGCTACGAGAGGCGCGATCCTGCTCCGCTCTAAGGCCCCTCCCGCCCGGTAAACTGGCGTCGTTTGCATTCCAGGCAGCCGGTGCCGCGACGGCACTGGGGACATGGCCACGGCAGCAGATCTGAACCACGGCGAGCCCCCGCCTCCTCCTACCCCGAGGAGCTACTCGAGGACTCGCGGCCAGCGCGTGCTGGCCGACGCGGACTTGCGGGTGCGGGGCCAGCCCGCGGCTCACCGTCGGTACGGGTTGATGATTTCCTTTGGGCGCAGCGCGGGGGCGGCGAGGTCGCGCAGTGTCGGCGAGGTGAGGTAGAACCTGCCGCGGGTCTCGCCGTGTTGTTCGAGCATGTCCGCCCGGACGAGGGCGCGTAGGTCGCGGGTTGCTTGGTCGTCGGTGAGGTTTTCGTCGCGTTGATAGAGGGTGCGGCGTACTCGGCCGCCGGTGGCGGCGAGGTGTAGGGCGCTGACGACCCGCTCGGGCAGTCCGTTGCGTCGGACCCAGGTGTCGAGCAGTTTCAGACTCGTGCCGAGCGTTCTCGTCGGTGGGGCAATGGATCGTGTCCCCGTCGGACACGAACCATAACCCCACGGTGCGCGCTGAGATCCACTGCAGCGCGCACCGTTTGCGTTTCAGGCTGGTAGTTCAGCCGGAGACCGAGTTGCCGGTAGACCTCGGCCTTGTCGGCGGGATCGGCGTCGCGGAGCACGGCGGTGATGTCGCCGAGCGCTCGCACTAGGTCGGCGACCTGGGAGCGGCTCTTCCGGCGTGGCTCTGTCTGCTGGGCCGTTTGAAGATCGGCTTCGGCTCGTGACCGCGTCCAACGGCATCGAACGGCGCTCAACTGCACCCACCCCATCCTGCGGCTCCACGTTGCAGCAGGTCAGAGTCGGCGCGGTGTCCTTGAACTACACCCAACGGCTGGCTTTCTCCGCGGTCGCGTCGTGCGTGTGGCCGTCCTGCTGGTGGGCAACATCCGATTCCGCGGCCATCGGCAGGACCGCCTCGAGGATCGTGGCCGTCTGTGCAGCCAGCGTTCGGCCCCACACGCGGTATCCAGCTGGACCGGGATGGAAGCGATCCGAGGCGTAGAAGTCGTCTCGTTCGACGGGCAGGTGCCCGACCGGCAGGTGGAACACGCTCTTGTCCCGTCGAGCCACGCCGGTGAGTTGCCGGTCCAGCCGGCGCGCGTGCATCCCAAGCAGCAGCCGCACTGGCGCGGGCAGGGCGGGAAAGCGGTGCACGGGGGGCAGCCCCGCCAAAAGTACAGGGATCGGGGCACCGACCCGACGCCTAATCACCGCCACCAGAAGCTCGACATCGCTCCGAAACCGGCGGGGCCGCCGCAGCCGGACCGCATCGTTGACCCCCACCACCACAAGGACCACCTGCGGGCTCCATCGCGTGTGTGGATCTGTAATGCCGTCCATCAGGTCTGTTCGGATCGTTCTGGCCGTCGCTCCCGATCGTGCCACGACCCGCCAGGACAGGTGCCGCCCAGTCAATGCGGCGAGCGCAGCCGCAGTCTGACCGGCCAAGGCCGTCTGATGGTCGGCAGCACCGACCCCGGCCGCCGCGGAGTCGCCGAGCACAGCTAGCCGAAGGGGCTCTCCGCCGCCGGCCACCGTTCCCCAGTCGTCTCCCTGCGCTTCGGCAAGTCGCGGGATCCGTGCCCGGATCCGAGCCGCACCCAACATGCCACCATCCCCTCATAACGCTGTTATGCCAATAACAGCGTTATGATGAACTCGTGTCAAGAGCGAGTACTGATCAGCGGCAGGAACTCGTCGAAGTCGCTGCTCGGCTGCTGACCGAGCAGGGACCCCGGTCGCTCTCCGCGCGGGCACTGGCACGCGAGACAGGCACGTCCACGATGGCCATCTACACGTACTTTGGCGGCATGCCCGGCCTGGTGAGGGCCGTCATCCGGGAAGGCTTTTCCCGGCTGGCCGACCGGTTGGCGACGGTGAAAGCCAGCGAGGATCCCGTCGCTGACAGCTTCCAGTTGGCAATCGCGTACCGGCGATCCGCGCACTTGGCGCCTCACCTGTACGCCGTGATGTTCGGCGGTTCAAGCATCGCAGGGTTCCAGTTGTCAGAAGAAGACCGACACCTCGGTCTCTACACGCTGCGCGTAGCCCGGGATGCCATCACCCGATGCATCCAGACGGGCCGGTTCCGTCCCGCCGACCCCTGGTCCATCACCCAACACACGTGGTGTCAGCTCCACGGGCTAGTCAGCCTCGAACTTGCCGGCTTCCTCACGTCAGCCCACCCATTTAACGACGAGTTCTGCGGGTACCTACGGGACCTTGCGGTTGGTGCCGGCGACACACTCGAGCAAGCCCAGGCATCGATGGCGCTAGCCCTAGACAGGGTGAACAACACCTGACGGCACCTTGTCGAGCGGCATACGGTTCTCGCGGTTGTGGTTCGGGTCGCGGGCGTACGGGCTCCATGACCTGGCCTCCGACTACGACCGGCGTGGTGTGTATGTGGCGCCCACGCGGGCGTTCTCTCATCTCGACAAGCCGCCCACTCACCTCGACGGCCCAGCGGTGGAGCAGTACTCCTGGGGGTTCGAGCGCTTCTGGCCGCCGTGGGCCGCCAAGGTAGTCTGCGCCCTGCCCGCCCGATGGTCACCGACAGAGCCTCGACGGAGTGCGGCGCGACGGAGAAGCTACGGCTACCGACGCCCGTCCACGCTGATGACGTGTCGTCGGGGAAGGTGAAGTCGTAGTTGTAGGTGGGCTCTTCTCCACCACCCTCGGGAAGGCCACAGGTGACCAACTTGTAGGTGTCGTGCACGACGACCTTCACGCCGGTCAGGACAGCCGGTTCGCCACTGCCGTTCCTGAATGTCAGCACCAGGGGCCGGGCTTCCATGGGCGACCGGCCGGCGGCGGGCGGACCGTCGTCGACCTCCACCTCGACCAGTTCGAGCGTCTCGTCGGGCACCGCCGACGAGGCGCTCGGCGGTCCCGCCCCAGGGGTCGACGGTGACGGGCCGGACGGAGTTTGCGGGTCTGCGACTTGCACGACGCCGATCACCACGGCCACGAGGAGACTCACGGCCCCGGTGATCGTGCCGATGGCCTCCCAGGAACTCCAGTGCCGACGATGGAGCGGTGACGGGAAGTCGACGACCGGCGCCGGGTCAGGCCGGGTCGCGGTGTCGTCCTCGCCCGCATTGCCCGCTGCCTGATGTGACGCGTCATCCGTCATCGACCCAACGGTCCGTCCTCGAGGTGTGTTGCCCCGGTCGTGCGCGCCACGACGGCGACTCAGACGGCAGGATACGACAGACGGCAGGTGGGCAGGCCCCCACACTCGGGCGGCGCCCCGCATCTGCGTGAGGTCAGCCTGCGGCCGAGCGGAAGACCGGGTAGTAGCCGGCCCATGCCCCACGATGAAGTGTCTACCGGAAGTCGGCCGCGTGGTCGGTGGCCCATTGCGCGAATGTCCGCGCGGGTCGGCCGGTCAGGCGCGGGACGATGTCGGCCCACTCCTGGTTCGTCGGGGCGGGATCACGCGCGGATTCCGCCCACATGGTGAAGATCCAGTCGACGAACGTCTCCGGATAGCCGTTGCTGATCCACTCGGCCCGGGCCTCCGCCGGATCGAGTTCGTCGAACCGCACCGTGGCACCGATCGCCGTGCCGATCGCGTCGACCTGCGCGACGGTGGTGAGCGCCTCGGGGCCGCCGAAGGTGTAGGCCCGGCCGGCGTGGCCGTCCTCGACGAGCACCGTCGCGGCGACCGCGGCGATGTCCGCCTCATGGGTGGGTTGGGTGACCGCAGCCCCGTATGGGCGGCGAACCACCCGACCTTTCTTGATGGCCGGGGCCCAGTCCAGCCAGTTCGCGGCGAACTCCCCGGGCCGGACGTGCGTCCATTCCAGACCGGAGTCCTCGACCGCACGCTCGACCGCCAGGTACCCGTCCTCGCTGTCGTCGGTGTCGGCCAGCGCCCCGGACAGCACGACGATGCGCCGCACGCCGGCCCACTTCGCAGCAGCGACAACGTCACGCGCCGTCCGTCCGACCGAGAACAGGTACATCCTCTCGACGCCGTTCAACGACGGCTCCAGGGACGGCGGGTCCGTCAGGTCGCCGCCGACGACCTCCACCCCGTCCGGAAGGCTCGACGCCGACGGCGTCCGCGTGAGTGCGCGGACCCGATGACCGGTCTTCACCAGTTCGGCGACGACGTGTCGGCCCACCATGCCGGTGGCACCCGTGACCAGAATCGTCATCGCGTCACCTCTAGCCGGAAGTCGGCGGCGTGATCGTTGGCCCACTGGGCGAACGTGCGCGGTGGTCGCCCCGTCACCTGCAGATAGGTGTCCGTTGGTGGCAGCGCACCCGTCCCGTCGACCGCGTCGGCGAGCAGCGCGATCATCCAATTGGCGGTCTCCTCATCGAAGCCGTCGCGCAGCCACTGCCTGCGCGCCTCGGTTGGATCGAGCTCCTCGAACCGCACCTGCACGCCGATGGCGGCACCGATCGCGGTGACCTGCTCCGCCTGCGAGACCTTCACCGGGCCGGTGACGGTGTATGCAGCACCGACATGGTCGTCGGTCAGCAGCGCCGCGACCGCCATGTCAGCGACGTCGGCCTCGTGGACCACCGGGTAGCCAGCGGCCGCGTACGGCCCGCGCACCACCCGTCCGGTCCGGATTTGGTCGGCCCACTGCAGCGCGTTGGTGGCCAACAGGCCCGGCCGCACATGGGTCCACTCAGCGCCGGAGGCCTCCACCAGCAGTTCCAACCCGCGGTGCGCTTCCCGCTCCTCGGCCAGGTGCCGCCCGAGGGCGCCGTCGCCTCCGGTTCCGGGTGCGAACCCGGCCGCCGCCGCGGAGTGCACGACGAACCGGGTGACGCCGGCCTTGACCGCCTCATCGACGAACCCATGGTCGGTCGCGGCGTACACGAAGGGGAACAGGTACACCGACTGCACTCCGTCCAGCGCCGCTCGCCAGGTCTCGGGACGTTCGAAGTCTCCCTGGACCACCTCGGCCCCATCCGGCAGCCGACCCGGGTGCGGCTGGCGGGTCATCGCCCGCACCGGTCGCCCGGCCCGGACCAGTTGGGCCACCACCTGGCGACCCACGTTTCCGGTCGCTCCGGTTACTAGGATTGTCACGTTGCTCCTTCTCGAATACCTGGAGTGGGCAATAGACCGCCGCTGCGAATCCACGGCCAATGGCGCGGCGGCGGTCACCACGCAGGCTAGGCGGAGATCTCAAAAGTCGCACATCGTACATATGTGCGACATGCACGGCCACCGGCAGTCCGGTTGCGTCGGTGTTCCGGATGGCGCGGGTACCCCTACGCACGGCGTTGCGCCGCCGGTGCCCTGCGCGCCGCCAGGGTCGACGCCGCCCGGCTGCTTCACCTCGAGGCCCGGGGATGGGACAGCTGCGGGCCAGGAACACCTGACCGCGCAACACCCGGCCCGGCTCAAGCCCAGTGAGTATCCGGATCTGGCCGCAAGGCGGGGTGAACCCCTCGTGCGGCTGTGGGTCAGAATGACGCCATGGGCGCTTCTGACGTTGTAGCGGTCGATCTCACTGGAGACGAGCGGTTCCTGTTGAGCCGTGGGCTGGGTGAGTGGGGCGGACCCGCGAGCCCAACGGATGATTTCGCCCGGGCCATGGGGTTCGACAGCAAGGAGGACCTGTGGCGGGGCGAGGGGCGCAGACTGCGAGAGGCGCTGGTTTCCGGGGGGGTCGCTGACGAGGTCGCAGTGGCGAAAGGCGTTGCTGGCCCTTGAGATCGTCTTCGCAAGCGACGTGATCGGTTCTGGCTGCGACTGGTCAATCACCACTGGCATCTCTGATGAGGAGACGATCAAGCTCCTGCGCGTGGTGCAGCGGAAGTTGGGCCGCGTAATTTGGACGGCTTAGCGCACGAGACGGTCACCTTGCCATGGTGTGCTCATCCCGGGCGATGTCGGCGGTACTCCAGCGGGAGGTCGCCGAACCCGAGCCCGTTCTCGTCCAGGGCGTTGTAAACGGTCAGCCAGCCGTCCGCGAATCTCAGGCCCACGGTCACGGTACCGGCCGCTAGGTCGTCGCCGGTCCACTCGAGAAGCTCTACCGCCTCAAGCCGCTGCCCGCACCGGGCTGCCAACACGGTGGGGACACCATCGCGCCACCGCAGATGGAAGCCGTCCGATGTCGGCCACTCCAGCCTCTGGGTCACGTCGATCGAATTCCATGTGATCGACAGATCGTCGAACTTCTGGTGGTTGACTTCCAGGCGTTCTCGTGCAAAGTCGAGCACCACCGGGCAGTCAGCGAACCACTCGTCGTGGTCGTCGTCCCACACCAGCCAGGTATAAGTCAGTCGGCGTCCGACAAGGCTCTGCAGCCGGTCACCGTGACGGTCGGCGATCTCGTCGACCCCGTTGAGCCAACCCGGCTGGTAACCCGCGATACCAAAGTCGAACACCACCGGGGGATTGTGCCCGACACCTGCGCCTTCGCGTGCCTCTGGCAGCCCGGGCCGTGGGCCTCATTCATCCGCTGCGGATTATGTGCGGTGTCCGACGGTGCGGCTTCACCCAGCGTGCCCTGAACGGCGTTGAACTGCGCCCAACGACGTCGAACGGCGCTCAACTGCGCCCACCCCTGCCTGTGGCTCCACGTTCTCGCAGGTCAGAGTCGGTGCGGCGTCCTGGTTCACCGCGCAGTGCTCCGCGGATCTGCGGATCAGTCGATAACGCTCTATGTCGCATGGTGGGGGAGTCATGCGCGCCACGCCTGTCGGCCGCTGCACTCCTATTTGAAAGTGACAGTCACCCGGAGGCCGCCTCCTTCCCGGGGCGCGGCGGTCAGGTCGGCGTCGTGGGCGCCGGCGATTGCGTGCACGATGGCCAGGCCGAGTCCGTAGCCGTCCTCGCCGGTGCGGACCCGCTGAGGGCCGAGCCGTTGGAACGGCTGAAACAGCCGGTCGAGGTCGTCCGGTCCCACGACCGGACCCGTGTTCTCTACCGTCAGCGTCGAGCGGCCGCCAACGACCCCGGTCGCGATCAGCAGCGACCCGCCGTCGACGTTGTGTTTGACCGCGTTGTCCACCAGATTCGCGACCAGGCTCTCGACGAGGTCGGAGTCACCTGTGGCCGGTGCCTCCTCTAGCGTGATCTCGAAGTACAGCCGGTCGTCCAGCCCGTCGATCTGTCGTACGTCCAGCACCTCTTGGGTGACCTCGGCCAGGTCGAACGGCTCCGTCCGCTCGATGCCCTGTTCACTGATGGCCAGGGTGAGCAGTGAGTCGATGAGGCGGGCTTGCGAATCACCGAGGTGCACCACCTCGCGCGCCGCGGCCCGCAGCTCTTCAGGAGACGCGGACCGGTCGGCCAGCGCGACCTGCAGCAGGGCGCGTTGAGCGGTCAGGGGCGTCCGCAGTTCGTGCGAGGCGTTGGCCACGAACCGTCGCTGCGCGGCGAAGCTCGCCTCGAGCCGTTCGAACAGGTCGTCAAGCGTCCGGGCCAGCTCGGCCAGCTCGTCGCTGCGGCCGGTCGGCCCGAGGCGGCGGTGCAGGTTTGTGGCTGAGATGTCGCCCGCGGTATCGACGATGAGGCGCAGAGGGCGCAGGAATCGGCCGGCGACAACCCAGCCGAGCAGGATCGCGACGATGGTCATGGCGATCACCGAGAACACCGCGAGCGGCACGACATTGGAGTGCACCTCCACCTCCGGCAGGTCGGCGGGAGTCTGGCCCTCCCCGGCGGGCGCGCTCCGGCTCGCACCGAGCAGCGGGACGAGCAGCAGCACGGTGCCGGACACCAGGAACGGGCCCGCGTAGAGCAGCGTCAGCCGTCGTCGCAGCGTCCAGCGCGGCTTCATGCCGGCCCGACCCGGTAGCCGGCCTCGCGGACCGTATGGATGACGGGCGGGTCGCCGAGCCGCGCCCGCAGCCGCCGTATCGTTGTCTTTACCGCCGTGGTGAACGGGTCGGCCGCCTCGTCCCACACCCGCTCCAGCAGCGCCTCGGCCGGCACCGGTCGCCCGCCGGCGGCCATCAGGCACTCCAGCACCCCGAACTCCTTCGGGCTCAGATCCAGCCGATGCCCGCTCCGGTCGGCGGTGCGCCGCGCCGGGTCGAGCGTGAGGTCGCCGATCCGCAGGACCAGCGGCAGCATGTTGGTCGGGCGCCGGGCCAGAGCGCGGATGCGGGCGATCAGCTCGTCGAAGTCGAATGGCTTGGGCAGGTAGTCGTCCGCGCCGAGCCCGAGCCCCTCGATCCGGTCGCGGACCGTGCCCGACGCGGTCAGCATGAGCACGCGGCTGGCCGGATGCGCGGTGACGATTCGCCGGCACACGTCGTCGCCGCTGAGGCCGGGCAGGTCACGGTCGAGGATCACCACGTCGTACGGTGTCACCACGAGCCGATTCAGAGCCTCGCCGCCGTCGAGGACGACGTCCACGGCCAGGCCCTCGCGGCGCAGGCCGGTGCCGATGGTCTGGGCCAGGATTTCGAAATCTTCGACGACGAGCACTCGCATGCCTCCACCTTGCCAGGCCGAAGGTGTCAACCAGGTGTCAGCCGTTGACACCTGGTTGACACCTGCCGCCGCGTACAACCAACACCATGCATGACGCCACGATCACCGTCGAAGAAGTTCGTAAGAGATTTGGCCCCAGCCTCGCGCTGGACGGTATGACGTTCACGGTCCGGCCTGGGCACGTCACCGGGTTCGTCGGGCCGAACGGGGCCGGCAAGTCCACCACCATGCGCGTCGTCCTAGGGCTGGACGCCGCCGACGAGGGCCGGGCGCTGGTCGACGGCCGCCCCTACCGGAATCTCACCAAACCGCTGTGTCACCTCGGTTCCCTGCTCGACGCGTCCGCGTTGCAGCCGGGCCGGACCGCCCGCAACCACCTGCTCTGGCTGGCACACTCTCAGGGCCTGCCGTCTCGCCGCGCCGACGAGGTGCTGGAGCTGGCCGGTCTCGGGGGCGTCGGGCGGCGCCGCGCCGGCGGATACAGCCTGGGCATGCGGCAGCGGCTCGGCATCGCCGCCGCCCTGCTCGGCGACCCGCTGGCCCTGATGCTGGACGAGCCGTTCAACGGCATGGACCCCGAGGGCATCATCTGGATGCGCAAGTTCCTGCGGGAGCTGGCCCGCGAAGGGCGGGCGGTGCTGGTCTCCAGTCACCTCATGAGCGAGCTGCAGGACACCGCTGACCATATCGTCGTGGTCGGCCGCGGCCGGGTCATCGCCGACGCGAGCGTTGCCGAGCTGCTCGCGGGCGCCGCCAACGGGAGAATCACCGTGCGGTCCTCCGCGACCGATCGGGCTTTGGATGTACTACAGCCGAAAGCGGAATCTGTCCACCCCAACGGCGACGGCACGCTCACGGTCACCGGTCCGGCCGCAGAGGACGTCATCGCGCTGCTCACCGCCGCCCGGGTGCCGTTCTCCGAGGTCGCCGCCCACCGCGCGACCCTCGAGGACGCTTATCTGGAACTGACCCGCGACGCCGTCGAGTTCCGCGCCGCCGCTGCAGGGGAGGGCCTGCGATGAGCTTCCTGCGTACGGTGCACGCCGAGTGGACGAAGCTGCGCACCGTGCGCGGCTGGGTGAGCGGGCTGCTCGCCGTGGCGGTGGTCATCATCGCGTTCGGCCTCGCCCCGAGCCGGACCGGCTCATGCGGGCAGAACGGACCCGGGTCGGAATGCGTCACGCTGCACGGCCCGGAGGGGCAGGAGGTAGTGGACAACTCCACCTACGTGTACCGGACCCTCACCGGCGACGGCAGTATCACCGTCCGGCTGGCGGACTTCGCCGGGCTTCTGCCCACGTTCGACGGACCAAAGACGCGCGACGGGCTGGCCCCGTGGGCGAAGGCCGGGCTGATGGTCAAGGACGGCACAACGGCTGGCTCGGCCTACGCGGCCGTGATGCTGACCGGTGAGCACGGCGTGCGGATGCAGTACAACTACGTGCACGATGAGGGCGGCTCGGCCGCCGCGCACGTCAAACCGCAGCCGGTGTGGCTGAGACTGACCCGCACCGGTGACACGGTCAAGGCCGAGCAGTCGGCGGACGGCAGGGCGTGGGCGCAGGTCGGCACCGCAAGGCTGCCGGGCCTGCCCTCCACCGTCACGGCCGGGATGTTCGCCACCTCGCCGCAGTATTCCGAGCAGGTGAACGAGTCCGTCGTTCTCAGCGGAGTCTCGGGCGGGCCGAGCGTCGCCATGGGGTCGTTCGAGCGGCCCACGACGACCGGCTCCTGGTCGCCCGACTGGGAGAGCGCCGCCGCCGAAGTCAAGGCGGATGCCGGAGAGCAGCCGAAGCCGGGCGGGACGACCGCACGGTCCGAAGGACCGCAGACCGGGTTCGAGCAGACCGCAGACGGATGGTCATTGACCGGGTCCGGGGACGTCGGGCCGGCCGTGTCGGGCGCGGCCGGCGGCGGCGTGACGATCAGCCAGACGCTGGTCGGCACCTTCCTGGGGCTCATGCTGGTCGCGGTCGTCGGTGCGATGTTCACCGCCGCGGAATACCGCCGGGGCCTGATCCGCACCACACTGGCCGCCGTGCCGGGCCGGGGGCGCCTGCTCGCCGCGAAGGCCGTGGTGCTCGGGGGTGTGACGTTCACGCTGGGCTTGGCCGCCGCGTCGGTCGTGGTCACCTTCGGGCAGGAAGTGCTGCGGGACAACGGGGTGTACGTCAAGCCGGCGTCGACCCTGACCGAGCTGCGGGTCGCGGCGGGCACCGCGCTGCTGCTGGCCGGCTGCGGGGCGCTGGCGGCCGGGCTGGGTGTGCTGCTGCGCCGCGGGGTCACCGCGGTCACGGCGGCGATCGTCGTGGTCGTGCTGCCGTACCTGCTGTCGGTCACGGTGTTGCCGTTGCGGGCCAGCGCGTGGCTGTTGAGCGTCACGCCGGCCGCGGCGTTCTCGCTGCAGCAGAGCGAGTCGCAATACGACCAGGTCGACAACATCTACTCGCCAGCCGACGGATACTTCCCGCTCAGCGCGTGGGGTGGCCTGGCCGTGCTGGCCGTGTGGGTCGCGGCGGTTCTCGGTAGCGCCGGGTACGTGCTGCGCCGCAGGGACGCGTGATGATCGGTGGGGTGTGCGCTGGCGGGGCGGAACTGTCCGCGCCGCCGGGTGCTCGGTTGCGGCCGGTCGGCGCTGCCCGAGTTGTGTTGTGCGGGAGGGACGCGTGAAGGCCGCGGTGCACGCTGAGTGGACGAAGTTTCGGACGTCGTCGGGCAACTGGTGGCTGCTGGCCGGCGCCGTGGTGGTGACGATCGGGCTGAGCGCGTTCGTGTCCGGTGCGATCTCGTGCGTTGCCGGCTGCACGGCGGACCTCTCGAAGGTGTCTCTGGCCGGGGTACAGCTGGGGCAGGCCTTGGTCGCGATTCTGGCGGCGCTGGTCATCGGCAACGAGTATGCGACGGGGATGGTGCGGGTCAGTCTCGCCGCGGTGCCGGGCCGGACTCGGCTGCTCTTCGCGAAGGCGGTGGTGCTGCTTGCTACGACCTCGGTCGCGGCGGTGGCCGGCGTTGCCGGGTCGGTGTTGGCCGGGCGGGCGCTGTTGCCGACGCACGACTTCGTGTGGCGGCCGGTGGTCGGGTCGGTGCTGTACCTGGAGCTGGTCGCGCTGCTGAGTCTTGGTTTGGCAGCAGCAGTGCGCAGTCCGGCGGCCACGGCCGGGATCGTGCTGGCGTTGATGTACGCGTGGCCGATCGTGGCCCTGGCCGTCAGTGACAAGACGTGGTCGCGGCGGTTGGATCAGGTCGGGCCGATGTCCGCCGGCGTCGCCATTCAGGCCACGAAGGACCTGGCGACGCTGCCGATCGGGCCGTGGGCGGGACTGGGTGTCCTCGCGCTGTGGGCGCTGGCCGCCATGCTGGCCGGCTGGTTCCTGCTGGTCGGCCGCGACGCCTGACCGCGTTTTGGAGAGCACTGCCGATCCGCCGGGACACGTGCCTGACCCGCCGAGGAGAGCACGGCGTTGTGGTGCGGTGCCGTGCTCTCCAGACCGGGACGTCTGGGAGAGTCTGGGCGTACGGAGTGATGACGTCGGATGGGCGCCGGGCTGAGGACAGCCATCCGGCCGTGGCTCCGGTGCCTGGGTGCTCTCGGCCGTGCAGGCGACCTGGCGTCCGCGCTGCTAGCTAAGACCAAGCTTCCCGGCCCGCTGGCCCTGCTGGTGAACCTCGTCGGTCCCGATCTCCTGAGCGAAGCGGCAAAATGGCCGGCGACAAGCTCCGAGCGGCCAACGCCGAGGCGCTGTCCAAGAAGGAGTTTCTCTCGGCCACGCTGACCGACTTCCGGATGGATCTGGACAAGGGCGAAGAGAACCAGATCCTGATCCGGAGCGTGCGATGAGCCTCATCTGGGCCACCCGCGGCAGGGCGTGGGGTTTCCGTTTCCTACTCACCGGTGGATTCTCGGACCCCCTTCCGGAGTACGAGGCCGCTTTCGCGGAAGCCGGTGATGCGCCGGAGACCTGCCACCGTGTTGGGGACCGAGTCGCGTTGCGCATCGCGGACCCGCTGGGGCGTAAGGATCAGTCTGGCCGGGTGATCCCGCACGAGTTCGTCGTCTGCGGGTCGCAGGCCGGGGAGATCCATTCGGTGGCGGACGGTCTCGCGCTGGTGTGGCCGCAGGTGGCCGAAGAGTCCGAGCGGGTCTGGGAGACGCCCCGGCCGCCCTTCCTGAAACCGATCCCGGACGTCCCGGTTCGCAGCGGCACCGGTCGCACACCGCCGCGAGTGGTTCTGCGGGACTGACGACGTCCTGCTAGGCAACGACGAAGGCGCCAACAAGGTCGTCCTGCTTAACGGCGGCGCCAACACCAGCGGCGGCGATGCAATAGCTAGGCCTGCGCGAGCTTCAGAGTCGCACTGAGCGCCATCGGCGGTGGGGCAATGGGTCGTGTCGCCCCTCGGACACAAAATCTCAGCATCCATGCTGTGTATCGCGTACTGGTGGTCGAGCGCGCTTGACCACGCAAATCTGATCTCAGCGACGCCCTCGACCGAGCCTGTCTCGATCGGGGGCGGTTGTCGTGGCTGAGCATTCTGTGGCTCCCGTTATTCCGCCCGTGCTGCTGTCGGACCGACAGCAGCACGGGCAGCGTCAGTCGCGTGGCGGCACGATGCTGTACGGCTGTGTCACTGGGAGGCAGCGGGCCGAGCGTTCCATGGCCGCGAGATGCGTTGGCGATGACGGCTGCGCGTTTCGCATCAACGAGCGGTTCGCCGACCGAACGTTCGACGGTTACCGGACGATGTTGGCCGCAGGCGCTGGTGGGAACGGTTGACGCAGCGTCGGGCCGATGGCCGTGACCAGCGCTCGGCAATGGGATGTGGTGCTCGGTGAGGGCCTTGCAATAACGTTCGTCCCGCGGACCGCGTCGAGCTGACGCACTCGACGGCAAACGTCGCGCCCTGCCGGGTGGCGCGGCACGCCGGCTTCACCGCCGCTGCGGTACGAACCGCAGCGAGGCCCGCCATGCGGACGGCTCGCACGACATGTACCTACTTGCCCGCATCGCCAGCGTCGGCTGATGGCTGACAGCTCATCAAGCGCGGCGAGTCAGGCGCGGCGGATCGGCTCCCGCTGCCACCAGGTGAGACACCGCCAGAGCCATTCGAGCGGGCCGTACCGGAAGGACCGTAGCCAGAGCACGCTGAAAATCGCCTGCACGACCCCGATCGCCAAGCCCAGTCCGACCACGGCGCCGTAGGAGGATCGGGAGCCGATGTCGAGCAGCGCATCACCGGTCACGATCAGGAACGACGCGGCGACGTAGTTGGTGAGCGCCACCCGACCGAGCGGCGATAGCAGCGCGCCGAGCGGGCGTCGCAGGGCGGTTCGCATCAGCAGCAGGAACCCGACGGTGAAGAGGAAGGCGAAGGCGAGCCCGGCCGGCAGGATCCGGTAGTTGGCGGTTGGGCCGACTCCAGCCCGGAACTGCAACCACCCAGTCACCGCGGCGACCGGCACCGCGACGGCGAGTGCGACCGCGAGTTGCCGGCCCCGCGACGGCAGCGTGTCCGGGATGTCGTACTCCGCGATTGCCAGGCCGAGCAGGAAGAGGCCCGGGATGATGAAGAGACCGTTGAAGGTCAGCGCGGCGGCGAGGGTCAACACGATGCCCAGCCCGAGCGCCCAGCGGCGGGACAGGTACGACGCCGGCAGGAGCACGACCAGCCCGAACACGGCGTAGAACTTCAGCACTTCGCCGGGCTGGATCAGGGTGTGCAGCGCGCCGAAGAGGCCCAGCCAGAGCAGCCGGCGCAGCAGCACCAGCCGGGGGCGATCGGTGCGCCGAGCCGCCGTACGCAGGAAAAGCGAGAAGCTGATCCCGAAGAGCAGCGAGAAGATCGGGAAAGGCCGTTGTACGAAGAGCAGCTCCCAGACGTACGCGCCGAGGTGCTCACCGGCCGGTCCGGAAACCCGGGTCAGGTGGGTCATCTGGACGATGTTGAACATGACGATGCCGAGGAGCGCGAGCCCACGCAGCGCGTCAAGTTCGTCGATGCGGTGGGGCCCAGCCGGTTGCGCCACGGGATCGGTCGAGTGTGCCATCCGGCAATGCCACCGCAGTCGTACCCGGTCGGGACAGGCCCGGAGGTCGCCTCCGCAACCTTCCTTCGTCGCGTTCTCCGGTCCCTTCGTTGGTACTCATGCCGCTCGCCGCGCCGATCCGGGCCAGCCCGGCTAACCTGCAACGCATGAGCGCGGTGGACCGCCGAAAGGTGCCGCCACTCGCCGTCGACGTGCTGCTGGTCGTCCTCGCGGCGGCGGCCGGCGTGGCCCGTGAGGTCGCTTTCCCGAGCGCCGGTTCGAGGCATCTCCCGGCCCTGGTCTGGGTCTGCGCGGCGGCGCAGGTCGGCGCGGCGGCCACCCTGCTGCTGCGCCGACGCCGGCCGTACTCGATGGCCCTGGTTATTGCCGGCGTCAGCCTGCTGGTGCCAGCGTCGGCGGTCTTCCTCGCGCCGTACGCGCTGATCGTCTACGGACGCGACCGTCGGCGGTCCTGGGCGGTGATCGCGGTGCTCGGGGTGTGCTGGCTGCTCGGCGCGCGGCTCTGGACGGTTGACGACCCGTTCAGCGGGCCCGGACTGCTGGCCATCTCGGCCCTGCTCGGCCTCTACGTGAGTGCCCGCCGCCGGCTCGTCGCGGAGCTGCTCGACCGCGCCGAACGCGCCGAGCGGGAGCGGCTGCTCCTTGCCGAGCAGGCCCGTAGCGACGAGCGGCTCCGGATCGCCGGCGAGATGCACGACGTGGTGACCCACCGGATCAACCTGATGGTGCTGCACGCCGGGGCGCTGGGCACCAGCGCGACGGATCCCGCTGTTCGCAGCGCCGCCGAAGAGCTGCGGACGACGGGCTGCCAGGCGCTGGCCGAGCTGCGCGACCTGGTCGGTGTGCTGAGGCATGGCGACCCACCGACAACCCGCGTCGCAGCGGAGGACCGGGCTGCGGAGGGCGACCTGAACGATCTCGTGACCGACTCGCGCGCGGTCGGTCTGCCGGTCCGTCTCGACGAGGAGGGTGACCCGTCAGCACTGGCACCGGCCGTGCGGCGCACCCTCTTTCGGGTGGTACAGGAATCCCTGACGAACGTCCACAAGCACGCGCCGGGCTCGCAGGTGACCGTGTTGATCCGCTATCAGCCGGATCTGGTCCGCGCGACCGTGACCAACGACCGGCCCGACCGTGCCCCCGACCCGGACCTCGCCGCCGCCGGCGGAGGCTCCGGCCTGGCTGGCCTGCGGAGTCGGGTCGACGTGCTGGGCGGCACCCTGGCCGCGGCGGTGACCCCGGAGGGCGGCTTCGCGGTGCGGGCCACCCTGCCCGGGCACGTGCCGACCACCGCCACGCGATGATCCGGATCCTGCTCGTCGACGACGAACGGATGGTCTGCGCCTACCTGCGGACGATTCTCGAAGCAGCCCCGGACGTCGAGGTCGTCGGCGAGGCGTACGACGGCGCAGAGGCCGTGGAGGCGGTGACCCGGTACCGGCCGAACCTGGTCCTGATGGACCTGCGGATGCCGGGCGTCGACGGGCTCACCGCCATCGAGCACCTCACCCGGGCCTCGGCGCCGCCGAGGATCGTCGCGCTGACCACGTTCGACCTCGACGAGTACGTGCTTCGGGCGATGCGGGCGGGTGCCGTCGGTTTCCTGCTCAAGTCGACGGCGCCGGAGGATCTCGTCAACTTGGTACGGGTCGCCGCCGCCGGGCACACGGTGCTGTCCCCGACCGCGACCCAGCGGCTGGTGGCGAGCCGGCACGACGGAGAACGGGTCCGCGAATTGGTCGCCACGCTCACAACCCGGGAGGTCGAGGTCCTCGGCTGTCTCGGCGCCGGCCGCTCCAACCAGCAGATCGCCCGACGACTGCACCTCTCCGAGGCGACGGTCAAGGGGTACGTCTCTCGACTGTTGGAGAAGCTCGGCTGCGACAACCGCACCCAGGCGGGCCTGCTGGCGCACCGGGCCGGCATCCCGGCGAACTGAGAGCACCCGGCTCAGTTGGGCAGCATGAACCGCGTCCAGTACCCGCCCACATCTGGCGCACCCAAGACGGGCGGCCGTTCGGCGTACTTGACGAGCCTCACGGAAGAGCGGCGAGGGCCTCGACCTGTGGTGATGCGGTCAAGCGGTGCGGCGTGACCTATCAGTAGAGGTCGGAGTGGTCCGGTGTTGCTGCACCCGGGATGGCTGGTGTCGGCCGGCGTCTCGGTTCGCCTACGGCTACGTCTGCGCGTTTACCGTAGATCGATGTGAAGCGTTGCGGGGTGAGCTCGCCAGCGTTCGCCGCAGTTCCCTCGTCTGAGGCATCGATCCCACGGGCAGCGCCCTGACCAGGCCCTTCAGCCTGAAGACCTCTTCGGCGAATCTGGCAAGAGCCAGAGGGCCTGATCTGCTGAAACGCGGGTTGGGCGCGCCGGCCCAACGTGAATGCTGTCTGGCTGCCGTTGAGCGGGAAGCTGCGCTATCCACTCTTCTGCCTGCTCGGCGCTTTGGCCGCTACCGATCAGCTATGGGCGGGCTGTCCGTTGTCCTGCGGGCGGCAGGACTGCCGTGCGTGCCTTGACAGGAAGGCGGAGCAGCAGGACAGTCGACATGCGTCATAGACGTTCATCTTTCTACGGCGAGGTGTGCCATGCGGAAGTCGCTGACTGCTGTGGCCGCCATCGCTGTTGCCATGGTCGCCATGATGGCCGCGATCTCACACGCCAGTGCGGCGAACGCGGCGGCCGGCTGTCGGGTGAACTACGTCGTCACCAGCCAGTGGACCGGTGGTTTCCACGCCGACATCGCGGTCACCAACTTGGGTGACCTAGTCAACGGGTGGACGCTGCGGTTCGCGTTCCCTGCAGTCGACCAGCGGCTCACGCAAACCTGGAGCGCCACCTGGGCGCAGGCGGGCCAGCAGGTCAGCGCGACCAATCTGGGCTGGAACGCGACCCTGGGCACCAATGGCTCCGCGAACATCGGTTTCGTTGGCGCCTGGTCGGGCAGCAACCCCATACCGGCGTCGTTCACGCTCAACGGCGTCACGTGCACCGGCGGCGTCCTGCCCAGCATGACGCCGACCCGGACGGGCACACCGCCGGTCGCTGACTACCCGGCGATCGTCACCTGGCTCAGCCCGACCGCCGGCGCGGTGTACACCACGCCGGGTACCGTCCCGCTGGCGGCGGCCGCGACCGTGGGAGGCGGACACAGCATCACCTCGGTGTCGTTCCGGGTGGACGGCGTCACGGTGGCCCGGGGGGTGAGGACGACCGGTGACCGGTTCGAGGCGCTGTGGACACCACCGATCGGGGAGCCCGGCACCAGCACCACCTTCGTGCTGTACGTCTCGGCCGGCACCGACCAGTCGCTGCCTGGCGCTGCGCCACCGTTGCTGGTCACGGTGGTGACGCCGGCGTCCACCGGCACCAACCACCCGCCGGCGGTGGCGTTGAGCACCCCCGGCGGGCAGACCTACTTCCTCGAGCCGACGACCGTCACGCTGGTCGCCGACGTCGCCGACACCGATCCCGGGGACCTCGTCAGCCGGGTGGAGTTTTACCTCGGCGCAACCCGGCTGGCCGTGACGCCGACCGACAGCGGACAGCGCTACCAGTTCCAGACGGCCCTGTCGGCCGGCACGTCGTCCACCTTCACCGTGCGGGTCCACGATTCCCACGGCGGCCTCGGCATCTCGAACCCGCTGACCTTCACCATCCGTTAGCGCCTCGGCCCGGTGCCCAGCGGGCGATCAATCGTCTCCATCAAACTCGCTTTCGTCGACGAGGCCGCCTAGGAACGTCTCGAAGTCGGGGGCGATGACCGTGATCTGGTAGTTCCACTCCTGGTCGACGTGTACGACTGTCGGCTCGCCGGGGAATCGGTAGTCGAGGGCGATCATGTCGTGGCCCGCTGAGGGGCAGTCGACACCCGTCGTCCAGCGCCGAGCGCTACAGCTTCGCAGGGTCCAACCCCAGCACCATCGGCACCTCGTAGGGCCTCCATCCGGGCCGGTCACGTGTACTCGGGCCGGGACAAGTTCGCTGACAACAACCGTGACGAACATGGGAGCGAGTGCGACCCACCCCAAGACGGCGGCACGCACCAGGCGACGGAGGTCAACCAGGTCTACGTCTTGCGGAGCCTTCAATCGCCCGTGGGCTCGGGCCGAGCGAACCCGAACCTGTTGCGCTGGAACGGTTGGGACGACCGGCAACTGGCCGACCTCGGCTCGACGCTGCTGACGAAACGGCTGCTCGTCGAATCCGAGGCACCCGGACGCCGCCTCGCCGTCTTCAAGGTGCGCTGTTCTCCGCGTCGGTTGCGCCAGGTCAGCGCACCGAGCAGCTCGCCGGGAACGGCGACGTCGAAGCGGATCGGCGTCGCCTCGACATGCACCGGGCTCGCCCCGCATCCGCCGGCGCCGAGCATCGCCCAGTCGTCGTGACCGGGATAGGCCGGGTCGCGCCACGTTGCTGGAGCAGCGCCGCAACAGGCGCGCCGCTGCTTGTTGACGACACGGAGACGGCTCACCACGTAGACCACGCATCGGTCGACATGACGGGGCGGTGACATGCCGCGCGCGGGGACCTGAGCGAGAATGGGCCAGTTCGGACTCTGCGCAACCCTGGAAGGACCCTCCCTTGGCCGGTGGACTCGTAGCCCTGCTGGATGACGTGGCGGTGCTGGCCCGTGCCGCTGCCGCGTCGATCGATGACATCGGGGCGGCCGCCGCGAAGGCCGGCGCCAAGGCTGCGGGTGTCGTCGTCGACGATGCTGCCGTCACGCCGCAGTACGTGCGGAGCCTGGCGGCCGAGCGCGAATTGCCGATTATCAAGCGCATTGCCGTGGGGTCGCTGCGCAACAAGTTCTTCATCATCCTGCCGGCGGTGCTGCTGCTCAGTCAGTTCGTGCCCTGGCTGCTCACTCCGATCCTCATGCTCGGCGGCGCCTACCTCTGTTACGAAGGCGCGGAGAAGGTGTGGGCCAAGATCGCCCATCACGGTGCCCACGGCGCGGGCGAGCAAAAGGTGCAGGACGAGACGACACTGGTGTCCGGGGCGGTACGAACCGACCTGATCCTCTCGGCGGAGATCATGGTCATCAGCCTCAACGAGGTGATCGATGAGGCGTTCTGGTCCCGCCTGGCGATCCTGGCTGTGGTCGCCGTCGTCATAACCGTCTTGGTGTACGGCGTGGTGGCCCTGATCGTAAAGATGGACGACGCCGGGCTGCGCCTGTCGCAACGTTCCGGCGCCGTCGCCACGTTCGGCCGCGGTCTGGTGAGGGCGATGCCGGTGGTCCTCACCGTGCTGACGGTAGTCGGCACCGCGGCGATGCTGTGGGTGGGCGGGCACATCCTGCTGCTAGGCACGAACGAGCTGAACCTGCACTTCCTGTACGAGGCCGTGCACCACGTGGAGGTCGCCGCCCACGACGCCACGGGTGTTCTCGGCGGGCTCGTCGGCTGGCTCGTCAACACGGTGGCCAGCGCGATCCTCGGGCTGATCGTCGGAGCGCTGGTCGTGCTGGTCATGACTCTCACGCTCCACCGCCGCACATCCAAGGCTGCGGCTGCGACTGCGGCGGGCACGACTCGTGCTGACGGCACCATCCCCGCGCCGCCGAGCCGTGCAGCTCGGCGTCGCGACGCTCCTGCGGACCGAGCGCCGCGCGGTTGACCACAACACCATCGCAACTCCACCACGCGGTCAGGCGTCCTGGTGCCGAGCCGCGCTCAACCCGGCTGAGCTGCGCGGGTCGTCCCGGGCCGACCTGCGGCCCTTCGTGCTCTTCCTGGCCGCGGCGTGCTCACCGATGCCGGAGAGACGAGGGGCCTTGACCTCCGGTGATGGAGGTCGAGCGGTGCGGCGTGACCTCCCAGTAGAGGTCGAAGTGGTCAGGCGTGTCGTTCCGGGATGGCTGGCCTCGGCCGGCGTCTCGGTTCGCCTAAGGCCACGTCTGCAGGCATGCTGCAGATCGATGTGGAGCGTTGCGGGTGAGCTTGCTGGACTCCGCCGCAGTTCCGTCATTCGAGGCGCAGATCCCACCCGCAATGCCCTGAGCAGGCCCTTCAGCCTAGAGACCTCTTCGGCGGACCCGAAGAGGTCGGCCCGTTTGCTCCCGGTCGTCAGTCGAGCGGCGTCCGCTCATGCCGATGAGCGCACTCGATCTTTCGTCTCTTCGCGGCATCGTGGCTCTGGAACGTTGTCCGCTGTCGGGGTCAGGAGCGGCGCGGGCGACACGGCAAGCGACCAGGAGAGGGTGACCGACGCCGTATCGTCTTCCTTGACTGCTGTGATCGACCTCATCGATGGATACATGCATCGAGTGCTGAAGGGCAGAGAAGACCCGGTGAGGGTCGTCGGGGAGCTGATGTGTGCGCTGATCGACCTGCCCCCGCCCACGTCGGCCGCTTGTACAACATCTACGGGGACTTGTCGGACATTGTTGACGGCTACCCGTTCGACTACGGCGATGGCACCGAGATGATCGCCCAACGGGAGATTCGCGACGCTGCGTGGGACTGGTTGACCATTGCGCGCAATGCCGAGGGAATAAAGACCTACGTCGACCACTGGGTTGCGAGAATTGCAGCGTTACCGACGACCGACGGAGGACGGCCGTTCCGCCACCCCTGGGTTCAGTGACGCACGGTACCGGCACCGTGCGTGGGGCAGGCCGGCCTCCAGGCGTAGTGCCCGGACCCAGGGCAGGGTGTCCGCACATGCCGCGATCCGCTCGCCGCCGGCCTCACGACGGGTCGGGCTGGCTGGCGGCCGGACATGCCGATGTGCGGACGTCGTTGTAATGCTTTCTTCTGCCTGGCACTGGCACCGTGGCGGCTCAGTCCCACCAGAACGACCACCAGGCCCGGCTCGTGAGGCTCTCGGCGTAACGGATGAGGGTGTCCGTGCTGGACTGCCACACGTTGTCGGGGCAGAACGCAAAGTGTTCCGCAGCGACGCGCTGCGCGTGGTCTGCATCGGTGGGTGGAGCGGCGACGCTGAGGTATAGCTCGGCTGGTCCGAGGCCGACGACTCTGGCACCGAAACGTTCTTCCCAGCTGCGCAGCACCGTGCTGAACTGCGCGGTGTCGTTCTCGTAGTTCAACGGCCCACCCCACCCCAGATCGGCCGGGGCATCCGCGCTGCGGGAACTGGCACTCAGCCCGAGGCGCGGCGCGGTCAGCCACGAGTCGGCCATCAAATGGTCCGCGAACTCGGCAGCCCGAGTCGCGGGATTTTCCTGCAGCGTTCCGGCAAGTGCGAGCCCAGGCCACCGATTGCCAAACGGCGCCGTGACGGCCAGCCGCTCCGGCGCGCTGAGCATGTCGTCCTCATCCACCGTTGTGTAGACAGACCACCACCCCGCCAGCAGTACGTCAGCGTCATGATCGCCCGGCCTGGACTTGATGAGACCCGGGTCGAGTTCACCGGTCGTCCAAGGGCTGCCCGGCTCGTACAAACTGCCTCCGAGGAGCAGTGGCCACAGACCTGTCCGGCCATGGAGCGCCTGAAGTGAGCCCCACAGACCCGCGTCCGGACGTGTGTCGCTGATCCACAGGATCGGCTCCTCGAGAACGCCGGCCTCGGTCTCGTGCACGGCTCGCCCCGGCGGAAGGTCGAGGCTAAGGGAGCCGCTGCCCGAGTCGTCTCGAAGGTACGTCCACGAATTGCCCGTCATCGGACGCAGGGTACAGACCCGCTAAGACAATCAGAGCCACTCGCCTCGTCCGCTGTCCGCTTTTGCCGCCGTCAGGGTGTGACAGCTGTCGGGCGGCGCCCTCGGGCTGGTCAGCTCACGACCGGGGCGTCGAGATAGCCGACGTCTGTGGAGCCCGACGCGAGGTGGACGCGATATCCCCAGTGCCGCAAGACCTGGGCGATCTTCGCGGCGCCGGCCGGGTTGGCGGAGTGGACGTTGATGACGCCGACGTCGAAGGGGCGCTTGTCGAAGGCGGCCCGTTCCAGGACCTCCACGACCGGCCAGATCGTGTCGTCCCCGCCTAGATCGTGGTCAAGCCACAGTTCGTCCAGGCGCCGGTTCCGGTACCGATCGAGGAGTTGAACTCCGGCGGTGCTGGTGCGGGCCACCTCAGCGCTACGGCCGTCCACGAACGAGCGGAGGTCATCGACCAGGACGATCGTTCGGCGGCTATCCACGCGATGATGATGCCTGACACCCGCACGATCCGACATCCGGATTTGCCGCTGGTCGGGCGCCCGCCTCTGCGTCTCGGTCAGGAACGAGCGGCGCTGGCCTTGAGGCTCCGCAACTGTGCGACCTTGCGCTCGGCGTCCTGGCGTGAGTATGAGCCGAGCGCTGAGAGAGGCATGGCGTCGTCGCCGAGGTGGAGGACGGGAGCGTAGAGCGGCAAGCCTGCCCGTATGTCGATCTGTTCGCAGTCGACCGACTGGATCGCGCTCCAGGGTGTGACCTGGTCACGGCTGTCGAAGCCGCGGATACGGACACCGTCGCCGCCGATTACCACGCCGAGTCGAAGAGCTCGCCAGATTCCGGCCAGGCCGCTCGTGGCGAGTAGGCCTCCCAGCACGATGCCGAACCAGTCGCGCTCTGCCAGTACGCCCCCGGAGGTGAAGTACGTGACGCCCAGCAGGGTCCATACAGCGAAGATCACGACTAGGACCGGAATCTGGACGCGTGGCCTGATGACGATGCGGTGCATGGCGGAACATGCTACGCAGGCTTGTCCGGCCAATTGGCGTAGTCCAGTCCGGCTGCGGCGTTGGGGACCAACGGATCGTCGTCACGATCGGTGCACGGATCTTCCGCTGACATGGCGCGGCGATCGTGAGCGTGCTGCCCGATCGACCGATGTGGCTGCGGGAGCAGTGCTGGCACCAACCGAACACTGGCCGGCAGCCCGCAGTTCCGCCCCCGGCGGACTCGATCGGCCGCGACCCACGGGACCGGTGGTACGGGGGTCTGCTCATCGCGATCGCGACATCGATCGCGGCGAGAATCCTCCTGTGCGGACTACGACAGCCACTCGGCGGCTGGTACCTGCCCGACGAACCCACCAACTGAGTGCCTCAGCCCAGCCCATGATCACCACCCGTTTGGCTACGAGTGCTGAACTTTTGGATCGTAGGGATCAGCCGCGGCCGGCGACCTCTACGAGAGTCTCCGGAGCGAGGGGTTTTCCGGTGACGTCGAGTGGCGTCATCGGAACTGCCCGATCGGTCGATCGGATCACCGACGTCGAGACGAGGAACACTCCGGAGTGAACCCGGGCGCGCACAGGTGTAGGCGACCCGACCGCGACGGCCGTCGCGCCAGCAAGGGACAACTGGCCCACTAGCCCATTGAGGACCTCGCTCACGCTGGACTGGTCGCCGCCGCTGCCTGCTCCGACGGCTGCCTGGTGCCGACCGGACAGCATGCTCTCGACATACCAGCCGGACGGCCCGGTCCAGAGCCGTAACGTGTGCTCGTCGTCGAGCGAGACCGTGTCGGCCAGGACATAGCCAGCTGGTGGTTGCCAGTCGCGCTCAGGTACAGCAGGGTTCGGGGCGACGCTGATGACCGCCGCGACGGCCAGGCAGACGGCCGCCAGCCCGATCAGGCTACGCATGTTCGAGCGGAATCCGGCGATGCCCATGATGCGATGCTCGCAGCAATCGGGGTCAGTCGGAGTGTCGGATCTTTCGCATGAGCATCGCCCACACTCCGTATCCGGAACCGACGTTGCCGGTGATCGTGCCAGCGGCCGAGCCCATAAACAGGGCGTTCGCGCAGTCCGGGCAAACTTGCCGGCCGGTGATGGTCTTCTCGAACGGCTTGCTCACGCGCCGACCGCAGTCAGGGCAATCCCTGCCAGACAATCCCATTGACGCCTCCTCCAACAGGTGCTCGAGAGGATATCTCTGCGTCTTCATCGTCGAGGTCGCCGACGAGCAGCAAACCGCTGTAACTGCGACGGTGTATTCAGGCAGGATCATCGGCCGTGACACTCGTCCTGCCGCCGCGCCTGACAGCCTCGGCTCAGAGCCTGCGCGACGCCGCTCATCGACGCGGACTACGCACCGTCCAGCTGCACACCTTCGAAGTACCCGCCGGGTTGCGTGCTGATCACCTTCACGCGGGACCGAGCTTCGCCGACGTCGTCGCACCGGTGCTCGGGATCGCGCCCCTGGAGGCTGAACCTGGCTGGCTGACTAGCCTTCCTCGTGAACTCACCGGCCGCGAGATCACCATGGTCGCCATTGGCGAGGCCTACGAACTCCGTCGACCGGCGTTCATCAAGTCGCCCAACGACAAGAACATCCCGGCGATGATCTACACCGATGGTTCCCGCCTGCCCGGCCCGGATGCTGTCGACCGGCGGACTCCAGTGCTCGTCAGCGACATCGTCGACTTCACCGCCGAGTACCGGCTACACGTGCTCGACGCTGCTGTCTACACAGGCAGCCAGTACGCCGCGCACGGCCGGTTGCACCTCGGCCCTGCGTCGACCGACGCGCTAGCCTTCGGCACCGATCTCATCGCCGGATATGGGCACACGTTGCCCTCCGCCATCGTCGTAGACGTAGGGCTGGTCGATGGCCACTGGGCCGTGATCGAGGCGAATGCCGCGTGGGCCAGCGGCGCCTACGTAGCGGATCCAGACCTGGTCCTCGATGTCGTCCTCCGAGGGGCCAGTCCAACGGCTTCGGTGACCGCCCGCGACAGACAGTTCATCCGACGGCCTCAGCCGACCGCTGCGCTTTAAGCCAGCAGGTCCATACCGGTGTACTGATCTGGCTCCCTTCTGTGTCAAGGCACCGCCGGGAGGAGAGCTCTATCCCGGGTCTCGGCGGGTCCGGGAAGTGACTTCTCCGAAGAGCCGGCTTGGGGATGCGAGTCGGTCACGCTGGAGCCAGTTGTCGTTCGCGTTGTCCTCCCGCCCGCATCGCTTCCATCGACGTCTTGCCGGTGGTCTTCTTCCGGTCGAAGTAGGCGCGTAGCGCTTGTGCGGGTCCATACCGATGACCACACGATCTGACGTGACACTCAACGCGTCCTCCGATGCTCGATCCACCTGGGTTGTCGAGCCGGGAGGGCAACGCTACTTCGAGCCGAACAAACCCCTCTTGAGCCTCTCCCCGCCCTGGGGGCGACGCCCGGGCCGCGCAGGCCAAATGAGAGCCACACGACCAGCGTGGGCAGCCGAAATGAGAGCGACAGCCCGGGCGCCTCGACCGAAGCCTGGCCGGGCCGCGGTCGCAGGTCAATGAAACATGTAGCCGAGGGGCGGATGTTCGCGGTGGTCGCGCGCCTTTTCCATGTCTAGACTCCACCGATGCATGACGGCGGCACCCTGTTGCGGATGATCGGGGCCTCGCAGGAATCAACCAGGAGTTGAGCGGTTCACTGCTTGGCCGTCGAGATAGCCGACCTCGGGTGAGCCCGACGCGACACGGACGTAATACCCCCAGCGTCTTAGGACCAGGGCGACCTTCGCGGCGCCGGCCGGGTTGGCGGAGTGGACGTTGATGACACCGACGTCAAGGGGGCGTTTGTCGAAGGCCGCCCGTTCCAGGACCTCCACGACCGGCCAGATCGTGTCATCCCCGCCGAGGTCATGGTCCAGCCACAGTTCATCCAAGCGCCGGTCCCGGTACCGACCGAGGAGTTCAACTCCGGCGTCGCTGGTGCGGGCCACCTCGGCGATACGGCCATCCACAAACGAACGCAGGTCATCAACCATGACGATCGTTCGGCGGGCGTTCACACGATGATGATGCCTGCCGGGAGACCCTTTCGGTGAATCCGAAGCCGACTGAGACAACGGAGTGCTTCGGAGCCACGGGCAGCAGTTGACGGTGCCCTATGCATCCTGGCAGGGGAGTGCGCGCAGGTCACGGCGGTAGGGCGCGGCGCTCGGCCCTGGCCTGGGCGCCACGCTTGGCCCCGACGCTGACCGCGCCGCAGCCGCTCATGCCGCCGAGAGGTCGCTATTGGGCGGCCGCTTGCCGGCGGACCTCGGGGCCTGAACACTTTCCCGCCTGATCGGCAATGTCAGGGTGAAGCGCGGACTTTGCCGAGGAGGGCCATGGCTTCGGATGCGGATTTGATAGGCCGGTCGCTGGATGGCGATGTCGACGCCTTCGTAGAGGTGGTCGAGCGTCATGAGGCCGCCGTCGGTTCGTACCTCGTTCGCCGGGCGGGGCGGGATGCGGCTGAGGACCTCCTGGGCGAGGTTTGGGTTGCGGCGTTCGAGTCGCGGCGATCGTACGACCGGTCGTACAACGATGCGCGGCCGTGGCTGTACGGGGTGGCATTGAATCGCTTGCGGCGCTACTGGCGGTCCCGGCCCGCCGAGGACCTGGTCGCGGACGTGCCGGACGTGGCTACTGGATGGGATCCATGGTCGGCGGTGGACCTCGGCGTGGACGCCCGGGCGGTGCTCCGGTCGGCCCTGACGCGGCTCAAACCCGAAGAGCGGGAGGTCCTGAGGCTCGTCGCCTGGGAGGACCTGACAGCAGCCGACGCCGCGCGGGCACTCGGCATACCGGCCGGCACCGCGCGGCGGCTGCTGAGCCAGGCCAGGACGGCATTGCGCGACGCCCCGGGGGTGCCCGCGCTTCTGAAGGACCGCAACAGCGCGAAGGAGAGACACCGATGACCGACGAGCTCGATCTGGTCGGTGCGTTGGGCAACGCAGAACCACTACGCCCGGAGGCGTATCAGCGGGCGCGGGCGGTGCTGCGGGCGGCTATGGCCGACCCCGGAACCGTGCGGCTGCTGGGCGCGATATCAGCGGCGGACACGACTATGGAGGCGACTTCAACCATGGAAACGACGACAACCACGCGAGACCACGAATCCAGCCCGGCGCTTCAGCGCCGCCGCCGCATCGGTACCGCGGGCCGATTGGGCATCGGCGCCGGGGTGGGGGTTGCCGCCGCGGCGGCAGTCGTCGCTGTGGTGCTCAACTCGCCGGCGACCGGGGGCATGGAGGCCGGCAAGGATTCGTCAGCCGCCACCTCGGGCTCGACCAGCGTTGACGGGTCGGCCGAGCGCGCGCCGCTGATGACCCTGGCCGGGTCCATCAAGACGGTCACCCCGTCGGCGGGCGACGCGTGGCTGGTGAAGGCGACGCAGGTCCACGGTGCCAAGACCATGCAGGTCGTCTACACGCTGTACACCGACGGTCACGCGATCTATACGGGCAACAGCGTGAGGGACATCAAGCGTGCGATCGCCCGTCACCAGGACCAGATGACGGACGGCGGCTACGCTCCGCTCCTCAAGGCAGCCGTCGCCGCGGCGGACAGCAGCCCAGCCGACGGCCGGACCCAGATGCTCAAGGCAGCCAAGGATCCGCTGGTGGGTCTCGACCCCGCAGCGCAAAAGGCGGTGTGGGACAAGCAGCAGGCGGCCGCTCAGGTGATCATCAAGCAGAAGGGCGGCAACGCCAAGCCGAAGCCGTACAGCCCCCAGGCCGTACAGCGGCACTTCGACAACGCCCTGTGGACGTACAGCACCCAAGCGCTGTCCGCTGGCGACGGCAACACGCAGGTCCGGGCCGGTGTGCTGCGTCTGCTGTCCACCATATCCGCGGTCAGCGTCAAGAACTCGACCACCCACGGCAACGCCACGCTGACGATCACCGCCGGCCCCGAGGTGTTCGGCGGCGAGGGCAGCGAGGTGCTGACCATTGACGCCAAGACCGGCATGCTGGTCAAGGACGTCTCCACCGTGCCGGGCCTCCCGCAGGCCTCCACGACGTACGAATCTTCCCGCGTGACGAAGGCCGACCTGTAGGCCGGGAACTCCCATCCGCCAGCATTCCGGCAGACGGGCGTAACTCGGCCCGGCGTTCGGTAACGGTGCGGGCCGCCTCCAGGCGGCCCGCACCGTCGTTTTGTTTGTTCGCGCGGCCCGTGCCTGATTGCGATGATCGACGCGTGACGTACATCCCGGACCTGGCGCCCTATGACTACTACCCGGGCGCCCCGGACGCCATTGCCATTGGTTGGCTGGATTCGAGCATGTCCTTTACTGCAGGAGCCTGCCCCCGAGACGTTCGAGATCGCTTGGTGAGGCTCGGTGCCAGACCAGTGCGGCTCATGCGTGGGTACCACTACTGCCAGTTCTGCGAGGCAGCGGTCGAGCCTCTGCGCGTGATTCGGGCCGACATTTTGCTCTACGAAGCTCCCGATGTTGCGCGCGGGAACGGCGAGATCTGGCTCACCGGAGTGGACGGGACGAACTTCGCTGCACCGGTGCTGATCGGCCACTACGTTGAAGAGCATCGCTACCTGCCACCTGATGGCTTCATCGAGGCGGTTCGGACCGGTGTCCCCACCCCCGGCGTCGCATAGTGAGGATCCGGCTTCTGCCGCGCTCGGCTGGCAAGTGAAGGTCAGCCGCACCGGCACCGCAAGATGTCCGTTGACCTCTCCACCTAACCTCGCTGGTGACAACCACTGGGCCGACGGGTTGCGGGTGCGCTGTCGGACGTGTTGTCCGCCGGTTCCCCGTCCGCGTCGTTGCGGTATCGCTTGGGCCTGCTCGAAGGTCGCGTCGTCGATGAGTGGCTCATGGGTGATGTCCTCTGGAGACCACCCATTTGCCGCGGACGTTCCAGCGAATCACGCCGGTGTGACCCATTGCCACGTCGTCGACGTCGAGGCGGCCCGCGACACCCAGATCGACCCCTGCGGCGGACGCATCCCACTCGCGCCCGCCGAGCCGTCGTCGTCGGGGCCTCGGGTCTGCCGACGTGGGTAGGTCGACCGGCAGGACTTCCTGCGAGCGCCGTCAGTTCGGGTGTGCCGTTCAAGTGGTGTGCGCGAAACCGATGAAGAAATCAAGACACAAGGTGTCAGGTTTTGGGTCGAGCATGGGTTGCTGGTCGACGCCGTTGGTGCGGCGTAAACCGGAAACTCGAATAAATACGAACAGATAAGGACCTTCGTGCGCGAAACTTCGGAAGAACTCACAGGGCTTCAGGCTCTCCTTGATGCATCCCTGTCCCGTTCCACCTCGCACCTCCGCTCGATCATCAGCACCGAGCGCACCTTGACCGCGCAGCTGCTCACCCACGTCCTCACTGGCATGTGCACCCTCGCCCTGTCCACAGTGACGGCGAAGGGCGAGCCGCGGATCAGTGGTGTCGATGGGCATTTTCTGCACGGCAAGTGGCTCTTCGGCACGGCGCGCGACTCGGCCAAGGCGCGCCATCTCTCGGCGCGGCCCGCCGTGAGCGCCGCACATATGCGCGGTGAGGACCTGGGCGTGTTCACGCACGGCAGGGCCGAGATCCTCAACCCCCACGACGGCGAGCCGGCGGAGGACTGGCCGGACCTGCTCGCGTACCTCAAGGACTTCTATGGCGAGGAGCTCTTCGACTGGGACAACGACGTTGTCTACTACCGGCTGCAACCGCACTGGATGGCCGCCTACGCGCCCGACGTCGCGAAGCTCACTGCGCTGTCCCAGCCCTGATCCCCCAGCAGTGGCCGGATCGGGACCAGCCACGTCATGAGAGATCGGTGAGGCATCCACGCAGGTCCCCTGGACGGCGACCTGCGGCGAAGCGCGTGGGCGAGAGGGTGGACGAAGGTTGACTGAAATCGGATCGGGCGTCGCAAGGGTGGGACGCGACACCATCGACGTGGTGGGGGCTCGTACCAACAATCTGCGGGACGTGTCCGTCAGCATTCCCAAAGGACAGCTCGTCGCCTTCACCGGAGTGAGCGGCAGCGGCAAGACCTCGCTGGCCATCGACACCCTGCACAACGAAGCCCAGCTACGGTATCTGGAAGGGCTTTCGCCCTTCGTACGGCAGTACATAACGCAGCGCAACCGGCCGAAGGTCGACCGCATTCTGGGCCTCGGCGCGACGCTCGCTGTCGACCAACGCCGCCTGAACCGTAACCCCCGTTCCACCGTCGCAACGATCACCGGCATCGACGGGCACCTGGGGCTGCTGTACTCGCGCCTTCCAGGGATCGGCGCAGACCCGGCGGGGGAGAGTGGAAACGAGCATCTGACGACCGCTCACTTCGACCGCAACACGCCGGAAGGGAGCTGTGCGGACTGCCACGGGGTGGGCGGGCGCTGGCAGGCGCAGGAGGACCTGGTCATCACCCACCCGGAGCTTCCGCTGTTCGAGGGGGCCTCGCCCTGGTACGCGAAATGGCGGTCGGGGGAACACGTGTTCGTGCCAGCGCTTGCCGAGAAGCGGGGCGTGGACCTCGGCCGATCGTGGCAGTCGCTGCCCGAGGAGTTCCGCCGTTGCGTGCTCCACGGCACAGGTGACGAGAAGATCGAGGCGACCGTCGACATGACGAACAGGAATGAGCGGGCCCTGGTGACCTACACCTCGAGCCAGCCGCTGCGGGGCGCTCTCGCCGAGGTGGAGCGGGTGTTCGTGAACGCCCAGACGTCCAGCGCCAAGCAGCGCTACCTGCCGTACATGCGCAAGCAGCCCTGCGGCACCTGTGGCGGCAGCGGATACGACGAGGTGGCCCGGTCCGTGCGGCTCGGCGGACTGACCTACCCCGACCTGCTCGAGGTCGAGGTGCGGGAGGTACGCGACTGGGCTAAACGCGTCGCGGATGAGCTGGACGCCCGGCAGCGTGAGGTGGGCGAACCGCTGCTGCAGGACCTCGGCCGCAGGCTCGGAATCCTTGACCGGCTCGGCCTGGCCCATCTCCAACTGTCCCGGAGCGCAGCGACACTGTCCGGGGGTGAGTTGCAGCGCACCCGACTCGCCTCGCAGCTCAGCACCGAACTGAGCGGCATCATCTTCGTCCTGGACGAGCCCGGCACCGGGCTGCATCCGGCGGACAAGGCACACCTGCTCGACATCGCCCTGGAGCTGCGCGAGGCCGGCAACACCGTACTCCTCGTCGAGCACGACCCGGAGCTGATCGCCCGAGCCGATTGGGTGATCGACATGGGGCCCGGCGCCGGCCGATTCGGCGGTGAGATCCTCGTGTCCGGGCCTCCCGCCGACGTGGCCGCTCATCCCACGTCGCTGACCGGGCGCTATCTGGCCGGCGAAGGGCCGCGGCTGCACCGGACCCGCCGCCCGGCCGGGGACGACACCGACTGGGTGGAGCTGCACGGCCTGCGTGCGCACAACGTGACCGCGAGCCTGGTGAGGTTCCCCGCCGGTCGGCTCACCTGCCTGACCGGCGTGAGCGGCAGCGGCAAGAGCAGCCTCCTCGCCGCGCTCGGGGCGAGCGTGGGGGCCGCCCTCGACGGAACGGCGACCGACGCGGTGCGGGAGGTGACCGGCGTCGAGGGATTCAGCTGGGTCGCCGTCGTCGATCAGGAACCGCTCGGGCGGACGCCGAGATCCAACCCGGCGACGTACAGCAAGGCGTTCGACATCGTCCGCAAGCTGTTCGCCGAGACCGACATCGCGCGCGGGCGCGGGGTCGACGCCTCCTGGTTCAGCTTCAACACCGCAGGCGGTGGCCGCTGCGAAACCTGCACCGGTTATGGCCGAAAACTGGTCGACATGCATTTCCTGCCGGACGTGTGGGTGGTGTGCGACGGGTGCGAGGGCCGGCGCTACAAGCCGGATGCGTTGGAGGTTACGTACCGGGGATTGGCCATCGATCAGGTGCTGGAGCTCACCGTCGCCGAGGCCGTGGAGCAGTTCGCCGAGCCCCGACAACTCGCAGAAACCCTGGGAGCTCTGAACCAGGTCGGGCTCGGCTATCTCCAACTCGGGCAGAGCGCCACAGAGTTGTCCGGCGGCGAGGCGCAGCGGCTGAAGCTGGCGTCCGCCATCCAACGCGGTGCTGCGAGCCGCAAGGCTGGTCTCGTCGTTCTCGACGAGCCCGTCTCGGGCCTGCACCCGTCTGACATCCAGCGTGTGGTGGACGCGCTCGACGTGTTGCTGGACTCGGGCAACACCGTCGTCGTGGCCGAACACGACATCCCCGTCGCCGCGTCCGCGGACTGGGTGATCGACCTGGGGCCGGGAGCCGGTCCGGATGGGGGCGCGGTGGTCGCGGCGGGCGCCCCGGAGGCCGTCGCGACAGCCGACACCCCGACCGCCAGCTTCTTTCGGCGGTACGCGGCGGGCCTACCGCTCCTGGAGATACGTGAAGACCTGGGCTGGTCGGCGGGCGGGGCGGGTGCTGCGCCCCTGTCCAGGCACCAGTCGAGGAGGAGCGTCCATGCCTGATATCGGTGCGGAAGCGTGCGCCCTTCGGCCGCCGCCGCACAACAGGCCCAAGGGTTCGGCGTCGGTCGTTCATCGCTGGCCCCGCCGCCGGCCGAAGTTGGCTGCGTGGTCTACGGCCCAATGCGCGACGGTACGCGCCGGCCGGCCTTCAGGACAGCGGGTTCGGGCGTGCCCGCCGGCGGCCGGGGGTCGTCGTGATGCGTGAACAGTCTGCTGGGCCACCACATCCATCGATCAACGTCCACTGTTAGTGCGGTGACCAGCACCGAGCGGACGATCATGGTGTCCAGTAGTACGCCAAACGCCACAGTGAACCCCAGTTGCGCCGCGAACACCAAGGGCAGTGATCCCAGCGCCGCGAAGGTACCGGCCAGGACCAGACCCGCTGAGGTGATCACACCGCCGGTGGCGGACAATCCAGCCCGGGCACCCTGTCGGGTGCCGTGTAGCTGTGCCTCCTCCCGTACCCGGCTGACCAGGAAGATGTTGTAGTCGATGCCGAGGGCGACCAGGAACACGAACACTAGGAGTGGGAAGTTCGCGTCTGCCCCGGCGAAGTCGAACACGTGGTTGAACACCAGCGCGCTCACGCCGAGGGACGCTCCGAGCGACAGCACCACCGTCGCCATGAGCAGCAGCGGTGCGACGATCGCCCGTAGCAGCAGTGCGAGGATGAGGAAGACCACGATCAGTACGACGGGGATGATCACTTTGGCGTCGCGGGCTGCCGATTGTTGTGTGTCGAGTGCGATCGCCGTGCTGCCTCCGACCCGCGCATCCGCACCCTCGATCCTGTGGACCGCGGCTCTGGCCTGCTCGACGGTGCGCATCGCGGCCTTGCTGCCGGGCGCGTCCTCGAGCGTCCCGAGAACGAAGGCGTCACCATCCTTGACCATCGGTGCCGCGACGTCGGCGATCCCTGGGACGCCTGACAGCGCGGTGACGACCTGCTCGGCCGAGGCGGCCTTTCCCACGACGTAGATGGGGTCACCGGACCCGGCCGGAAAGTGCCTGGACTGGATCTCCTCGCCGACGACCGCCCGCGGCTCGTTGGTGAACTGACCCTTGCTCGGGATCCCATCGGCCTTGAGCCCCGTCATCCCGATCGCCATGACGCCGAGGACGAGCGAGGTGGCGACCCACACGATCCGCGGGCGGCGGCAGATGGCGGTGCCGATCCGCGTCCAGATGCTGTCCCTGGCCGTCCCGACCGAACCGTACGACGGTTTCACCGGCCAGAAGATCCAACGGCCGCAGATGACCAGGAGGGCCGGCATCAGGGTGAGCATGGCAAGTAGCCCGACGACGATACCGATGGCACAGGCCGGGCCGAGACCTTTCGTGGAGTTGAGAGTGGCCAGCAGCAGCACCAGCAGGCTGACAGCGACGGTCGCGGCACTGGCGATGATCGCGGGACTGGAGCGGTACAGGGCTTCGGCCATCGCGTCGTGCCGGTCCTCGTGTCGCCGCAACTCCTCCCGGTACCGCGAGATGAGCAGTAGCGCGTAGTCGGTGGCGGCGCCGAACACCAGTACGGTCAGGATGAGGCTGGTCTGCGTGTTGACGACGAGTCCGGCGTTCTTTGCCAGCAGGTAGATCACCGCTTCTGCCGCGACCAGGGCGCCGCCCGCGGTCAGGAGCGGCAGCAGTGGCAGCAGTGGACTGCGGTAGGTGAACAGCAGGATGACCACCACTACCAACGCCGTGATCATCCCCAGGGCGCCTCCTCCGCTGAAGGCCGTTATCGAGTCGGATGCGTAGCCGGCCGGCCCGGTGACGTGGAACCCGAGACCGTTGGCGCTCTGTTGACCTATCGTGGTCATTTCGCCGACCACCGCGTGGGCACCGTCCCAGCCCTCACTGCCGTCGTCGACCTGCACCACGGTCAGGATGGCCTTGCCATCCTGGGACTTCGAAGGCCCCTGTGGCTGCCCCACGACCTTTTCGATGCCCTGGAAGGCTTCGGCGTCAGCTTGGGCCTTGGCCATGTCCGCAGAGGTGACGCCCTCGGGCCGGTCATAGATCACGATCGCGGGCAGGGGCTCGGCGGGCTGGAACTTCTTGGCCTGGTCGAGGACCCTTGTCGCCTCCGCGTTGCTGGGCAGCCAGGCCGAACTGTCGTTCTTCTCAACATCGCCCAGGTTGGCGGCCAGCAGGAAGGCCGGCACCATCAGGGCGACCCAGACGGCCACGATTGCCCATTTCGCAATCCTGCCACTGGGCAATGTCATCACTTTCCGCAACATGGGGATTCCTCAGCGCTCAGTCGACGAAGCCGTGCCGAAGCGGGGAGCCCTCACAGGCGTCCCACCGTCCATGGCCGGAGTTTGTCGGGGTGGCGTACCGCCCAGATGCGCTTGATCCGGTCGCCTACGACGTCGAAGGCGTACACCGATACGGTGACGCCGTCCTGCTGGGCGATCAGGCCGGGTTGGCCGTTGACCGTACGCTCCAGAATCGTCAGGTTTCGAAGTCTGCCCTCGAGGTGGATCAGGGAGCGGACGATCTGTTCGGCGCCTTCGATCGGGTGGAGCACGGCGCCGACAATGCCGCCGCCGTCGGCGATTGCCGTGGCGTTGGGGTCGAGAAGGCCGATGAGGGCGTTGATGTCCTTGGCTTCCCAGGCCTGTTTGAAATCCCTGACGATGTCGACGCGTGGGGCTGTCGAGGTCGCGGGGGTCTGTGTTGCGCGTACGCGCCGGCGGGCCGAGGAGGCCAACTGGCGGCACGCCGCAGGGGTACGACCGACGATGTCGCCGACTTCCGCGAAGGAGTAGCGGAAGACGTCGTGCAGGATGAACGCGACGCGCTCGGCCGGGGTCATCGATTCGAGTACGACGAGGAAGGCCATGGTGATCGACTCGTCGAGGGTGATGCGGTCGGCCGGGTCGATGGTGGTGGCGTCGGACCGTCCGCTGATCCACTCTGTGGGTTCGGGTAGCGGCTCGGGGATCCATTCGCCCACGTAGGTCTCCCGCCTAACCCGCGCCGAGGAGAGCAGGTTGAGGCAGATCCGGCTGGCGACCGTGGTCAACCAGGCGCCGGGGGATCGGATCGCCTCCTGCTGTTGGTGGGACATGGCGTACCAGCGGGCATAGGTCTCCTGGACGGCGTCTTCGGCGTCGGCCAGGGAGCCGAGGAGCCGGTAGGCGAGATTGATCAGCTGACGCCGTTCGTTCATGACCGCGGTCAGGCTCGGATCGGGTCGGCCATGTCCTGGCTCGGTTGGTCTGGTCATGGTGTCGCCGACTCCCCTTGGTCGCGTCTGCCCTTACTTGGTTCGACAAGACAGCACACCGAACTGTGAGGTTCGCGCGTCGCCTCACATTCCGAGGCGCCCTGTTGTCGTACCAGTGAGACGATCAGCCACCCAGCCGGCCCAAAGCGCAGTGAGACGGTGGCCTTTCCCTCCGTCCTGACGATCGCAACTGACCGGAACCCTGGCCCGTCCCGACGGCACCGATTACACCGCCGGCGTGGACAGCTTCTTCCGGCCCCGGCGTCCACCTCCATTGCGCGATCCCGGCAATTTCCGACACATCAGACCGATTTGACGAGGCGACTGAGATGCGAACTCAAGCGACCAGAAAGTTCCAGGAAGCGACCGACGAGAAGTCGGCTACCGTCACACGAAGCGGCTGGAACTGGAGCCGGATCCGCCCCATCGTCTTCTGGGTCACGACGTTTGTCATCGCCCTCGAGTTGGCTGCTGGATCGGTGTGGAACCTGCTGACGATCGAATGGGTGGAAGTGCAGTTGCACCACCTGGGGTACCCGCACTTCCTCGCCTACATTCTCGGCGCGTGGCAGGCCGGCGCGGCCGTCGCGATCGTCGCGCCCGGGCTCCCGCTGCTCAAGGAATGGGCGTACGTGGGCGCCTTCTTCCTGTGGTCCGGTGCCGTGGCGTCGCACCTGTCAGTCGGTGACGGCCTTCAATCGTGGGGGGTGCCGCTGATGTTCGGTGCGTGCGCGATCGCCTCGTGGGTGCTGAGGCCAGCCGACCGCCGGATTCCGGAGACGCGGCTCCGTCGGGCCCGCCCTGCCGACGCTGGGCCGGATGGCTTCGGGTCGTTGGAGATCCGTCCTCGCTCCTGGGAAAGCCGTCCTCGCGCTTGGATCGTCCCGATCGGACTCATCGCTGTTCTGTATGCCGTCTCGTTCCTGACGCTACCCGTGATGGAAGACGTCATGCGTGAGCAGGCAGTTGAGCTCGGCTGGATCGACAGGTAACGAGTAGGGCCTCGACGTTGCGCTGTCATGGGCGCACGACATCCGTGTCAGAACCGTTCAGGGCGCTAGACGGTCACGAATCTGCGCCGTCACCCGTCAACCAGTGCACATGAAGGGAGACGACCATGACTCACCGCCTGGTGGTACTCGGCGCCGGGTACGCGGGCCTCGGCGCCGCCAGGCGCGCCGCCCGCCGGCTGCGCCGCACCGACGTGGAGGTGACGCTGATCAACGCCACCGACCGATTCGTGGAGCGAATCCGGCTGCACCAGCTCGCCGCAGGGCAGACCCTGCGAGACCGGCCACTGCGAACCATGCTGGACGGCGCCGACGTGAAACTCGTCGTGGCCCGGGTCACCGCCATCGACGTCGACGCCAGCACCGTCCGAATGGACGCCGAGCCGTACACGGTCGGTTTCGACACCTTGGTGTACGCGCTGGGCAGTGGCGCGGACGTTGGCAGCGTGCCGGGGGTACGGCAGCACGCGTTCACGATCGCGGAGGCGGCTCAGGCGCAGCGGTTGCGGTCGCATCTGCTCGGTGCCTCGGCCGGCGATGTCGTTGCCGTCGTCGGCGGTGGCCTGACCGGCATCGAGACCGCCACCGAGCTTGCCGAGGCATATCCGGGGCTACGGATCGAACTGGTGACGAGTGACGACCTCGGTGGTTGGTTGTCTCCGCCCGCGCGGCGCCACCTCGGCCGGGCGTTCGACAGGATGGGCATTGGAGTCCGGCAGGGTGTGCGGGTCGAGATGGTCTCGGCGGCAGGCCTGCGCCTCGACGACGGGCGGGATCTCGATGCGGAGGTCGTCGTCTGGACGGCCGGTTTCCGGGTGTCCGCGCTGGCCGATCGGGCCGGTCTGGCCGTCGACGGCCGTGGCCGGATGATCGTTGACGAGACCTGTCGATCGGTGTCGCATCCGCAGGTGTACGGGATCGGTGACGCCGCAGCGGCACCCGCATTCGGCGGCGAGACCCGGATGTCCTGCCAGACCGGCCTTCCGATGGGTCTGTACGCGGCGGACGCGATCGCGGCCGTTCTGAACGGACGGACGCCGACGCCGCTTCGGATCCGTTACGTCTGGCAGAACATCAGCCTCGGTCGGCGGGACGGGATCACCCAGTTCACCCGAGCCGATGACTCCCCGATCGGTGCGGTACTCACCGGCCGGTCCGCCATCGGCTTCAAGGAGGCGATCAGTCGCAGCACGGTGTACCGCCTGCGCCACTCCGGCCCGGTGCGCTGAGGGGAAGGGCGTCGTCATCGTGGAGGTGACGTCGTGGCGCACGCTGACGGCGGCGAGCACCGCAGCGACCAGTCCGGACAGGACGCGTCGAGATTCACGAGGTTCTTCCTGATGGTCAACAGGGTGAGTGCCCTGATGGGTTGACGTGGGCGGGCAGCGCGGGATGCCGTTACTGAGTGGGGACGTTGAGGTCGCGGAACGGGCCGATCTTGACTCTGAGGGTGTCGGCGGTGTCGGGTAGGGCGAAGAGGGTCCAGAACTCGCGGGTCTGGCCTGGTGCGAACTCTTCGGTGTTGATGCGGACGCCGGAGACGGCTGTGCATGCGCAGTAGGAGTCCACGTCGCCGTCGGTGGGAACCTCGAGGCGGCCTGGCCGGTACTGGCGGCGGGCCGCGAGGTCGGTCAGGCGGACGTTGCTGGCGGCCTGGTATTTGTACGCCTCCCAGTCCTGAGCATGGTGCAGGTCTCTGAACCAGGCCTCGGACGAGCCCCTATTGGTGATCTTGTAGGTGAGCAGGCCGAGGCCTCCGGGTAGCCGGCGCAGGCCGGTGACCTCCATCGCGATGGGCTGACCGTCGGCCTGGGCGCTGCCGGTCAGGTCGGTCGAGCCGGTGGTGGTCGTGGTCACCGGTTCCTGGACAGCGGGTTGAGGTTTGGGGAAGGTCACCGTGACGCGGCGATTGCGGCGTTTTCCCTCGTCGCTGTCGTTGCTGTAGAGCGGGCGGCGTGAGCCGTACCCCTCGGTCTGGAAGCGGACCCCGTTCCTGGTCAGCAGGGCCGACAGGGCGTGTTGTACGGCCTGGGCGCGGCGCAGCGACAGTGGGTTGTTGATGGCGTCGGTGCCGGAGGAGTCGGCGTGGCCCGCCACCGTCACCACCGTGGCGGGCGAGGCGTCGATGAGCGTCGCCGTGCGGGCCATGACCGACCTGGCTTTGGGGGTGAGGGTGGCCTTGTCCACCGCGAACAGTACGTCGGCGGAGAGGTTGACCTGTAGGTCCTTGCCGTCGTCGGCGGTTTCCTCGGACTTGTCCAGGGATTCGGAGGGGAGGATGAGGCGGCGGGTGACGGGGGTGACGGGTTCGGCATCGGGGTCGGGGAAGTCGCCGGCCGGAGCGTCGTCGCTGATGGGCACGTTGAGCATCGGTGGGCCCACGGGGGTGACGACGGTTGTTGTCGTGGGGTTGCCCGACGGCGCGGGCAGCACCGCGTAGACGCTGATCGACTGACCAGGGTGGATGAAGCGGCTGGGGACGTCGCGGTCCACCGCGCTGCACAGGCAGGGGGAGCTGGCGGGTTTGTAGGGCAGGAGCCAGGTCCGGGCCTGGGCGTCGAGGACGCCAATGCCGGAGGCCCATCTGATCTCGCCGAGCGGGCGGGTGTGGTCGCCCATCTCGCCGGGCCAGGACAGGTGCTTCTCGGTGCCGGTGTTGGACAGGCGGATCTGGGCGATGAGGTGTTTGCCCTTGACGCGGTTGAGGCCGACGACCTCGACCTTGAGATTCTCGGTCATGGTGCTGCGGGTTCCGGCCAACGCCGCGCCGGTGCTGGCGCCGCCGGTGGCTGCCGGAGTGTTGGAAGCGGGCGGGAACGGGGAGTCCTTATTCGACGGTTCCTCGCACCCGACCATTGCCAGGGTGAGTACGGCGCTCAGGGCCAGCCGTCGGCTGGAGCTGGGGGAGGCGTCCTGCCATCGGAATTGACGGAGCTTGGTCATGATCCTCGTTCTCGGTCGATGCGGTTGGTTGCGAGTGGACCCCGGGGTGGCGCAACAGGTGGTAGTGCACGCCGTTGTTCGGACCGGGCCGCGTCCGTTGTGCCGGCCTATGCCCGGCTCCTGCCTTTCCACCGTGGTCTCACCACACGCACTGGACGAAGCTTCATCCCGTCTTGTGACAGCCACGACCACCTCCCCCGCCGAGGACTGTCCAGGGTGGGAGTTGCCGGCGGATCCTGTAGTGCTCACTACAATTAGAGTGATCGTTACGGTAGATTCGTGGCCCCGGCATCGTCAAGGTCGCGGTGAGGCGAGAGGTGTGCGGAATGACAGGGACACGGGCAACGCGCAGGAAGCGCGCCAACGGCGTGGAGTCGCGGCAACGCATCCTCGACGCCGCCGTGCAGATCGCGAGTGAACGCGGGTATGAGGGGACCTCGATCGCGGCGGTGAGTGCCCGCTGCGGGTTGCCCGCGAGCTCGATCTACTGGCATTTCAAGGACAAGGACGACCTGCTCGCCGCAGTGATCGAGCGCAGCTTCGAGACCTGGCTGGCGGCCGTCGACCTGCCCGGCGAGGAAACCGGTACGCCGCTGCAGCGTTTCGTCGCCGTCGGTGCGGCGGTGGCCGCGTCGCTTGTCAACGCCCCCGACTTCCTGCGCCTGGGTCTCATGCTCGCCTTGGAGCGGCGGCCCGAGGAGCCCCGAGGGCGGGCCGTGTTTCTCCAGGTCCGCGAGGTCGCCCGACAGAGGTTCATCGAGATGATCGAGACGCTGCTGCCGGACCTCGATCCGGGGGACGTGCGGACCGTCGTGACGTACGCCCTGGCCGGGGCCGACGGACTGTTCCTGCAGCGCGAGATCCACGGCGATGCGGTCGATCTCGCGGCGATGTTCGAGCTGCACGCGCGGCTGGTCTACGAGGCGGCCCTCCGGATGGCCCCAGGGGCTTCCCATGACCATGCCAAGCCCTAGCTGAGGTCAGCGGTGGTGGTGGTGTCTAGCGCGTCGAGAGGAACCACAGCATGACCGGCCAGTTAGCCAGGATCGACGTCCATCAGCACATCCTGCCGCCCTTCTACCGCGCCCTACTCGCTGAGGCCGGCATCGCAGCGGCGGGCGGTCGGGCGCTGCCCACCTGGACACCCGAGTCCGCACTGGACCAGATGGACCTGCTCGGCACCGCCGTGGCCCTGCTGTCCGTCTCGACCCCCGGCACCAGCTTCCTCACCAGCCCGACCGAAGCCGGCGACCTTGCGCGGCAGCTCAACGACTACGCAGCGGGGCTGGCCGCCGAGCATCCAACCCGATTCGGGTACTTCGCCACCCTGCCGATGCCCCACATCGCGGCCGCCACCACCGAGGCCCGTCGCGTCCTCGACGAACTACGCGCCGACGGCGTCACTCTGCTCGCCAACAGCAACGGCGACTACCTCGGTGGCCCCGACCAGGATGCACTGTGGCAGACCCTGGACGAGCGCGCCGCCGTCGTCTTCGTCCACCCCGCTGACCTGCCCGGACCAGCCATCGACGGCATCCCACCGTTCGCCGCCGACTTCCTGCTCGACACCACCCGAGCGGCCTACCTCCTCGTCCGAACCGGCGTCCTCCGGCGATACCCCAGAATCCGGTTCGTCCTCAGCCACGCCGGAGGCTTTCTGCCCTATGCCTCACACCGCATGGCCCTGGCCATCGCCGCCGACACCGCACGCAGCCCGCTGGACATCCTGGACGACTTCCGCACCTTCTACTTTGACACCGCCCTGTCCTCGAGCCCGGCCGCCCTGCCCACCCTGCTTGCCTTCGCCCGACCCGGGCGTGTGCTTTTCGGCAGCGACTGGCCCTTCGCGCCCATCCCGGCCGGGCAGTACTTCGCCAACGGAATCGACACCTGCCTCGAACTCGGGCAACTGCGAGCGGTCAACCGCACCAACGCCGAAGCCCTCTTCCCGCGCCTGGCCACCGGCAGCACGCCAGACCCCGACCATCGGGTGGCCGCGCGCCTGCAACGGGCAGCGCAGCGGAGCGCCGCCCGGCTCTTCTTCCGACTCGTCCAATCCGGCAACGGCGAGAGGAAGAGCCCGTGAACGCCACTGTGGACCGTCTGTTCGGCGGCGTCATGAGCCGGGGTGACGCGCGTCATGGGCAGGGGTGTGCAGCCGCCTCATCTCCTTCGGCGGCACGGCTCGGTAGCCCCGGCACACGGACCCTCAGCCCCTGCACCGCAAACGCCGATCGGCGATTGATCAGGCGCTCGTCGACGCGAAATGCCCCACGGCGGCGACGGCGAAGACGAGGAAGACCGCGGGAAACGCGATGTTGTGGAACACCCGCGCGCGGGCGTGAGCCAGGAGCGCGCCGACGAAGAACAGGACGAGGCCGAGGGCTGCGGCCAATCCGAAGGGACGTACGCCGAGAAGGCCGAGCACCAGACCCACGACGCCGGCCCCCTCGACCAGCGCGAGGTAGGGGATCCACCGCGCGGACAGCCCGACCTCGGCGCAGTTGCGCACCACGAAGTCGGCCTTGATCACCTTGGCGGTCACCTCGATGGCGTTGGCGAGGGCGCAAAGGATGGTAGCGACGACCAGGACTCCCTCCAGTACGGCGATCATGACGCGCGCCGGCGCGATCGAGCAATCGGTAAACTCACAGGTGCCTCCACGTGCGCGGGCTCATCAGGTTGTGGTCTCTCGCCCCTACTGACGCCCGGCACGCAGGAAAGGTGACCAGACGTGGAACTCGTCGAACACTTCGAGGCATCGAGGGCCCGACTGATGTCGTTGGCCTATCGCATCGTCGGCTCGCACAACGATGCTGAAGACGCGGTGCAGGCCGCCTGGCTGCGCGCGCGGTCGGCCGACCCGGCGCAACTGACCAACCCCGAGGGCTGGCTCACCACGGTGACGGCACGCCTGTGCCTCGACCAGCTTCGCGCCCGCCATCGCCGGCGTGAGGTCCCGCTCACGGCCGACGACATCCCCGGCGAGCAGCTCGCGGCCGACGAGGCGTTCATCCGCCGTGAGGACGTCTCCCGGGCACTGCTGGTCGTGCTCGACGAGCTGTCTCCTCCGCAGCGGGTGGCCTACGTGCTGCATGACCTCTTCGCCGTCCCGTTCGACGAGATCGGACCCGTGCTCGACACGACGGTGGCCGCGGCGAAGAAGCTCGCGAGTCGAGCGCGGATCCGGCTCAGGGACGCTCGTGCGATCGACCTGCCGGGATCCGCCCACCAGATGGAGATCATCGACGCGTTCCTCGCCGCGGCCCGTGGCGGCGACATCGCGCGGCTCGTCACGCTCCTGGCGCCTGACGTCGTCCGTACGGCCGACCTCGGATTCCTCGCGGACGGCACCGCGCCTGTCGTCCGGGGCGCCTGGCCGGTCGCGAAGGAGACCAGGGCGTTCGTGGACCGCATCGCCGCCGCCGCCCCGGTCCTCGTTGAGGGTCACCCAGGAGCGGTGATCGCCCCTGGTGGCCACCCATTCGCATTGATCCGGATCGGCGTCCACGACGGCCTCGTCACGAGCATCGACATCACGCCCTACGAGCGCGGGTCCGTGTCCCTCCCCGCTGCCTGGGGTACGTGATTCTCGAAGCTGCATACCATACCGTATGGTACGGTCGATTGATGGGAACACGTGAACTCTGGCTCGGCGAGGGTGTCGTGGTATTGACCGACGAGGGGCCGGCGGGTCTGCGGATCGACCGTCTGGCTGCCCGCCTCGGCCTGACGAAGGGGTCGTTCCATCACCACTTCACGGGGGTCGCCGACTACCACGCGGCGTTGCTGACTCATATCGAGCATGGACAGGTCAACCTGTTGGATGGGCTGTCAGGCGAGCTCGCGACAGTCGATCCGGTCCATGCCCTGCGGGCCCTTCCCTCGCGGCTCGACGAGCTGTTCGACGCCGAGCTGGATCGGGCGCTGCGGGCGTGGGCGATCGGGAACGACGGTGCGCGTGGCGTGGTCGAACGCGTCGACAGCGCACGGCTCACTTTCCTCGAGACCCTCTGGAATCGCGTTGTGCCTGACCCGACCCGGGCGCGTGCCGCCGCCCTGCTGCCGCATCTTCTCCTGATCGGAGCGAACGCCATCCGCCCACCGCTCGACGCTGCCAGTCGACGTGCGGTGTTCGACCTACTGCCAGACCTGATTCCCCATGTCTGAGGTCCCACTCGGGCGCCCCCGCCTGCGGACGGGCGCCGTGATTGCCGTCGCTGTTGCGCTCGCGCTGGGCATCGTGACTGCTACCGGGGTTCATCGCCTAGAAGGAGGAGACAGATGCCCGCTGCCGATGTATTGATCGTCGGGGCCGGCCCGACCGGGCTCACCCTCGCTGTCGATCTGGCCCGCCGTGGAGTTCGCGCGGTGCTGATCGAGGCCGCGCCCGCACTGCCTCGTCAGTCCCGAGGCAAGGGCCTGCAACCTCGAAGCCTGGAGGTGCTTGACGATCTCGGTGTTATCGACGCGGTTCTGGGACACGGCCAGTCGCGCCAGGACATCACCCTGTACCGCGATGGCCGGGGCCTTGCGCGGATACCCGCCGGTCTCGCCGAGCCGCGGGCGGACTTGCCGTACCCGAACATCGTGATGATTCCCCAGTGGCGCACCACCACGCTGCTCGCACGGCGGCTGCACGAACTCGGTTCCGCGATTCGGTTCAACACCCGCCTTGAGTCGTTCACCGCTGGTAGCGACGCGGTGCGCGCCGTGGTCACTACACCCGACGGCGGCCGGGAGGATCTGACCGTCCGCTACCTCGTCGGCTGTGACGGCGCGCAGAGCACCGTGCGCCGCACACTCGACCTGGAGTTCGCCGGCTCGTCCGACGAGACGCAGCGCTACCTGCTCGGTGATGTCACAGTTCCCGGTTGGCGCCCCGAAGTCGACGGAGCCGTTCGCTCACACGCATGGCTCGGCACCGACGGGTCATTCCTCGGTCTGGCTGGCCTGCCCGGGACCGGGCAGTGGCAGATCGGCGCGAGCATCGCCGTCGGCGACGACCTCGAGCCCACCCTGGAGGCCCTCCAGCGGCTATGGGACGAACGCACCGGCCACCCGCAGGTTCGCCTGTCCGACGCGACCTGGTTGTCGAACTTCCGGGTCAACGTCCGCATGGTCGAGGGCTACCGCCGCGGTCGAGTCCTGCTCGCCGGCGACGCCGCGCACGTGCACCCGCCCACCGGAGGGCAGGGCATGAACACCGGCATCCAGGACGCCTACAACCTGGGATGGAAGCTGGCCGCCTGCCTCAACGGCCACGACGACACCCTGCTCGACACCTACCAGGCTGAACGCCTTCCCGTCGCCCGTCGTGCGTTGGCGCAAAGCACCAACATCCTCGACGTGGTCACCAACCGCAATCCACTCGTCCGGTTCGCCGTGCAACGCCTGCTCCTGCCGCTACTCAGCCGACCCTCGATCAACCGCAGGCTCGCCGCACGTGTGTCCCAGATCGACATTGGCTACCACGACGGGCCCCTGGCGGACGACGAGCTGTCCGGCGGCCGCGTCCGACCCGGCGATCGGGCCCCCGACGCCCGCCTCGTCGATACCGCAACCGGGCAGCCGCTGCGGCTGTTCGACCTACTGCGCGGGCCACAATGGACGCTGCTCCTCGTTGGTGACGCCTCCGCTGGCCGCCTCGACTGTGATGCTCTTCCCGACGAGGTGCACACCTGCTTGATCACGCCCGCGCGGTCGACGTCGTTCTCCGGCCGGGTGGTCATCGACCGCGACCGTACGTTTCGCCGGGCCTACCGAGCAAAGCCCGGCACAGCGTTGCTCATTCGCCCGGACGGCTACCTCCACTGGCGCGCGCACACCCCCTGCGCCGACGCGGTGGCCAAGCACGTCCTCGGCGCGGGCGCGCACCCCCCACCCGCTGCCGCCACCCGACGACAGCCGGGCACGTGAGAAGGCCAAGACACCGAGGAGGGCTGAGCCTTTCCACTGAGGCAGGGTGGCTGACCGGCACGGCAGCAGAAGTCGAGAACGGGCCGTAGACGATGGCGGGTCACCGTCGTCCGACATGGTGAGGCTTCATTCACGTCCAGTGTGGTTGATCGTGACCCCTTACCTGAGGAGTCCTTCGAGATGGTGCAACCCTGGTGGCCGCTGGCCTTGTTGGCAGTGATCCAGCTCTGCGACGCGCTGCTATGCGTAAAGCCGGTCGCCTTCATTCGGCAATGTTTGACCGACGTCCGGTTCCCCGAACGCTTCTGGAAGTTTCTCCCCCCGCTCAAGGCTGCCGCAGCGGCTGGGCTCATCGTCGGGATCTGGGTTCCGCCGCTGGCGGTGCTCGTGTCTGCGGCGCTGGTCTGCTACTTCGCGGTGGCGGTCTCGGCGCACGTCCGCGCCCGCGATTTCGGCCGCAACCTGTTCCTGAACGCGACAGCCATGTTGGTCATCTGCTCGGCGACGCTGGCCTTCACCGTCCAAACCGCATGATCGAACACGCGACGACGGCGCGGATTTGATCATCGCGCGTAACGCTTCGTATTCGGCTGGTGGGACGTTGGAGCGCCTGCGCCGGATCGCAACCTGCAGCGCGTCCAATGCCAGGTCGATCTGATCGATCGCGGCATAACGGCGAACAATCGGGGGGTTAGGATCGTGGAGTTTCGGATCCTGGGCACAGTCGAGGCATGGGCGGGCGGGAAACAGGTCGATCTCGGTTCGCGCAAGCAGCGCCTGGTGCTCGCGGTCCTGCTGCTGGAACCCAACCGAATGGTGCCGCTGGACCGGCTGGTCGACCTCGTCTGGGGCGAGGATGTGCCGGCGTCCGCACGAGCCTCGATCCAGACGCTCGTATCCCGGCTACGTGCGGCGCTTCGGCAGGTCGGCGACGGGCCCGCCATCGTCGGCCGGGGAGCGGGCTACGTCATACGCGTGGATCCGCTCGCGATCGACGCGCATCGGTTCACGGACCTGATTCTCGCGGCTCGCTCGTCGGAAGACGAGCGCGCGGTCGAGCTGATCGACCAGGCGCTCGCCCTCTGGCACGGCGAGGCACTCGCAGGCGTGGCGTCCACCGAAGTGGCCGAACGCCTGTGCGGTCACCTCGATGAAGCCCGATGGACCGCCCTGGAAGACCGCCTGGACGCCCAACTACGGCTGGGCGACGGCCGACGGCTGCTCGCCGAGCTCACCCGGCTCGTGACCGACCACCCGCTGCGGCAGCGGCTCGTGGGCCAACTCATGCTGGCCCTGCACCGCGACGGCCGCACCGCCGCCGCGCTCGACGTCTATCGCACGCTGCGGAAGCGACTGGCCGGCGACCTCGGCCTCGATCCGGCACCAAAACTGGTGCGGTTGGAATCCGCGATCCTGCGCGCGGACCCGGCGCTGGATCCGGCCGCGAGACCCATGGACACATCACCACCCGAGCCGGTACGACCGGCGCAGTTACCGCCCGCCGCCCACGGATTCGCCGGACGCGCAGAAGAACTCGCCCGGCTCGACACCGGATTGGAATCCGCGTCGGGCATGAAGATCTGGGTGATCAGTGGCACCGCCGGCGTCGGCAAGACGGCGCTCGCCCTCCACTGGGCCCACCGCCACCGGGAGAGGTTCCCGGGTGGGCAGCTCTACCTCGACCTCCGTGGCTTCGACGCCGAGCACGACCCGCTCAGCGAGTCCGCCGGACTCCTCCAGTTGCTCAGCAGCCTCGGTGTCGATCACCGGCTGATCCCAGCGGATGCGGCGGGCCGGGCCGCCCTGTTCCGCTCACTGCTGGCCGGCCACCGCGTCCTGCTGGTGCTGGACAACGTGCGCGACGCCGCCCAGGTGTACGCGCTGATTCCGTCGGCGGGCACGGTCATCCTCACCAGTAGGCAGCGGCTCGGAGAGCTGATCGCCCGCACCGGCGCGCAAACACTGTCGCTGTCCGTGCTCACCGCCGCCGACTCTCGCCGGCTGCTGGAGGCCTCGCTCGGCGTCGACCAGGTCGCCACCGAAGCAGCCGCAGCCGGGAAGCTGGCGGATCTCTGCGGTCACCTGCCGCTCGCACTGCGGATCGCGGTGGCCAACATCGTCGCTATTCCGAAGGCGGAGATCACCGGGTTGGTGCAGGAACTCTCCGATGGCGACCGGTTGGCCGGGTTCACCGTGGACGGCGCCGAGGAAAGTGCCGTCACGAGAGCGTTCGCCTCGTCCTACTGGGCGCTTCCGGCGGAGCATCGCCTGCTCTTCCGTCGCCTCGGGCTGCTGCCGGGACCGACGTTCACTGCACTGCCCGCGAGCGTGGCCGCCGGGCTGCCCCCGGCTCGGACTGACCGACTGATAAAGGCACTGGCCGCGGCGCACCTGATCGAGCAATACACACGCGGGCGCTTCCGGCTCCACGACCTGCTCCGAAGGTATGCGGTCGGCCGGGCGCTGGTAGAAGACACCGCTGTCGAGCTCGAACACGCTCGCCGACTCGTCCTGGACCATTACCTGCACACGGCTGACGCGGCGGGCAGGCAGCTCATCTCTCACTTTCTGCGGCTGCCGAGGAAGGTGGAGAACGGGATCAGCTTCCCGGACAACAACAGTGCGCTCGCCTGGCTCGACGCCGAGTGGCCGACTCTCGCCGCCGCGGTCGGTCAGGCAGCGGCGCGAGGTCCACGACCGCTGGCATGGCACATCGTCGACGCCCTCCGCGCCTATTTCCACCAGCGCGGTCACCGGACGGAATGGGTGGAGATGGCCTCGTTGGGGCTGGAAGCCGCGCACGGCGAGGGCGACGAACGGGCGCAAGCTGCGATGCACCAGAGCATCGCGCTCGCCTACGTCAACATGGGCCACTACGTCGAGGCACAAGACCATCTCGACAGTGCACTACGGCGGAACGCGGCCGACGGCTGGCACGAAGGCCGCGCCGCCGTGCTGAACAATCTCAGTGCGGTGCACCAGCGCCTCGGTGACCCCCACGCGTCGATCGACTGCGGGCTGGAATCGCTGGACCTTCAACACAAGTTGGGGAATGGCGCCGGGAGCGCCATGACACTGGCGAATCTCGGCTTCGCCTATTGGCAGTTGGGCCTGCTGGACCAAGCGCTGGAGCACTTCGGCCGGGCGCTGGAACTGGGGGAGCGGCAACGCGCCCGCTTCAGCGTCGCCGTCCTGCTCGTGGATCTCGGGAACGTGCACCGTGACCTCGGCAACCCGGACACGGCCGAGGAGTTCTACGCCCGGGCGCTGGCCGCCAACCGTGAACTCGGGTATCACTACGGCGAAGCGACCGCGCTGTCCGGCCGTGCGCTGCTGCACTGTCAGACCGGCCCATCGGAGCAAACCCTCGACGACGCCCGGTCGGCAGTCGAACTGACCAGGAAGATCAGTGACCGCGGCACCGAAGCGTGGGCGCTCAACGCCCTCGGTGATGTCTGTCTGCGGTTGGGCCTGCCCGCCGAAGCCGCAGACCATCACAACCGAGCCCTGCAGGTGGCGCGCTCGACCAGCTTCCGCTGGTGTGAGGCTGACGCGTTGCGCGGCTCGGCCATGGCGCTGCTGAACCTCGATGTCCTCGACGAAGCCCAGGCCCGAGCCACGCTCGCCATCGACCTCGCTCACCGGGCCGGGTACCGGCTCGTCGAGGCCCGCGCATCGCACGCCCTCGCCGAGATTCGGGCGAGGCTAAATGGGGCATCTCGCAAGTCGGTGGAGGAGTAGCCGGGCAGGGCTGCTGGTGTCACCCGACGTTCAGGTAGAACGGTCCTCACCTCGACCGGACACGGCCAGCATCATTAAGAGCTCCTAACTCTTTGGAAGTGGTCGAGTCGGCGCCAGCAGGTGATGGCGCAGGCGAGGGTGAGAAGCGAAGTCTCCGGGTACGGTCGCCCTGTGGACCTTCGATCTCGGCGAGCTGCCAGCAAGCGTGTACTTGGAACCATGGCGATAGCTGGAGGTTTCCTGGCCTGCGTGCTCACGATGGCGAGCGACTCCGGGCACGCCGAAACGTATGTCATTGCGGGACTCCTTGTCCTGGCAGGGATCGGGCTGCGTATTGAGGCTGCAATCATCGATACAGCAGTGCAGCTGCCGTTGCTGCCACCATCAGCGCAAACGTTGGCCGATGCGAGTGGCAACGACGCCGACAGCGCGAATAGCTCGTCGTCACAGACAAGAGACCGCAGTCCGCAGTCGCCGTAGGACCAGACGATGCCGAACTCGCAGCAGAATCCGGCCAGACCGTGGTCGTCAGCGGCCATAGCCTGCCGCAATGATCAGATCCGAACACCGCGCCTTGCCGGATCGCGGCCCGGACTCCGCCTCGGCTCGACCGCCCTTATGAAACAGGCCCTAGTTGGATATCGGTTGTCTGCTGACGAGGTGAAGGCGCGATCCGACGCCCCTGCGGCGTCTAGCTCTTTGCGCGAAACCCCGGATGAGCTCAATGGAGCTTCAGGCCCTCCTTGACGACTCCCTCTCCCGCTCGGCCGGGCACCTATGGGACGGGGCGCGCTTCAGAAGGATCGGGATGCTCACTACGTCGCGCCTGCGCTGTCGCCCGTCCTCCCTGGTCGAGGTCGATTTGCGAGCCGAGCCGGACGAGTGCATGGGTTCTGCAAGCGCGTCACGTGACAGTGGTCGGACTGGCCCATCAACTGGCAGGAGCCGATACGTGCGGAAAATCCTCAGCCTGGTCTTGACTGTTCTGTCAGTCGTCATGTCCGCGGCGACAGTCGCGCATGCCGACGACGGGCCCGTGACCCGGGTGACGCTGACCAGCGCGAACAGTTTCCACTCGCGGGTCGAGGAGCGTCTGCTGAGCAGGACGGTCACCCTCGCGGCCGGTGAATCCCGGCACGTGCGCGGACGCCTCCAGGCGACCAGCAGCGTGCAGCAGATCGTGTCGATGAACAACACCCTGAAGTGTGTGAACCCAGCCGGCGCAGTCGTCGGCACCACATCAACGTCGTCGCGGAACCACGAGGGCTCGGACACCACCTATTACGCCAAGCCTGGGCACCTGCCGATCTACGCCGACCTGCTCTTCACCGCGCCATCGGCGGGCACCTACACCTGCGGCATGTACGGGTACACGGCCTCCACCTCGCTCGACGGCTACTACCTGACCGCCGTCGCGACAGACACCTGGCTGGAGGTGAGCGACACCAGCCAGGTGGGTGCGCGGTGGTGGCAGAACCCGGCGTGCAGCAGCACCGGCACGTCGAGCACCTGTACTTACGTCGGCGCCGGTACGTCTACGGCCTGGGTGTTCTACGACGACGGCACCCCCGTGCACAAATGGAACGCCGCCGCCAATGCGACCTCGGCTCAGGCGCTGGCGACGCTGGAACTGACCACCTGCTACACGGGCACCGCGTCATGCAAGAGCGCCATCGACGCGTACGAGCAGCCGCGCGGGACGAATGCGGTGGTCGACGTGCGTTTCGAGTTCATCCAACTCGACCGGACCGCCCACACCTGCCGCACGACGAGCACCGCAACCTCGCGCAAGACGATTCGCGACGACGCCCACCACTACGTCGCGAACTTCGCCCTCACCGGCGTGCCGATCGACCCGACCTGCGGAACCCGGACCTTCATCATGCGGATCTTCGTGAAACACGTCTCCGGTAATCCGATCAAGATCGACGGGGTCCAGAGCACGACCTCATTGACGAACGGCATCGCCATGAACATCTTCTGACCGTCGCCGGCCCCGGCTGCCCGACCGCCCGTCAAAGAGGACATGGAAAGGATGCGGGCCCTCCACGGGAGGGGCCCGCATTCGTGCGTTCCGTAGGCCGAGGTGGGGCCACCGCGATCCGGCGGTAGGCGGACTGCAGGCGGATTGCAAGGGGACTGCGGGCATCCCGCGCGAAGGTAGCGGCATCGAGCCCATCGCCCCAAGAGGAGGTTCCGTGCGTAGACGCATGGTGTTTGTGAGTTGTGTACTCGTAGCGGTCGCGGGTACGACGTCCGCAGCCCAGGCAGCGGTGTCCCCGGACCGAGCGGCCGCACAACCGTCGCTCGCCGGTTTCGCCCCGGCCGTCGACGTCGACGCGATGAACCGGCAGTTCCACCACCTGGAAGCCATTGCCGCCGGAAGTCCGGAGGGCTCGGGCGGCACGTACTTCGACGAGAAGACCGGGCAACTGGTCGTCCGGCAGGTGGCGAACGCCGACGGCGCGCGACTGCGGGCCGAGGTGGCGGCACGCTCGCGACAGGCGGGCGAGGTGCCGGTCCGGTTCGAGACCACGACGGTGTCGATGCGGCGGCTGGAGACCGCCACGAAGGCGTTGAAGAGTTCCCGGGCCTGGGCCGGCGGCAGCGCCGGGAGTGTGCACCAGGTATGGCTGGACCGCCTGACACCGCAGATTGTCATCGACGCCTCCGGCGACGCCGAGGCCCTCGTCGCGGCGGCGGTCAAGGCCACCTCCCTGACTCCGAGGGTGTCCCTATCGAAGACCGGAACTGTCGAGGCGAGCCGCCGGGTCGACAGCGTCCCCTACTACGGTGGGCTGGCACTGTTCAACAGCGTTCCCGGAAACGCCCGTACCGCGGACGCATTCTGCACGACCGGATTCCGGATGACCCGCGGCGGGACCAACAGCAACTGGGTGACCACCGCCGGACACTGCGGCCCGAACCAGCGCAACTTCTGGCACGGCGGCTGGAACCTGCGGGTCAGCTCGAACTACTACAGCCTGGGCACGGACGTCGCCATGCTGGCGGGGGAGAACGGCGCCTACTTCAGCCGGCACTCCTGGTTCGGTGGGCGGGACACCAGCACGTCACACCCGGTGACGGCGAAGTTGACCGGATGGCCCGCCATCGGGTCGGCGGTCTACCTGTCCGGTGCCAACGGTGGTCTGGTGTACGGCCTGGTCCGGGACACCAACAACACCGACTGCAACGGCACGCCGACGGTTGTCGTCGACACGGTCACCGGGCACCCGAGCGACGGTCCGGTGCTCGGTGGCGACTCGGGCGGACCGGTCACGCGATGGAACACCGCCACCTCGGCGACGAACGACCTCACCGCCGAGGGCATCATCACCTGTAGCAACAGCTCGAGCCGGGCGGACTTCACGCCCATCCACCGCGTCGAGGCGGCCACGGATGCCGTCGTGGTGATCGGCGGCAACTGACCCGGTCCGGTACGCGGGCGGCGAGCGTGCCGCCCGCGTACCGGTGCCTTGGGGCCGGGGTCAGTTCGTGTACGACGACGTTGTCGGCTCGGGAGGCGAAGGCGCGCCGGGTCCAGGTGCCGTTGCTGTCGGTCCAGGTGGAGGTGACCTCTCCGGTCCGGAAGTCGGTGATGCGGGCGTACCCGTTGGCCGTGGTCATGCCGGGCGTGCTGATCTGCAACTCGAAGCCGGGGTGGTAGGTCTGGGTCCAGCGCAGGCTCCAGCCGGCCGCGAAATCCGTGTTGGCTCCGCCGTAGTTCCCGGCCAGCGCCTTGTCCCGCGCGTCGGCCAGCCGCCCCTGGAGTACCGGCGAGGTGACACCCCGGCTCCCGTTGGGCAGCACGAAACGATGGTTATCGAAAATCACCTTCTCGAGGGCGGCGTTCCGTACCGGACCGCGCCGTACTCACCGTTGCCGGTGAGGAACCCGTCCGTCCAGGTTGTCGCCGCCCTCGCGTCGTGGATCCCGCGCTCGGGCAGGGTGACGTGAGGCGCGGCGGCGGTGGCCCGTCCGGCGCCCACGGCCGGGATCAGGACCGCCGAGCCGGTGGTCAAAGCGGCGGTGGCGAGCAGGCGCCTCCGGTTCACGGGCAGGTCCGTCATCAGGAGTCCCCTTCGACACCGAGGCTGAAGGTTGTGCGTCATATCGCCCGCAGCCCGTGGGGTCTGGGCTACGCCGCAGCGTCCGACACTCGTGGGGTGGCGCTCCGGGTCGGCGACACGGTCTACGTCTCCGGGCCAACTCTCGCACGACGACCAGGGCATCGTGGGTGAGAACGACATCCACAAGCAGTGCGAGATGACGTTCGCCCACCTCGACCGCTTGCTGGAGCACTTCGGTGCGACGCGCCGTCAGGTCATTCGGACCACCGTGATCCTCACCAACCGGCGGGAGAACTTCGGCTCGGCCGCCGCCGCGCACAGCGCCTACTTCGGTGACCACCGGCCGACGAGCACGACCTTCGGGGCCGTGGAACTGGCGCTCCCGGGCCAGGTCGTCGAGATCGGCGCGGTCGCGCTGCTCAACCTGCCGCGCTAGCTCGATCGTCAACCTGGTCCGAGCTGGTCAGGCATGCTGTCCTGGGGGCCAGGAGCACTGGCCAACGAATCCCTCACGTAGCACCGCCGGAACCGACCGATTGACCGGCCGATCCGGTGCCGGCCGTAGCGTCCGACACTCGTTACCTAGAACCCAACCGGACGCGCCTGCGCACGGGGTGCGCTCAACGGGCGCGGCCGGCCGAACCGAGCACCCGAGCACCCGAGCACGGCGACCGTCACCCTCTCGTGACAGCGCCAAGGATGTGAGAAGCGATGACAAGCCTGGCAACGACGACGAGCTGGCCGAGCCTGCGGGTCTCGGACTGGACCGCCACTCGCGACACCCTGCACATGTGGACCCAGATCGTGGGCAAGATCCGCATGGCGCACGCTCCGTTTCTCAACCACTGGTGGCAGGTGACCCTGTACGTGAGCCCGCGCGGGTTGACGACATCCGCCATCCCGTACGGCACGGGAGCCTTCGAGATCGAGTTCGACTTCATCGATCATCGGCTCGACATTCGCACCAGCGACGGCGGCGCGCAGAGCCTCCCGCTCCGGCCGATGCCGGTCGCCGAGTTCTACTCGCGGGTCATGGCCATGCTCGACGAGCTCGGGATCGAGGCACCGATCCGGCCGCGCCCCAACGAGGTCGACCCGGCGATCCCGTTCGCCGAGGACCACCAGCACGCCTCCTACGACGGTGAGTCGGCCGCCCTGTTCTGGCGACAGCTGTTGCAGGCGAACCGGGTGATGGGCGAGTTCCGCTCACACTTCGTGGGCAAGGTCAGCCCGGTGCACTTCTTCTGGGGCGGGATGGACCTCGCCTGCACCCGCTTCTCCGGCCGGTCGGCCCCGCCGCACCCGGGGGGCGTGCCCAACTGCGGGGACTGGGTCATGGTCGAGGGCTACTCCCGCGAGCTGTCCAGCTGCGGGTTCTGGCCCGGCGGCGGTGAGGAAGGTGCCTTCTACTCGTACGCCTACCCCGCACCCGACGGGTTCGCCGAGCAACGGATCGGCCCCGAAGGCGCGTACTTCAGCAGCGAATTCCAGCAGTTCCTCCTGCCCTACGAGGTCGTACGCGCGGCACCGGACCCGGACCGCGCGGTCGCCGAGTTCCTCCGCACCACCTACGAGGCCGCCGCGGACCTCGGGCGCTGGGACCGCTCCGCGCTGGAGGACAACCCATCTCGCTGGGACCGAAAATCTGCATCGTGACGACAGAGACTGGCGCGGCATCAATGGGCGCACGGGCGGACCGGTCGTGCGCCCGTGGGCGTCTAGGGCCCGTGTCAAAGCCCCTGGCCGGACTGTGCCTCGGCTCGACCGAGGACTTAGACACAGGCCCTAGCTGAGCCGTAGGTCTCCAGCGAAGTCGATCCTGGCCAGCTGCCTACGGGAGGTGATGCCCAGCTTGGGGTAGACGTTGGCCAGGTGGTGGCCGACCGTGCGGGGGCTGATGAGCAGCTGCGCCGCGATCTCCCGATTGGTCAGACGGTCCGCGGCCAGCTGCGCGACCCGGAGCTCCTGCGCGGTCAGCCCGGCTGCTGTCGGAGGATCGGCTACGCGGGGGGTGCCCCCCGGGTCGGTCAGGGCCTGCTCGCGTAGCGCCCGCACCCGCAGTGGGTCCGCGCCCAGGCGGTCAAAGGTCTCGGCGGCTGCGGCGAGCTGAGTACTGGCGTCGGCCCGGCGGCGTGCCCGCCGCAGCCACTCCCCGTAGAGCAGCCGAGTGCGGGCGTACTCGAACGAATGCGCCCCCGCCCCCGCGACGTCCAGGGCGGCTCGGAACGAGATTTCGGCCGCCGATCCGCCCTGGACGAGGGCCCGGAGACGGTGGCTGGCTGTGCGGGCCCAGGTCGCACCCGTACGCTGCGCCCACTCCTGCACCATGGCGACCTGAGCCACGGCGACGTCGCTGCTGCCGACCTGCACCGCCGCTTCGACGGTGTCCACGGCGGCGAGCAGCGCGATGGTGGCGTGGGATGCCTCGTGGCCGGACTCGACGAGGCACAGCAGGTCACTCAGCGCCTTCTGTGGACGGCCGTCGAACAGCGCTGCCCGTCCACGAAGCCAGTACGCCGATGCGCTGAGCGCTCGCACCCCACGCGGCACCGAGACCCGCAGCATCCGGGTGCCCCGACACCGCAGCACCGTCGCGTCGGATGCCGCACTGACGGCGTACTCGAGCAGTGTGGTCTTGCCGATGCCCGGCTCACCCCACAGCACGAGCCCGGAACCCGCGCGATCCGCCGCCCGATCCAGCAGCCGGTCCAGCGCCGCGGTCTCGGCGTGCCGTCCGAACAGTTCCATGTCTCACCCCATTGTCGCCTGGCCGTGATGCGAGCACGGCCCATCGCGGCCAGCGGACGAAATCGGTCTGGCCGTTGGACGCGGCAGCCGTGCCGCTTGCGGTGTTGCACGCACGTGTCCTGCTGGACCACGACGAGCGCGTCCCTCCATGACAGCGTGGACGCGCCCGAGGCGTCAGTGACGCGGTGTCACGATCGCTGGTGACCTGGTGTCACTGTTCGTAGCCGGGTGAGCGCCGAACACTGGGGTGGTGACCGCCGCGCCGGTCGGCCCCGTATCGGACATGAAATCTGATGGAGGACACATGGTAGTGAATGTGAAAGATGCCCCCGAGGCCAAACAGTACGAGGCTCGGTTCGAGGGAGAGTCCAAGGTCGCGGGTATCGCGCAGTACATCCGCACCACGGAACTCATCGCGTTCGTACACACCGAGGTCTCGTCGGAGTACGAGGGCAGGGGAGTTGGGGCGGCCCTGGCCCGCACCGGCCTCGACGAGGCCCGCGCCGCGGGCCTGCTGGTCCTGCCCACCTGCCCATTCTTCGCGGGGTGGATCGCCCGGCACCCCGAGTACCAGGACCTGGTGTACCAGTCCCGCAGCAGAGTCAGCGACTGAACAGCAGGGCAAGTCAGCGAGATGGAGGTCGGTATGAGCAGCGGAACCGCGAAGAAGGCATACGAGGGCCAGTCGATCACCGTGACCTTTCAGGCCACGCGTTGCCTGCATGCCGCCGAGTGCGTCCGCAGCTTGCCGGAGGTCTTCGACCCGGGCCAGCGCCCGTGGATCCGACCCGACGCTGCCGAGGCCGAGCGCTTGGCCGAAGTGATCCGGCGCTGTCCCTCCGGAGCGTTGCAGTACGAACTCGTCGACGGTGGGGCGGAGACCCCGGATCGGCCCACGCGGATCACGGGCGACTCCGCCGGACAGTAGATCGTGCGCGGACACTGCCTCGACCGTGTGGCGGCGACAGGGTTATCACTGGTGCGGCAAGTCTTGAGTAGGGGAGTCAGATGCGAAAAACCTTGTCGGTCGTGCTCGTTTCGGCGGTCGCGGCGATGTCGCTGGTGTCGGTTCTGGGGGCTTCCCAAGCGACGGCGCAAAGCGGGTTGAAGTGGGGTCCGTGCCCCGCCGACAGCGCGCTGCCCGGACTGGAATGCACGACGGTCCAGGTTCCCCTGGACTATCGGAAGCCGCAGGGGCGGCAGCTTGACGTGGCGGTCTCCCGTCTGCCGAGCAAGGACCCGTCGCGGCGCCGGGGCGTGTTGGTAACCAACCCGGGCGGTCCCGGCGCCGGGGGACTGATCTACCCGGGCCTGCTCGCCGGCAATCTGTCGCCGCAGCCGCTGCCGCGCAGCGTCCAGGACCAGTACGACGTGATCGGATTCGACCCGCGCGGTGTGGGCCACAGCTCGCCGGTGACCTGTGACGTGACGCCGGAGCAGATCGCCCGGCGCAACCTTTGGTACCCGGCTGACGCGGCCGGCGTACGGAAGGACGCCGAGATCGCGAAGGCGATGGCCCGGCAGTGTGCGACATCGGAGACGGCCGCGCTGCTGCCCCACATCACCACCGCGAACACCGCACGGGACATGGACCGCATTCGGGAAGCGCTGGGCGAGCCGAAGATCTCTTACCTCGGTGTGTCGTACGGCACCTACCTCGGTGCGGTCTACACGACGATGTTCCCCCAGCACAGTGACCGGTTCGTGCTCGACAGCAACCTCGGCCCCGGTGGTTACGACCTCACCGCCATGCGACGGCTCGGCCGCGGCCTGGAGGACCGGTTCCCGGACTTCGCGACGTTCGCCGCCGCCAATCCCCAGTACGGACTGGGCACGACGCCGAAGCAGGTGCGCGCGAAGTTCTTCGACCTCGCCGCGCGGCTGGAGAAGTCACCGGTGCAGGGCGTGGACGGTTCGTTGTTCCGGGGGATCACGTTCGACCACCTCTACAGCGACGTGAGCATGCCCACCCTGGCTGCAGTGTGGAAAGCGCTCGACACGAACGAGTCGATGCCGCCCGAGCCGCCGCCCGCGAATATCGACAACGCCGTCTCCGGCCGCCTGCATGTCATCTGCGGCGATTCGAAGTGGCCGAGTTCCGTCCGCGATTATCAGCGGGCCGTCGCGGTCCACCGGGTCAAGTACCCGATGGTCGGTGCCGCCGCGGCCAATATCGGTCCGTGCGCATTCTGGCCGTCCCCGGTCGAGCGGCCGGTGCGAATTGGTGACCGAGGGCCGTCGAACGTGCTGATGGTGCAGAACCTTCGCGACCCCGGGACCCCGCTGGTCGGCGCCCGCGAACTCAGGAACGCGTTCGGTGACCGGGCGCGGATGGTGACGGTGGACCAGGGTGGCCACGGTGCCTACCTGCTCTTCGCCAAGAACATGTGCGCCAACAACACGGCGACGGCCTTCCTCACCACCGGCCAGCGTCCGCGGCACGACATCACGTGTGCGGCCGAGGCCGGCTGAGCGACGGAACCTACTGCCCTCGGCGGGCACCGGCGGCGTAGATCGTCGTCATCTGACAGATGTCTCGACGCGGCGCGGCACCAAGACTGCGGGTAGTTCCATCGATGCGTGCTCGCACGCGCGATCACGCCTGCCGGAGGTCTGCCATGCCGACGACACACTCAGCATCCGCCCCACCGGGTCCGGCGAAGAAGCCGGTTCTCCGGTGGCCACGGCGCTCCCGACAGCCCAGGCCAGCGATCGCCCTGCTCGTCATGACCCTGGTCGCGACGACCGCGACAGCTGTCGCCGGTCCGGCCACGCCGGCCTTCGCCAACGACCACTACGGCAGCATCGAATCCGCCGCCGAGGCGAACCGGGACTGGATGGCACGGGTGTCGGACGACGCCAGCCTGGCCGACCTGTCGATTCCCGGCACCCACGACACCCTCGCGCTCTGCGGCCAGTCGGCGGGCAACGGCGACTGCGAATTCATCTCGACGAGCCTCACCCAGACGCAGGAACGCCACGGGTACAGCGCGGAGACCCTGGCCACCCAACTGGACGCCGGCATCCGGTCGATCGACATCAGGGTCCGGGTGGACAGGGGCGACGCCGGACTGACGTTCACCGTCCACCACGGTGTCTACTACCAGTGGGCCAACTTCACCGACGTGCTCACGAAGATCGAGACGTTCCTGCGGGCGAACCCGACCGAGACGGTGCTGCTGAACCTCAAGGCCGAGTGCCTGGGCAGCGATGGAAGTTGCGCCGACGCGGAGGGCTACGACAGCACCGAGTGGCGCCGGAAGGTGTTCGACTCGTACCTCACCGGCCGCTACCACACCGGCAACGGTGACGAGACGAGGCAGGGCAGAGCCTGGGGAAGCCTGTTCTGGAGCAACTCCGTCAACGGTGTCGAGCAGACGACCACGCCGACCCTCGGCGCCGTACGCGGGAAGATCGTCCTGCTCGGGTTCCGCGGACCGGCCGGCGGCATCTACGGCGGCTACGGCATCGGGCAGCTCTACCCCGCCGGCGGCTCCTACGAGGGCTACGTGCAGGACAACTTCACCGTCACCCAGGTCAGCGACATCGACGACAAGTGGGAGAGTGTTCGGACGCACCTGCGCAAGACCAACGGGGTGTGGGACGCCAACCGTGGCGAGCAGACCCGACACGACCACGAGCCGGGCTCGCTCTACATGAACTTCACCAGCGGCACGGGTGGCCTGGCCCACCCGTACACGGTCGCCGGTGGCACCCCGACGGCGACCGGGGTCAACGAGTTCCTCATCCAGTGCCTGCGGGCCAGCAACGACAGGTGCCCGGAGTTCTACCCGAACCGGGCGGGCAACTTCGGTGGACGCCAGACCATGGACCGGCTCGGCATCGTGATGATGGACTTCCCGGGCGGAAAGCTGATCGACGAGATCGTCGCCCGCAATCCCGCCGGTCGGGCCGGCGGCAGTCGCAACGGCGGGGCCGGCGACCCGATGGAGCAGCATGCCGGCGGTGACAACGGAGGCACCCGACCGGTGGTGCCGACGGACCACGCGCAGTGCCGCCCGGACGGCATGATCCCGACCGCCGGCACCAGCACCCCCTACTGCCGGGTCTACCAGGGCGACGGCCGGGAGTGGCTCGGCCAGGGCCGGAGTCGTCGGGTGATCGGCTACTTCAACGGCAGCCGTACCGGGGCCGACGGCAAGCCCTCCTACCTGGTCAAGAACATGCCGTGGTCAAAGCTGACCCACATCAACTACGCCTTCGCCCGAGTCGAGAACAACCGGATCTCGGTCGGAGCGGATGGCCCGAACAACCCGGCAACCGGCATGACCTGGAACGTTCCCGGCACCGAGATGGACCAGAGCCTGCCGTACCGGGGGCACTTCAACCTGTTGACCACCTACAAGCGTCAGCACCCCCGGGTGAAGACGCTGATCTCGGTGGGCGGCTGGGCGGAGAGCCGTGGCTTCTACGGCATGACCACAAACGCCGACGGTACGACCAACCAGGCCGGGATCAACACGTTCTCCGACTCGGTGGTCGACTTCCTTGGCCGGTACGGCTTCGACGGCGTCGACATCGACTTCGAGTACCCGACCGTGCTGGACGACACCGGCAACCCGAACGACTGGAACGATGCTCGCTCCCGCCGCAAGGGACTGCCGACCTCGTACACGGCCCTCATGAAGACGTTGCGGGAGAAGTTGGACCGGGCGTCTGCCACCAACGGTCGCTACCACCTGCTCACCTCCGCCACGTCGGCCTCCGGCTACCTGGTCCGGGGCATGGAGAACCAGAAGGCGCTGCGCTACCAGGACTACACCAACCTCATGGCGTACGACTACCACGGCTCCTGGAACGACGTGGTCGGTCCGAACGCCGCCCTGCACGACGACGGCAAGGACCCGGAGCTGAGCGACCTGTACTCCACGCCGGAATATCAGAAGATCGGCTACTTCAACACCGACTGGGCCTTCCACCACCTGCGCGGCGCGATGCAGGCCGGGCGGATCAACATCGGCATCCCGTACTACACCCGGGGTTGGCGCAACGTCACAGGTGGCAGCAACGGGATGTGGGGCAGATCCGTCGGCAGCAACTGTCAGCCGGGTACCGGCCTGGTACGTCCGTGCGGCAACGGCGCGCTCGGCATCGACAACATCTGGCACGACCTCGACGCCAGCGGTCAGGAGGTCGGCGCCGGGGTCAACCCGATGTGGCACGCCAAGAACCTGGAACGCGACCTCACCCCCCGTTACGCGAAGGCGGTCGGCCTCACGCCGGACAGCGACCCGAACGATCGGCGCACCGGCACGTACGACCGGCACTGGGACGCGACGACCCGTACCGCGTGGCTGTGGAACCCCGAGAAGAAGACCTATCTCTCCATCCAGGACACCGAGGCCTTGGACCAGGTCGTCGACTACGTCAACCGCAAGGGCGCGGGTGGCGTGATGATGTGGGAACTCTCCGGTGACTACGAGTGCCCGGCCGAGGCGACCGCCGACAACCCCTGTGTGATGGGCTACAGCCTGACCAACCGGCTGCACGAACGGCTCCAGGGCGCCGCCGCGTACGGCGACAGCCGCAGCGCCGGCAGTTCGGTGCAGCGTCCGGCACTGGCCCTCGACGTGACAGTCGACCTGATCCGCTACCCGACCGACACGGCGAGTCTATGGCCGCTGACCCCGACCGTCCGGATCAGCAACAACACCGGAGTGACCATCGGCGGCGGCAAGGGCAACGTCATCTCGTTCGACCTGCCGACCTCGACACCCCCGCTGATCAAGGACGGCAACTGGCAGACCGGCGCCCAGGGCGGCCGGTGGCAGGTGCAGGCCGGGCACACCGGCCCCAACGTAGGCACCGGACTGTCCGGCGCCTTCCACCGGGTCAGCCTCACCCTGGACTACTGCCAGATCATCCCGGCCGGACAGAGCCTGGACGTGCCGATCATCTACTACATCCCGGCCACCGGGCCGGTGAACACCACAGTCAAGCTGGGCGGCACCACGTTCGCCTCGGTGCCGGAGCAGAACCGGGGTGCCGCGAAGGTGATCCCGGCGACGGGCGGGTGTTCGGCACCGGCCTGGGACGCCGGCAAGGTCTACAACCCGGCGACCCAGTCGGTGGAGAACACCACAGTGAAGTACGCCGGCAAGGTCTGGCAGGCCAAGTGGTGGACCCAGGGCAACGTGCCCGGCACCGGGGCCAACTCGGACCTGGAGCCCTGGCGGCTCATCGGCCCGGCCGGCTGACGCGGAGGCGGTGGCATCCAGGTCCGGCCCGGATGCCACCGCCCTCGCAGCACCGGTCAGTGCTCGACGACGCCCTCCGACGCCCGGCGCAGCACCGCCCCCGCGATCTCCACCCGGCTGTGCATGTTGAGCTTCGCCAGGATCCGCGAGATGTGCGTCTGGGCCGTCCGGCGGGTGAGAAAAAGATTCTGTGCGATGTCCGGCGTGGAACGACCCGCCGCGACAAGCAGGGCGACCTTGCGCTCGGTCGGCGTCAACGCGTCCCAGCCGTGCCCCGGCCGTCTGCTCCGGGCACCCCGTACCCCACGACGAATCCCGCGACCGCGCAGCCTGGCCTCGGCACGGCGAATATCCCAGGTGGCGCCGAAAGTGCCGTACAGGTCGATCGCCTCGTTCAGGGCGGTCCGTGCCTGCGCGATGTCGCCCCGCTGCGCCAGGACGACGGCGAGATCCTCCAGCGTCCCGGCGAGTTCCACCGGCACCCCGCTCGCCCGGTAGTGCGCCACGGCGGAACGAATAGTCGCCGGGTCGCCGCTGCGCAGGCCGCGACACCGATCAGCGGACGCGGCCGCTCGCGCCGGCACCTGCTCTGCCGCCGCCTCCGCCAGGCAGGCGCGTACCCCGGCCTCCGCGGCCGACCGGTCGTCGACCGCGAGAGCGAGTCGGACGAACCGGGGCAGCCACTGGTGGGTCAGGGTCATCTCCCCTGGCCGTCGGTCGAGAAGAGCGGCCAAATGGTCCAACGCCATCCGCAGATCGCCGTCCTGCTCGGCGGCAAGGGACCGCGCCACTAGCAGGAAGTCGAGGTTTTCCCGATCGGCAACGGTCACGACCGGGCGGTCGAGTCCCGCGCGAAGATGGGCGGCGGCCCTGACCCGCTCGCCCCGATGGCCAGCGATGAGCGCGGACACACCGTGCCAGAGCCGCCCCGGGCCGCCATCGCGCAGCCCACGGTATGTCGATGTCGAGGTGTCCTGCGCGACCGCGTCGAGTTCGGCCAGGGCGTCGTCCCACCGCCCCAGCCAGAACAGCAACACGGCGGCGGTCACCCCGGCGGTCGTGTCGTCCATGCGGTTGGCCGCGCGGAGAAAGTCCCGGGCTTCACACAGCGCCGCCTCAGCGTCCGTCCATCGGCTCAGGTTCTGGAGCGAGAAGATCCGTCCGTGCAGGGCGAACGCCCTCAGGTCGACGTGGTCGGCGACGAAGCTCAACGCCTCGATCGCCGCCTCCGCGCTGTGCAGGGCGAGCCGGTGCTGCCGTCGCACGGAATGGCTGGCCCAGAGACCCGTCAGCGCGTACGCCGTCGCGAAAGCGTCTCCGGCCACGGCTGCCGTGCGGAGCGCGTCCCGAGCGGTGGCGTCCGCCGCCGCCAGGTCCCCGGAGCCCGCCCGCTGGAACATGGCCAGCGAGGCGAGCAGCCGGGCCCGCCAGGCGTCGGGTAGGTCAGCTCCGGCGAGGGCCCGGTGCAGGTTGGCCACCGCCGCGTCGTTGTGCCCGCCACTGCACAGCGCGCGGGCGAGCATCCAGTGGAGCTGCCCCCGGTCGTCCGGGTCGACGACCAACCCCAGGGTCTGCCGCACCCGTTGCGCGGCTTCCTCGTGCTCGCCGGCGGCGATGAGGACCCGCGCCAGGTTCATGCGGAGCACCACCCATACGTCCTCGTCACCCGGGTCGTGGTCCACCTCGCGACGGAGCAGCTCGGCCGCGAGATGCGGCGCCCAACCCGCCAGCACCGGTCCGGCCCCGGCCAGCCACCGTCGCGCCCAGCGGTTCCCGACAACGCCGGAGGCGAGGAGATGCTGAGCCACACGCTGCGGTTCGACGCTGGTGGACTCCAAGGCCCGTGCCACATCGAGGTGCAGTGCGGCGCGCAACGCGGCCGGCATCCCGTCGTACAGGGCCTGCCGGAGCAACGGATGCCGGAATCGCAGCCGAGGGCCGGCCTCGACCAGGATGCCCGCAGTCACCGCCTCCTGGAGGTCGGCGGAGAAGTCGATCGCCGGACGGCCGAGCAGTGCGGCGAGTTCGGTGACCGCGAATTCGCCGCCGAGCAGCGCGGCCGCCCGCATCAACTCGACGGTACCGGCCGGGACGGAACTCAGCCTGCCTTCCAGGGCCGCGGCCAGCGATCTCGGGACCACGCCGGCAGCTGAGTCGCGCACCTCGGCCTGCGCGCCGATGTCCAGCAGGTCCTCACGAACCAGTGACTCGACCAGTTCCCGCAGGAAGAGTGGATTGCCGGCCGCCTGAGCGGCGAGCCTGACGAGTCCGTCCCCGGGTGGCACGCCCACGAGTGCGGCGAGCAGATCGCGGACCGACTCCGGGGTGAGGGAACCGAGCGGGACGCGGAGCACGGCCCGCCGGCGTGCGACGGCGCGCAACCGCCGCACTGTCGACCGGTGAGCGCCGGGACGGTAGGAGAGGACCAGCAGCAACGGCAGGTACGCGGCGACCGAGGCCAGCCGGCGGCACACATCGATGGACGCGTCATCGGCCCACTGCACGTCGTCGACGAGGAGCATCATCGGGCCGGCGGTGCACAGTTCGTCGACCAGAGCGACGACCATTTCCACGGCCGCCGCGGCGTGACCGGCGTCGGCCAGATCGAGGACGGATCGCCTGTCGCTCAGGAGCTCCGCGATCCGCGCCCGGTGGGGATCCGTCGAGCGCGGCCTGATCTCCAGGCAGTCGAGTAGCACGCCCAGGAGTGGCGGATGAGCCAGTTGGTCGGCGACACCCTCGGACACCTGGCAGCCCAGCTCTCTGCCAACGTGGGCAGCGGCCGCCATCAGGGATGATTTGCCAATCCCCGGCTCGCCCTCGATCCAGACCACGCCGCCGGCGCCGAGACGCACCCGTTGCACGGCGTCCCACAGCTCCGTGAGTTCGGGCCCACGCCCGATCAGAAACCCTGGAGAGTTAACGGACGTCAGCATCGTGCCTCAGATCCATCGGCTGCCCCGCGCCGTCGGCCCGGTCATCGACGGCCAGCCACGTCGGCGGCGAATGCGGCAACCCAGGTCAGTGCGGAGTTCCAGTTGATGGTGATCTCGTTGACCGACCAGGCTTCCAGATTGTCGACGTAGCAGAGCTGCGGGGCGCATCCGTGCAGCCAACTCGCCGAGAGCGGGTCCTGGAGGCTGGAGTTGGGCCCCCCGGCAACCGATCCCACCGGCGGGTTCGGCAACCGGGCGTCGAACGATTTCGCGTACCACCGGCTGTGCTGGTTCTTCGCGTCGTTGCTGCCGTAGCCGGTGATGTAGGACTGCCCGAGGGCGTTTCGGCCCAGCAGGTAGTCGAGCCCTTCGAAGACGGCGTCGGCGTACCTGTCGTCGCCGGTGAGGTCGTGGGCGGTGGCCAGGACGACCTGGTTGTTCAGCATGGACGCGTTCGAGCCCCAGTCGTAGCGTCCCGTGGTGGGGGTGTAGGTCTGCCCGAAGCGCTCGGCCTTCTGGAACGAGATCAACCGGTCCGCGGCGGCGACCACCCATCCCTTGATTTGTTCGCGGTCGCTCAACCCGGTGCCGAGCCGCGCCAGATCGAGTTGGGCCAGCGCGGCCACCGAACCCCAGTAGAAGCCGTTCTGGCTGAAGGCCGTACCGGCGGTGTGGAACCGGCTGGCCCGGACGGCGGTGAGGTAGGTGGCGTCCTTGGTGGTCAGGTACAGCTCGGCCGCGGCCCAGTAGAACTCGTCGGAGACGTCCCCGTCGTTGTAGGGCCCCCCGCCGCTGCGGTCCTCGTACGGCGCGAAGAGCGCCGGGTTGGCCCGGGCCGCGGCGTACGCGCGTTCGGCCGCTGCCCGCAGCCGGGCGGCGAAGCCGGCGTCGTGCGCCTGGTAGATCCTCGCTGCCTGGGCCGCGACGGCGGCCAGGTTCAGGGTGGCCGCGGTCGACGGGCGGTGCAGTTCCCGGGGTTTCCGGTCCTGGTGTGGCAGCATCGGCGGCCCGGTCCAGGTCTCGTCGTGAACCTTGTGGTGGACCATGCCGGCCAGGGGGAGGCCGTCGGGCACCTGCATCTTCAGCATGAAATCGAGGTTCCAGCGGGCCTCGTCGAGGATGTCCGGGACACCGTTTACGCGTTCCGGCACGGCCAGGGTGCCGTCGCCGAGGGCCGCCGGCCGGTTGCGCTCCCAGGTCGACAGGAGCTGGTACGTCGCGATGCCGCCGTTGACGACGTACTTGCCGTGGTCGCCGGCGTCGTACCAGCCGCCGGTGACGTCCAGTCGGTAGGAGCAGGTCCAGTTGTTCAGGAACGACTTCGGCTCCTGACAGGGCACCTGGGTGTCGCCACCGTTCGGTGACTCCGCGACGTGCCCGGCCGGGCGGGCGTACGCCGCCCCGGCGATGCCCCCGTCGATCGCGATCCCACTGCGGTTGGTGTAGAAGAGGCGGGTCGCGTCGGTGCGCAGCCGGTCGTACAGGTCCGCGCGGATGTCGAACGGGTGACTGGGGCGGTCGACCCAGCCGTCGTACACCAATTCGAACCGGCCGGTGGTCGTGACGTGGCTGAAGTCGATCACATGGGTGTTGGCGCTTGCCGACGCGTCGAAGCCGGTCGGGGTGGTCCGACCCGTCGCCACCGTCGCACCGCCGCCGACCCGGCGCAGCGTCCACGGCACCGCGTGGGACGCGCCGTACAGCAACGTCGCCCGTTTGGGTCCGTTGGGTAGGTAGCCGTGCTGGTTCACCTTGAGGTCCGGCCCGGCGTCGGCCCGGTACGCGTACTCGGCGCCGGTGAGCGTCACGTCGTCCATGCAGAACTCGTACGGCGCCGTGGACTTACCGAGCCGGAACTGGAGCTGGGCCAACCGGTACGGCTCCGGGTAGGTCGTGGTGATGGTGTACTCGTACTCCTTCCAGGCGGTGCCGGTGGTGAAGCCCTTGTTCAGGTACGTGACATTGGTCGGGTTGTCGAAGGGCGCGAGGTAGACCAGCGGGCTCGCCGCCGTGTTCGTCCGGGCGCGGAACCGCAGCGTGTACGTGGCGCCGCCGGGCAGGTAGATGCTGTTGTGGCCCACCAGGACGTCCCACGGGTTGGTGGACGCGGGCGCGGTCACGCAGAAGGTCCCGCCGTCCAGTTTCGGCGTCATTCCGGCGTTCACCCACCACGGCTTGTCAGTGCCGGTGAACGTGCTGTTCTGCAACAGCCGGCCGTCGAGCTGCGGCCGGGGTGGCCCACCCCCGTACGCCGGCAGCGTTCCCGCCGGCAGGTCCTGCCCGCCGCCCTGGCCGGGCTGTCCCGGGCCGGGATCCGCGCTGCCGTACCGGGGCAGCAGCCAACCGTCGAGGCCGCCGGAGGCGGCGCTGACCAGGACGAAGTCGCTGATCAGGTCGGCGTCGAGGTCGGCGAACAGGCCGGTGGTGCCGGCGAACGGGCCATCGTCACGGATCGGGCCCAGTGACCGCCAGCCGGTCGTCGCGCTCCACGGTGCGCCGGTGTTCTCCCAGGCCTGCACTTTGCCGCTGGGGTAGTCGACGCGCAGCACGTCGGCCCGGCGGTCACCTGTGACATCCGTGAACGACGTCTGGTAATAGCCGTCGGCGGGGGTCGCGAAGCCACTGACCGAGTGCCAGTCGCCCGGCACCGGCGTCCGGCCCTGGGACCGGTTCTCCCAGAGGCTGGCGTGGCTCAGCCGATCCGAGTTGATCAGGTCGTCGTCTCCGTCACCGTCGATGTCGACGAAGCGCGGGTTCTCGTAGCGCAGGTCGTTGGCCACGATGGTGGGTGCTCCCAACCGGATCTGCGCGGCGTCGGACTCGTTGCGGGACATCCAGATGACCCGGGTCCCGGTGGGCGACTCGTCAGCGGTCTGCAACCGGACGTAGTCGTCCCGGTCGTCGCCGTCGAGGTCGCCGAAGTGCACCGTACTGGGCAGACCCCGGTCCGGCGGGCTGATGTCACCGAGGGCGGTCCAGGTGGATCGGGGGCCGTTGTTGCGCCACGCCGGTATCCGACCGTCGGGCTGAACGATGACGTGATCGGCGTCGCCGTCGCCGTCGAGGTCGGGGAAGTGGGTCTCCGAGCCGGCCGGGGTGGCGTCCCGGAACTCACCGATCGGGTCCCAGCGCGGGCCGATGCCGTTGCGGGGCTCCGGTCGCCACTGGTAGAAGTCCTGCGCGACCACCAACCGCGCTCCGAGAGCGTTGGCGGAGGGTTGCAGGGAGCCGCCGAGCCCAGGCGTGAAGATCTGCCCGTCCTTGAACTGCCACCGGGACACATCTGCCTGCTCCGAGCAGAGGGTGCTGCCGGTGCTCCGGGAGTTCGCGTCCCAGGACAGACACCGCTCGGTCGCCGGGTCGGCCTGCGGCCAGGCGAGCTGGTACTGACCCCCAGCCGTGCTGAAGCGCACCTGGAGGGCCTCGTCGAGGCTGCCGCGCGGCGTCCTGACGTGTGGTCCGATGTCGTCGCCGTCGTTCGTCTTCGACGCGATCACCGCGTGCTCCAGGTGGCGGGCGAAGAAGCGGTAGGTGTCGCCGGGGACCGGGGCGTAACAGTCCCGCTCGGTCGTCGTCCGGGGCGCGAGGCCACCGCCGGAGCCACAGCCGGCGTTCACGACGTAACGGACATACCTGTGGTCGGAGTTCCCGCCGCGAACCTCGGCGTTGATGGTGTTGTTGTTCCCGTTGCTGGCATAGGCGAAGTCCAGCTCTTCGCCGCCCTCGTGGGTGGGCTGGCCCGCCGCGACGATGTGGCTCTGCAACGCGGCCGGCATCCGTGCCGGGTCCTGGTTGAAGTCGGCGAGCACCATCCATTCGCCGGTGGGGCGACCGGCCATGAACTGCCGCGCCGTCTCGATGATGTCGGGGGCGTCGTTGGCACTGTTCGGACCGTTGGACTGCGCGTGGGCGGTGAAGTACCAGTCGGTGCCGATCTGGACGCCCATCATCGGCCGCGAGTTGAACCGCGAATGCACCGGCAAGATCACGGCGTCGGTCACCGTCTCCCGGGTGACGATGGCCAGGCCGTTGCGTTGTTGACCGGTGTCGGCCCAGTAGATCTGCACCAGGTCCGGGCGGCTTTCCGAGCCGATGTTGTACAGATGCTCGGTGACGCCGGCCTCGGCGAATTGCCGATCCATCCACACCGCCCGGTCGGGCGGTTGGCTGCCCGCCTCCTGGAGTGCGGCGACCTGCACCCCCTCCTGGTTGAGCATCTGCTGCACAGCGGTCAGCCATCGCGACTCCGGAGGCCCTCCGCCCCCTTGATGCTGGCCCTGCATGTTCCAGGACCCCACGTTCAGGTCCCGCGCCACCGCTGCCGCCGGTGTCGGCGGTTCCAGGGCGTACAGAGCCGTCGACACCGTCGTCAATGCGATGATCGCGGCCAGTCGCCTGCGCACCACGCCCACGTCAAATCCTCCAGACCGACCTCGTCGCCCGCCACCGAGATCACGGAGACGATGCGGCAGCGGAGCCCCGCACCGCATCGGTGGAAATTGCCTATTCGGGCAGGGGATCCGGCCGGCGTGCGTTCCGCCGCTGCCTCCCGGGGTTCCTTTGTCCAGACTGGAACGATGTCGTCAACCCAGTCGATCCAGCTTCTCGCGAGCGGTGGTGTCGGGCCGAGGCGTGAGGACCACGAGGCGCAGGTCGGTGTTCTGGGTGGTCAGGACGTTGGCGTCCAGCGGGATGGCGCCCACGTCCGGGTGGACGGCTGTCTTGTGCGCGCTCTCGTGATGGGCCACCGCACGGAGGGCCCAGAGGTGGCGGAACCTGTCGTTCCCGGCCATGCGCGAGATCAGGGCCGCCACGTCGGGGTCGTTCGGATAGCGGGCGCTGGTCGCGCGCAGGTCGGCCACCAACGACTGCTCGAAGTAGGCGCGCTCGCTGTCGGTCTGGCGGACGCGAGGGTTTCGGGATTCGAACTGGACGATCAAGGCGTTGCGATCGTCGGCGATGGCGCCGGTGGGGTCGCCGAAGACGGCCGCGAACAGCCGGTTCCAGTGCAGCAGTCGCCACACGGCGTCGTAGACGGCCGCCGGGGTGTCGCCGAGGTGGTCGATGACGCGGTGCAGGCTGCTGGGGATCAGGTGGGGTATCCGGTCCGGGGCCGCGGCGAAGCCGGCCAGGCGCATCAGGTGCGCCTCCTCGTCGTCGGAGAGTCGTAGCGCGCGAGCCAGGGAGGTGCACACCTGCGCCGATGGTGTGGCGGCCCGGCCCTGTTCGAGGCGTGCCACGTATTCGGGGGAGATGCCGGCCAGTGCTGCCAGCTCGCCGCGCCGTAGCCCGACGACGCGCCGAGGTGATGCGTTCTGGAGACCGACTGCGGCCGGGTCCGTGCGATCCCGCCAGGCCCGCAGCGCGGTTCCGAGGTCATTCATGAACCCCATGATCCGCCATTGGTCCGGGGAACTGGGTGGTACCAGCGGTACGCGGAAGATCTGTGGCTTCCACAGTGGTGGTTCCGCCGTCGAGGATGGGGATCATGAGCAGAGTGACCAGAATGCATCACATCGGAGTGCCGGTCAGCGATTTGGCGCGGTCGGTGAGGTGGTACGAGGACGCCCTCGGCATCGCGCCGAACGGTGTGACGATCTCGGCGACGAACCCGGCGATCGGTGCGGTTGTCGAGGTCGAGAACGCGTCGATGCGGGCCTCCTTCGCGTTGGCCGGTGACAACGTCCTGCTGGAACTCATCCAGTACGACAGCCCGCGGCCGAGGCCCTTCACCGGGCGCAACTCTGACGTCGGGGTCATGCACCTGTGTTTTGAGGTCGACGACCTCGACTCGGCGCACCGCGACCTGGTGCGGCGGGGCGTGCACGTCAACGCCGATCCGGTCGTGCTCCAGGACGGCGATGGCGTCGAAGCGGGGGCGCTGGCCGGGACGAAGATCCTCTACCTACGTGACCCCGACGGCATCCAGCTGGAACTGTTCGAGTTGCCCTCGTAGGAGCGCCGACTCCAGACCCGGCGGCCGTCCCGGTCGGTGCGCTGCTGTGGTTACCATCGGTGGGGCCGATCAACCGGAGGGCACCATTCGTCCGGCGACACGCAGAAGCTGATGACAGATACCAGGTCGGGATTGTTCGTCGCTCGCGAGGCGGAGCTGGGCGAGATTGCCTCGGTGACGGCAGCCGCGGCGCGGAGCCGCGGCGGGGCGATGCTCGTTCTCGGTGACGCGGGGATCGGCAAGTCGACGCTCATCGGTGCGGCCGCTTCGCGGCTCGACGGATGGCAGGTGCTGCGGGCCGGTGGTGTCGAGTTCGAGAGCGAACTGCCCTACTCGGCCCTGCACCAGTTGTGCGCGCCCGTGCTCGACCACCGCGCTGGGCTCCCCGTACCGCAGCGGAGCGCGCTCGACGCGGTGTTCGGGCTGCACGCCGGGGTCAGGCCGACTCCGATGCTCGTCGGGCTGGCCGTCCTGGGCCTGCTGAGTGCCGTAGGCCGGCGCAGGCCGGTGTTCTGCGCGGTCGACGACGTGCAGTGGATCGACGCCGGCTCGCGGCTGGTACTGGCCTTCGTCGCGGCACGCGTTGCGGCGGAGCGGGTCGCCATGGTGTTCGCTGCCCGCGACGCCGACTCGGTGTCGGAGCTCGGTCGCCTACCCGCCCTCACTCTCACCGGGCTCACTGATTCGGAAGCCCTCACCCTGCTGCGGTATCGGGCACCCTTCGGCCACGATGCAGCGATCGTGCAACGGATCCTCGCCGAAGCGGCCGGCAACCCTCTTGCCCTGGTGGAGTTCGCCCGCGACGCCGGACCGTTCGGGCTACCCGGGGACGCCGGGCACCGCGCCGTGGAACACCGGTTCGTGAGTCGGTTCCTGCGGCTGCCGGCACCCACGCGCGCGGTTCTGGCGCTGGCCGCGGCGGAGCCGACAGGCGATCTCGTGCTGCTGCGGCGTGCGATGGCGATCCAGGGGTTGGACGCCGTGGACCTGACCGCGGCCGAGGACAGCGGCCTGTTGGTGACCGGGCCCCGGGTGCACTTCCGGCATCCGTTGGCGCGTTCCGCGGTGTACCGGTCGACCGGCGCCGGGTTGCGACGGCGGGCACACACGGCGCTCGCCGCCGGTACCGACGTCGACGTCGATCCCGACCGCCGCGCCTGGCACCAGGCGAACGCGATCACCGGCCCGGATGAGGAGACCGCTGCGGAGCTGGAGCGTTCGGCCGGACGGGCACAGCGCCGCGGCGGATTGGCGGCCGTGGCCGCGTTCCTCGAGCGCGCGGCCCGACTGACCCCCGGCCGGTCGGGGCAGGCCCGCCGGTTGTTGGCCGCGGCGAGAGCGCGGTTGGGTTCGGGGGAACCTTCTGCCGCCCGGGATCTGGTGGACGAGGCCGAGCGTCTCCAGCCGGACCCCGTCGACCGCCGCGCCGCGCGACTGCTGCGCGCGACGATCGACTATCACGTGGCGCGCAGTATCCCGGCGACGATCGCGCTCATCGAGGCGGCCGACGGCGTGGGGCCCGACGAGGTCCGCGAGACCTACCTGGAGGCGTTCGCATCGCTCATGTTCAGCGTCGACGAGCCGGGGAGGTTGCGGCGGCTCGCCCTGCACATCCGGGAACGGGTGCCCCAGCGTCAGCCGCCACGCCCGGTCGACCTGCTGCTGCAGGCGTTGGTCGAGCAGAACCTCCGCCCGGTGGACGAGGCGATGCCCCTGATGCGCCGCACGGTCGACGCCTTCCGGGACCACGCCCGCACGTCCGACGCGGATCCGTGGTGGATGGAACGCGCCTGCGTGCTGAGCGTCGACCTCGGTGACAGCGACGCCATGGAGGAGATCGCCGACCGTCAGGTGGATCTCGCCCGGACACAGGGCGCCTACGCGATCCTTCCCCATGCGTTGCGCTTCCAGGCGGCAGCCCGGACGATCGTGGGCCGCTTCGCCGACGCGCAGGTCTGCATCATCGAGGCGCGTGCGGTCGACGAAGCCGCCGGCACGTCCAACCTCGTCGGGTCCGACCTGATGCTTGCCGCATGGAGCGGGGACGTCGACCGGTTCCGCGAGATCCGGGAGAAGCTGCGCGGCTGGGTGGGGGTGAATTTCACCGCCCTGCACTACGCGGAGAGCGTGCTGTGCAACGGCAGCGGCGATCACCAGTCCGCGCTCGACGCGTTGCTGCTCGTGCGGGACCAGCACCGGCGCGGCGCGTACGCCGTCACCGCCTTCCACAACGAGCTGGTCGAAGCCGCCGCGTACCTCGGACGTGCCGAAGAAGCCAAGGAATCGGCTGACTGGATCGGGGATGTCGCACGGGTCAACCCGAACGCGTGGACGACGGGCGCGCATCTGCTGGCGTGTGCGCTGCTCGACCCGGGGCTCGGCGCGCAGGACCACTACCGTGCCGCGATCAGCCGGTTCGCCGGGAGCAGGATGCGGGTCCACTACGCGCGTGCCCGACTGCTCTACGGACAGTGGCTGCGACGGGTCGGCCGTCGCGCCGAGGCGCGGGTGGAACTGCGCGCCGCGCACGAACTGCTCTCCACCATCGGCGCGCGCGGGTTCGCCGGCCGCGCCGCCCGCGAACTGGACGCCATCGGCGAGCCGACCCTGGCCGACGACGCCGATCCGCTCGCAGGGCTGACCGCCCGCGAACTACTCGTCGCCCGCAAGGTCGCCTCCGGCGCGGGCACCAAGGAGGTCGCCGCACTGCTGTTCGTCAGCCCGCGAACGATCGATGCCCACCTGCGCAACCTCTACCGCAAGCTGGGCATCACCTCACGCCGGCAACTGCGAGAACTACTCCGCTGACGGAGCAGGGCCCACCGAGCGACGAAAGGGCCCCGCCGGTACGAGACCGGCGGGGCCCTTGGGTCACGTCAGCGCCGGGCCCGATCACACTCCCGTTCGGCACGCGTCTTCAGCTCCGTCAGCCACGTCTCCAGGCCCGCCCCGAGAGCCACGGTGGAGAAATCGACGTCCTGCTCCACCTGGTCACCGCGCCACGTCTCCTCGGTACGCACGAGAACCCGGCCGTCGATCTCGGTGAACGTCCACACGTGCACCCCCTCGTCGATGCGCAGCCCCGCACCGATCGCCGGGCCGTCCCACCGAAGGCACCTCTGCTGCTGAAGCTGCCGGACGGTGGACGTGACGACGAGGGTCGTGGCGGGATTCAGCGCGGTCTCGAGGACCGGTGTCGTCCATCGGAACGACGAACCGGGACGCAGTGGGCCACGATCGAGCCGCTTGCTGGATGAAACGGGCGTCTGCCACGACGGCCAGCGTTCCACGTCGGTCTGCAACTTCCAGACGGTCCGTAGCGGAGCGTCGATCGTCGTCTCCGTCCGATAGCGAATCTTCGCCTCGGTGTCGACAGTCCGTCCCGCACAGCGCACCGTCGCGCGGTCGGAGCCGACATCACGCCCGACCTCGGCCCGAGCCGGCGCACCTGCGGCGCCCACGAGGCCGGCCACAACCACTGCCGTCGCGGCAGCGGCGAACACACGGTTCTTCACGATGCGGTCACCGCCTCGGCGGCACCCTTGAGTCGTTCCAGCCACCCGGCGAGGGTCGTGTCGAGGCCCTCCTGGAACGGCGCGGGGTCGGCGTCGACAGGCGGGCCGGCGAAGGACTCCTCGGTCGACACCTCCACACCGTCGCCGGCTGGAGTGAGAGCCCAGACGTGGACGCCGAGGACCCCGTTTGGTCCGTCACCGTATCCCCGCCACACGAGGCGTTCCCGCAGCCGTACCTGAACGATCGTCGACTCGATCTCCATGCCCGCGGCCGCCCAGCGGAACACGGAGCCCGGCGCGAGCGGACCGGGTGTTTCCACGCGTGCGTACGCGATGTCTGGCAGCCAGGTCGTCCATGCGTCGATGTCGGTGAGGATCCGCCACACGACGTCCGCCGACGCGGTCACCGTGACGCTGTGGCGGCTGACCACCGGGGCCGACACGTCAATGCCGGCCCCGTCGGTGTCCGTGATGTTCTCCATCGTGAAGCCTTTCTGCGGTCACTGACCATCGGATCGCCGGGCATGAGCGAGCCGCTAGATCCACACCCGGTAGACGCGATCGTGCCAAGACGGCAACCGCTGCACATCGGCAAGAACTACCTAGTTCGCGGTATGTGCGCCGGCCACGGTGAAGATCCTTACCTCCGTGCCTGCTACAGCTGACGGCGTCCCGGGTGGCATGGGCATCGACTGCGGGGCGATCTGATCTCGGAGGGTGTGTAACTACACACCCATGTGCTTCAATGCCGCTACCGGATAGTTGATCGTGGCCTCAACACCTGAGGCTCGCAGGACAACGAGGAGAGTGCATGAGGCGACGGATACCCGCACTGCTGGCGGCAATCGTCCTCGGCCTGGGACTGGCCCCGGGGCCCGTCCACGCGGCGCCACCCGCGAGCGTCAGCGTGGGCGGGGGCATCGTCGCCCCGCCGCGGTTCGACTTCGCGACCGCCCGCGCCGCCGCGGACCCGGAGACCCAGGCACGCATCGCCGCCATCGCCGCGCTGCTACCGGAAAACTGGCAGGCCATGCTTGCCGACAAGCGGGAGAGGATGGGCCTGAAACCGTCCCTCGCGCAACAGTTGGTCACGGACGCGATCGACCCGTCGCTCTATCAGTGCCAGGACACCCAGTTCAGCACGTACACACTGGGCCTGCTCGAAGGCGTCGACCTGGACACCCTGCTGGTCCTGCTCATCTTTGGCGTCCTGGATTACGCGGCCTACGACGCGCTCATCTACGGCCAGCCCAACAACGAGGCGGACTACGGCCTGCCCGCCAGCCACAAGAGCACGTTGAAGCGGACCTTCAAGGACGCACAGCAGTTCTGGGACGTCAACCTGTTCGACGTCAAGCTCATGGCCATGCAGAACGACATGCTGCAGGATCCCGCGCGAGTAGCTCGGATGGTGGCCTTCATCTGGGGACTGGACGAGGATCAGGCGGCAGCAGCCGCCGCCGAGATCATGGGCATCATCGGCTCCGTCCCCGCGCTCGACGGAGGACGCAACCCGATCTTCACCCTGAATGCCTTCGCCTTCACCGCCGAGGGTGAGGTCGACCCGTTGCTGCGTGACGTCCCGGACAAGGTCGTCTTCGGCGAGGGCATGCTCACCGCGATCGGCGCACTCGGCCTGGGAACAGCCGGCGCGCGCGCGATCCTCGCCCACGAGATGGCCCACCATGTTCAATTCGAACAGGGCCTGTTCGACAGCCCGCTGACCGGCGCCGAGGCGACCCGCCGCACCGAACTGATGGCCGACGGCTTCGGCACCTACTTCGTCACCCACCCGCGCGGGCTCAACTTCAACGGCGTCCAAATCCACCAGGCGCAACAGACGTTCTACGAGGTCGGCGACTGCTTCTTCGACGACCCCAGCCACCACGGCACCCCGAACCAGCGCCTGCGGGCCTCGGTCTGGGGCGCCCAGATCGCCCAGCAGGCCACGGGCATCCGGCCCATCCTGCCGTCGATGAATCTCTTCAACCGATTCGAGCGCAAGCTCCCGGCGCTGATCAAGCCAGACGCGCACCCGGAACCGGCCGGCCGCCTCTGACCCGTCGTACCCCCGGTGGGCCGTCGGAATCCGGACGGCCCACCGGGGCGCTTATGCAAGATGATCGCCTTATCGCCGGGCTAAAGCCGGTTGGAAAAGAAGGTCACCCCAGACGAGGGCGGCAGGTTGCGGTTCATTGACCCCGACCGCGACGAGCGCGTGGACGTTGACCCTCCGCTCGTGCTCACGGACCTTTATCGTCAACGCGTCCATTCGCACGAACGGGTAGTGGGCGGCATTGAGAGGCCGGTCGCGGAACGCCTCGACCTGGACGTCCAGGTGCGCTGCCCGCGTTCGACCCGGTCGTCTACCAGCCGCGTCCCCAACCTCTCTGGGTTGAACACCTAGCGGACGCGAAGCTCGGCCACGAGGAGGTGGACCAGGCGGCGTGCGTCGTGACGGGGATCGTTGCCCGCGCCGATGCAGAGATTGCCGACGCCGCGTAGTAGCCCGTGGGAGTCCATGTGGGGGCGGATCTCATCGGCGGTCGCCGTGGTTGTACTGGCCCTGCATCCGTCGGTCACGCTCGTCCACACCTGCCGCCCGGTGTAGCGGGGGATCCTGAACCAGTCGGCGCCCCGCCATGCTTCTCCGGGTCAAGTTGGCCCTTGAGATGTCGTTGACCGGTTCGATCAACTGGCGGTGGTCCTTGACTCGGCCGGATCCATTGTGGAAGGCCGGGACCTGTGCCACGGCCACGGAACAGTAGTGCCGCGAGCGCGGGAAGGGTGGCGGCGACGGCGATCGTCGCCCACGGCCCGGCGCCGGTGACCAGCACTCCGCCCGCGGCGTAGGCCAAGGATCCAGCCAGCCCGTTCGCGGACGCCAGCCAAGCGAACGCGGTCAGCCGATGCCCGCCTGTCAGGTTCTCGCTCAGATCGGTCAGCAGGGCCGCTGCCGACGGTGTGATGAACACGCCGGCGAGGAACGCCAGCGGGTACAGGGCCGGAGCGGACCGGGCGGCGAGCAGCAGGGCGAACCCGACAGCGCTGCCGAGCAGCAGCAGCCGTACCTGCCGGCGCACCGGTGCACGCCAGGACCGCGACCCGTACCACAATCCACCCACGACACTGCCCGCCGCCCACGTCGCGAGCACTGCCCCGCTGGCGGCCGAGGAGCTGAACGTGACCGCGACCGCGATCAGCGCGACCTCCACAAGACCGATCGCGGCCATCTGGACCGCCGCCACTCCCAGCCACGGGGAAAGCCGGATCAGCATCCGGCGGTCCGCAGCCTGCTCCGGTGCGTCCGGCGACGACTCCGGCGACGGGACGCGACGCTGCTGGATCAGCAGGGTGGTGGCACCGGCAACCGGGAGCAGCGCGGTTCCGGCCAGGGCAGCCGTCGGGCTGCTCAAGGCCACGACCAGCCCGACGAGGGCAGGCCCCAGTACGAACAGCACTTCGGTGCCCACGGTGTCCAGGCCGTACGCGGCGATGCGTTCCTGCGGGTCCTCGATGGTAGTCGCGATCGTGGCTCGGAGCGTTGCGCTCAGCGGTGGGATCGCCGCACCGGCCAGCACGACACCGGCCCAGAAGTTCCACGACTGCCACGGCAGGACGATGACTAACAGGCCGGTGCTGCTCAGGATCCCGGCGATCAGTAGGACGAGGTTGCCGTAGCGTTCGGCCAGCCGGGCGATCAGCGGCCCGCTCAGGCTCGCGCAGAGTCCGTAGGTGGCGGCGGCCGCGCCCGCAATGGCGAACCCGCCGTACCGCTGGTTGGCCAGCAGCAGGATGAGCAGCGGTGACATCGTCTGGGCTAGCCGTGCGACGAGTGCGCCGATCAGGGCCGCCAGAATCTGCCGGTTCGCGACCACTCCGGCGTAGCGGCGCAGGCCCGTCGTCTCGTTACCGGTCATTCGGCAGTCTCCGTCCCTGGTGCGGTCTGCGCGAAGCCGCGCACGGCCAGCCGGACCGGGCCGCGTCCGTCGCGGCGGGTCCGGCCCGCCTTCTCCACGTGGCCGCGGGTGATTTCCTCGACCGCCTCGCCCCAGGCTCTGAGTTCGGCGGGTGTCATGAGGACGGTCCGGGTGTACACGGTGGTACTCGATGCCCAGTCGTCGCTCCCGGCCTGCGGTGACGCCAGGAAGCTTAGGAAGAGCCTGAGGTCGTGCCGGGCCGCGGCGCCGATCGCGTCCGTGCGGGCGCTGTCGGAGTCCGCGCCACCGGTCTTTCCTGGCAGGGGCATCCGTACCTCGTCGAAACGGCGTCGCCAGGGTCGCTGCCGGTTGTCTTCGGCAAGTGGAGAGCCCTGCTCCACCAGGCCCTGTTTGGCGAGCACGTGCAAGTGATACGAGCAGGACTTGGGAGAGAGATTGAGCTGCGTCGCGCATTCCGAGGCGGTCAGCCGGTCGTGGACGCGGAGCAGATCCAGGATCCGGAGCCGCGCGGGATGGGCCAGCGCGCGCAGCCCTTCGACATCTGTGACAGATGTGGAAGACATGTTCCGAATCTACCCGCAGCCCGGATCCCCGCACCTTCGTCGAGCAGGTGGTCGAATTAGATAATTCCACCAGGAACATTCCTGCCCTTCCGCCCGTCAGCGAGGCTGGACCAGGCCGTTGTCGTACGCGAAGATCACTGCCTGGATCCGGTCGCGGGCGCCGATCTTGAACAGGACTCGTCCGACGTGCTTCTTCACGGTCGACTCGGTCAGCGTGAAGCGTTCGGCGATCTCGGTGTTGGTGGCGCCCTGGCCGATCGCCTCGAGCACCTCGCGCTCCCGCTCGCTCAGCGTGCTCAGGCGGGGATTCTCGGATGCTGCCGGCGCCGGTTCCTGCAGGTAGGCGTCCATCAGCTTGCGGGTCAGGCTGGGGGCTACCACTGAGTCTCCGCTCGCGACGGCGCGAATACCGGCGATCAGTTCCTCGGGGCGCGCGTCCTTGAGTAGAAAGCCGCTCGCTCCGGCTCGAAGTCCGGCGTAGACGTATTCGTCCAGATCGAATGTGGTCAGGATCAGCACGTGGGTGCGGGAACCGGACGCGGTTATGCGGCGGGTGGCCTCGATGCCGTCCATGCCGGGCATACGCACATCCATCAGCACCACATCGGGCCGGGTCTGATCGACTTTCCGCACTGCCTCGGTGCCGGTGGCGGCCTCACCCACCACGGTGATGCCGGGGGTGCCGTCGAGCAGCATCTTGAAGCCCATTCGTTGCAACTGCTGGTCGTCGACGATCAGGACGGTGGTCATAAGGGCTCCTTGAGGACTACGTCAACGAGCCAGCCGTTCTCCACCGGGCCAGCGGTCACTATCCCGCTGTACATGGCGGCGCGTTCGCGTATGCCGAGCAGGCCGTGGCTAGGAGGGGCCGGTATGGCACGGCCGTTGTCGTGAACGCGTACCCGTACCTCTCCGCGGCAGGCAGCGAGAGTGACTGTCGCGGACGCGCTGCGCCCCGCGTGTTTGAGGGTGTTGGTGAGCGCTTCCTGGACGATGCGGTAGACCGCTAGCTGCAGCCCCTTGCCGAGGGTGTGCAGCTCGCCCGAGGTGGAGTAGGTGACTGGCAGCCCGGCTGCCCGCACACTCGGCAGCAGCCGGTCGAGATCGTCGATGCCGGGCTGCGGTCTCAACTGCGGACCAGGGTCACCCTCGCGCAGCACGCCCAGCACCCGGCGCAGCTCCGCGAGCGCCTGGCGGCCGGTCTCGCCGATCAGCCGGAGCGGTTCGGCGGTCTGCTCCTGCCGCGATCTGGCGAGGGCGGCGCTGCCGTCGGCGAGGCCGACGATCACCGACACGTGATGGCCGACGATGTCGTGCATCTCGCGGGCCACCCGGGCCCGCTCCTCAGCGACGGCCAGGCGGGCCTGCTGATCCCGTTCGATCTCGAGGCGGGCGGCCCGGTCCTCCAGGGCGATGAGGTACGCCCGGCGGGTGCGCACCGCGACGCCGGACGCGACCGCGGCCGCCTCCGTGCCGATCGCCAGGAGCAGGGTGGTGACGCGGTTCTCCGTCACCGGGTTGATCAGGTAGATCTCGGCGACCAGCAGCGCGAGGGCAATCCCGGAGGCCCAGGCCAGCGCCCGCCACGAACCGCGGGAGGCCACCCCGAACAGCATCACGAGCAGGATCACTCCGGCGCCGACGCCGACGTCCAGCAGTCCCTCGACCAACTCGATGGTCGCGGTGGCCAGGAACGCCGGGAACGGGTACCGCCGCCGCCAGTAGAGCGGTGGCAGCAGCACCAGGGTCGCGATGGTCGCCGACAGGGGTTTCTCGATGATGTTCGGGATGCTGAAGAGCACGATCGGGACGGCTACCAGGGTGTCCATCACCCACGGGTGGCACCGGTCGAACGCCCGCAGCCGTGCCTGCCGGTCCACGAGCCATCCCTGCGTGCTCATCGCCCGAGTCTCCCTTACGCGTCGGTCTTCTTGAGCCGATAGGCGGCAGCGGCGAGCGTCACGGCCACGTACCCGGCGAAGACCGCGAGACCGGCCCACGGATCCAGCGTGCCGTCCGTGGGAGCCAGTGCCATCACGGCGCTGCCCGCGTTGCTGGGCAGGTAGGGGGTGACGGCATCGTCGATCGAGTCCGGCAGCAGCGGGGCCAGAACGGGCACCACCAGCAGCGCGCCGGACAGGATCGCGATGGCGCCGGCGCTGGACCGGACGATCATGCCGAGCGCGACGCCGAGCACCGCGACCAGCCCCAGATAGAGGCCGGCGCCGAACAGGGCCCGCACGACGCCCTCGTCACCGAGGCCCAGACCGTCGACCTTCTCGTTGAGCACGGCCGACCCCACGGCGAAAGAGGCGAAGGCGCCGATGGTCATCGTCACGAAGGCGGCCGCCCCGGCCACGAGGCCCTTTGACCACAGCACCGGCAACCGGCGCGGCACCGCGGCCAAAGTCGCCCGGATCATGCCGGTGGTGTATTCGCTCGCCCCCAGCAACGCGCCGAGCACACCGACGGACAGGGCGGCCAGGACGCTGCCCGACAGGGCCAGATCGACCGAGGTCGGACCCTCACCGGAGAAGGACGCCGAGGCGATCATGCCGAAGACGATCAGGAGGAAGACGGAGATTCCGGTCGTGATCCAGGTGGAGCGCAGGGAGGAGAACTTGGTCCATTCGGCGGCGACGACGCCGCCAGGGGTGATCTTCATCGGGAGGCCTCGTATTCGACAGCGTCGCGGGTCAGGTCCATGAACGCCTCTTCGAGGGAGGCGTTCTGCGGGGTGAGTTCGAACAGCGGGATGCCGCGAGCAGCCGCGGCCAGCCCGATCACGCGGGCGGAGGTGCCGGAGACGAGCAGTTCCTCGGCGCCGGTCGAGGTGACCGTGATGCCCGGGCCGGCAATCGTCGTGCGCAGCGCGTCGGGCGCGGGAGTGACGATCCGGACGCCCTCGACTGTCACGAAGTCGGCCACTGTGGTGTCGGCCAGCAGTCTGCCCCGGCCGATGATGACCAGGTGGTCCGCGATCAGCGACACCTCGCTCATCAGGTGCGAGGACAGCATCACGGTGCGGCCCTCGGCGGCCAGGCCGGTGAGCAGGTTGCGCACCCAGAGGACACCCTCGGGGTCGAGGCCGTTGACCGGCTCGTCGAGCATCACCACGGCCGGGTCGCCGAGCAGCGCGGCGGCGATGCCGAGCCGCTGGCCCATGCCGAGGGAGAACGCACCGACCCGCTTGTGGGCGACGGCCGAGAGGCCGGCCAGGTCGAGCACCTCGTCCACGCGCGAGCGCGGGATGCCGTTCGTGCGAGCCAATGCCAGAAGGTGGCTGACCGCCGTCCGGCCGGGGTGTGCGGCCTTGGCCTCGAGTAGAACGCCGATGTCGCGCAGCGGCGCCTGCGACGACGCGTACGGCCTGCCGTTGACCAGCACGTCGCCGGAGGTCGGGGCATCGAGACCGACGATCATCCGCATGGTCGTCGACTTGCCGGCGCCGTTGGGGCCGAGGAAGCCGGTGACCTGTCCGGGCTTCGCGGTGAACGACAGGCGGTCGACGACCGTCTTCGCACCGTATCGCTTGGTTACTTCGCGTACCTGAATCATGCTCACCACGCTAGGTCCGGGCACAGCCCCCATCGTGGTACCGCGGTCGGCATTTCCGGCCCGCCATTGGTACCCAGGTTCTACTGGCCATCGCTCGCGCTGCTCGCGTTCGGTCTCGCCGTGTTCGCCGGCACCTGGCTGGCGCCTCGGCTGACCGAACGGGCCGGGAGCCGGACCGCTGTGGCCCTCGGGGCGGTACTGACTGCGGCGGGGTACATGCCGACGGCACTGGTTCACGACGCCGCAGCCACCTTCGTCGTCTGGCAGGTCCTGATCGGGGCCGGCAACGGCGTGGTGCTGGCCACGCCCTCGACGTATGTGGTTACTCGGGCGCCTGCGGACGCGGCCGGCATCAGCTCCGGCTTGTTCAACACCGCGCGGGCGGTCGGAGGCGCTTTGTCCGGTGCCACCTTCGCGGCCGTGTCATGGCGGCCCTGTCGAGCCACGTGCCCGGGGTCGCAACGCCGGTGACGGGTAAGGCCGGCTACGTGACGGTCTGGCTCGCCTGCGCCGTCTTGGCGGTCGTCGTAGCCGCTGTGGCGCTCTGTTTGCCCATGAGAAGGTCTGTTCGAACTCGAAATCCTTCGCGAGCCGGCCAAGGACCTCCACGGCGGTTTGGCAGACCGAGCACTTGAGCAACCGGCCGAGTTGCACAGTGACGAATTCCGGCTCGGTCTGCTGTCCACAGGACTCGCACCTTGGGACCAAATTGCCACCGCTGGTAGCTTCGCTGAAGCTCTCAGCAGAGGTCACCATCAAAGCCAGACTTGCGCGAGCTCCAATCATCTACATCGGCCGGCAGATGTCCGGAATGGTGCGGCCTTGAGGCGGGCGACCGGTTGCTGCCGGCGGTTTGCCCGGCGAGCCTGACCAGAGCTGAAAGTGGGCCAGGGCAGTGGGGAGAGTCGTACGTCCCGCGCGTCAACCGACGCGGAGGGGGCCCGCTCGCTCACTGGAGGCGTCCGGCGAGGTCACGTACGACCTCATCGAACACCCGGTCGGCTTCGCAGGGGCTGTGTCCCTTGATCGGTGGCGGGAAGATGTCTCCGGGCGCGGCGGTGACGTCCCGTGGGTCGCGTAGCCGTCGATCCACCGACGGCGTTCGGTCGAATGTCCCGGGTGCCGCGTCGGGTTGCTGAGGCGGCGGGAAAACACGGCCGCCGATGGGGTCGGTGTCTCGCCACAGGTTCACCCACCGCCAGTCGACCCGGTTGGCGATCTCGTGGATCACCTCGTCGCTGATGTACGCGGGAAAGAGGCGGCCGTACAGACGTCGCAGCGGCGAGCCGTGGGTCAGCAGCGCGATCCGGTCGGTGACCCGTGGCGGCAGTTGGAGCACTGTCGCGGCAAGTAGGGCGGAGCCGTGGCTGTGTCCGGTGAGCACCACAGTGTTTCCGGAGTCGACGAGGTGGGTGATGCGGCAGGTCAGTTCGGGGACGGCCCGTTCGGCGTAGCAGGGTGGCGCGAACGGGTGGGCGGCTCTGGGCCAGAAGGTGCCCAGGTCCCACAGCACGCCGACGTACCGGCGGAATCCGGGGGTGCGGTAGGCGAAGATTCCGCCGATGATCAGGCCGAGGAAGAGGGCGGCGATCAGGTAGCTGCCGGCGCCGATGGCGAAGTTGACGAAGCCGGCGGGGAGGCCGACGTAGCGCTGGATCAGTTCGCTGGGAGGCGTCGGGAGCAGGCCGAGCGTGACTGCTGCGATGCCGATTCCGGCGAGGCAGGTGTAGAGAACCGCGAGCGGTACCAGCTTCTCGGTGAACCGGGCACGGGCCATGGTTCTGCGTACCTGCCGCAGCCGTGGTGTGGCATCGGTAGGCGCGTTTGGGAAGTCACGAGCGACGATTGCCGACGCGGCCCGGATCCGTCCCGGTCGGGTCGCCAGCGATTCCACGCCAGCGACGGCCAGTGTCACCAGCACGGCCAGTGAGAAGCCGAGGATCGCCCAGATGCAGGCGTGGGGTGGGCTGCTGATCGACGCCTGTGCGGTCGGCGCCCCCCTGTTCAGGATGTCGGACACCCGGTAGACCAGTTCCGCGGAGAAGGTGAGCGCCAGATTGATCGCGGCGACGGAGGCCGCCAGGGCGCCGAGCCTGAGCGAGAACGCGACATGCGGCTGTCGATCCCGGTGCGAGAACAACGCCACCCCTAGGACAACCAGCAGTACCGCCTGACCGATGAACAGCCCGACGACGGTCAGCTCGTAGCCGGGCAGCCCGTTGCGCTCCGGCCAGGAGGCGGAGCTGGTCAGAATGTGGAGCCAGACCAGCACGGTCAGACCGAGGGCGATCGTGCGCAACACACGGACCAACCGGTCGAGCCGCCGTTCAGTGGGCGTGGTCAGGGGTGGGGTGCAGAGCAGAACCACACACATGATCAGCAAGAGTCCGGACGTTGCCGCCAGCGCGACGGTGCCGATCGACAGACCCTGTGCCGCCCGGGCACCGAGCAGGCTGAGGTCCAGCGTGGCAAACGCCGCCGCGACATGAATCGAGCGCAGTCGACCGACCAGCGGCTCATTGTCCCATCGGCCGACTGCGGTGAGTCGGTGCGTCGGAAGGGGCTGGTTGGCCGCGCGGGGAACGTGAGCCGGCAGTGCCGGGCGAGCGGTGATCCTCCACACCAGGGCGATCGCCGCTACCGGCACCAGCGCGAGCACCGCCAGACGCAGTCCGGCGGGACGCCCTCCGAGCCAGGAGAGCCAACTGCGTCCCGCCAGGCACTCCGGTGAGGACATGCATTTCCAGGCGATCACGTCCAGCGCGATCCCGACGATGCTCAGCACGTACATCCCGGTCAGGGTGAGTGCCAGCAACCGGCACAGGGCCTTGATCACCGGGTCGGAGCCGGCTGCGGCCGGACGCATCCAGATGGCGAGGTTGATCAGCATGAAGGGCAACAGGATCACCATCGACAGCGTTCGCACCGCGTTGCCGGCCGGCAGATTGTTCCAGCGGTAGGCCTCGAGCGTCACTCCGTCCGCCTCGCCGCCCTCGTGAAATTCCGGCCCGGGCCGGTAGAAGCCACCCCGGTGGTCGCCCGCCACCTGTCGCACATGTGGCCGATCCAGCAGCTCAGCCGGGCCGATGGCGGACACCCCGTGCACCCGCAGTTCCACCACACCGACATCCCCGGCGCGCCCGCCCGCCTCTCGCTGATCCATCCCGTACCGGCCCCCGGCGCGTCCGCGGCGCACACGACCCGCTCGGCTGATCCGGCGGCGCCCGCGTGGCGGAACGGCGTACCCCCCGAAGGGGGAAACAACCCTGAGCTGTCGGCGTGGCATCAAGTTCGGCGATGGTGCTGACCGACGCGACGCCGTCGCCGACCACCCGGCAACGTTGACCCACCACCGGCGCGAAGATCCACCGAGAGTCCCTGACAACCATCGAGGTGATCGGCCCTCGCTCAGCCGACGACTCGGCGGCGACGAGGTGGAGTGGCACGTCTGACGCAACCCCGGCCGCTCGGGTCGGAGATCAATTCAGACCGACCCGCCGGGGCAGCTATGCGGTGGACGGGGTGATGAGCTCATCGGCGACCCAACGCGCGACGCCAGCGGGGTAGGGCGCCGGCAGTATGAGCACGATGTGCCCGAAGCCGGCACCGATCGCCCTGCCGATGGCGTCCCGGGTGAGCCCGGGCTGGTCGTAGGGGACGGGCAGGTTGATCGAGCGGGTGATCGACGCTGGGTCGCGGCCGATTTCGGCGCAGTAGCGTTCCAGCAGGGCGCTGCGGCTGACGGCGTCGTCGATGTCTCCGCTGGCGATGTTCCAGATGTCCGCGTGCTCGGCGACCACCCGCAATGTGGCGGCGGAGCGGCCACCGATAACGATCGGCGGGTGCGGGCGCTGCACGGGCTTGGGGCTGGCGAACGCTCCGGTGAGGTCGACATACGTTCCGTGGAAGTCGAACGGCTCGTTGCCGGCCCAGAGTCGCCGGATGACAGTGAGCGCCTCGGCGAGGCTGCCAACGGCGTCGGCGGTGTCGGCGAATGGCAGGCCGTGCGCGGCGTATTCCCGCCGAGCCAGAGGGTGACCAGGCCGTGACCCGACGCCGATGCCGAAGTCGAGGCGCCCGCCGGAGACGATGTCGACGACCGTGGCGATCTTGGCGAGCATCGTGGGAGGCCGGAAGCGGTTGCTGGTCACCATCACGCCCAGTCGCAGCCGCTCGGTCTGCGCGGCGAGGGCGGAGAGCAGGGTCCAGCCTTCGTACGCCGGTCCGTCCGGGTTGCCACTGATGGGCATGAGGTGGTCGAACAGCCACGCGTGCTCGATCTCGGCAATGGCGTCCGCTTCCTGCCATACCCGCAGGATGTCGTGGTAGTCGACGTGCATCGGGGCGGTCATGAGCCCGAAGCTGGGCGAGGGCTTGCTTGGCATGGGTCCGTTCGTCCTTGCGGCGCCGAGCCCGGAAGGTCTGGCTCTGTGGCGGGTCAGCGGCAGGCGGACGCGCGGGCGCACGTCCGCCTGCCACGCGGGCACTGACGTGCCGAGTGATCAGCGGCGGCGCAGCGCCGGCTCGAGCAGAGCGGGCGGGGTGTCGTTCTTCTCATGGGCGGCGAGGTCGACGCCGGGAGCCACGATCGCGTCGATCGCGTCCAGCACGTCGGCCGAGAGCACCGTGTCCGCGGCGGCGAGCTGCGAGCGGAGGTGGTCCATCGTGCGGGGGCCGATGATCGCGCTGGTCACGCCCGGGTGCGCGGTCACGAAGCCGAGCGCGAGTTGGATGATGCTGAGGCCAGCCTCGTCGGCGACTGTGGCGAGCTGCTCGACGGCGTCGAGCTTGGCGCGGTTGGCGGGGATACTGATGTCGTAGCGCTGCTGCATGAAGCCCGAGCGGTTCGTGCTGATGTCCTGGCCGGCACGGATCGCGCCGGATAGCCAGCCCGATGCCAGCGGGCTCCAGGCGAGCACGCCCATGCCGTACTCCTGCGTCGCGGGCAGCACGTGGGTCTCGATGCCACGCTGCAGAATCGAGTAGTTCGGCTGCTCGGTCACGTAACGGCTCAGACGTCCCTCGTGGGCGGCCCACTGCGCCTGCACGATGCGGTAGGCGGGGAAGGTCGAGGAGCCGAAGTAGCGGATCTTGCCCGCGCGCTGCAGGTCCGTCAGCGCCGACAGCGTCTCGTCGTCGCTGGTCGTCGGATCCCACCGGTGCATCTGGTAGAGGTCGACGTGGTCGACACCGAGGCGGCGCAGGCTGTTCTCCAGCGCGGTGACCAGCCAGCGGCGCGACCCGCCCCGCTGGTTGCGCTCGTCGCCCATTGGCAGGGTCGCCTTGGTGGCCAGAACGACGTCGTCGCGGCGGCTGGCGATGGCCTTGCCGACCATCTCCTCGGACTGGCCGCCGCTGTAGGCGTCGGCGGTGTCGATGAGGTTGATCCCCGCGTCGACCGCCGCCTCGACGATGGCGGTGGCGTCCTCCTGGGTGGTGTTGCCGATCTTGCCGAAGTTCATCGCGCCGAGCACGAGAGCGCTGACCTGCACGCCAGTGCGACCCAAGGTGCGGTACTGCATGGCTGGTTCTCCTTCAGACGTCCGGCGGTCCACGGTTTGGTGGTAGCGCGACCGGTTCATTATGCTGAGCAAGCGGAGCATCGTTCCGGTAAACACTATACGGAACTATGTTCCGGATGCCAGGTGGAGTGACGGAGGTAACGCGACGTGGCTGACATCGACAGCGGCGTGGAGCAACCGGTCCCGCGCAAGCGGGCCGACGCCCGGCGCAACGAGAAGGCCCTGCTCGACGCTGCCGCTGCGGCGTTCGTCACCTCCGGCGTCGACGTCCCCGTGCGGGACATCGCCGTACGGGCGGGCGTCGGCGTGGGCACGATCTACCGCCATTTCCCCAGCCGGGCCGACCTCATCGTCGCCGTCTACCGGCACCAGATTGAGGCGTGCGCCGAGGCGGGGCCGGCCCTACTGGCCGAGAGCGGCACGCCGTACGCTGCCCTGGCGCAGTGGATCGACCTGTTCGTCGACTTCCTGGTCACCAAGCACGGTCTTGCCGCAGCTCTGCAGTCCGACGACGCCGCCTTCCAGACCCTGCACTCCTACTTCCTCGACCGGCTCGTCCCGGTCTGCGACCAGCTCCTCGAGGCCGCCGTCACCGCCGCCGAGATCCGCCCCGACCTGGACGCCTACGGGCTGCTGCGCGGCGTCGGCAATCTCTGCATCGGCGCGGGCAACGACCCCCGTTACGACGCACGCCGCCTGGTCGACCTCCTGGTGGCCGGGCTTCGCGTCCGCTAGTGCGGTGTCCACAACGTTCACCGGGCGTCCGGTGGTCGTTGCGGATCCTCGCCTTGTGGGCGAGCGACTCCCCAGCGCCACGTCCCGATCGCCGGTCTGCGGGCATCCCGCGATCTACCCATGTCAAGCAGCGGCTGAGGGGTTCTGAGCAAAGATCTCTCGGAGCCTGACATTTTCCTGGCCTGCGTCGTCATATTGGTGAGGGCGGCGACCGGTGGCCCGGAACGGAGTGAGAAATGAAGGTTTTCATCGCTGGTGGGCGCGGCCGTGTCGGCTCCCCCCTTGCCGACAAGCTGGAGGCCAGGGGCATCGAGGTGGTCTCGGGAGGACTTGACGACGGGATCGACGTGATCTCTGGTGAGGGGCTCGCCGAGGCCCTCGTCGGAGTCGACACCATCGTGAACGTCCTGAACACCCCCCGTTTTGATGCGGAGGGGGCCATTTCGTTCTTCGAGGAAGCGATCAACAATCTGAATGCGGAGGGCAAGCGGGCAGGTGTGCGTCATCACGTCCTGCTCTCCATCGTCGGCGTCGGACAAGGAGACGCGTCTGAGATTGGGTACTACCTCGGAAAGGTAGCGCAGGAGAAGGCCGCACGATCCGGTTCGATCCCCGCAACCATCATCCGAGCCACTCAGTTCCAGAGCTACATTCCCATCCTCATTGACCAACACACCGTGGACGGAAAGGTTTTCGCTCCCAGATCGTTCATCCAGCCCGTCGAGCTGGACGAGGTCATCGAGCTGCTCGCCGAGGCTGCCACGACTTTGGAGCCGGGAAGCGAGGTCGAGATCGCTGGACCCGACCGCTACTACCACGATGACCTTTTCCGTGCCACGCTGGCTGATCGCGAAGACGACCGCGAGGTTGTGACCGTGGACGCGGAAGGGGCAACCGATGCCATGGTTCCACGTGGCGCTCACCGGGTAGGCACTGTGAGGTACCCCATTTCAGGAATCCCCCTCGCCTGAAACCAAAATAGGAGGACGATGGAACGCTCGACTGTCGGGTGATAGTGAGGCATGCCGCGCTTGGACCGGAAAGGGTGCCCAATGTCGGACGATTCTCCTGCCGAATCCGTAGGGTTTGGAGGAGTCGAGCGCGATGAATCGCAGATTCTCGATTCCGTCGCGGCCGAGCGACGTCGTTTGATGTCGCTGGCGTTTCGCATGATGGGCACTCTGGCCGATGCTGAAGATGTTGTGCAAGAGACGTACGTCAGATGGTATCGCCTTGAGGCCGAGGAACGCGAAGCGATTGCCACGCCCGCTGCGTGGTTGATGCGAGTTGCGAGCCGTATCTCACTCGACATGCTGGGCTCCGCGCGGGCACGACGGGAGACGTACGTCGGACAATGGCTACCGGAGCCAGTCCCATCTGACCTCTTCGCGGACACAGCGAAGGAGCCAACGAGTTCCAGCCATATCGCCGCCGATCCGCTCGATCGCGTTTCCCTCGATGATTCGGTCAGTATGGCTTTGTTGACGGTCCTCGAGTCTATGACCCCGGCGGAGCGAGTGACGTTCGTACTTCATGATGTATTCGGCGTGCCGTTTGGCGAGATTGCTAGTGTTGTAGGCCGTTCACCAGGAGCCGTACGGCAATTGGCGACGTCCGCACGTCGGCACGTTCGAGGAGGAAGGCGGGCACAAGTTTCTCCTCAACAGCATGATGAAGTTGTTCGGGCATTCCGCGACGCAACGGTTGGAGGGAATATTGAAGACCTGTTGCGCGTATTGGCCCCAGATGTCGAACTGCGAGTAGATGGCGGCGGATTCGTCAATGCCGCACCTCAGGTTATTCGCGGTTCGGATCATGTGGCGCGGTGGCTCATGGGAGTGATGCGTAAGCAACCCGCTCTCCGTTTTGAGCGACGAGACACGGCTGACGGCCTCGGATACATACTTAGAAACGAGGAGCGGCGATATGGGATGGCCACCTTCGACGTCAGTGCCGAATGTGTCACGAACGTGTGGCTGATGCTTAATCCGCTGAAATTGAGGAATTGGTCACTCGACTAAGAGATTGCAGATCATTAACACGTTGTTTTGATCTTGTTGTCCTCGCCGGTCTGTGCCTGGACCCGGTCCCGAAGGGCGGCGAGGGTCGTGGGTGGGGTTGTCGCCGGTGGGATGGTGATGCCGTGTGCCGCCGGGTTGGGCAGCGGCTGGGTGTGCACGATCCGACGCCCAGCTCTGGGGCGTCACCCTGAACCGCTTCCGCTATCAGCGGCTCGGGCCCGAATCGGAGTTCCCGATCACGATGCTGGCGGGCGAGGGGGGATCGGGTCAGATCTGGGTCGATGTCCTGTGCGCCGGTCGAGACCCCGCTCGGTGTCGCCACCGAAGTGCGCGCCGCAACCGAACGGCTGCTACAACGACTCGCCGACGAAAGCGGATCCTCCCTCCGGAAACTCGACCCGAACCGCGGTCACCCACCCGCGCGCGTGAGCGCCGGCCTGGCCGCACAGGTCTTGCATGGCGACCGTACTTCTCGGCGATGTGCCGGCCCGCTGGCAGACGCTGATTGTCGGCGGGCTACAGGTTGTTGATCCGGGCCAGTAGGTCTGCCTCGGTCAGGTTTTCCAGGACCGCGTCCTGCTTACGGCCCAGGACCGCCAGCAGCTTCTCCTTCTCCAGCTTCTTGGCCGCCGCCGCCTTCGCCGCCTGGTCCTCCATGAGGCGGACGGCGATGACGTGCTTGACGACCTCCAGCTTGGCTTCCAAGGTTGCCTTGGCCGGATTGGCCTCGGTGGCCACGAACGACTCGGTGTCGACGGCCTTGAGCTCGGCGTTGACCGCCTTGGCCACATCATCGAGGCTGAAGCCGGATTTGGCGGTCAGCGGAAGCTCCCACAGCTGTTCCGTGGTCAGCAGTCCCTTGGCCGACGGATAGCGGAACTTCTCCCGTGTGGCCTTCTCAAAAATGGTCACGGTAGCCTCTCCGGAATATCTGGTTAAGGAATCAGAACTGGATGCTGATGAGGCGGCGCCGGCCGCCGGTCATGGTCACCTTGGCGACCACAGAGCTGCGGACCGTGGAGCTGAAGCCGAGGCCGGACAGCTGATCCGGAGACGGCTCGCACTTGGTGCGGTCGCCGAGAACCTCGAACACCTTGCGGTGCGGTTGCAGATCGCTGCGGAGGAACTCGTTGTAGATCCCCCGCGTCGGCTGGTCGTTGACGCACCCCTTGAGGATGAAGAAGTAGTGCCGGTTGCCGACCTCGTTGTCATCGAAGTAGTTCGGCGAGTACATGATGGTGGACACCGGTACGAACTGTTCGGTGGTGATGCCCCACAACTCCTTGCCCGCACTGCCCGGATGCACGTCCTTACCCGGCCGGAAGGCGGTGATCACCCCGTCGGCAACCGTCATCCGGCCCACCTCGACGGTCTCCTTGTGGCCGACCGCGCGCTCGTGGCTGTAATGCTCGATCTTCCCGTCGCTCTCGGTCTCGATCACGAAGCCGACCTGGGCGCTGTCCCGCTTGCGGTACTGGTTCACCTCGATCCGGTACTCACCGTCGGAGACACGGTCGGTCCAGGTGATGTTCTCCACCGGCTCGCGGGAGAGCGTCCCGCTGGCGTTCATGTCGACGTCCAGCTTGTTGCGCTTCTCCTGGTACCAGATGTGGTCGCCGTTGGGTTCGTACACGTGCAGGTCTAGGTCGTCGTGGTTGAACCAGGACAGGCTCACCCGCAGCTTGCCGGTGACGTTGCCGCCGGCCCGCTTTACCTTCTCCCTGATCGAGTCGGTGACGTTGCCGCCGTACGACCAGCCGAAATCGTTGTCCCACTTGAACAACCGCGGAGCAGCCGGGTTCCGGCCGGTGGTGAGGCTGACGAGGTGCGGCTCGTAGGTGTTGGCGACCCACAGGTCGATGGTGGCGGCACCGGGCAGGATGTCCTTCATGAAGGAGACCACGGGAACCTCCTCCGGCTTGGCGTCGCGAAGGAGCGCACCCGACGATCGGATGGTGGCCGCCTGCATGAGCAGCCCTTCGATGCCGTCCTTCATCCGCGCCTGGGTGTCGTTGTCGACCCACAGCACATTGGTGACCGACACGTCGGACAGCCGGGCGAACCGTCGCTGCAACGACTCCTCGATGCCCAGCTCGGCAATGGTCCTCATGGCGGCCTTGACCATGCCCGGAGTAATCAACGCCGTGGGGCGCTGGTAATTCTGCGGCGCCACCTTCGCCTCGAACGACCGGACCGCCTGCTCCAGGTCGACACCCGCGGAGAGACCCTGAACCAGGGTGCCGATCACCGTGTTGCGGAGCCGGGCCGCCGGGTTCATGGCGTTGGTGAAGACGAAGGCACGTTGGTCGGTCGCCTGGGTCCACCAGTTCTGCAGTGAGCGGAACTCGGTCACCGCCCGACGATGCTCCGCGCCGCGGTAGAGGGCGTTGTCGTCGACGAGGTCGACGACGGTGTCCAGAGCGTGCCGGGTCAGCTCGGCCAGGCCACGCTGGAAGACCTGCACCGCGGCGTCAAAGTTGCCCTGTGCCGCGCCGACGTCCTCGCTGCGATGCCGCTCTTCCACCCGGCCGTGCAGGTGGTGCCACACCTCGACCTGGCCGTCGCGCAACGTTCGGGTGGTCTTCGTCCCGTACTGCGCCTGGGTGGACCGGAAGATGGTGGACAACGGCAGCGAAAGAACGAACTCGTCCAGAGCGGCGGCGACGACGGAGAAGACCGGGTCGAATGCCGACACCCCGGACCAGACGGTACGGACCCGCCCGTCGTGGATCTCGACGACGTTGCCGAAGTGCTTGATGAAACCGCGGCAGGTCGAGCAGTCGTACTCGGATCGCTCACGGAACCGCAGATTGGTGCCGGCGGGAAAGGAGTCGAGAAAGGTGAGCCAGAGCGAGTCCCGGTCGAGACCGTCGCCGACGGCGTACAACTCGCCGCGGGACATCGTGGACAGACGCGAAGTCACATCCGTCGTGAACTGCTGGAAATCGCCCACCGTTCATCCCCCTTGATCGTCGGAGATGCTACGCAGCGAACGCCAATCGGAGAAGCGCGTTTACGGCTGTCCGCACGGTCACGGGCCGGCGCCGGTGGCCGGCGGTAAGTCGACCGGAGCGCGTACGGCGGTGGGGACCGGGCGCCGGCGGTCATGCACGGCGATCGTGGCCCCGGCGGCGGCGCAGCCATTACGAGACGTCCCTTGGACGAGAACCTGTCCGCGAGCGCGATCACCATGGCCGCGGTCGACGTGATCGCGACGCCCGGACACCCCAGCGGACCAGTGACCTCCCGGAGCCCTCGGTCGCACCTTGGAGGCGCCAGCTTCAAGACCACGAAGTCGATCACGATCTTCAGGGCTTCGCTCGACGTCCGCACCCCTGCGGCGGTCAGGCGGAGGCCCGGCTTCATGAGAATCCGGGCCGCCCGCCGGGCGTACGCCCGTTGACCAAGCCGCTTACTTCGGCAGGCGGACTACCGGTGAAGTCAGGCGAAGAGGTTGCCGGTGATGTCGGCGTAGAAGTCGGCGGGATCGCGGGAGAGGGAGGCCTTGACGTTGGCGGTGGGCTGGTCAGCGATGACTTCGATCTTGCCTGCCTCCAGTCCGTCGAGGGCCTGGGCGACCACCACGTGGGGCGCGAGCTTGGGGATGTCGACGCCAGCCATCATGTCCGTGTCGGCGATCGCCAGCGCCAGGGCGGTGACCAGAGTCTTCTGGTCGGCCAACTCAAGCCGGATGCCGTTCGTCAGGGACCACTCCGCGGCCTTGGAGGCGGCGTAGCCGTTGCTGCCGGGGCTGAAGGTGTACCAGCTCAGCGCCGAGATGACGTTGAGGATGGCCCCACCGGCCAGCCTGGGCGCGAAGGCGCGGGTGACGTTGAGAGTGCCCCAGAAGTTGGTGTCGAGGTCGCGGCGGATGTTCTCCGTGGAGGGGCCGAGCAGCGGGGCTTCGGTGGAGGTGCCGGCGTTGTTGATGAGGATGTCGAGGTCGCCCACCTTGCCTGCGGCGGCCTCGATAGACGCGGGATCCGTGATGTCCAGCTGAAGCGCGACGGCGCCGGGGATGTCGATGCTTTCCAGGCGACGGGCGGTCGCATAGACGGTGGCGCCCCGGGCGAGAAGGGCCTCGGCGAAGGCCTTGCCGAGGCCGCGGTTGGCTCCGGTCACGAGAGCTGTTGAGCCGTTGATTTGCATATCGCCACGCTAAAACCTCACGTTGACGTCAGGGGCAAACATGTGCGAGGTGAATCACGCTCGCGAACTGATCAAGAGCTGATGATTGAGATCCGCGACCGTCGACGGTGCAGCGGGGAAGCGCGACCCAGCCGAGCTCCCGGCGCACGAAGGGATCGCGCTGCCGATGACCGGCCGTTCGACCGGTGGCCCGACGGCGATCTGCACTGGAGCGGTGCCCAGATCTAGGGCATGTGTTGAAGTCCGTCACAGCGCGGAGGTGTGGTGCGGACCATAGATGTGGATCTTATGGCCCACGTGCATGTCCTGAGCTGCGGGATGGCTGGCACCGGCCGGCGTCTCGAGTCGTCTAACGCCACGGCGGCATGTCGCGGCCGGAAGCCGGCCATCATCCGCTAGCCGGCGCTGCCCTCGTGTCGTAGCGTCTTCGGCCTCGCGCGGAAGTGGACCTGCTCACCCTGCTGGCCGAACAGGCTGAGGAACTCGGCCCCTTCACCGTCGAGTGTCCCGAACCAGTGGGGGGGTACGGGTGTCGAACTCGGCGGCCTCGCCGGGAAGGAGGACGAGGTCGTGACTGCCAAGCATGAGGCGTAAGCGCCCGTTGAGGACGTAGAGCCACTCGTAACCCTCGTGTGTGCGGAGGTCCGGCGTGTCCGATCCGCCTGCCGCAATCACGATCTTGAAGGCCTGGATGCCGCCCGGTCGGCGCGTGAGCGGCAGCAGGGTCGCCCCGTCGCGCCTGACCGGACGGAGGTTGGCGAACCGCTGCTCGAAGATCGCCGACCCCGATCTCGGCTCTGCCGGACGCCCCGACCATCGCGCGCGATGCGAAAACTCCCCGCTGCCCGAAATGTCCGACTAAGTTCACTGGTGCTGCACCGCTTCAGGTGGTGAGCCGTAAGGAGCTTGATCGAGATGCGGGAAGTGAACGAGGAGTTCCTGGTCGGGCTAGCAGAAATCGCAGCCACGCTTCTCGGGACGTTCCTCGTGGGCGTGTTCTTCTATCTGGACTCAGGGCAGCGCCGCGTTCGCCAGTCCGGGGCTGACCGATACGTGCGTTCGGGTGCGCGGGGCGTGTTTTTGCTGACCGGGCTGCCGCTCGTCGTGCCACTCGCACTCGCCAATCTTGCTCCCATCTGGGGTGTGCTGGCGTTCGCTGTGCTCAGCGCCCTGCTGGTCGCTGCGGCGGCCGATTCTGCCTTTCGGATCCTGCGGAACCGCAACTCGCGCACGTCCATCGCGTTCGCCGTGAATGAGGTTGTGTCGGACATAGCTGTGCTCTTTATCGTCGCAGCACCCTGGGTCCTCGGCGGATGGATCCCGCCGCCATCCGCGTTCGTTCCTTCGCTGGTGCTAGCGCTCGGATGCGGATTCCTCAGCACAGTTGCGCTCGTCATGACTCTTTTTGATCCACCACCAAGCGAGTTCGTGTCCGGTAGGTGACCGGCTCACCTTCGGGCGTCGGCAGGGTTACCTGGAAGCCCGAGAGGAGACAGCATGGGGAAGGAAGGCTCCGGCTGGGGCTGGTGGAAGCGACTGCCCGCCAAGCGGCCACCCGCGCCGTCACCGCGACCATCGTCAACAACCTCGTCGTGGCGGCGGTGTTTAGCCAGCAGTGATCGACGGTCTTTCGCTGGTACTCCAGTCGAGGATCGTGACCAGGGCTCGTCGGGTAGTAGTGGCTACCCTCGTGCCCGCCGCCTGTGATCCCTGCCTGGAAGCCGCCTGGCACGTCGGTCAACCAGCTGCCGGCTTCTCGGGAGAGGGCGGTGCTGGGCGCGGTGGCAGCCCGCGTCGGCCGTCGGGCTATTCAGTCATCGCAAGTGCGTCTTATCCGTGGGCGCTGCGGCAACGTGGTACGACTGCTTCAGCGATTAGCCGACGAGGCGGGCGGACCGGGTGACGAGGAATAGAGTGGCCAATCTGCTGCGCAAACGTGAGAGTCCGCAACGGCCGACTTTCCTGGAACTGTTCTTCGATCTCGTCTACGTCTTCGCGCTCACCCGGATTGTGCACGAGTTGGTGTTGGACTACACCAGGGGTCACGTCCCGGAGCGGTTGACCACCTCCCTTGCGGAGAACGGCGAGACGCTGCTGTTGCTCCTGGCTCTCTGGTGGATCTGGACCCAGACGGCATGGGTGACCAGCCGATTCGATCCGTTCCAGCCGCCGATCCAGTTCGTTGTCGTTGCGACGATGTACGGGAGCCTGCTCCTGGCGGTCGCGATTTCGGGGGCTCTCGCCGAGACGGGCCTGCTCTTCGCGAGCACCTATGTCGCGATTCAGGTGGGCCGCACCCTCTTCTTCGTAGGTGTCGTGCGCGGTCATAATCTGCGCCGCGTCAATATGTTGGCGCTCATCTGGTTCGGCGCGTCGGCCGTACCATGGCTGGCCGGAGCCTTTGTTCCCGAGGTGACGCGCAATTCGCTGTGGACGGTGGCCCTGGCAATCGACTACCTGGGGGCCAGACTCGGCTGGCCGGTACCGGGGGTGGGTCGCTCGCGGGTGTCCCCGTGGGCCGTCGCGGGCGAGCACTTGGCCGAGCGCTACTGGCAGCTTGTCATCGTCGCGCTTGGCGAGACGATCCTGACCTCCGGATCGAGTCTTCTCCGCGGTCCGATCGTGGCTGAACGAACGATGGCCCTTACATTGTCGTTCCTCACCACGGTGTTGCTGTGGCGGATCTACTTCTATCGAGCTGGCCAAATTCTGGGCGAGGCCATCGCGGCATCCCCCGACCCCGGCCGGCTCGGTCGGTTGGCCGAGTTCTCACACCTGCTCATGGTGGCCGGCATCCTCGGCAGCTCAGCCGGCTCCGAACTCGTCCTCATGGATCCGTCCGGAGACGCCAAACCCGCCTGGGTCGGAGCCATCCTCGGCGGGCCTGCGCTCTACCTCGCCGGGCGCTCAGTATTCGAGTATGTGGCCTTCGCCCGAGTGTCCTGGCCACGACCGATCGGGATCCTCGTCCTCGCGGCCATGGCACCGATCATGGTCGGCCTACCGCCTCTCGGGGTCGCTGCGGCAGCAGTCGCGGTCCTGCTCGGCGTCGCCGTCTCGGATACGGCCCGAGCCCACGGGCGTCCACTGGAGGAGGCCTCACCGCCACGCTGACGCGTGTCCGGTGCTGCAGCGATGCCGGGCCTGCGGTGTCGATCCGGGTGCACCCGGCGTCCGTACTGTCCCGTCGCCGTGGGGGCCTGTTGCTGGCTGCGACAGATCAGTTCGGCCCTCGGCGGACGTCCGTCCCCTGCTCGGCGAACGCTTTGAAGTCCTGCATGTGTTGCCGCGACTGCTTGCGAAACGAGCCAGGCATGAGCAGCGCCACCAGCCGCATCAGGAGTCCGTCGAACCGGAACTCGCTCTCGCTCTCCCACAGTGTCGTGTTCGGACCGGCGTCGATGAACCGGTCGCGTTGGGCCTGCCACATGCCCTCGCCGACGATCTCGCGGTCGTAGTGCACGACGACCGAGCTCGGGATGGCGTGCAGATCCGTGGGATCCACGCGCGTGATGGTCTCGGTGGCCTCCATCCTCTGCTTCCCCATCTGGAACACGACTCGCGAGGTGGTCCCGAGCTGGCCGTGCGCCCCGTTCATCGGCTCGTGCAGCACCAGGCCCCGCAGCCACTTTGGCACCTGCGCCGGGTCGGAGATCAGCCGGACCACCTTCTCGCGGGGCAGGTCTACTTCGATCGAGGTGGTGTACTTCATCGCTCGTTGCCTCCGGGGACGTAGAACGCGGTCGTGGCCTCGACCGCGGCCGCCACGTGATCCGGATCGCCGCCGGCGGCCAGGTGAGCTTCGCCCCACGCCACAGCGCTACGCCTGGCGAACTCGCGGCCCGCGGGGGAGGTCTCGAACTCCTCGTGATCGAGGGCCTCGCCGTCGGCTAGGAATCGGGCCAGGGTGAGGAGATGCAGGTCCCAGCCCACACCACCGGCACCGGGGCCGTAGGTCGGGAACATGGGCTCGCCGACTGCCGCTGCGTGGACCAGCTCGAACTCGGTGCCGCCGGCAGGGCTCGGGGACAGGAGCACCTCGACCTCGCTCGTACCCGGCCACTCGTCGGCCTCCGGACCGAAGAGCCAGGACACCCGCAGCCGCCGCGGCGGGTCGCACCGGAGGATCTCGCCGTGCTCACCGCCGTCCAGTTCGAACGACCCCCCGAGCCGAAGGTTGCCGGTGATCGGCTTCAACCAGCGGCCCAGCCGCTCGGGGTCGGTGATGGCGTTCCACACCTCGTCGACCGGTGCGTCGTAGCAACGCCGCAGCTCAATCGTGTACGCGTCGCCGCCGGACAGGGTCGCTGCGCCCATCGTCCGGCGCGCAGCGGCCAGTTCGTCCAGTACATCCTTCATGTCATGTTCCTTTCGCTGGCGGATCGGCCTTGCCAACACCCGGGGTCCGGGATGCACGCCTGCCACGGGCCAGCTCAGTTCCCAGGGCATCGAGCCGCTGATCCCAGAACCTGCGAAACCGGTCCAACCACACGTCAACCTCGCTCAGCGGCGTGGGGTCGACGGCGTAGAACCGGCGAGCCCCCTCGGCCCGGACCGACGCGAACCCGTTCTCGCGCAGAACGCGCAGATGTTGCGAGACGGCCGGCTGGGACAGTGTGAACTCGGCCCGGATCACGTCGGTGATCGCGCCGGAGGTCTGCTCACCGTCGGCGAGCAGCTCCAGGATGCGCCGGCGCACCGGGTCTCCGAGGATGTCGAACGCGTGCACGACTCAGAACCATACCAGGCACTACTTATATAAGTCAGAACTGGCACTTCCCCGTCACCCCCTGACCCACGCCCACCGCCGCCCTTGCCGCACGGGGGGAGTGGTTGGCGATGACGACAACCACACCCTCGCCGCCATGTACCGATCCTGACGGAACTCCCGTAGTTCGACACCATCCGCCTCTGCCGCTGACAGGGCGAGCACGGTCGCCGATATTCGCACCGCGACGCCTACTCCTTCACACCGATGTCGTCGATCGGGGGTGCGCTGAGTAGCCGTCGGACGGGCCACACAGTGGTTGCCAACGCCAGCAGTGTCGTGCCGCCGAGCACCGCCACCCATCCGAGCGGCGGGACGTACGGGATCGGGCTGCCGGTCAGTCCGTTGACGATCGCGCTCAGGGTCAGCGCCGCGATCGTCGCGCCGATCAGCACCGAGGTGCCGAGCAGCCCGGCCTGTTCGGCCTGGACCATCCTTCGAATCTGACGGCGGGTGACCCCGACCAGTTGGAGCAACGCCAACTCACGGCGGCGGGCCAGCGCGGCCATCACCATGGTGGTGGCCGCCGCCAGCGCCGCGTACCCCACCATCACGCCGATCAGCAGCCGGTTGAGCCAGGCGTCGAGCGCCAAGTCGGTGCTGATCAGGCGTGTACGGGCGTAGGGACACCAACCCCACCCCCGTCGCGCGCGATCACCCTCGCCGCTCCGCTCGGGGCGTCGTTCAATGGTGATCGCGCCCGGTCGGACGGCGACGCTCCGCGCGATCCTGGTGCGGACACCCGCCAGAGACAGGGGCGGTTCGCGCGCTGTGCGCCCGACTCGCGTCTGGTCAGCGGACGGCGACGGCCTCGGTAGGTTCTGCCTCGTCCCGGACGGCACGGACCGAATTTTTCGGGCCGTGCAGTGTGATGTGGAGAAAGAGTGCGCCCATGACGGCGACGCCCGCCGTCAGGAGCCTATGTAGCGACCACACCGTCATATGGTGACTTGCCGGCGGGCGGCCACTCTGCTGACTGTGAAGTTGATTGCGAAAATCCCAACCACGGCTTCGAGGAGTAAGTTTCGCGGGCTCCAGTCCCAACCGTAGAGCGTCCAATTGGTCGGCTGATAGGCCAGCATGGGCAGCATTAGTGCCAGAAGGACCGCGCTGGCCGCGATCGATACCCGCACATCAAAGGCTGCGCCCACGAGGGCCGCCACCAGCCCGGCGGCCATGATGACCGGTAGGGTCAACCCGCCTGCCCAGCCATTGAGCGGATTGGGCGTTATGAACGCTATAGCCATCGTGGCACCGAGAAGCCAGGTCCATGGTCGCGTGGCCCGTGGCTGGCGCGCTCGAAGTAGTGCCACCATTGTTAACACGGCTAACAAGCATATCCACGTAGAGATTTGCATGATCAGGTAGAGACCTGTCCGGAGCCCCAAGGCGTCGTCGTACCTCGCCCATGGCTCTACTGCGTATCTCAGGTCATTCGCTGCGGAGTACCAGACCTCCCAGCCGAAGGCGCCGATGGTTATGGGGAGTGCGAGGCGGTAGCGAGCCCACACCGCGGCGGTCAGCGCGAGAAGCAGCAATGTGGGCGTGACCGAGCTTCGCTCATACAGGAAGTTGGCGGAATTACCCGGCAGCAGCAGCCATACGCGCCACGTGAGGGGCAGGGCCGTAAGGGCGACGCCGCACACGAGCAGGGACAGTGCGATCGATCGCAGGGCGGAGTGTCGCAAGGTGTCCCGGGAGCGGAGCTGGTCTACGCCGGAGCGGACCCGCAGACCTCCCACCACGAGTGCGAGGGACTCCCGAAGCCTCGGGTGCCTCCGGTCCGTCTCGCCCGCGACCAGCAGCGTCTCCAGCATCTCGTCGGCGCGGTACTGCCGATAGGCCCGAGGGTACGCGCGCAGCAGCCACCGGTAGCGGCGCTCAAGGCCGGTCATGCCGGCGCCGTCCGAACCGTCGCGGCCGTCGACCGTACGGAGCGGTCTCGAACGACCCGAGCCGCAGCGATCAGCCGCGTCGCCTCATCGTGCAGTGCGGACAACCCGCGCTCGGTCAGCTCGTAGGTGCGACGGGCACGACCGTTGACCACCGTCTCCTCGGCCACCCGCACCATCTCCTCACCGTTGAGCCGGTCGAGTGCGGCGTACAGCGTGCCGGTCGTCAACCGCACTCGCCCGTCGGACAACTCCTGCGCGCGTTTGACGATGGCGTAGCCGTGCAACGGCTCGTCCTGCAACGCGGCGAGGATGAAGTACGTGGGCTCGCGCATCGGAGCGGAGGGTCTAGTCATGTCATCGACATAAGCAGATCGTCGACGTATCCGTCAAGCGCAAGTGTCGGCCGGATGCGGTGAGGCGAGGCGAGGCGAGGGAGTATGCCGTGGAGCTGCAACTGCGCATGTCCGACAAGGTTCGAGATTTCGTCGAGCAGATACCGCACGAAATGCTGGTGCGGTTCCCGATCATTCGAAACGAGGCCGTGGGCCGGGTGAATCAGGCCTGCGCACACCACCACGGCGACCAACTGCTGACCCCACCCGGCGGGCCGGCCGTCCGCTGCTCGGTCGAGCTGTCGTACCTCCGTCACTCCTCGTGCCGCCATCGGGATTGACCCCCGTTGTCTACGTCCCATACCGTTGGCCACATCAATTCACGGGGGTGAATGATGTATCCAACGGATGTCTCTCGTGCCACTGTCCGCCAGAGACGACTGCCTACTGGACGATCCAGGCCGCTGACGCCCACTGCGCCGGCCGAACGTTCGTCTCCACGTACGGCGACCCGGGTTGTGCCCGATCTGATTCCGTAGTCAACGCCCTGCACGCCGCCGATCCGCGTCGGGCGCTGACACGGGCCCGCCGAGCGGTCGTCACCGACCCCGAGTGCCAGCCCCGGTTCCGTCGGTTTCGATGGCGGCCCAGTCGCCAGGTCGCTCCCGCGACCATCCCGCACCTCACGAAATCCCGATCTCGCCTAACAACGACCAGGCATGGCCTGGTCGGTTGGAGCTGCCATGTCTGTCGATGTAGGTCACGCCGCCGCCGACCCAGCAGAGGTGGGTGGGCTGCGCAGCCGCAGCGGGCCCAACGGGTGGCTCGGATTGGTGCGGCTGCGCTGGCTCGCCGCCGCCACCGCGCTACTGATGCCGGCGGCGGGGATGCCGGTGTTGGCCGAACGGCCGGCCGCCGCGGCACCCGCCGCTGCCCCCTGCGTGGCGGAGGCGGCCTCCCCGGCGCAGGCACTGGCCGTGGCGAAGGACTGTGCCCGGCCGGTGGTGGTCGGCTCGTCCCGCTCCGAGTACGCGCAGGTAACGGCGCAACCGGACGGTCGGCTCAGGTTCGAGTCCGGGGTGGTTCCGCAGTGGACCCGCCGCGCGGACGGCACCTGGGTGGACGTCGACCTCGACCTCGCCCGGGGCTCCGACGGACGGGTACGGCCGGCCGCGTCGGCGGCGGAGGTGGCGTTCTCCGGTGGCGGGGCGGCTCCGCTGGCAACCCTGACCAGGGAAGGGAAGACCCTCACGGTGGGCTGGCCGGCCGCGCTGCCGGCGCCGGCGCTCACCGGCGACACCGCGACGTACCCCGAGGTGTTGCCCGGCGTCGACCTCGCGGTCCAGGCGACCCGGACCGGCTTCACCCACGTGCTGGTGGTGAAGACGGCCACGGCGGCTGCCAACCCGGCGCTGCGCCAGATCCGATTCGACCTGGGCGGCGACGCGCGGGCGGTCCGATTGCCGGACGGGTCGTTGCGGGCCGACGTCGGCGCCACGGCTTTCGCCACGGCCACACCGGCGACGATGTGGAACTCCGCGGGTCAGACGACGATCGCCGGCAGGGCCGGTGTGGCTTCGGTGCCCGCCGAGCGTTCCTCGGTCGACGGACCGGCGGCGACCGCGCGGACCGTACGGGTGGAAACCGCAGTGGACGCCACCGGTGACCTGCTGCTGACCCCGGACCCGGCCATGCTCGGCGCAGACGCGGGCGACTTCCCGGTCTTCATCGACCCGGCCTGGTCGGTGAAGCAGAACCGCTGGGCGTACGCGACCAACAACGGCTGCTCCAACTCCGACGTCAGCGTGGCCCGGGTCGGGCTGAGCCCGGAGGGGCCCTGCCAGGGGCAGCTCTACCGGTCGTTCTTCCAGTTCCCCCTGACCGCCATGAAGGGGAAGCACATCGAGAGCGCCTACGTGCAGATGAAGCTGGACCACTCATGGTCGTGTGACGACAGTTGGGCCTACATGTACCACGTGCCGGCGATCGACCACGCCATGCAGGCGACCTGGTCGAAGATGAAGCTCAACGCGATCATGGACGGTGCGCCCGGGCACGCGAACGAGGCGGGTGGTTGCGGTGTCATCCAACCCGACATGACCATGAACTTCGAGTCCGGCGTGGTGACCTCGAAGGTCCAGGCCGTCGCCAGCGCCGGCGGCACCGCGATCACTGTCGGCTTCGCCGCCCGGGACAGCGCCGGCGACGGCGAGTCCACCCAGGGCCGGTGGAAGAAGTTCTTCCCGAACGACGCCAAGCTGGTCGTCGACTACGACTCCATCCCGGGCAAGCCGAACGGTCTCCAGGTCGCCGGTGTCGCCTGCCTGCCCGACGGCGTACTGCCGATCGGCACGCTGGCTCCGAAGTTCTCCGCCGTCTACCCGGACGCCGACACCACCCAGAGCCTGACCGGCACCTACGAGTGGATCGAGGTGCCGGCCGCCGGCATCGGCACCGTCACCGACGCGTACCCGACCCGGCTGACCCGGCCGCCGACCGCGTCCGCACCCGCGAACGGCCGGGCCACCGCCGCCGCCGTGGCCGTCGTCACCGGCAAGACGTACGCGTACCGGGTGACCGCCGTCGACCCGGCACCGTACTCGCGGTGGAGCGGCTGGTCGCCATGGTGCCAGTTCACCGCCGACACCACCGTTCCCCCGGTCACGGTCACGCTCCAGGGCTCGCCGGGCGGGCCGGGCGAACCGGTCACCTTCCGGATCGAGTCGGCCGCCACCGACGCCACGTCGTTCAAGTACGGCTGGACCGGCCCGACCACGGTGGTGACCGCAACCGGCACCCCGAAGAGCGCCACCGTGACGCTGCGGCCCCCGAAGTACGGCCAGAACACGCTGTACGTCTCGGCCGTCGACGCCACCCGCAACGAGGGGTATGGCAGCGTCGAGTTCGTCGTCGACCGTCCCTCCCCGGCGATCGCCCGCTGGGGGCTGGAAACCTACCCGGGTGTCACGCAGGGCCAGGCGCTCGCCGACCAACAGGGCGCGGTCGCCGGTGACACCCCGCTGGCCCCGACGAACGTCAGCTGGGCCGCCGACGCCCGGCTTCTCGGCGGTGGCAGCGCCGCGTTCAACGGCACCACCTCACAGGCCGCCACCGCGGCTCCCGTGCTCGACACCACCAACTCGTTCAGCGTGGCCGCCTGGGTCAGGCCGGGTGTCCTGCCGACCAGCGACATGAAGGTGCTCACCCAGGACGCCACCGACGCCGCCCGGTTCGAGTTCGGCGTACGCCGGCAAGGCACCCCGCAGGTCCCGCACTGGTCGTTCGTCATGAAGGACACCTCGGCGCAGACCAGCGCGAGCCGGGTGGCGATCGCCCCGACCCCGTTCACCGCGGCCGAGGCGGCACGCTGGACCCACCTGGCCGGTGTCTACGACAGGACCGCCGGCAAACTGCGGCTCTACGTCAACGGCGTACGGGTGGCCGAGACCGACTACGTCGCGGCGCCCTGGCCCACCAGCGGTAAGTTCGTGGTCGGTCGAGGCTTCGCGGCGGGTCTCCCGTCCAACTGGTGGACCGGCAACATCGCCGACGTGCAGGTGTTCAACCGGGTGCTGGTCGACCACGACTTCACCGGCCAACTCGCCACCGACGAGTACTCCGGTGGCTTCGACGAACCAGGCATCCTCGCCCCGATCGAGGTCGGACGCTGGGACATGAACGCCGCCAGGCCCTGTTACCAGGTCGGCATCCCGTCCACCTGCGAGGCACCGGACGGAGCGACGTGGGGCCGGCGGTTGAGTCTGACCCAGGGCGCGACGGTCGACGCCGGCTACCGCGACAGCGGCCTGATGCTCGACAAGCGCCACTTCGTGGAGGACCCGGCCGACCCGTACTTCGGCCTGTCCACGCTGGAGTACGGCTGGTCGCAGCGAAACCTGGCCGCCGAGGGCAGCCCGCCGCAGTGGCAGGACACCCCGGTGCTACGTACCGACGACTCGTTCACCGTCTCGGTCTGGGTACGCCCGGACCAGTTCGAGCCCCGTACCTTCACCGCGGCCGGGCAGCGGGGCACCAAGGAGTCAGCCTTCTACCTCTCCCTACGGGAGTACCGCCTCGCCAGCGGCGCGAGCGAGCACCGCTGGCGGTTCACAGTGGGCGGTGCGGACGACGACGTCACGCCGGTGCGCGTCCATGCCGAGGGAAACCGGCTGCTGACCGAGGACGACATCGGCACCTGGACCCACCTGGCCGGCGTCTACGACGCCCAGGCCGCTGAGATCCGGCTGTACGTCAACGGCGTCCTGGAGAAGTCCACGCCCTGCGCCGGGGTGTTCCGCGCGACGGGGCCGCTGACAGTGGGGGCGGCGCTGTTCACCGGCCCCGGCGAGCAGCCCCGCCTCGTCGACTACTTCCAGGGCGGCCTGGACGACCTGCTGGTCTACCAGGGCGCCCTGACCGACACCGCGGTTTCCGAACTACACAAGTCACAGGCACAGGCACAGCTCCAGTCCTGAGCGCCGGTCAACCGCCGGACCGGTGACCGGTTCCGGTCCCACACCCGACCTCGTCGACCCCTTATTCCGGAGGATCCAGTGAACGGTCCGCGTCAACGAGGCTCGGGTGCCAAGCCACCGGGTCGACCTCGTCAGGTGCTCGCCGCCATCGTCACCGCGGTGGTAGCGGGGTCGATGCTTGTGGCATCGCCGGCGACGGCGGGCGCGCTCGCCGCCCCGGAGCGCCTGCGGTCGCAGGCCGACCCGGTGGACAAGCACGGCGGGGAGGTACGCGGGATCGCCTGGCCCACACCGGCCCCGGCGGGCAAGCCGGCCCCGCCGCCGGTGTGGCCCAAGGCGGGCCGGGCAGCGGCCTCGCTCGGGACCGGGCGCGCGGACACCTCGGGCACACCAGGCGTACGGGTTGGTCAGCTTCCGGTCTGGGTGAACCGGGCCGGTGGTTCCGCGAGCGGGGACCCGACCGACGTGACTGTCGAGATCGTCGGTCGCGACGCCGTTGCACCGACCTGGCGGGACGGCGTGGTCCTCCAGGTGGGCGGTGCGCAACGGGCTGCCGGACCGGCGAGGGTCAACCTGTCCGTCGACTACAACGAATTCCGCCATGCGTACGGAGGTAGCTGGGCTGACCGTCTGCGGCTGTGGCAGCTACCGCCCTGTGCCCTGACCACACCGGATGCTCCGGGCTGCCAGGCCAGCCCCCTCCCTTCCCGCAACGACACCGTGACCGGTCGCGTGTCCGCCGAGGTGTCGACGGCCGGCGGCAGCGTGGTCGCGCTCGCGGCCGACGCCAAGGGGTCGGCGGGCGACTTCACCGCCACCTCGCTGTCAGCGTCGGCCACCTGGACCGGCGGCGGCTCCACCGGCGGGTTCTCCTGGGCGTACCCGATGCGGACCCCGCCGGGGCTGAATGGCCCCAGCCCAACGGTCTCGCTGGCCTATTCGTCGGCGAGCGTCGACGGACGGTCGGCCGCCACGAACAACCAACCGTCATTCGTCGGCGAGGGCTTCGACTACTGGCCCGGCTACATCGAGCGCAGCTATGTGTCGTGCAGCGACGACAAGACCCCCGGCGCCAACAACGAGAAGAAGACCGGAGATCTCTGCTGGCGCTCCGACAACGCCACCATGACCCTGAACGGCACCGGTACGGAACTGGTGTTCCAGGACGGCAAGGGCTGGCATTCGCGCAGCGAGCAGGGCGCGAGGATCGAGAAGCTGGCGAACGCCTCGAACGGCGACAACAACGGCGAGCACTGGCGGGTCACCACCACCGACGGGGTCCAGTACTACTTCGGGTTGAACAGCCTGCCCGGCCAGAGCAGTGGCACCAACTCGACCTGGACCGCACCCGTGTTCGGCAACCACGACAACGAGCCCTGCCACGCCAACGAGTTTCTGGACTCGGACTGCACCCAGGCGTGGCGATGGAACCTCGACTACGTCGTCGACCCGCGCGGCAACACGATGTCGTACTGGTACGACAGAGAGAACAACAAGTACGCGCAGAACCTGACCGCGGCGTCCGACGTCTCCTACGTCCGGGGCGGGATGATCCGCCGGATCGACTACGGCACCTGGGACCGTGGCACCAGCGACCGGTCGACCACCCCGATCGCCCAGGTCCTGTTCACGCCGGCCGACCGGTGTGTGACGTCGAACTGCGGCACCCACAACGCGACGAACTGGCCGGACGTGCCATGGGACCAGGAGTGCACCGGGTCGGAGTGCGGCGACAACTTCTCCCCGACCTTCTGGACCACGAAACGACTCGCGAAGGTCACGACCCGGGTCTGGGACACGACGAAGGCGACCCCGGACTGGCAGGACGTCGACTCCTGGACCCTCACCCACACGTTCCCGTCGCCCGGCGACGGCACCAACGCGGGGCTGTGGCTCGCCTCCATCGCACGCACCGGTCACGTCGGCACGGCCGTCACCCTGCCGCCGATCACGTTCGAGCCGACCGCGATGCCGAACCGGGTCCTCACCGACTCGAACACGACGAACAACTGGCAGCGTATCGCCAACATCGTCACCGAGACGGGCGCGAAGATCCAGGTCACCTACAGCCTGCCGGAATGCCACAAGGACAACGTTCCGAGTGGAGCACACACCAACACCAAGCTCTGCTATCCGGTCATCGGACCCGACCCCAACGGTGCCGAGGACGCGCTGCTGACGGAGTGGTGGCACAAGTACGTGGTACGCCACGTGTCCGAGTCGGACGTGCAACTCGCCGGTGGACACCAGGCGCCGCCGAAGTTCACCACCTACTCGTACGGTGGCAACCCGGCCTGGCACTACTCCGACGACGACGGTCTGATCAAGCCGAAGCACAAGACCTGGAACCAGTTCCGGGGCTATTCGGAGGTCACCACCCGGGTCGGCGACACCGACGGCCGGAAGACCCTGACCGTCACCAAGTATCTGCGCGGGATGCACGGTGACCGCTCCAGTCCCACGGGCGGCACCAGACAGGTGACCGTCGGCGCCTCGCTGGGCAACGAGACCGTTCACGACGAGGACTGGTTCGCCGGCTCGGTGCGTGAGGAGACCGTCTACAACGGCGACCTCAACAAGCCGGTCAGCAGGACCGTGAACGTACCCTGGCAGTCCCCGCCGACCGCCAGTCGCACGATCAACAACGACCTGGTCACGGCCCGCTTCACGAACACCCGGCTGACCTATTCCGCGACCGCGCTCGGCGCGGACGGTGCGGCCGGCTGGCGGGTCACCCGCTCCACGTCGGCGTTCGACGACACCCACGGCACCCTCGACTGGACCCAGGACGACGGCGACGTCGACGTGGCCGGTGACGAGCAGTGTGTCACCCAGACCTACAACCGCAACCTGGGCAGGAACCAGACCGGGCTGTTGAAACGGGTCACCACGAACGCCCTGCCCTGTGGGACGGCACCGGTCAGCGCCGGCGACGTCGTGGCCGACGCCCGTTACAGCTATGACGGTGCGGCCAGCGCGGACACCGCGCCGACCTACGGCTCCATCTCCCGAACCGAACAACTGCGCGACTGGACGGCCACGACCGGCACGGTTTTCCAGACGGAGGGCCAGGCCACCTACGACGCTTTCGGACGGGCGGTCACCACGACCGACGCACGGTCGGTGACCACCGCGACCGCGTACACGCCGGCCGTGGGCGGGCCGGTGACCAGGGTCAGCAAGACCATCAAGAGCGGGTTCAACTGGACGAGTCACGAGGAGGTGTCGCGGTACTGGGGGACGGCCTGGAAGACCACCGACGTGAACTCCCGCGTGGCCGAGGTGACCCTGGACGGCCTGGGACGGACGACTCAGGTCTGGAAGGTGGGTTGGTCGAAGGCGGACAACCCGCAGAAGCCGTCCGTCCGCTACGTGTACGCCTATTCACCGACCCGGTCCGACTACTCGTCGGTCAGGACCGAGACTCTGAACGCCGCCGGCAATTACCAGACGACGTATCAGATCTACGACGCGATGTTGCGGCCCCGGCAGACCCAGTCCTCCGGGATCGGCGGCGGTCGTCTCGTCACCGACACCATCTACGACCGCTGGGGGCGGACCGCCGTCGCGTACGGGGCGCATGCCGAGCCGGGCACGGCCTCGGGGACGCTGTGGTGGGAGCCCGAGTGGTCGGTGCCGGCGGTCGCCCGCACCGAGTACGACGACGCCAGCCGCCCGATCGCGGAGGTCTCGCTCGCCGGGGACGGTGTGACGAACCTGGTGGAGAAGTGGCGGACCAGCACGTCGTACCGGGGTGACAGCATCGCCCGCACCCCGGCCCCCGGTGACGTCCCGACCACCAGATTCCTCGACTTCAAGGGACGCGACGTCGAGGTACGCCAGCACACCACTCCGGCGGGTGTCTCCGGCGCCTACGACGCGGTCAGGTACACGTACAACCGGAAGAACCAGCTCACGAAGATCACCGACCCGGCCGGCAACGAGTGGACCTACAAGTACGACATCAGGGGTCGACAGATCGAGTCCCGTGACCCGGACAAGGGCACGAGCGTTTCCGCCTACACCCTCTACGGCGACCTGGAGAAGGGCGTCGACGCCCGTGGTGAGGTGCTCGTCTACACCTACGACGCCATGGGCCGCCGGACCGGCCAGTACGACGACGCGGTCTCGCCGGGCAAGCTGCGGGCCGAATGGAAGTACGACCAGCTCTTCACCGGCGTCACCGTACGCGGACAACTGACCCAGTCGACCCGGTACGAACCGGCAGGCTCGGCCAACGCGTACACCTGGCGGGCGATCAACTTCAACACCCGTTACCAGGTGATCGGGGACCAGTACGTCATTCCGAGCACGGTCACCGGACTGGGACAGGAGTGGACCTACTCGTACGGGTTCGCCCCCACCGACGGGACACAAGTCTCGATCACCTACCCCGGTGCCGGCGGCCTCGCCGAGGAGACGGTGAGCACCGGATACGACGGCACGACCGGACTGCCGCAGACGCTGACCACGAACCTGCCGACGGTCGGGTCGTACGTCGTCGGGCAGCAGTACACCGTGTACGGCGAGCCCACCGTCCTGACCCGGAAGACCGCCGGGGGGACGTACGTCGAGGACAACAACGTCTACGAGACGGACACCCGCCGGATCCGACAGACGACGATCAAGCCGGAGACCTCGGCCGGCACCATCTCCGACCGCACCTACTCCTACGACGCCGCCGGTAACATCCTGCAACTCGTCGACAAGCCAGGGGTCGGACAGGCCGAGAGCCAGTGCTTCCGGTACGACGGGCTGCGCCGCCTGACCTCGGCCTGGACGCCCCGAGCCGGCGTGGAGTGCGCCACCGATCCGTCGGTGGGGAACCTGGGCGGACCCGCCCCCTACTGGACCGACTGGACGTTCGACCGGATCGGCAACCGGCTGACCCAGACCAGCCACGGCTCGACGGGCAACACCACGAACACGTACACGGTGCCCACCAGCGGCGCGAACTCCGTACGGCCGCACACGGTGACCTCCGTCCGGACCGAGGCACCCGGACAGGCGCCGGTGACCAAGTCGTACGGCTACAACGCCACCGGCGAGACCGCCACCCGGCCGGGTGTGGCCGCCGACCAGACGTTGGCCTGGGATGCCGAGGGTCGACTGACAAGCGTCACCGAGAGCGGCGCCACACTGGCCAGTCACGTCTACAACGCCGAGGGCGAGCGGATCCTCCGACGAGACGCCACCGGCACCACCCTCTACCTGCCCGGAATGGAGATCCGGCGAGACCTCGGCGCGACGCAGAACACCGCCACCCGGTACTACTCCTTCGCCGGCAAGTCGATCGCCAGCCGTTCGGACGGCGGTGGACTGCAGTGGCTGTTCAGCGACCACCAGGGCACCCAACAGATCAGCGTGAACGCGGCGACCCAGGCGGTCACGATCCGCCGCCAGACCCCGTACGGTGCACCGCGCGGGGACCAGGCGGCCTGGCCCAACGGCAAGGGCTTCGTCGGTGGCGACATCGACTCGACCGGGCTGACCCACATCGGGGCACGGGAGTACGACCCGACGCTCGGCAGGTTCGTGTCGGTCGACCCGTTGATGGACCAGAACCAACCGCAGCAGTGGCACGGCTACGCGTACGCCGGCAACTCGCCGATCACGTTCAGCGACCCGACCGGGTTGATCCAGGATGACGTCTGGGCCGGTCGGGCAAGTCCGGACGACGTAAAGCGAAACGACGGAGGCTCGGGTTCCGGCGGTGGCGGCGGTGGCGGTGGCGGTGGCTCGAAAGCCGGCCAACCGGATCGTGATGAGGAAGTCAAGAAGCGGCGGAAAGCCTTCATCAATTTCACGGTTCACTACATCGGTGACTGCGATACCTACGGCGGCTTCCGCGGCTACCGCTATTTCAGGTGTCACATCTCCGACTTCACTCCGGCTGAACTTCAGGAGTCGCTTGCCGCCTTCATGTGTGAGGTCGAGGGCGACTGCGCTATGCGGGACGCCCGGGCCAAGGAATCGAAGCTCAAGTTCTACGAGTGGATGAGCTGGATTCCTGGCATTGGGATTCCGTACTCCATTGCGCTCGCCAAGGAGAAGCTTGACAACGGCGACTACGTCGGGCTGGTTCTCGATCTCGCCGGAGCAATTCCGGTGGGCAAGGCCGGAAAAGTTGTCGGCGAAGGCGTCGATCTTCTTTCCGGTGCCTCGAAGGCAGCCGATGACGTGGTCGAGGCATGCAGAGTGGTCAACAGCTTCAGCCGGGACACGCCGGTACTCATGGCGGATGGTTCGACAAAGGAGATCGGGGACGTCAAGGTCGGTGACCTGGTGCAGGCGACCGATCCCCACGCCGGTGTGACTGCAGCCAAACAGGTGACTCGCCTGCACCTGAATCGCGACTCGCAGCTCACGACGCTCGTCCTGGTGCTGCCCACTGGTGCGATGGCTGATGTCGAGACCACGTGGGAGCACCCGATCTGGTCCGTGTCCCGTGGCTACTGGGTTAATGCGGCCGAGCTTGTGGCGGGGGAGCGGCTGCGCTCGAGCGCTGGGAGTGAGGTGCGAATCGCGAGCGTCCGTAATTACACTGGCGCCCAGTACATGCACAACCTCACCATTTCCGATATCCACACGTACTATGTGCTGGCCGGCACCGCGCCAGTGCTGGTTCACAACGTCAATGATATTCCGCTACCAACTCAGGTTCAGGGTAAAAATCAGCCGCTGACCAACAAGCAAGCTGAACATCTTGCTAAGTATCTTGGATACAAGAAAACGAACTTCCGTGTTCGTGGTCAACCTGTTTTCACGAACGGGAAGACTTTCATCTCGCAGGACATTGGCAGTGGGGATGGATCACACAACGGCGGAACGTGGAAGATTGCCAACTCGGTGGACGACCTCGGGAGGAAATCTACTCGGCTTGCCACCACGGACGCGCTCTTGAACAAGATTGGATGCTGAAAGTGGGAGATGACAACACCCCTGAGAAGCAATTTTACTGGAGCCTTGATCTGCCGGGCATGACGGCCGATCAAGCAGTCCAAGTGGGCTCTGTCATTAAAGATCAAGGGATTGACCTTGAGGTGCTGTTGGTCGACCCGTCCAACTTCCTGACGCTTCATCTTGATCGGGAATCGGTGGAAGCTATAGTGGCCGGCTTGACTGTGGTCCGCTCGAATCCTGTTAATGACAGCTTGAGGGAATCGCTGGAAGATTGGTTGGCGTACCCGGAGCGTTGATCCGCCTGATCTGTCCGCTCGAGAGTTGCATTCAAAATGGAGAGGTGATCGCGGTCAGCGCGACCGCCGGTTGCCGGTTGCGGGTCGCGTGGCTACACCGCTAAGCCGTATCACGGAGGGCCTCAGGTGCTGCCCACGTCTGCTTCGCTGGTGGAATGACTCCGCCTTCGTCCGTACTGTGCCGTGAGGCTGTAGCGCGCGCATTCAAGCACCGAGCGGCCAGTTGCCGGCGGGGTCTGGCGCTGGCGCGGGAGGCCGGGTACGAGAACACGGTGTCCGCGCACCTGGCCAATCTGGCGCTGCTGGCGGCTCCGCGCGGTGACGAGGAACTCTGCGAGCGGCGGGCCCGCGAGGCGCGGCCATCGCCCTGCCACACCGGGTGGGACTGTACGGAGGTGGCGACGTACGCGCTGACGATGCTGAGACGCTGACTTTAGGCAGTGGAAGAAGTGGGCTGGTCGGGCCGAGTCGTCGGAGGAAGTGCAGGACCAAACGCCGCTTCTGTAGATGCTGTATATCGGCGTAGAGCGTTTCGGGCGAGCGGGCTGCGGTCCGTCCCAGGTCCGTCATCTGAGATGCCGATCCCACGGGCAACGTCTTGAGCAGGCCCATCAGGCTCGAGATCTCTTCGACGGGCTCGAAGATGTCGGCCATGGTGCTTCCGGCTGTCAATCGGGTGACGTCCGCTCATGCCGAGATCGGTGCGTTCGTGACGTCAGCCGGCCTGCCAGCCGGCGGGGTCGATGCCGCCGGGCAGTGGCGCCGCAGGGTCGTAGGGCTGCCGGGTGAAGATGAAGGTGCCAAGATCGAGGTGGCTGACGGCGCCGGCCGAGTCGTGGTGCACCCGCAGCCGTTCGCCGGCGAAGTAGCCGTTGATTCCCTTCCAGCCGCCGTCGTCGGTGGGGCGTAGCCGGGTGCCGCGCCCGCCGCCGGACAGCGAGGTCAACTCCAGGAAGCCATCAGCCTGCGGGCGCAGCAGATAAGGGGCAGGCCCCCAGTACCATGGGCCGGCGAGATCCAGTAGCTGTGGGTCAACTGAGGGTAGTGGTCGCACGGGGCAGGGATCCGCGGCTCCCGCTCAGCGACCGTCTGCAGAAGATCAGCGGCGAGCGTGCCGGCGGAGAGGCCGGCGGTCACGTTTCCCATCACGACCGCGCCCAGCGCGTCATCGGGGCTGACCCAGACGGTCGCGACGAAGCCCGGCATCGAGCCGGTGTGCCCGGCCAACAGCCGGCCGTCACGGCGCAGCAACTGCATACCGAGCCCGTACCCGCTGTCTGAGTCCGTCGCCTCCGGCGGGCTCGCCGGGTTGCGCATCTGCGCGACGGTGCCCGGATGCAACACCCGGTCGTCGCCGTCGATGAGGAACGCGGCGAACCTGGCCAGGTCCGTTACGGTCGACCACAGCTGTCCGGCAGGCGCCATCAGACCGGTGTCCACGGCGGGCTCCGCAAGGAGCACATCGGCCCAGGGATGCACCGCCCAGCCTGTGGCGTGCGGCGCGACCGGCAGCAGGGTGGTGCGGGTCATTGCGAGCGGCTCCAGCACCTCGCGCCGCAGCACCTCGCCCCACGCCTGGCCCCGGACCCGCTGCACCAGCGCGCCGAGCAGCGCATAGCCGGGGTTGGAGTAGTGGTGGCGCTGTCCGGGCGGATGCACCTGCGGGTCGCTGCCCAGCACGTCGGCCAGGTCGGGTCGCAGCGCGCCCGGGGTTCGTTCCCACCATGGGCCGGGCGCTTCGGCGATCAGCCCGGCGGTGTGCGCCAGCAGCGCACCCACCGTGGCCTGACCCGCCGCTGTGTCGGGGAGGTGGTCGGCCAGTGGGTCGGTAAGCGCGAGTCGCCCCTCGTCGCGCAGGCGCAGCACCAGCACCGCCAGGAAAGTCTTGGTGATCGAGCCGATCCGGTATTGGAGGTTGCCGTCCGGCACCCTGCCGTCCACCGTTCCCCACCCGTCCACCCACACAGGACGACCATCCCGCACCACGGCGGCGACGACCGAAGGCGCCCGACCCGCTACCTGAGCAGTGGCCAGCCGGTGGACCAGCGCCCGTCGGGTTTCGGGTAACAGCGGCGCCGGGATCGGTGACATGCGGGCCAACCTACCGGGTGGGCCGTGTGATTTGGGCGGCCCAGCCACGAGGCGGTCACCTTTGCCTGGAGTGGGCTCACCCCGGGCGATGCCGGCGGTGCTCCGGCGGGAGGTCGCCGAACCCGAGCCGGTCCTCGTTCAGCGCGTTGTAAATGATCAGCCAGCCGTCTGCGAATCTCTCTGGCGGCAATTTCTCGCTGGGTCCGAGCCAGCCTGGCGTAGGCGCCGCCGACGCGGGTTCTGCGGCCTCAACTGACCCGTGTGCGGATCTCGCGGACCACGGTGGGCCAGATTTCCTGGGGCAGGTCGTGACCGGTGCCGGGCAGTTCGACGTAGCGGGCGTCTGGCACCGACGCGGCGATGCGGCGGCCGGCGGCGGGGCGGATCAGCGGGTCCTGCTCGCCGTGTAACACCAGGGTGGGCGCGCGGAGTTCGCGCAGGCGCGGGCCGTGCCAGGTGGCGCTGGTCTGCCGGGCCTGGGCGCGGCTGTCGCGGACACCGCTGGGCAGCCCGGCGTCGAGTTCGCGCTCCACGCGGAGGCGGGCGTCGTGCTCGTCGAACGGGTAGCCGGGAGAGGCGACCGCCCGCAACAGGGCCAGGCCGGCCGCCACGTCGCCGTCGCGGCCGACGGGCTGGCGCATGCGCGCCAGGCGTGCCAGGAACGGGAGGCGCACATAGCGCAGGACCGCGCCACCACGAATGTCGCTCGGCACGGCGGCGAAGGAGGTCACTGTGTGCACCCGCTCCGGGTGGCGTAGCGCGGTGCGCTGAGCGACCAGGCCGCCTTGGGAGATGCCGAAGAGGTGGGCACGCTGCCACCCGAGCGCATCGAGCACGGCGACGGTGTCGTCGGCCATGTCCTCGGCGGTGTAGGCGGGCGGCCGCCGGCGGAACAGGGCGGTCACCGGGTTGCCGACCGGGGTGTCGTCGAAGTGGGTGGAGCCGCCGGCGTCGCGGCCGTCGAACGAGGCCACGTGGAAGCCGGCGTTGATCAGCGCGGCGACCAGCCCGTCGGGCCAGTAGAAACGGGACACGCCGAGCCCCATGAGCAGCAGCAGCGGCTCGCCGCCGGTGCCGCCGTGGTCGTCGGCCGCGAGGTGTACGTCACCGTTGCGTGCGGTGTACGGGGTTCTGGTCATCTCTGCCTCACCTGTTCGAGAACGGCGTTCGCGAACACCGTATGCCAATAGGTAGGATGGACGCAATCGAGAGGGGTGGCAATGGAGGCGATGCCGATATGGCTTCGGGAACGGCGCACGGGAGTGGGCCGGCCCGCCGAGCGGTCCCGAACGGAGGTGACCGCCGCGGCGATCGCGCTGGCCGATCAACAGGGGCTGGCCGCGGTCTCGATGCGCCGTATCGCCGCCGAATTGGGCACTGGGGCGGCGTCGCTCTACCGCTATGTCGACAGCCGGGACGACCTGCTCGACCTGATGACCGACGAGGTGGCGGCGGCCTACCAGCTGCCGGCGCCGGGTGGCCCCTGGCTGCCGGGCCTGCTGGAGGTGTGCCGACAGGGGCGCGAGCTGATGCTGCGGCACCGCTGGCTGCCGGAGCTGCTGCTCACGCGCTCGGCGCTCGGCCCGCACGGTACCGATCTGCTGGAGCACGTGCTGGCGCTCCTCGCCCGGCACCCGGCGGATGTGGGCCGCAAGCTGGAGGCGTTCGCCGTGATGAACACGCTCACCGCCGCGTTCGTCCTCAACGAACTCAATGGGAGCACTAGCACCCGGCAGAGGCAGGGCGCGTACCTGGCACACGTGATCGCGGCGGGCCGGCACGCCCACCTGACGGCGGCGCTTGCCGACGGTCCGCTGGTGCCCGCGCCACGCTTCGAGGACATGATGTCGCGGGTACTCGTCGGCTTGCTGAAGGAGTGAACAGCCGGCTGCCCGTCATCGCAAGGCGTTTGAGACGAGGGCAAGGCTCGCGGGCTCGACGAGCGGCAGCGCGGAAGACGACGGATACTCGCCTGATGACTGGACCCGATCTCGACCCCGAACAGTATCCGCCCATCGACCCGCGCGAACCGGTGCCCGACGACGCGGGAGTCCTCCTGCCCGGCGCGCCGGACGAATTGCCAGAAGCCCCGACCGAACCGATGCCGGACGACGGCGGGAACGCCGGTGGCGTGCGCGAGCCGGCATAGATCAGTCCGTGAACGAGCGCGACACCAGCCTGACCGCCGATGTCGGCGCCGACGGCGCTCAAGACGTCGGGGGATGGGCGGTCAGGCGGAGTGCCGGTTGCGGCCGAGTGACAGGAGCAGACCGACGGCGGCCAAGGCGATTCCGGCGGCGGCGGTGTATGCGGGGAGTTGGGCGGGGATGCCGAGGTGGACGGTGATGCCGAGGATCCGGGACAGGCCCCAGGGCAGCAGCGCGAGCTGGTCATTCCACACCGTCAGCGCGCGTTCCAGGCCCACCACCGATACCAGGGCGGACAGCACGCCGAGGGGCACGCCCGCGGCGGTGAGGGTCAGCCCGACGGCGCTTCGGCGGCGCAGGCCGTACCGGTCCCGTAGGACCACGGCGACGACCACGAACAGCCAGCAGAACGCCGCGAACGCGACGGTGACGTACGCCGCGCGCCGACTCGGCGCGGTCCAGAAGGCGAACCAGTAACCGCCCGGTCCGCGCCCGGCGAGCGCCGCCAGCAGCAGCACGCTGCGCAGCAGCGCGACGCCGCCGACCACGGCCCACAGGTGGAACGGGTCTCGGCGACCGACGGCGAGGCGTACGACGAGGGTGAATAGCGCCCACCCACCGAGGGTGACCAACAGGTGCGCCGGCGCGGCGAACCAGGTCAACACGATCCGGCTCGCCACCAGCACCACGGCCGGGACCAGCCACACCAACACCCGGTCCGCCCGCGTCACGGGCGTCGGCAGCGCGGCGACCCGCCACGGCCGGAGCGCGCCGAGCAGCAACCCGCGTGCGGCGGCCGCGCCGAACCCGCGCCCGTACAGGCCGAGCAGCACCACCAGCAGGATCGACCCGAGCAACGCCCGGGCCGCCCAGGCCATCGCCGGGTCCCGGTCGGCGCGCCGCGCCCCGAGGTCGGCGGCGGTGAAGTTGTACGCGGGCAGGTCCAGGTCGGCGCCGTAGCGCTGCCGGTGCGCGTCGCGCGCGTCGTGGTACGCCGCCGCGGCCAGCCGCCAGTCGTCACGGGCGGCCGGTGCACCCGTGTCCAGCCACTGCGCGTGCCGCAGCACCATGGCCCGGTACGCGCTCAGCGTCTCGAACAGGTCGACCTGGTAGTCGAGAGTCGCGGTGAAGCGCCCGCGCAGTTCGGCATCCCGCCAGGTCGCCGGATCGGTCGCGGCGACCAGGTCGCGCATGCGTCGGGCCAGCACGACGGCCTGCGTGCCCTCCTCGATCGCCTCGTCGACGCGACCGCCGGTCACCGCGTAGATGCTGTCCAGCGCCGCCGAGTCGCCGGTCGGGATGTCCCACTCGAAGATCCACATCATGGGCGGCGGTTCCAGCCCGAGCGCCCGCACCGACCGGTCGGCGTACGGACCGATGTAGAGGCCTCTGGTGACCGCCTGCCGGGACAGCGCCATGGCCTGCCCGATCGCGGCGACGGTGCCCGGGTCACCGGAGAACGTGCGGTACGCCCAGTCAGCCGTGACCTGCGCCGGGTCGGCGTGCGGATCCCAGGCCAGGCGGCCGACGGCGTACGTGTTGAGGTCGTAGAGCTGCCAGAAGCCTGCGCGCAGGTACAGCGACATGGGCCCGGCGCGCAACGGCCCGCCGTCCTGGGTCCAGTTCCAGACACCCTCGACGTTCGGGTTGGCGGCAAGGAAAGCGCGTAGTGCCTGGCGGTGCAGCGGGCCGAGGTCGTTGGGTAGCGAGCCGAACGCCTCGAACTCCCGCCGGGCCTGGAACTCCACGATGCGGCGGTGCTCGCCGCCCAACAGTGTGGTGTTCAGCGGTAGGTGGCTGTAGAAATCGCCGAGTGTGTACTTGGTGGACACGATCAGGTGCGGATCGTCGAGCCCGCCGAGGACCTGCGCGTACGACACCGGGTTGGTGTGCAGGTCACCGACGGCGCCGACGCCCACCGTCCAGGTGCGGAAGATGATCTCTTTCCCGGCTGGGCCCGCGGTGTCCAGCAGCGCCCGCAGCATCGCGCGTACCGATGTCTCCGTGGTGACAGCGAGCCTTGACGAGTAGTCCCAGCCGGTCGCGGCGTACACCTCGCCGCCCTCGCCGACGCGGACCATCAGGCCGTCGACGAACGGCATGTTCTCGAACAGCTCGGCCAGACCGGCCTGGTAGACCGCCCACAGCCGAGGGTCGGCCACGTCGAGGGCGCCGACGGTCCGCGTCAGGTATGCCTCCAGCGGGGGTGACACCGCGAGCATGTCGGTCAGCAGGAAGACCCGCACGCCCATGTCCTCGGCGTACCGGAAGACGGGCCCGAACGCAGCGACCATCGCCCGTGCGCGGTCGACGTGCGAGTCGCCGGGCGGGTAGACCGCGCGCCCGTCGCCGACCTTCGCGAACGTGACGTACTCCAGGAAGCCGGGCACGACGATCCCGTTGAATCCCTGCGCCACCGAGTGATCGACGAACTGCCGAAACTGCGCGTCGATGCGTGCCACCGCGCCAGCGTCCACCCACGGGGCGCGAGGCAGCACCGCCGATCCGACCACGTCGGTGTTCAGGCCATAGTCGTCGCCGGCGGCGAAGACGGCCGGGTCGGGCTCGCGTCCCACCGAACCCGCGTCGGTCAGCCGCAGGCCGAGCCGCGGGATGACCACTCGACCCGCGTCCGCCGCGGGGAGCACCTCGGCGCCGGAGCGGATCCGGTCGGCCAACCGGTACATCCCGGCCGCCGCGCCCGCGACGTCGCCACCCTGGACGGTCAACTCGGTGCCGCGCACGTCGAGCCGGTACGACTCGCGCGTCCCGCTGAGGGCGGCCAGCACGCCCGCCCGCAGCGTGCTCACCGCCGACAGGTCCGGAGCCGTGCCGTCGCCCGGCGCGGCCGTCGCGGACCCGGCCGGGCTCGACGTGGCCGGGACGAGCACCGGCCGAGGCAGGCCGCGGAAGACGACAGCGTCGGCGACGGCGGCCGCGGCCTTCCTGACACGAAGCTCGTCGGGCACGACGAGGGACGCCAACGGCGGGACCGGTGCCGGTGTCCGCGCCGGCGCGGCGAGGGCGTCCTCGCGCGGCACGGCGGCGGGGGAGTGGCTCAGCCCCAGCGTGCCACCGACCCCCCAGGCCGCTGCCGCGCCGAGCGCCAACAGGACCACCGCGGCGACGAGCAGCGGGTACGGCCTGCGGACCTGGGCAACATGAGCCACGCTCGCATGGTAATAGCCGTAGGCTGGGTCAATGCGGTCCGGACGTGCCCTCGTCGGGCTCACCACGCTCCTGACCATCGTGTTCGCCGTTCCAGAGTGGCGGATCGTCGAGGAGTACCCGCTCCGCGCCATACCCCTGCTACTCGCCAACACCCTGCCGGTGCTGGCGATCCGCTGGAACCCCGTCGCCATCGCGCTCGTCTTCGGTGTCACGTACCCGCTCTGGCTCGAAACGCCATTCGACGGAGCGCACGAGGGCCACTTCCTCCAGTCGCTGCCGCTGATGGTCGCCCTCTACGCCGCCGGCGCTTGGCGCCGGCCGCTCTGGCAGCGGGCCATCGCCCTCGCCACTCCCTTGTGGATGATGACCGCTGTCGTCGCCGGCCAGTGGCCGGTGAGCGTGACCGACCTGCTCTACGTCGCAGTGGTCTGCGGCGTGGTCTGGGCCCTCGGAGTCGCCATCGACGACCGGCAGCGCCACGCCGAGGACCTGGAGGTCAAGGCCGAGCTGTTGCGGGCGGCGCAGCAGGCGCTCGCCGAGCGCGCCATCGCCGACGAGCGCTCCCGGCTTGCCCGCGAGCTGCACGACGTCATCGCCCACGCGATGAGTGTCATCACCGTCCAGGCTGGCGTCGGCGCTCACCTGGTCGGCGCCCGTCCGGCGCAGGCCGCCGAGGCGCTCACCATCATCGAGCGGACCGGTCGGGAAGCGCTCTCGGAGTTGCGCCGCATGCTGACCGTTCTCCGCGACCCGGCCCGAAGCGACCAGGTCGGTCCGGCCCCAGCGCCGCAGCCGGGCCTCGCCGACGTGCCGTCGCTGGTGGCCGCCGCAGGCGACGCCGGGGTCACCGTCACCGTCGCGGCCTCGGGACCACCGGTGCCGCTCCCACCCGGCCTCGACCTCGCCGCCTACCGGGTGATCCAGGAGTCGCTCACCAACGTCATCAAGCACGCGCCGGGCGTGCGGACCCAGCTCACCATCAGCTACCAACCAGACCGGCTCACAGTGGAGATCCACGACCTCGGCGCTGCCGAGCCGGCGTACATTCCTGGCCAGGGCCTGCGGGGGATGGCCGAGCGGGTCGCCCTCTACGACGGCGAGCTGTCGACCTCGGGCGGACCCGACGGGTTCCGGGTAACCGCCACCTTTCCACTGGAGGCGCCGTGATCCGAGTCCTGATCGCCGACGACCAGGCGCTACTGCGGGCCGGCTTCCGGGCGCTGCTCGACAACGACCCTCAGATCGAGGTGGTGGCCGAGGCCGAGGACGGGGAGCGGGCGGTGGCCGCCGTCGCCGAACACCGACCCGACGTGGTGCTGATGGACATTCGCATGCCGAAGCTGGACGGGATAGCGGCGACGCGCCAGGTGCTGGCCGCCGCCGACCCGCCGCACGTGTTGATCCTGACGACCTACGACACCGATGAGAACGTCTTCGACGCGCTGGAGGCGGGCGCCGTTGGCTTCCTGGTGAAGGACACCCCGCCGGTACAGCTGCTGGAGGCGGTCAGGTCGGCCGTGCGCGGCGGCGCTGTCATCTCACCATCGACGACCCGCCGCCTGGTCGACCATCTGGTCGCCGCTCGGCTGCGGCGGGACCGGCCAGCGCCGACCGCGCTGGCGGCCCTCACCGAGCGGGAGCGCGAGGTGTTGGGTCTCATCGCCCGCGGCTGCTCCAACCGGGAGATAGCCGGCCGGCTCCACATCGCCGAGCTGACCGTGAAGACCCACGTCTCCCGGGTCCTGACCAAGCTCGCGGTGGAGAGCCGGGTCCAAGCGGCAGTGGTCGCCTACGAGACAGGGCTGGTCCAGGCCGTACCTCCTTCGGAGTAGCCGCGAACGCCGCCTTTGGCGGACGTGCCCGGGCCCCGCGCTCTCGTAGCGTCACCTCATGGATGTCGTGAGGGTCGAGAATCTCCGCAAGAGCTGCGGGCGCGTGGTCGCCGTCGAGGACGTGTCCTTCACAGTGCGGCGGGGCGAGATCTTCGGGTTGCTCGGCCCGAACGGCACCGGCAAGACCACTATTGTGGAGTGCCTTCAAGGTCTGCGAAGGCGAGACGGGGGCAGGGTCGAGGTCCTGGGCCTGGACCCGGCCCACGAGCCGGACCAGTTGCGCCGCCGGGTCGGGTCGCAACTGCAGTCCTCCGCCCTGCCCGACCGGCTGCGGGTGGCCGAAGCGATCCGGCTCTTCGCCCCGTCGGGGTCCAGCGGAGACGTCGAGGCAGCGCTGGTGGCCTGGGACCTGGCCGCGTTGCGCCGCCGACCGTTCGCCGCGCTCTCCGGCGGCCAACGGCAGCGGCTCTTCCTCGCCCTGGCGATGCTCGGCCAGCCGGAGGTCGTCTTCCTGGACGAGCTGACCACCGGGCTGGACCCGCAGGCGCGGCGCGTGACCTGGGACCTGGTCCGAGGGGTACGCGAACGGGGGGCCACAGTTGTCCTCGTCACCCACCTCATGGAAGAGGCGCACGCACTCTGCGACCGGGTAGCCATAGTGGATGGCGGTCGGGTTGTCGCGCTCGACCGCCCGGACACCCTCACCGCTCAGCAGGGCGGCCCGATCACCATCACCTTCACCCTCGACGGTCACGACGTCGGCTTCCTCGCCGGAATACCGGGCATCAGCAACGTCAGCGCCACCGGCGGTGTAGTCACCATCGCCGGGCAGGCCCGGGTCACGGTGCCGGTGGCGGCAGCCCTCGCCGAACGGCGGCTATTTCCCGCCGACTTTCGGACTCACCATCCCACGCTCGAGGACGTCTTCCTCGCCACCACCGGTCGCCGGCTTCGCGACGAACCACAGAGGAGACCGTAATGACCGCCCGCATCGTCTGGACCGAGATCAAGCTGCTCGGCCGGGAACCGATCACGCTGCTGATGAGCCTGGCGTTTCCCGCCCTCCTGCTGGTCCTGCTGGCCGGCTCGTTCGGCAACGAGCCCGATCCGGAGATGGGCGGCATCGGCGGTGTCGACTTCTACGTGCCCGTGTACGCCGCCGCGGCGATCGCCGTGATGGGCTTCCTCGGCGTCCCTACCCACCTGGCCGCGTATCGCGAACGGGGAGTGTTACGGCGGTTCCGCGCGGCCGGGGTCTCCGCCTGGCCGCTCGCGGGTGCGCAGATCATCGTCACCGCACTGATGGCCGCGGTCGCCGCCGCTCTCATGATCGCGATCGGATTCGGAGGCTACGACCTCAACGCACCGTCCTCGACCACCGGGGTGCTGGCCGGGTTTCTCGCCGGCACGCTGGCCTTCGCGGCGCTCGGAGTCCTGCTCGGGACGCTACTACCGACCGCGCGGGCCGCTCAGGGGGTGGGGCTGCTGCTCTTCTTCGGGCTCTTCTTCATCGCCGGTGGCGGGCCTCCGCCGTACCTGCTTCCCGACGCCCTCAACACCGCCGTCGACTTCACCCCGATGGGGCCGCTGATGGACGCGGTCAGCGACCCGTGGCACGGCGCCGGTTTCAACCTGACCGCCGTAGCGGCCCTGCTCGGCATAGCCGTGATGGCCGCGTTCCTCGCCGTCCGCCGGCTCGCCCGAACCTGAACGACGGCCCCCGGGCCTGAGCTGGAACGGCCATCACCTGCACGCCGAAGTCGACCTGCCGGTGTGGATGTGGTTTGCGGCCTGGCCGACACGACCGGCACGGAGCCGGTCGTCCTTCCAGTGGACCAGGATTCGGCAGACCTGGTACTTGTCCGCGCATACGGTCGGCCCCGAATGGACCCGCCGCGTCGAAGGCCGCGCCTGCTTCGGGCCCTCGGCTTGGTGTTCAGCCGCAATCTGCGACTGGCGTTGGTCGGCACGGCCGCGATACTCGCCACGGCCAGCGTCCTGCTGGCGTACACCCGCGCGTTTCATCCTTGGCAGCGCCGGCGTTCGCAGCCGCCATGATGGGCCAGCAGGTCATCGACACCATCTCGGTCGGCCGCCGGGTATTGCTGGTGGCCGAGTTTCCCGTTGGCGCCGGGTCCGAAATCGAGGGACGGTACTGCCACGACGTCAACCAGCCGGGCGCAGTGAGGGTGATCGCGGTGCGGACCGGTCGGACGGGACAGACCATCTGGTCGTTGCCGGAACGTCGGCCACTGGTCCGCACCGACCGGCTGATCGTGCTGGCCACGCGCGCCGGTCTCGCCGCGCTGCTGCCCCGCACCGTACCCAGCCCCGACGCTGAACCACTGGCAGAGGTCGCGCCTTTGCGGCTGCTTGCGCCGGCACCGCGCGATGGCGAGTGAACGCTCCTCGTAGCCCCGACCGTACTCCGAGCATCGCATCTCTCGGCCGTTCGATCCGCGCTCGGGCGAGGAACCGCGCGTGAGTAGGCCAGTCCCGCCGCCCTCGCATTCGCCTATGCTGCGTCGTCCGGCGGCGTCAGCGAGGTGGTGGAGGCAGCGTCGGGCTGTCGAGCCAGGCGGCGAACAGGCCGTCCAAGGGCTCGCGGGCGAAGCGCTGGGCGTGCAGCCGGAACTGTTCGGTCGTCACCGTCGCGTGCTGGTGCTCGGCGACCCAGGCTCGCAGCAGCGCGAAGAACGACTCGTCGCCGACCCTCTTACGCAGGGCATGCACGGTCAGCGCGCCACGCTTGTAGACCAGCGGGTCGAACATCCTGTCGACGCCGGGATCTGCGACGACGACATGGCGTGGGCGAGCCGCGACCCACGCGTACCACCGGGCGGCCAGGGCGTCTGTTGGCAGGTCGCCGCAGACTCCTGACCACAGCCACTCGGCGTAGGTGGCGAAGCCCTCGTTGAGCCAGATGTGCCGCCAGTCCGCCACCGTGAGGCTGTTGCCGAACCACTGATGGGCCAGTTCGTGCACGACCAGCCGCTCGTGCGTGCGCCGCCCGTCGACGTGGTTTCGCCCGAAGACCGCCATGCCCTGCGCTTCGACCGGATCGTCGAGGTCGTCGTCGGCGACCACGACGACGTACTCCCCGAAGGGGTACGGCCCGAAGAGCCGCCGCAGCGCCGACATGATCTGGCCATGCCGGCCGAAGTCGTGAGCGGCGTTCCGGCGCAGCGCGGGCGGAATCGCCGCGCGCTGCGCCACCTCACCGACAGCCAGATCTACCATCTCGTAGCGTCCGATCTGCACGCTCATCAGGTATGGCGAGGTGGGTTCGCGGCGCTCGTACACCCAGGTAGTGCCACTCGCGCCCCGCTGCTGTAGTACGGGATCACCGGTCACCAGAACGGTGTAGGGGGAGGGCGCTGTGACTGCCACCCGGAAGGTGGCCTTGGCGCCGGGTTGGTCATCGCACGGGAACCATGACGGAGACCCGTTTGGCTGGCTGGCCACGAGCACCCCGTCGGTGAGTTCCTCCCACCCGAGCTCGCCCCACCGGCCGGAGATGGGCACCGGCTTTCCCGCATAGCGGATCTCCACCCGGAAGGTGTCCCCGGCGCCGATCGGCCGCTCCGGTTTGATCTGCAGTTTGTCCGGCCGGTGCAGGTACTTTGCCGGGCGCCCGTCCACTCGGACGTCCTGGACGCGCAGCCGACCGAAATCGAGAGTGAACCGAGAGAGCGACTGCGAAGCCGCAGCGGTGATGCCAGCCCGGCCAGCGAGCCGGTTCGACACGACCCGGTAGTCGAGGTCCAGGTCGTAGTGCCGTACCCGGTAGCCGCCGTTGCCGTGCTCGGGCAGGTAGGAGTCGCCCGAGTGGCCGGCGCCGGGCGTTGCGCCGCTCGACGCCGACGCCGCCTTCGGATTCATGCCGACCGTGCCGCTGGCGCCGACCAGGTGGTGATCGGATTGCCCAACCACCGGCTGTCGCACGGCACGGCGTCGCCGCGGGTCACCAGTGAACCGGGCCCGACCGTGGTCCGCGCGCCGATGCTCGCGCCCGGCAGGACGATGCCGTGCGGGCCCAGCGCGGCTCCCGCGCCCAGTGTCACCTGGTCCATGCTCATCACACGATCATGGAACAGGTGGGTCTGCACCACACAACCGCGGTTCACCGTCGCACCATCGCCGAGGCGCACCAGGTCGTACTCGGGGAGCCAGTAGGTCTCCAGCCAGACGCCCCGGCCGATCTTCGCACCGAGCGTGCGCAGCCACGCCGTCAGCAGTGGCGTGCCGGTCGCGAAACGGACCAGCCACGGCGCGGCGAGGACCTCGACGAACGTGTCCGCGAGCTCGTTGCGCCACACGAAGGAGGTCCACAGGGCGCGCTCGGCGACCCGGAAGCGCCCGACCAACAGCCACTTCGCGGCCGTCGCGATGGCGGCGGCGACGATCGCCGCACCCAGCAGCACCGGCCCGGCGGCGAGAGCGGCCGCCCACCACCCGGCAACCCGCCAGACGAGCGAGAGTACGGCGAGGACGCCGATCGCCAGGGCGCCGGCGCACATCACCGGAACGATCCGGCACAGCTCGATCGCAGCCCGGGCCAGCTTCAACCGGACCGGTGGGTCGAAGGTGCGGCTTGTGTCGGCTGCTTCCACGGTCCGGCGCAGCGGCATCGGCGGTGCGCCGAGCCAGGATGAACCCTTCTTCGCCTTGAACGGCGCTGACGACAACACCCCGACCAGGCCCCGCTTCGGCACCGAACGTCCGGGCGCGGCCATTCCCGAGTTGCCGAGGAACGCCTGCTTACCGATGCGGGCCGGAGCGACGCGCAGCCACCCGTGGCTCAGCTCGTAGGTCGCGACCATGGTGTCGTCGGCCAGGAAGGCCCCGTCGGCGACCGTGGTCATCGCCGGCAGCGCGAGCACTGTGGATGCCTCCACCCCGCGTCCCACCTTGGCACCGAGCAGCCGCAACCACACAGGTGTGAAGAGGCTGGCGTAGAGCGGGAACAGCCCCACCCGGGCCATCCCCATCAGCCGCTCGGTCGTCCAGACCTGCCACGCCACCCGCCCCTGCACCGGGTGGTACCCGGCGCGCAGGCCGATGCTGAGCGCCCGGACGGCCCCGAGCACCACCAGCGCGTAGCCCACGACGTAGGCGACGGCCGCCACCGCGACGGCGGCCAGCACCGCGCCGACAGTTGGTCGGATGGCGAGCGTCCAGCCGAGCAGGGCGAGCGCAGGCAGGGCGGCCACGACCGGAACCAGCCCCAGCAACTGGGCCGTCAACCCGTACGCGAGCGGCCAGAGGCGTGCACCCGTCCGCGATCGAGAGGGACGCTGCCCGGGCCACCCGTCCGAATCCTTGGCAACTGCGGCTGCGGCCGGTGAGCCGGCCCAGTATTGGTTGGCCGGTACGGCGCCGGCCACCGTCGAGCCCGCGGCGACGCGGGCGCCCTTGCCGATCCGAGCGCCGGGCATCAGGGTGCTGCGGGAACCGACCCGGGCGTCGGCGCCGACGCGAACCCTGCCGATGCGGACGACATCGCCATCAACCCAGTGGCCGGACAGATCGACCTCCGGCTCGATCGCCGCGCCCCGGCCGAGCTTCAGCAGGCCGGTCACCGGCGGCGCGGAGTGCAGGTCGACGTCGGCCCCGATCTGCGCGCCGAGGGCCCGGGCGTAAGTGATCATCCAGGATGCTCCGGCGACGCTGGTGGCGCCGGTCAGCTCGGCGAGGCGTTCGGCGGCCCACAGCCGCAGGTGCACGCCGCCACCGCGGGGGTAGCTGCCGGGGCGTACCCCACGAAGCAGCAGTCGCGCTCCCGCGGCGGCCAGGGTTATCCGACCCGGCGGGCTGAACAGCACAAGCCAGCCCAGCGCCACCCACCACCAGGAAACGGCCGGCGCCCAAGGTGCGGGAGCGAACAGGGCGAGGACGTTGCCGAGGGCGGCCAGGACTGTCAGCCAGCGCAGCCCGACCAACACGAGCATCGGCACCATCATCGCGGCCTGGATCAGCCCGGCGCGCCTCGGCACCGGCCGGACCTCACGGCGCGTCGCCGCAGTGGTGTCGAGTGCGTCGAGCACCGCCGCGAGCCGCGACAGTTTCGGGTGGAGGTAGATGTCGGCCACCGAGACGCGCGGGTGCCGGCGCCGGATCCACGCCACCAGTTGCGCCGCGTTCAGGCTGCCGCCGCCGTAGGTGAAGAAGTCCGCGTCCGCCTCGGTGGGGCGTACACCCAGGATCTCCGCCCAACCGCCAGCGAGCCACTCCTCCGTCCCGGTCAGCTCAACCACCGCGTCGCCCGGGGTGGCCAGCGGCCAGGGCAGCGCGGCCCGATCCACCTTGCCGGATGTCCGGGTCGGCAGCGCATCCACCACGGCCAGCAGCGGCACCAGCGCGGCCGGCAGCTGCTCACGGATCCGCAGCGCCGCCGTCGCCGCATCGAAGGTGACGCCGTCGTGCGGAACCACGTACCCCACCAGCAGTTGGTTGCCCGCGGCGGTGCGCTGCACCGCCGCGGCCGCACCGGCGACTGTGGGCAGAGCCTGCAGCGCGGCGTCGATCTCACCCAGCTCGATCCGGCGTCCGCCGAGCTTCACCTGCTCGTCACCGCGACCGACGAACAGGAGCCCCTCGGGCTCCGCCCGGACGATGTCCCCGCTGCGGTACGCCCGCTCCCAGCCGAGCGCGGGCAGCGCCGCGAACTTCTCGGCATCCTTGCCCGGATCCAGATAGCGGGCGAGTCCCACCCCGCCGATGACCAGCTCGCCGGTCTCACCCATCGCTACCGGAGCGCCGGATCCGTCGACCACGGCGAGCGCCCAACCGGCCAGCGGCAACCCGATGCGGACCGGCCCCTCGCCGGTCATCCGCGCGGCGCACGCGACCACAGTCGCCTCGGTCGGTCCGTACGTGTTCCAGACCTCGCGACCCTCGACGGCCAAGCGCTGCGCGAGCTCCGGCGGGCAGGCCTCCCCACCAAAGATCAGCAGCCGCACCTCCTCCAGCGCCTCGACCGGCCACAGCGCAGCCAGCGTCGGCACCGTCGACACCACCGAGATGCGCTGCTCGGCCAACCACGGACCGAGGTCGACACCGCTGCGGACGAGCGACCGCGCGGCCGGCACCAGACACGCGCCGTGCCGCCACGCCAACCACATCTCCTCGCAGGACGCGTCGAACGCCACCGACAGCCCGGCCAGGACCCGATCCTGCGGGCCGATCGCCTCGCTCGCCTCGTCGGCGAGGAACAACTGCGCCTCGGCGTCCACGAATGCCGCCGCCGCGCCGTGGCTGACCGCCACACCCTTCGGGGTGCCCGTCGAGCCGGAGGTGAAGATGACCCAGGCGTCGTCGTCCGGGCCGGGCCGAGCGGTCCGACCCGCGGGGGTACGACGCAGCGACACCGCCAGCCCGTCACCGAGGACCGCCACGACCCCCGCCTCGGTGAAGACGAGCTCGGCGCGTTCCTCGGGATCGTCCGCGTCCACCGGCACGTAGGCCGCGCCCGCCGCGAGAACGCCGAGGATCGCCAGGTACAGCTCTGCCGTACCGGAGGAGATCCGGACGCCCACCCGGTCGCCGACACCGATGCCGTGCCCGGCGAGCGACCTCCGTACGGCCTCGACCTCATCGGCCAGTTCGCGGTACGTCAATGTGGTGGCACCGCTGTCGAGCGCACCCGCGTCGGCGTGCGCGCGCACGGAGTCGTCGAGAATGTCGACAAGCGTGCGGCGGGCCGGGGCGGAGGCGGATCGGAACACCGCAGGGATCGTCGGTGCGACAGCTGACGGCGGTAGCGCGACCACCTGGGGTTCACTCGTCACGGGCACCCGGCGTTCACCTTTTCGTCTTGCGGATCGGCGTCAACCAGGCGCGCGGCACGCGGGCCGCCCTGGGCAGCCCTCAACGCTACGTCGCACCTGGCCGTGAGCAACGGCATCGTGTCCACCACCACAGCGACCCGTGGGAACGTCGAACGCCTGCGAAACGCCACCGGCCGGGCACACTCGTGTCTGTGCTCAGGCCGTGTCGTCGCTACGGATGTGAACGGTCCCACCGTCGCTGCGCAGTTCCTCCGTCACCTGCTTCTCGGTCAGGGCGACCAGGTGCGAGTCGATGCTCGCCCCGTCCTTGAGGCGCTGGTGCGTTTCGTGCACGAGGGCGGAGATCTCGCTCTCCTCGGCATCCGGGAATCGTTGTTTCAGCGTCTCGACCTGGCGTTGCAAGGCGATCTCCGGGTCAACGAGACCGCCACTGGCTGCGGGTTCGGTCATCACACACCTCGCACGTCGTCTTCAGTGTCTGCACAGGTAGTGCCCCGGACATCCACTTGACATTCCGTCGTTTGTGCAATGTTCACCTGCGGGAGCAGGCCTTCTCGGCAACCGCTCGCCCGTAGCCCGGACTTCCACCACCGCCTTACCGGAGCGCTACTAGCTCTGAGCCTGGCGGTGGCCGCCGCGCTGATCACGACCGTGCTCGTGGCCCAATCTGCGCCGGATGACGGCGACTGGCCTGGGTGATCGGGCGACGTAGGCTCGGGCGATGAGCAAGCTGTCCGTCGAGTCGGCGCCTGCCACCGGTCCGGCAGCTCGCAGACAACCTCAGCGTCAACCAGAACACCGTCGTGAAGGCGTACGCCGCGTTGCGTGAGACGGGGTGCGGGCGGCGTTCGTGGAGTGCAACGAGGAACGCGCGCAGGCGTTCTCGAAGGAGCTCTACGCGTTCGAGCGCGCGTCGATCTTCCGGCTGGAGGAACGGCTCATCGTCGACGGCAGACCGGCCGGTTCCATCCGCCGCAAATACCTGCACAGCGATGTCTCCCATGCCGACCTGCCTGGGTTGCCGGCGCCGATCCAGGTGTTCGCGGTCATGGTGGCGTTGAGCGGCTGGGACCTCGTCGACGCCCTCGGGTAGGGCGCAGAGTGCGCCGGACATCAGATCGACGCCGACCAACGTTGCCCGGGCGGTGAGCAGGTAGGTCATTTGCCGCACATCGGGGCGCATCCCACGGAAATGAGGCGGATGAAGCGGCGCAGCGGGTAGCTATGACATAGATGGGATTACATGTCTTGCGTGAACTCAGGTAGGAAGGCTGAAGGCACGTCTCGGTGCTGATTCCTGAGAAGGAGCGACAGATGAAACATTCCCTGCGCCGCTTACGAACGGGGGCGGTCGCGCTCGCCGCCTGCACACTCGGGCTGAGCCTACTGTCGGTACCCGCCGCCGAGGCGTACTCGGTTGCCCCTCTCGCGCCACAATCCGAGCGGGCACCGGAATCGAACCAGTTCTCGGCGGAGGGTGTGACCACGATCGGTGAACTCCGCACCGTCGACAGCTCCCTGTCCTACGCCACCAACGGCGGAACACAGATCATCCAGCACCCCGGTGCCACCTACGTCAAGGTGCACTTCAGCGCACTGCGGCTGGCCGAAGGCGACCACGTCACCGTGTCGAGCCGCGACGGCAAGGAGAGCTACCGGTACGACCGCCACCTGAACCGGGCGACGGGTTCGGACTACACCACCGACGGACAGCCGGGTTTCTGGGCGATGTCGGTGGAGGGCGACACCGCGGTGGTGACACTGCACAGCAGCCGCCCCTCACGTGGCAGCGCCGCCACCATCGACCGGTTCTGGCGCGGATACGACCGCACGGAGATCGCCGCGCACAACTTCTCCGCCCAGTCCGTGTGCAGCACCGACGCGCGCCGGGACGTGGTCTGCTACCAGAACAGCCACCCCACCGAGTACGCCCGCGGCAGGGCGGTGGCGCGGCTGCTGATCAGCGGCGGTGGACTGTGCACCACCTGGCGGGTCGGCGACACCAACCGGATGCTGACGAACAAGCACTGCTTCTCGACGCAGTCCGCCGTGAGCGGCAGCGAGATGCAGTTCAACTACCAGTGCGCCACCTGCGGCGGCGCGAATCCCGGCGCCGGCACCAAGGTCAGCGGTGCCACCCTCTACAGGGTGAGCAGCGGCGGCTCCAACCAGCTGGACTACGCACTGTTCTCGGTCAACAACTTCGCCGCCATCCAGGGATTCGGCACGCTGTACCTGGCAACCACCGCCACCAGCAACGGCACCCGGATCTATGTCCCCGGGCACGGCGACGGCAGTGCGAAGCGGCTGTCGATCTACGAGGACACCCAGAACGGCGCGACCTGCGCCGTCCGGAACGCGAACTACAACACCTGGAACATCAGTTACAGCTGCGACACCTCCGGCGGCAACTCGGGTTCACCAGTGCTGAACGCCAGCCACCGTGTGATCGCCCTGCACCACCTCGGCGGTTGTCCGTCGAACCAGGGCGCGAAGGCGCACCTGATCTACAACGAGATCGCCAGCCTGATCGACAACGGCTGAGACGGTGGGCCGCCGATGCGCGCTCTGCGCCTTGGCGGCCAATCGGCATCCTCGCCACCGGTCGCCCCGGTCCGGCTGCGTGCCAGGGCCCGCCGTTCGGCGGACCCTGGCACCCGGGAGAAGATCAGCGCAGGGTGTCGATGTCGATGACGAACCGGTACCGCACGTCCGAGGCGAGGACCCGTTCGTACGCGTCGTTGACTGCCTCGGCGCCGATGACTTCAACCTCGGGAGCGATGCCGCGCTCGGCGCAGAAGTCCAGCATCTCCTGCGTCTCGGCGATGCTGCCAATGCTGGAGCCGGCGAACGAACGTCGATTGCCGAACAACGCGAAGACGGGCACCGGTAGCGGCTCAGGCGGGGCACCCACGCTGACAAGCGTGCCGTCCAGACGCAGCAGACCGAGGTAGCTGGCCATGTCGATCGGTGCGCTGACCGTGTTGATGATCAGGTCGAAGTTGTTCTTGAGCACCTCGAACGTCGCCGGGTCCTTGGTGGCGTAGTAGTGCTCGGCTCCGAAACGCAGGCCGTCGTCCTTCTTGCCCAGCGTCTGTGACAGCACTGTCACCTCGGCGCCCATCGCTGCGGCGATCTTGACGGCCATGTGGCCCAGACCACCCAGGCCCACCACGGCGACCTTCTTGCCGGGGCCGGCGTTCCAGTGCGCCAACGGGGAGTACGTGGTGATGCCCGCGCACAGCATCGGCGCGGCCGCCTCGTAGGGGATGCTTTCCGGCACCCGCAGCACGAAGTCCTCGTTCACGACGACGTGGGTCGAGTACCCGCCCTGGGTCACGGTGCCGTCCCGGTCGACGCCGGCGTACGTCTGGGTGTTGCCCTTGAGGCAGTACTGCTCGTTGCCGGTGCGGCAGTTCTCGCACTCGCGACACGAGTTGACCATGCAGCCAACACCGGCGCGGTCGCCGACCGCGTGACGGGTGACGTCGGCGCCGACCTCGGTGATCCGGCCGACGATCTCGTGGCCGACGGTGAGCGGGTAGGGAACGCTGCCCCAGTCACCGCGCACTGTGTGGATGTCGGAGTGGCAGATGCCGGCGTAGCGGATTTCGATGAGAACATCGTGCGGGCCCAGGTCTCGCCGTTCGATAGTGGTGCGCACGAGCGGTTCGGTGGCCGAGGGCGCGGCGATGGCGTTGACGGTGAAGATGATGTCCTCCGGTGACGTGATGCTGACCTGCCTGCACCTCACCACAGCCGTGGCGGCGCTGCGAGTCTCTGTCGAGGCGCGTACTGCTGGTACCCCTCAGGAGCGCGGGGTGTCGCTCCGGGCGATCAGGCTACTTCTTTGCTGCGCCCACCTTCCCGGCAACACCAGCTGGCAGGCAGTGAGACCGGTGATGAATGCCTGATCTAGGTTTGTAGTACCAGAACATCCCTTCCCTGGGCTCCGATGGCGGACGTGCGGGCCGCTCAGGTCACCAGGCCCCGGCGGTACGCGTACACCACGGCCTGCACCCGGTCGCGCAGGTCGAGCTTGCTGAGGATGCGGGACACGTACGTCTTGACCGTCTCCTGGCTGATCACCAGGGCCGCGGCGATCTCGCTGTTGGAGAGGCCCTCCGCCATGAGCCGGAGCACCTCCAGCTCGCGCGGGGTCAGCGCGCCGCCGTCCGGGTCACCCTCGGCCGGGCGGATGCGGGCCGCGTACCTGCCCACCAGTTGCCGGGTCACCTCCGGGGCCAGCAGCGCGGCGCCCGTCGCTACCGTGCGGATGCCGTGAAGCAGCTGCGCAGGTGGGGCGTCCTTGAGCAGGAAGCCGCTGGCACCCGCGCGCAGAGCCTCGTAGACGTACTCGTCGAGGTTGAACGTCGTCACCACGAGGACCTTCACCGGCACGGGAACCCCGGCACCGGCCAGCAGGCGGGTCGCCTCGATGCCGTCGAGCACCGGCATCCGGATGTCCATCACCACCACGTCCGGCCGGAGCCGAAGGGCCAGGTCGACTGCCGCGCGTCCGTCGCCGCACTCGCCGACGATCTCCATATCGGGCTGGGCGTCGATGATCGTGGCGAATCCGGCGCGGATCAGCTCCTGATCGTCGCAGACGAGCACCCGGACCGGCGCGGTCACGACGGGTTCCCAGCCGGGATCCGGGCCCGCACAAGGAAGCCGCCGCCGGCCTGCGCACCGGCGCTGAAGTCGCCACCGAGGACTGTGACCCGCTCCCGGAGCCCGGCGAGGCCGCGCCCGCTGCCGCCCGGGGATGCGCTGTCACCCCCGGAGCCGTCGGTGCTGATCTCCACGGTCGTCTCTCCTTCCCCGTGGTGAACGCGAACCCTGGTCCGGCTGCCGTGCGCGTACTTCAGCGCGTTCGTCAGCGCCTCCTGCACCACCCGGTACGCCACCACCTCGGCGCTGCCGGTGGCCACCGCCGGTGTGCCCTCCCGGACGAACTCGACCGGCTGCCCGGCCTGCCGGGAATGGTCGACGAGGGCGTCCAGGTCGCCGACGGAGGGCGTACGCGGATCGGCTGTGCTGTTGTGATCCGGGTTGAGCAGGTCGAGCAGCTGCCGGAGGTCGCCAATGGCCCGGCGGCCGGTCCCGGTGATCGCTGTCAGGGTCTGGTCGAGCTTGTCCGGGGCGCCCGTCAGGTAACGCGCCGCCTCGGCCTGCACGACCATCGCCGTCACGTGGTGGGTGACGACGTCGTGCAGCTCCCGGGCGATGCGCGTGCGCTCCGCAGTACGGGTGGCCTCCTCGACGTGGCGGCGGCGTTCGGCCTCGGTGGCCCGGTTCTGGCGCAGCCACGCCCCGATGCCCCACGCGAGCGCCAGCAGCAGGTAGAAGGTGGTGAACCCCGCAACGCCCTCACCCGAACCGAGCCGGTCGAGGGAGATCGCCAGGGGCACGTACGCCGCCGAGGCGAGACCCACGACGGACCAGCGGTGCCGTTCCAGGTGGGCGCCGGCGCTGATGAGCGCGATGGCCAGCCCCGTACCCGCGATGGTGTGGTAGCCGCGGAGCTGGTCGATCGCGAAGCCGAGCGACACGAGCGTGAGGCAGACGGCCGGCCACCGACGCCGCACGGCGAGCGGCAGGCACTCCAGGGCGACGACACCGATGGTCAGCGCGTCGTACGGGCGGTCCGGAAGGTCGCCGAGCTGCGTACCCTGCCGCTCCAGGGCCGGGACCACCGTCGCGAGGGCGAGGGCCAGGGCGATCGGGAGGTCCCGGACCGTGATCGGCCACTGCTGCCACAGATCCGGGAGCCTCCGGAGCTTGATCACTGGGTGACTGTAGCGGTTGCCGGGGCCTGCGCCGTGCGGCGGCGGCGCGGGATGATGTGCCCGCGGCGCTTGGCCAGCCACAGGAACACCACGGTCAGCACCACGCCGGCCAGCACCGCGTACAGGCTGCCCTCCGGCCCGAAGTCGCCACCGCTCAGCGCGACCGGGCCCGACGTCGAAGCATCGAGCAGGCCCTTCGACTCGCCGTTGCCCGAGACCACGACGCTGAAGATGCCGCCGGCGGCGAAGTTCCAGCCGAAGTGCAGGCCGATCGGGACCCACAGGTTCCGGGTGGCGGCGTAGCAGGCGGCCAGCATGAACCCGGCCTCGATGGCGATGGCGGTCGCCCCCCACAGTGTGGCGTCCGAGTTCGCCAGGTGGATCGCGCCGAACACCACGCCGGTCAGGGCGAGAGCGATCCAGGTGCCCGTACGCTCCTCGACAATGCGGAACAGCACACCCCGGAACAGCAGTTCCTCGGTGACGGCGGCGGCCGCCATGAACCCGAGCAGACCCAGCGCTCCCGTCGGCGAACCCCAGCCCTGCACGTGGTAACCATCGAGGAATGCGATGTTGGCGATGACGGCCGCGAACATGGCGAAGCCCGACCAAGGAGGTGAGCGATGGTCTGTCCCAAGTCCGTAAGGCGGTAGTTCGTCGGGAACCGCGGTTCAGGCACGCCTCTTGTGTTCTGCGCGTCGTGCAACTCATCCTTTTCCTCGGCGGAAAGGTGTTGCTGGCCACGTTCAACCGCTTCGACGAAATTCATTTTCACCGTCACCACCACCGACGGCCGGAACCGCACGTTGGTCGGTAGACCAGCGACACCGATTCCTCCACGATGGAGCCGCAGGTGCCACGGTGTTTCCAGCGGCACGTTGGACGATGGCAACCGCTCGATCTTGTGCCTCTCCCATGCGTCCATCCTGCTCTGCCTGCGCCAGCCGATTCGCCCTGCGCGCGCCTGATGAATGCGATTGCCTCCGGCGGGTGTACCTCCCGCTCCAGACCGGATCCGACTCCGGTAACCAGGCCGGCCGCCCCTGGACTCCGGGCAGCTTGGGGATGGCCGACGAACCACCGTCATCCGACGCGCACCACCCGGCAGGGCCAAGCCTGCGCGGCGGGATCCGACAACCAGTCAGACGGCAAGATCAACGCTGGGAGGCGACCGTACGGGTAGGTCCACCGACCTGACCGGACCCCTGCCGATCAGACGATTTGAAATGCTGTGGTGGGCGCATGAAACGCCAAACGGCGGCCCGCTGAATCAGTCGGGCCGCCGTTCGCAGGGTGGATCAGAGCGGGCGGATGTTCTCCGCCTGCGGGCCCTTCTGGCCCTGGGTGATGTCGAACTCCACCTTCTGGTTCTCGTCGAGGCTGCGGAAGCCGCTCGCCGAGATCGCGGAGAAGTGGGCGAAGACGTCGGCGCCGCCGTCGTCCGGGCTGATGAAGCCGAAGCCCTTGTCGGCGTTGAACCACTTCACGGTACCTGTAGTCATGTCTGCTCCTCGCAGGCTGTTGGAGACCGCACTGTGCGGACCCTTACGCCGCCGCGTTGATCACCCGCGTCGAAACGACACGAAAAACGAAGAAGCGCCTGGGTGGGTTCAGATGACCCATCAGGCGCTGGAAAACGTCTACGGAAATCAAAACTGCAACACGGCTACCGTAGCAGATGATCCGTCGTCCATCCCGGTGGGGGGACCTGGTCACGTGTCTGCTTCATCGATACCGCCCTGGCGAAGCGTGAAGCGAACGTCGACCGGCCGTCGCTGCCCACGACGACCGGGCGGGCCGGCAGTGCGGGGCCGGCGCCAAGAGCGCCGGCCCCGCTGTGGTCGACCTGTTCAGGCGCGGAAGAAGGTGCACTGGAAGGCAAAGTCGTCCACCCGCACCGCACCGCTGCCACCGAGCAGGGAGACGCGGACGAACACCTTGTTTGGACCGTTCGCGTAGCTGGCCACGTCATGCCGCCGCCACGTGGTGTCGGTGATCCGGACGGTGCGCAGCGCGAGGTAGGTCCAGCTCGCCGGATCGATCACCTCGATGTTGAGCACCGCCGGCCCGCTGACCGCCCGGACGAAGAACCCGCCGCCACAGGTGGTGGAGTGCCCGGCGGTACGAGGCCCCACTGTGAGCAGCTTGCCCACCCCGGACCAACCACCGGTCGAGGTCGTGAGAATGGCGTTGTTCGAACCAGACCGGGCCGTTCCCGTGCCCAACTCGAAGGCTCCGCTCCCGGCCCCGGAGCGATGGAACTCCCATACCGCTGCCGGATTCCCCTCGAATCCGTCGGTGTGCTGCCAGAGGTCCGCCTGAGCGGGGCCGACGGCCACGGTCAGGGCCACCGCCGTCGCCATGACGGCCGCGGCGGTGAGGCGTACGGCTCTGGTGATTGCGGTTCTCATCCCTGTCTCCTTCGCTCGTCGCCGCTCGTCACGGCGCGCCGTAGATGACGACCTGGTACGCGTTGATCGCCTCTCCCACCGGCTGATGCCAGGTGCGCGGCGTCGAGTTGCACTGGCTGCCGTTCCGGTTGGCGTGCGAGTTCAACCCGTAGGCGGTGTTGGTGGCGAACAGCGGCCCACCGCTGTCGCCGCCGAGGGTGCAGATGTTGGTCTCGACCATCTGCCGTACGGTGCCGCCGGCGCCGTTGACCGTCACGTTTGTCTTGAGCACGGAGCCGCACCTGAATCCGGTGGTCCTGCCCGAGTTGCAGACCGACAGCCCACTCACGGCCGTCGCCCAACCGTGGATGCTGCGGCTTGTGTTGTTCCACAGGTTGATGACGCCGGTCGCCCAGACCGACGAACCGTTCATCCAGATGAGGCCGTAGTCGTTCTCCGGATAGTTGCTCTCCAGCGACGGCCCGACGTCCTGCCCGTTGGGCAGTGTCCAGTGCGGGTAGCCCTGAGTGCAGTGGCCGGCCGTGATGACGTAGTTGAAGGTGTAGTCGGTGGCGGTGAACCCGACCGAGCAGCCGCCCAACGAGTCCCCACTGGAGATCCCGACGTTCGGCTGAATCTGGCCGGCGCTGGTCTCGAACCGCACCGCCGCGCCGAACTTGCGCGCCATGGAGCGTTGCACGGCGTTCTTCACCCCCGACGCCGGCAGGCTCACCACCACCTGGTTGGTCGCCGGGTCCACCCCCCAGGTCGTGTTCGGCTCACTCGGCGCAGCCTCCAGCGCCCGCTGGATGGACTGGAGTTGCCGTTCGCCACGAGCGACGATGCGCGCCTTCGCGCCAGCGGCGGTCACCTTCGCGGCAGCCGCGGCGTCGGTGACAGTGACGACGAGGGTGCCATCGGACAGGTAAGCGCCGCCCGAACTGGCACCCAGCTCAGTGGTCAACTGGTTGGCGACTCGCACGTTGGCGTTCTCGGCACTGAGCAGCTTCTCGGCGGCATCGCGGCTGATGCCCCGCTGCTCGGCGATCGCCTCGGCCATGTCCGCAGCCCTGTCCGCCCGGTACCCGCCGACGGGAGCCAGGGCAGCCCGGCCATCGGTGTGGGCCGGATTCGCCGCGCCCCCGGGTTGGGCCGGTCGGTCTACCGGCCCGGCCGCCGCGGCCGTCGGGACGAAGGCCACCGACGCCACGACGGCGAGTGCCATCGCGAGCAGGGACCTGCTGCTGGGTCTTTTCGTACGCGGGTGGCTGACAACAGGTTCTGACATTCACCGCTCCCATCACGAGGGGGACTGGTCGGCCGGGTCAGGAGTCGGACGGCCCGGACCGGACGGCAATCCTCGCAATCGAGAGGGGACGGCGAGTGGGATGTTGGACGCGACTGGACATGGCTGGACACGGCTGGACGCCAAACTCCGGTCGGTGCCAGGTGGGAGCGTCAGCCGATTCTTGCCGTCATCGATCGCAGAAAGAACTACTGGCGGGTGTGGCGGTAGGAGGGGAGAAGCCAGCCAGGTGCGTATCGGGTGCGGCCGGCGATCACCCAGACGAGCTCGACCGTCAGGGCTGCCGCGACCACCGCGAACGCGGCGCCGCGCCAGGACAGCCAGTCTTGGGGGGTGACCAAGGCCAAGAGCGCGGCGAGCAGGCTGACGATTCCCACGTCGTAGGTCAGGCGGGCGCGGAAGAGGTACTTGCCCTGTAGGAGGTAGTCCCTGCGCTGCACTTGCCGCATCCGCTCCGCCACGTCCGTGTCGTCGGCGCTGGGCTGCCAGCCGGAGCGTTCGGCGGGGGAGGCGGAATACAGCAGCCCGGCGACGGTGAACTGCACACAGAAGACGAACATGGCCGCGGCGAGGGCGAGCGCGAACGTAGCAGGTCCGGCGAGGCGCACTTTCACGTCGCTAGTGAGCAGCACGGCGAGCGTGGCGAGGGCGAATCCGGCCAGTAGCGGCGCGGCGACGGTGCCCATGGATCGGAACGCGTCGGTCGTGCCCAGGGGGTAGCGCACCAGCCAGCGCGGTCCGTTCGACATGGCGGGCCTACTCGGTGTCGGCAGGCGGCGGATCGGCGCGCACCGGCGCCGCAGGACCGGAGTCGCCCTCGGGCGGCATGCCGGCATCGCCTGCGTAGTGGGCGGAGCACCACGTTTCGTGTCTGCCACGGGTGAGCTCACACTCGGGACAGAAGTCGTCGATCGGGAATGCGCCGCGGTCGGTCAACGCTCAGGCTCCAGATCCGGTGCGGGTGAGGCCAGTGTAGACAGGGTACCGTCGTCGCCCTGGCAGACGAACGCCGCCCAGTAACGGGGCTCGGGGTGCCGCTCGCGGGTGCGCAACTGTGCCTGGCGCAGCGCCTCGGCGCGGGGCTGCCCCTCTCTCAGAAGCTGATAGAAGTCCGTCATGAGCTGCGCCGTCTGCTCGTCCGGGACCTTCCACAGACTCATCACGAGGGTGCGGGCGCCGGCCAGCACGAAACAGCGGCGTAGACCGAAGACGCCTTCGCCGGGTTCCACCTCGCCCAGACCGGTGTCGCACGCGGACAGCACCACAAGCTCTGTGCCGTTCAGATCCAGGTCGGTCACCTCCAATGCCGTGAGGATGCCGTTGCCGGCACCGTCGGGTGGCTCGCCGCCGCTCAGCCATGTGTTCGCGCCGGCCATCGCGAGCGCGGAACGCAACAGCGGGTTCGCCAACCGGCTGCCGGCCATGCGGGCGAAGTCTTCGTCGGCGGCCACCAACGGGCCCGGAGTTGCGAGTACACCGTTGAGCACGAGCGACATCTGATCCGGGCCAGTCGGGCGGATGGTCATGCCGACGGCGATCTCGTGCGGTGCCAGGGGCGGTTGGCGCTTGAGGGCGAAACCGTGCGTGGCGATGTGGAGGACCACCGGTGCGTGAGTGTCCTGAACCGCCGTCTTCGTTGCCTCACCGGCGAGTCTGGGCAGTACACCTAGCAGCCTGCCGACGCGTTTGCCCTCTTCGACGGCGGCTGGCAGCGGTGCCAGGGGCCTCCCCAGCCCGCCGGGTGAACCGAGGTCGTAGTCGGGGCCGGCCACCACCAGCGGCGGCGTAGACGACCGCCGGGCCGGTGCGCCAAGCCGGAGCAGGTCCCGGGTCGCGGTCAGGTAGGAGATGGTGTAGTCGTCGATCACCTGTCGGCCCCCAGTGGTCGCCAGCATCTCGAATGGCAGCCGCAGCAGGTCGCCGTCCGGTGCGATCAACAACCGGCGGGTGCCGCCGACCGCAGCGCACAACGGGTCGAACACGACTGCCCGGAGGCGCTGCGACGCGTCCGGGGGCGCAGCCTCAGGGCTGATCGGCTGCCGCGCCCCGATGGGTTGGTCGCGTCGGCCGGTGACCTGGGCCCGCACGGCCGCGACAAGCTCGTCCACTGCCGCGGCCACCCCCAGGTCGACCAGCACCGGCTCATCGGGCCGCTCGGGTAGCAGGACGACAGCGAGGTACCGTGCCGGCCGCCACTGCTGCTCGCCCCGGCTTCGAATGGCGGCGAAGTCGAAGTCGCCGTACCGCAGCAGCTCCACCGACGCCGCGCCGGCAGGCGTCGCCCGCGCCACCGTCGCACTGTCCATTCGTCGGCCAAGGCGGCCCGCATCGAAGCCCGGCAGGTCCCGCGCCAGTTCCGCCTCCAGCACCTCACACTCCTGGCGAGCCCGACGTAGCTCTCGGTGGAAGCCCGCCTCGTTGCTCTGGCCGGGGCCTGCGAGCTGCTGCTCAGCTACCCACCGGCGTAGCTGAGCCAACTGATCGAGTCGCGCCCGCAGACCAGGATCCGCAGCGGCCGCGGCACGCCGCTGCGCGAACGAGTCAATCCCCAGCCCTTTGCGGTCCACCACCAGATCCGCCAGCCGGCGGACACACTCCGGTGAGTCCGTGAACCGTGACATCACCAGCGCGACGTACTGCCCGACGCGGACCCGTGACGCCCTCAGCAGCTGCACAAGCTGCTCCTGCGAGCCGTAGGCGCTGAGCTCGGCGAACATCTCGCGCTGCCGGTCGAGTACCTCGGTCAGCAGCCGCAGGGCCTCGTCCGCGTCGCCGTGCGCCGCGTGCAGCTCGGCCAGATTGCCCAAGAGCGCTGTGTGTTGGTGCCCCCCGATCGCCGAGGGACGGGTTGCCGCCAGGGCAGCCCGATAGTTGTGCCATGCGTCGTCAAATCGGCCCTGCGCCTGCTGCAGCCGCGCAAGGTTGCTCAGCATCACCGGGTCGTCGTCCCGACCCAGTTCCCGGGTGATGGCGCGTGCGTCGTCGAGCAGTTCCTGCGCCCGCGCGTACTCGCCGCGCTGCTCGTGCAGGACGGCGACAGACATGAGCGTCGGGACCACCTCCGCGCTGCGATCCCCAGCCACTCGTCGTTTGATCGCCAGCGCATGCAGGTAGTGCTTCTCAGCAGCGTCGAGTTCGCCGGCACTTTGATAGAGATGACCAAGGCGGGACAGGATGGCAGCTACCGGTAGCCGATCGTTGTCGAGTTGCTGGCACAACCTGAACGCCTCGTGCAGGTCAGCCTCTGCCGCGTTGCCGTCGCCCACCTGCGCGTGCAGCTCCGCGCGCACCGCCAGCAGACCCGCCAGCGCCTCAGGCAACCGGGAGGCGAACGGCCGCAGCGGCTCGATGCTCGAACGAAGCTGCGCCCGCGCATCGCCGAGCGCACCGGCCTCCAGCAGACGCTGCGCCTGATACCGAACCGCGTACGCCATTTGAGCAAGGGGTGCGCCGTCGGTGTACTCCACCGGTTTGTAGAGCGGGAAGTAGCCGGCTTCGTCGTCGACACCCACCGGGTACACCAGCCGCTCTCGCCACCGGTCGGTGTCCAACTCGGGTACCACAGCTGCTAGCCGAAGCTGGTCGAACAGCTCCCGACCATGCGCGGCGTACGCGGCCTCGATGCCGTTAGGCTCCTCGTCCGAGAACACCGCGATATGGCGGTCCGGGACCTCCAGCAGGGTGATCTGTGTACGGACGCCGTCGGTCACCCTGTCGAGAATCTTGAACAGCCGGTCCCTCGGCCACAGACACAGGCCCCAATCGGCAAGCATCAGCGGAAGCGTCCGCGCATTCGCGGAAAAAATCAGATAACGATGCCGGGCGACGAAACCACCCGGTCGCCCCGAGGCGTCGCAGAACGTCGGCTCCCGAAGAAACAAGCCGGGTCGGTACTTCGCCAGCACCGCGCTCGGCAGGCTGGTGTCTCGAAAGAACACGCCACATTCGGCAAAGTCCGCCCTCAGGTCACCCATAGACGGAACAGTATGGGCGGGTGTCCAGGTCCGACCGACCCGCAGTGCTGCCAGAGTGCCCCGCTGTCGATCACCGCCGGGGGCGTAGCCGTTCGTCGTCGAAAATGATCTCGATTAGCGGGCTGTGCCTGAGCCAGTCCTCCAGGCGCTGGCGTTGGGTGACGCGCATACGCAAACCGGGCTCGTCCTGCAGGGCGACGACCGCCGACAGTACGCGGTGGCGTACCGCGGGATCCTTGACCGGCACTGCGGTGGCCGGGAGGTCTGCCCGGACGCCGTTCTTGAGGTGGAAGGTGAAGTGCGGGTGCGCCGACAGGTTGGCGTGCCAGCTTCGGGGCACCGGCATCCCGCTGAGGTACCAGCGGCCGTCGACATGGTGGAACCAGATCTCGATGCGCCTCGGGCGGCCGGTGCGCCGGCCCAGGGTGGTGATGTCGATGGTGCGTGCCTCGCGCGGCGAGCCCGGGCCGATTGCCAGAGCGCCCCTGACCGCGCTCACGTCGTAGCTTCTGTCCGCGGTGTCGGTCATGGTCGGCTGCCTCACTCGTGCCTCACCGAAATGGCTTTGGGGCAAGTCAACCGTCACGCCGGAAGGGCTGCTAGGGGCATCCTGGCGGATCCTTGCACGATCCTGCCCTCGTGCAGACACAGCGCGGCGGCGAGCGGGGCAGACGCAATGGCCGACGCACCCCTGGGCGGCGAGCACGTTGACACGGTCCATGCCCCGGCCATTCAAGAGGATTGGGCATGAGGCGAAGAGGATCGTTCTTTTCGCGGGCCCGGCGCAGCGGTCTTCTGGAAGGGACACACTTCGCACGGATTCCGACGAATCCTCAGGCCTAGGAGGCACACCATGAAGGTAGCCGTCGTCACCGGTGCAAGCTCCGGCATCGGCCAGAGCGCGGCCCTGCAGATCGCCCGGCGCGGTGCCGGCGTCATCCTGACCTACAGCTCCAACGAACAGGGTGCCAAGGACACCGTCGCGCGGATCGAGCAGCAGGGTGGCGTTGCCGTGGCGCTGCACCTGGATCTCGGTGATACGGCGGGATTCACCATCTTCCGGGAGACCGTTGCCGAGGCGCTGCGCGAGACCTTCCAGCGGCACTCCTTCGACCACCTGGTCAACAACGCCGGATTCGCCGGCATGGCGATGATCGAGGACACCCGCGAGGAGGAATTCGACCGGCTCACGGACGGCCTGTTCAAGGGGCCCTTCTTCCTCACCCAGGCCCTGCTGCCGCTCCTCGCCGACGGCGGCGCCATCATCAACCTGACCAGCAACTCCACGCTGCCCCAGGTGACCGCGCCGGGATACTCGGTCTACGCGGCGCTCAAGGGCGCCGTGGCAGTGCTCACCCGCTACATGGCCAAGGAGTTCGGTCCCCGCGGCATCCGCGTGAACTCGGTCGCACCGGGAGCCACCGTCACCCGCTTCGCCGACGACGCGTTCGGCAAGAACCCGCAGATCATCCCGGAGCTGGCGAAGACCTTCACTCTCGGCCGCGTCGGTGAGCCCGACGACATCGGCATGGTCATTGCCATGTTGGTCTCCGAGGAAGGCCGGTGGATCACCGCCCAGGACATCGAGGTCTCGGGAGGACAGAACCTCTGAATGTCTGCCCAATCCTGCCGGGTCAGCGACCCGCGTGGAGTTTTGTGCAAGGATGGCTTCATGTCTGCCCTGGACGAAATGCGGGAGCTTCTCAACCGGCATGCGCGGCCCGACATGAGCACCGCGATCGAGGGCATCAAGGTGTGCAAGTTCAACCATCCGAATGCGTCGGCGGCCGGGATGTCCGGGACCGTGCTCGCAGTCATCGCCCAGGGCGGCAAACGCCTCGCCCTGGGCGAGCGCCTTTACGAATATGGGCCCGGTGAGTACCTGATCGCCTCCGCCGACCTCCCCGTCACCGGCCATGTCCTGGACACCGGGCAACCCACCCTCGGCTTCGGCATGACTCTCGCTCCCTCAGCCCTTGCTGAGCTCCTCCTGGAAGCCGACCCCCGAGACCTGCCGGTCACCCCACGCACCGCATCACCCGGCATTGCCGTCTCCACGGCCTCGCCGTCACTGCTGGACGCCATCGTGCGCCTGTTGCGGCTGCTGGAGCAGCCCGCGGACCGCAAGATCCTCGCTCCCATGGTCAAGCGGGAAATCCTCTGGCATCTCCTGCGCGGCGAGCAGGGCGTCGCCATCCGTCAGCTCGGTCTCGCCGACAGCGGACTGGCCCACATCAACCGCGCTGTGCGTCAGATCCGGGAGAACTACGCCACCGCCTTTCGCGTGGAAGACCTGGCGGAGATCGCCGGCATGAGCGTCTCAGCGTTCCACCGTAACTTTCACACCGTCACAGGAATGAGCCCCATCCAGTTCCAAAAACGCATCCGCCTGCAAGAAGCTCGGCTCCTGCTCGCCAGCCGCCCCTCAGACATCACCGGCGTGGGCCTCAGCGTCGGCTACGACAGCCCTTCCCAGTTCAGCCGCGAATACCGCCGCATGTTCGGCACGCCGCCAAGCAGGGACACCCAACTCCGCACTCCGCCAGCAGAATTCGTCACCGCGCTGCCCTGAACCAGACCCTGTCGGGACCTTGGTGTTCCCAGTGCGGGAGCATGACCAGCGGACATGCTCGGGGCTAATGGTGAACTATGACCCACTCAGAGCGCGGGCCGTCCGCTCACTGACGGCTCTCCTTTATCTTCGGCACTGGCGTGCCGTCGTCGCACCGTGCCTTGATCTCGCTCCTGTTGCCCGCGGACAGCAGCACCACCTGGATCTCCTTGACCGGCCCGGCGTTGTAGTCCTTGACGCGGTAGCCAGGGGCAGGCGCGACGTCGACAACGCGAGCCTGATCGCCGGTGCAGAGCACAGTCACCACACCGCCGAGTGCCCGAAGGGGCGTACCTGGCCTCGGGGAGGGCGGCGCCGGCGCGGCACTCGGCGGCCCCGTCGGCTGTTCGGCACTGGGTGACGTTGTAGGGCCAGGGCCGGCCGTGGAACCAGCTCTGGCGATCGGTTCGACCGGCCCGGCCGGAGCGGTCGCCGTACGGCTCGGTCGTGAGACTGGCGCGGGCTCCGCGGACGTCTGCCGGGGAGCAGGTGCCTCAGAGGCAGCAACGTCGAAGGCGGCGTCGGGTGGGGTGGAACCGTCACGCGTGGCGACCCCGCCCGATCTGCCATCGACGGGCATGAACTGGGGGAGCAGGAGCGACATGGTCCCCGCCGTCACGATGAGGACGGGGACCAACACGGTGTTGGGGATGCGGCGACGCCGACCGGGAGGGGGACTGGCGGTGGTCGGGGCCGACACGGGCGAGACGGATGGCGACTGCGCCGCCTGTTTCTCCCGCCGTTCGGCGTCATCGGCCAGACCGTGCAGGGTCGTGGCCACCTCTGCGGCGTCCGGCCGATCCGCGGGATCCCTGGCGAGGCAACTGTCGAGGAGGCGGTGAACCTCCGGTGACACTCCCTCGATGTCAGGCAGTGGCGCCGGATCGACGTACACGTGAGCGGTCAACATCTGCGTGGGAGTCTCCGCCGACCAAGGCAGCTCATTGGTCAGCGTTCGGTACAGCAACAGTCCGAGCGCGTAGACGTCGGAGGCAGGCAGGACAGTGCCACCGGCGAGCCGTTCGGGCGCGAGGTACGCCGCGGTGCCCAACAGCTGTCCGTCCGCCTCCAGCTCCGGCCGACCGACAGTGCTGGCGATACCGAAATCGACAACCTTCACACCGGCCGGTGTGAGCATCACGTTGGACGGCTTGATGTCCCGGTGCACCAGCTTACGTTCGTGCGCGGCAGCGAGCGCCTCGGCGACCTGCGCGCACGTCCGCATCGCGGTGGCCGGCGGCAGCGGACCGGCGGCAAGTCGCTGGGACAGGGTCTGGCCGGGCAGCAGTTCCATCACCACATACGAGACCTGGCGGCCGGCGGCGTCGGTGTGCTCGCCATAGTCGTACACACTCGTCACGTGCGGGTGCCAGAGGCCGGCCGCGGCCCTGGCCTCTGCCTGGATGCGTTGCTGTGCGCCTCGGGCGGTAGCTTGCGCGCCGGCCAGGACCTTGACGGCCACCGCGCGTTCGAGGACCCGGTCCCGCGCCCGCCAGACGGCCGACATGCCACCAGTACCGAGACGGCTCTCGACCTGATACCTGTCGTCCAACAGATCACCGACCATCACTGGGACAGCTTGCCAGAATGGACTCGCAGCGGCAGGGCGACCCGGATCCACACTGGTCAGCAGCCTTCACGGTCAAGGCTCTCACCGCCCCGACGACGTCCGGCTGCGGTACAGCCGAATCGATGGCATCATGCCCTGGATCAGGGACGTTCATCGATTCGGGGAGTGACGGTGTACGGAGCGGGCAGCTCGGCGACCCGACGGCATATGCGACAGCTCATTGCGGTTGTGGTCGGCGCGTTGGCCGTCCTGGTCGCCGTTCCGGCACCCGCGCGGGCGGCCACGTGGTCCCCGATCCAGGTGGTGTCGGAAGCCGGTTGGAGCGGGCAGGACCAGCCCTTCGTCGCTGTCGACAGGCAGGGCGACTCGCTGCTCGCCTGGGCTGGCTGCGACAGCAACGCGAGCGGCTGCTACGACCAGGTGAAGGCGCAGACCGCGTCGGTCGACGGCGTGCTGGGGCCGGTCCAGACGCTCTCGCCGCTCGGCGCGTCCGCGTCCTGGCCCAAGGTCGCCTCCGACGACGACGGCGACTCCGCTGTCGTGTGGACGCAAGACGGTCTCGTGGCGGGCCGCCGGGTGTCTGCCACAGGCGAACTAGGCCCGCTGCGCACTATCGCGACGTGGAGCGCGACGAGTCCGGCTGTGGCTGTCGACCCCTCGGGTCTGGCGCTTGTCACCTGGACGGAGTCCCGTGACGGCGCGTACACGACGAAAGCCCGTTACTTCGGCGCGGACAGCTCGCTCGGCCCGGAGCTGACCCTGGGCGTCGGTCCGGATCAGCCGGTCGTGGCCGTCGACCGCACCGGAACCGCCCTCGTCGCCTGGACGGAGAACTACGAGCGGGTCGTAGCGCGCCGGGTCCGCCCGGAGGGGGTCTCCGCCCTGCGCGCCATCGCCGGGGTGGCCACCGACGTCAGGTACGCCAGCGTTTCGGTAGCAGTGGATCGGGACGGGGACGCGGTGATCAGCTACCGGTGGTCGAAGGCGGGTGAGCCGCCTCGCCTGCGCGTGCGGCACTACAGCCACACCGACACGTTGGGCACCGTCATCAGCGTGTCGCCGGCCGCCCACGAGCTGACCTTCTTCGACGAACTCGCCGGCGACCTCGACGGTGACGCGGTGCTGACCTGGGGCCGCTGGACCTCCGACGGCACGCAGGTCTTCGCCCGCTCGATCTCCAGCACCGGCGCCCTCGGCGCGGTCACCAGGCTCGGTGCCGGCGACTGGCCGAAGGTCACAGTGGACGACGACGGCGACGGCCTCATCACCTGGCAAGCGCCCAGCCCTGACTTCTCGACCAGTCGAGTGCACGCCAGGACGATCGGGCAGGACGGCGCCTTCGGTGCGGCCGAGATCCTCGCTCCCGACGGACGCTACGCGCAGCCGGCGTCCAGCCCGACGGGCCGGTTCTGGGTGATCTGGCAGAAGGGGTCCTACCCGAGCGACATCCGGGCGCGCTTCGGTGGGCAAGCGGGCTGACCCGGTCGTCGAGTCAGCCGGCCAGCTGCCGACGGCGTGCCGCCAGGTCCGCTAGCACCTGACCGCGCCGGTCGTGCCAGGCCAGGGAGTCGGCGATCCCGGTGAACAGGTCGCGCTTCGCCCTCCAGCCCAGCACCTCCCAGGCCCGCCGGCTACGGGTGAAGCCGCCAGCGGTGTCTCCGGGGCGCCGAGGTGCCTCGCGGACCAGAACCGGACGGTCCACCACCGCGTTGAACGCCGCGACCAGTTCCAACACCGTCGTGCCGGTGCCACTGCCCAGGTTGAGGGCGGTGTGCGAAGCGCCACCGACGGCGAAGATGTCATCGAATCGGGCCAGCGCCCGAAGGTGGGCGTCGGCCAGGTCCCAGACGTGGACGTAGTCACGCAGCCCCGAACCGTCGCGTGTGGGCCAGTCCAGACCGTTCACCGAAAACGGCACGCCGGCCTGGTGCGCCTGCATCAACCGGCCCAGAGCGTGCGTCGGCGCGGCGACCTGGAGCCCGGTGCGCAGGGCCGGGTCCGCGCCGATTGGATTGAAGTAACGCAGGGACAGCACTCTCAGTGGGCTACTGGCCGCGATGTCGGCGAGCATCCGTTCCACCACCAGCTTCGTCTGCGCGTACGGGCTGGTGGCGTGCAGTGGCGACACCTCGTCGACACCGAGATCCGCGTCCGGCCGGTAGATGGCCGCGGACGAGCTGAAGATCAACCGGTGTACGCCATGCGCGAGCAGTCGGTCGACGAACTCCAGGGTGGCGGAGACGTTCGCCCGGTAGTAGTCCACCGGCCGGGCCACCGAGTCCGGTACCGCGATGAGGGCCGCGCAATGAACTACCGCATCGATGTCCGGATGCCGCGTCAACAGCCGGTCCACCCCGTCCGCGTCCGCGATGTCGGCGAGGTGGAAGGACCGCCCCCGGCAGAACTCACGACGACCGGTGACCAGGCTGTCCAGCACCACAGGTGTGTGGCCTGCGTCGATCAGGGCGGACGCGACAGTACTCCCGATGAATCCTGCCCCACCCGCGATCAGCACCTTCACGAGCAGACCTCCCCGCCGGTACCCGACAACGCGTCGCACCCTTTTGCATTCTTGTCCTAACGCAGGGCCTCTGAGCTGGGAAATTGACCGATCGGTGCGCCGCCTGGACGTTGACGAAGACCGATGACTGGTCGGCGGCTGGACGGGTACGCGGCGGCTCGGGTCGGACGCGCGGGTCGAATCAGGAGGCGGTATGACTGAGGAGCGCATCGGGGTCGCGGTGGTCGGACTGGGTGGAGCGGTCGCGACCACGGCGATAGCCGGGGTGGAGTTGTTGCGATTGGGCATGACGGACATGTCGGGACTACCCCTGGCGCACCGCACCGATCTGGTGTCGTACGAGTCGATGGTCTTCGGGGGCTGGGACCTGGCTCCGGACGACCTGGCCAAGGCGGCACACGTGCACCGCGTGGTGGAGCCAGCCCACCTGGACACCGTCGCGGGGCCGCTGGGGCAGATCCAGCCCTGGCCGGCCGTGGCTGACCCGGCGTACTGCCGCAACGCCACCGGGGCGAACGTGGTGCCGATCGGGCCGCTGCGCGAGCGGGTGTCGCACCTGCGCGCCGACCTGGGCCGATTCAGGTCGGCGCAGGACGTCCAGCGGGTGGTGGTGGTCAACCTGGCCTCCACCGAGGCCCGACCGGACCCGGCGTCGCCGGTGCTGCAGAGCCTCGACGGGTTCGAGGCTGGGCTGGACGCCGACGATCCCGCCATCACCCCCGGTCTGCTCTACGCGTACGCGGCGATCCGGGAGGGCTGCCCCTACGTCAACTTCACGCCCAGCCTGGGTGCCGACGTGCCCGCGCTGTTGAAGTTGGCCGAGCGGGAGGGCGTGCCGGTCGCCGGCAAGGACGGCAAGACCGGTCAGACGTTGATCAAGACGGTGCTCGCCCCGGCCTTCCGGTCCCGGGCATTGACCGTGGAGGGCTGGTACTCGACGAACATCCTGGGCAACCGGGACGGGCAGATCCTCGACGACCCGTCGTCGTTGGCCAGCAAGCTGGACACGAAGGGCTCGGTGCTCAACCAGATCCTCGGTTACGACGTGGACGACCACGTGGTCCGGATCGACTACTACCGGCCGCGCGGTGACGCCAAGGAAGCCTGGGACAACATCGACCTGATCGGCTTCCTCGGGCAGCGGATGCAGCTCAAGGTCAACTTCCTCTGCCGGGACTCGATCCTCGCCGCGCCACTGGTGCTGGACCTGGCGCGACTCATGGCGGAGGCCGCCCGCCGCGGTGAGAGTGGCGCGCAGGAGCAACTCGGTTATTTCTTCAAGGCCCCGATGACCCGGGACGGCCGGACCCCCGAACACGCGCTGCACGCGCAGGAGCGGACACTGCTGGACTGGCTGGACGCGGCGCCATGACCACCGCGCTGGCGGCTCCGCCGGTCGACCGACTGGCCGCTCTGACACCCACGCTGCGCCAGATCGGCGACCTCAAACGGGTCCGGGTGGCCCACGCCGACGGCTCGGTGGCCGAGCGGGCGTTCTCCCGAGCGTGGGCGGCCATCGCCGGCGGCGCCGACCCGGCGATCGTCGCCGACAGCGAGTGCGCCGCCGCGCTGGCGGGGGCCCGCCTCGGGGGGATGGACGCGGCCACCCTCAGCGCCTGCGGGCTGGCGGAGACCGAGGTGGAGAACGTCCTGGGCCGCGCTGTCGACGAACTTGTCGGCTCGCTGCACCCGGACACCGGACGCCGGGTGCGAGCGGCGCTGCCCTACCTGGTTGCCCAAGCCCTGTCGGACGCGCCGGTTCCATCGTTCGTGACGGCCCTGCGCCGACAGCCGCGTGCCGGTGCCACCGCCGCGGGACGGCCACGCCTGGTGGTCGAGCCAGCCGAGAACCACGCCGAGCACTGCTGGGCCGTCGCCGTGTACGGTGCGCTGCTCGCCGACGACACCGGCGCCGACCCGGCGCAGGCGTTCCTGCTCGGCCTGGCCCACCACCTGCACAACGCCCGGCTACCCGACGCGGGCTTCGCCGGTGAACTGCTGCTCGGCGCTTACCTGGAGCCGATGACCGACCGGCTCACCGAGTGGGAGTTGGCCGAGCTGCCGGAGCACCTGGCCGCCCGAGTCAAGGCGGTGCTGGCGTTGCGGGTGGACGCCGACACGCCCCTCGGACGGGCCTTCCACAGCGCGGACGTGCTGGACCGGGTGCTCCAGGTGCACCATCACGCCCGGGCCGCCGCGTTCACCGTCGAGCACGCCCTGGTGGATCTTGAGATCGTGCACGACGGCCCGGTGGTGGACTACCAACGGGCCGTACTGCGGGCGGCCGGGCTGTGACCGCCGTCCGCGCGGTGCCCGCCACCACAGCGACCGGGTGGCGTGGCCCCGACGGCACACCCCTGCACGCCGACACGTCGTGCACCCTCACCGACGGAGTACGCCGCTGGCCCGTGGTGGAGACCATTCCCTGGCTGCGTCCGGACCGCGACGACCTGCGGGAGCAGGCGGTGGCCGCCCTCGACGCTGGTGAACCGGATCAGGCCGCTGTGACGCTGCTCGCCGACTCCGACGACTGGTGGGACGGCCCGGCGCCACCGGCGGATCAACTTCGTGCGGCGCTACGTGCCAGCACCCTGCGCGAGGCTGTCGAGCTGCTGGGGCTCGGCCGGGTCGGGCTCTACTTCCTGCACCGCTGGTCCGACCCGAGCTGGTTGGCGGCCCTGGCGCTCACCGCCGCTCATCCGCCCAACGGTCGGCCGGTGGTCGATCTGGCCTGTGGGGCCGGCCACCTGCTGCGACACCTGGTCCTGCACGGCCACCGCGATCTGACCGGCGTCGACGTGGTCTTCGCCAAGCTCTGGCTGGCCCGCCGGTTCGTGCTGCCGCCCGACGCGCCGGTGGCGCTGGTGTGCGCCGACCTGACCGCGGCCTGGCCGCTACCACCGCAGTCGGCGCCTCGCCACGTGGCCTGCCACGACGCGCTCTACTTCCTGCCGGACAAGGCTGCCGTGGTGGCCGCCGCGCTCGACTGCGCAGGGCCCGCCGGGGCGGTGCTCCTCGGTCACCTGCACAACGCACAGCACCCCGCCGGCACGACCGGGCTGCCGCTGCCACCCGACAGCTGGACGGCCCTGCTGCCTGGCGCCAACGCGTACGCCGAGGAAGACCTGACGGCGGCGACGGCGGCCGGGCACCTGCCCGCTCCGGCCGACCCCGCCACGCTGATCGGCACCGAGGCTGTCGGCCTGGCCCGGGACGCGGGCGACGCACCGGCCGACGCCGCACTGCTGCGGCCCGCGCCGGCGAGCCCACTGCGACCCAACCCGCTCTACACCGACGGGGTCCGCCGCTGGCCCGACCCGCGATGGGCAGCCGAGTACGGCGACCGGGCCGCCGCGTACCTGCCGCAGCGTTGGCCGACGGACCCGGGCCCGGACGCGGTGCGACGTCGCCTTCTGCTCGACCTGCCCGAGCGGTGGTGAACGATGAAACCCGTCGGGTGGGGTGTGGTCGGCTGCGGCTGGGTCGCCCGTGACCACGTCGCCCCGGCGATCCGCGCCGCCGGGCACCGGCTCGTCGCCGCCTGCGACAGGGATCCGGCCGCCGCCCGGGGACTCGCCCCGGAGCGGGTGGCCACAACCGACCTGCACGAGCTGCTCGATCACCCGGAGGTCGAGGCGGTACACGTCGCGACCCCCAACCACACCCACGCCGACGTGGTGGCCGCGGTGGCAAAGGCAGGGCTGCCAGTGCTGTGCGAGAAGCCCCTGGCGGCGACGGTGCCCGACGCCCGTCGACTGGTCGACGCGGCCGGTGGCGCCCTCGCCGGGGCCGCCTTCGACCAGCGGTTCCACCCCGCCCACCAGCGAATCGCCGAGATGGTCGCCGCCGGTGATCTGGGCACTGTGACCGCGATCCGGATCGTCTACGGCTGTTGGCTGCCCGAGCGGTGGAGCCCCGACGGCCGACCGCACGACAACTGGCGCATCGACCCGGCTCGCTCCGGCGGCGGGGCCCTGGTGGACCTGGCCCCGCACGGCGTCGACCTGGTCGGTGTGCTGCTCGGCGACGACCTGGTCGAGCTGACCGTACGGACCCAGCGGCGGGTGCACCCCTACCCGGTGGACGACGGAGCGCTGGTGGCCGGCGTGACCGGCGGTGGGGTGCTGGTCCAGGCACACGTGTCGTTCAACACCGCCGATCCGCTCCCTCGACGCCGACTGGAGGTGGTCGGCACCGGCGCACAACTTGTCGCTGTGGACACCCTCGGTCAGAGCGCCGGCGGCACACTGACCCGTCTCGACGCCGCGACCGGCACCGCCACCGAGGTGCCGTTCGACGTCGACACGACCCCGTTCACCGGTCAGGCGCGCGCCTTCTCCGCCGCCGTACGCGGAGGCGGTTGGCAGTGGCCTCTGGACCGGGACCTGCGCCTGCACGAGTTGCTGCAGACCGCCGCGGAGAGGAGCTGACAGTGCCCCTCCGCCCGTATGCCTGCGCGAACTGCGGCCACTGGCAACGCTGGTTCGCGTCCCCGCCGTCCTGCCCGGTCTGCACTGACGTGCGCAACGCGCTGCCCGAGGATGGCTGGCAGTTCACCTCCGCCGACGAGGTGGCGGTCGGACGACAGGCACGCTCGGCAGTGGTCGCTCCCGGGGTGACCGGTTACTGGTGCGAGCCGCAGCTCGGGCTCGGCACCACCGGCTGGGTGATCGAGTCCGACGTCGGTCTGGTCGGTTGGGAGGCGGCCGGCTGGTACCCGGCCGACGCCATCGCCGACCTGCGTGCCCGTGGTGGTCTTGTCGCGCTCGGGGCGAGTCACGTGCACGGGTACGGCGCTCTGTGGCAGCTCCAGGACGAACTCGCCCCGACGGTGCTCGCGATCGGTGTCGACGATCTCGTCTGGACCAAGGCGTTCCAGGTGACCTGGCCCACCGACGATCGGCACCTGCTCGCACCCGGCCTGGTGATGTACCGCAGTGGCGGCCACTTCCCCGGCCACAGTGTGCTGCACGACGAACAACGCGGAATCCTCTTCGTCGGTGACCTGATCAAGGTGGAGCTTGCCGGTGAGACACCGGTCGGTCTCTCCTGCCACAAGGCGTTCCACGCCCAGATTCCGCTCTCGCACGCCGAGGTGCGCCAGGCCCGCGACCTGGTCGAGAAGCTCGACTTCGACGCGGTGGCCACACCCTTCGAGTACGCGGCGCCGGTCTCTCGCCGGCAGGTGCTCGCCCTGTTCGACCGGCAGCTGCGGGGGCAGCCGACGGCCGGACCCATACCGATCGAGGAGCTGACGTGACCCGAGCCGCCGAACCGCGTACCCCCACCGTCTCGGCGATGTCGGTCGCCGACCGGCTCGCCGCTGTCCTGCCAGCCGGCGAGGTCGGTGACTTCGACATCTCCAGGCTGGACCGGCTCGGTCTGCCGGTGGTCTCCGCCGACCACCTCGGCGACGGCTGGCCCCGGGCCGCCGCCGTGGGTTACGGCGCCACCCTCGAGCAGGCGCGTACCGGCGCGTACGGGGAGCTGGCGGAGGCCCTGTTGCTGCACGGACAGCTGCGGGCCATGGTTCCCCGGCGGGCCTCGTACGCGCAGCTTCGTACCGAGCTGGGCGCCGGTGGCGTGGTGGATCCGCGGTCCCTGGTGCTGCGAGCCGGCACCACTGTCGACGACGACCAGCCCCGCTCGTGGCTGCCCACGGTTCGGTGGCGTACCGGAGAGACAGTGCTGGTGCCTGCGGAGTTCTGCGGTTCCTCGAGCGAGGACCTGCCCTGGCAGGACCCGGCCGAGCGACTCGTCACGGTGATCACCAACGGTTCGGGCGCTGGCGACACCATTGAACGGGCCGTCGCACACGGCCTCCTGGAACTGCTGCAACGCGACGGCAACACCACAGCTTTCCGGGCCATGGACGCCGGCGTGGTGATCGACCTCGACGAGGTCCGGGACCCGGTGACCCGAGCCACGGTGGACCGGCTGCGGGCCGCCAACATCGACGTCGTCCCGAAGCTCGCCTCCACCGCCTTCGGGTTGGTCGACGTGCACGTCGTCGGCATCGACAGGGAGCCGGAAACCCCGCCGCTGGCGGTCACCGCGTGTGGGGAGGCCGCTCACCCGGACCGGGAGACCGCACTGCGCAAGGCGCTGCTGGAGTACGTCTCCTCCCGCTCCCGCAAGGTTTTCTCCCATGGGCCGTTGGAGACGCTGCGGCGGTTCACGCCGGAGGCGTACTGGCGGCGAGAGTTCGCCCGACCGGCCGAATCACAGGAGACCCGAGCGTTCACCGCGATGCGCGAGTGGACGCACCTCGACGGCGGGCAACTGCGTGCCCTGCTGGAACCCGTGGTGCTGGCCCGACGCAGCACCGTGCCCTTCACCACGTTGCCCACAGTCGCGCCGGGAAGCCTCGACGACCCGAGCGCGTTGCTGGCCGACCTGCTGCACCGGCTCGCCGAGTTCGACGTACTGGTCGTCGTCGCACCGGGCGACGGGGCGGTGGCGGTCAAGGTGATCGTGCCCGGCCTGGAGGCGGAAACCATGTCGTACGGGCGAATCGCGGCTCGTGGGGTCGAGCGCCTGATGGAGAAGGACTCGCCGCTGGTCGGGCTCGGGGCGCCCCCGCACGGCGGTGCCGCGCCGGTGGTCCTCGACCCGGCCGGTCGGGAGCGACTGGGCAACGACGCCTGGCTCGACCTGAGCTTGGTCGCCCGGACGATCGGCCCGCTCTACCCGCTCTACCGTGAACCGAGCCGGCACGCCGTCGCCGCGGGGGGCGGCCTCGGCACCGGGACCCGGAGTCAGCCATGAGCCTGCGATACGCCTACAACACCAACGGGATGACGTCGCACCGGCTCGACGACGCGCTCACCCTGCTGGCCGACTGCGGCTACGACGGCGTCGCGCTCACCCTCGACGTCGCCCACCACGACCCGTACGCGCCCGACCTCGCCGGGCGCACCCGCCGGCTGGCCCGCCGTCTCGACGCGCTCGGACTCGCCAGCGTGGTGGAGACAGGTGCGCGGTTCCTGCTCGACCCGCGGCGCAAGCACCATCCCACACTGGTCTCGCCGGCCGAGGACGACCGGACGCGGCGGCGTGACTTCCTCCGTCTCTGCGTGGACGTCGCTGTCGAACTGGGCAGCGAGGCGGTGTCGTTCTGGGCCGGCGTACCCGATCCCGGCACCGACAGTGACCGCGCCTGGCACTGGCTCGTCGACGGCGTCCGCGACGTCGCCGAGTACGCCGGCCGGCACAGCATGACGTGCGCCCTCGAGCCGGAGCCGGGGATGCTGGTCGACGACTGCGACGACTGGGCCCGGCTCGCGGCCGAGGTCCCCGGCCTCACGCTGGCCCTGGACACCGGTCACTGCCTCGTGTCCGGCCGGTACGACCCGGCCGCCGCGGTGCGCGCCTTCGCGACCAGTCTGGGTGCCTGTGCCATCGAGGACATGCCCCACGGCCGGCACGAGCACCGCGCCCCCGGCGAGGGCGATCTGGACTTCCCAGCGGTGCTCGGCGCACTGACCGAGGCAGGCTATTCCGGCCTGGTCAGCCTCGAACTCTCCAGGGACGCACATCGGGCCGACACCCTGGTGCCTGCCGCACTGGCCGCGCTGCGCCACGCCGAGCAGCAGCCCCACACGTCCGCCGAGCTGAAGGTCGGTGTCCGATGAGGATCTGCTTCGTGTCGCGCCGTTACTGGCCGGCGGTTTCCGGGATGAGCGCGTACGCCGAGAACCTGCTACGACACCTGGTCCGCGCCGGCCACGAGCCCACACTGGTGTCCCAGTACCGGGGCGACACCGCGGGCCGCGCCGTCTACGGTGGCGGCCCACCACCGTCGGACCGGGTGCCTGCCGGCGTCGAGGTGCACGCCCTGGAGGCGCGCGGGGAACAGGCCGTGGGCCGGGGCGAGCCGGCGGACTTCGAGGCGGACGTCGCGGAGATGACCGACACCGTGCTGCGACTGCACGCCCGCCGACCCTTCGACGTGCTGCACGCGCAGTACGCGTACCCCAACGGGCTTGCGGTGCTCCGTGCGGCCCGGGCGGCCGGGCTGCCCGCCGTGGTCTCGGTGCAGGGCGGCGACGGTCACTGGGTCGGCACCTGCTGTGCCACCCACCGTCACCTCGTGCGGGCGGTCTTCACGCACGCGCCGGCACTGCTGATCGGGTCACCGTCGTTCGCCGCCGAGGTCAGCCAGCGGCACGACCTTGATCCGACCCGCTTCACCGTCGTACCCGGGGCCACCGACACCGAACGATTCGTGCCGGTCGCGTTCCCCGGTCGGGTCTCGGACCCGGCAGTGCTGCTCTACCACGGCCGGGTCGACGCGCGGAAGGGTGTGCTCGACCTGCTCGACGCGGTCGCCAAGCTCCGCGCGGAGACGGTGCCGGTGCGTCTGCTGATCTCGGGCATCGGCCCCGACGTGGGTGCCGTCGAGACCCGGATCACCGAGCTGGGTCTCGCCGACACCGTCGAGCTGCTCGGCGCGGTGCCCTACGAACGGGCCCACGAGGTATACGCGCGGGGAGAGATCTTCGTCAGCCCCACCTACGCGGAGGGCTTCTCCAACACCATCCTGGAGGCGATGGCCAGCGGCCTGCCGGTCATCTCCACCGACGTGGTCGGCGTCCGCGACTGTGTGCGCCCGGAGGAGAACGGTCTGCTGGTGCCGGCCGGTGATCCGGCGGCTCTGGCGGGCGCCGTTCGCCGCCTGATCGACGACCCGGCGATGCGCCGTCGGCTCGCCGGTCAGGCCCGCAATGACGTCGAGCAGCAGTGGAGCTGGCCGGTGATCGCTGGTCGGATCACCGCCGTCTACGACGGGCTGGGCGCATCCGTACCGGAGATCCCTGACCCGCCGGTCGACTCGACCTGTCGCTTCCGCGCGGCACCGCACCTGCTGTGAGCGCGGGTCGGCAAGCCCCGCCGTCCCGACCGACGGGCCACCGTTGACGACGCGTCCCGGGGTCGCGGTGGCGGTCAGCCCGCACCTGGACGACGCGGTGTTCTCCGTCGGCGGCACCCTCGCGGCACTGGCCGCGACGGGTTGGACGGTACGAGTGGTCACCTGCTTCACCGCCAGCATGCCAGACCTGTCACCGTTCGCCCTGGCCTGCCAGCTCGACAAGGGGATCGCGGCCGACGTCGACTACATGGCGCTGCGCCGGGCGGAGGACGAAGCAGCCTGTGCGGTGCTCGGGGTGCAGCCGGTACACCTGCCACTACCTGAGGCGCCGCACCGCGGTTATCCCGACCCGGCCGCGCTCTTCGCCGGTGTCCGAGCCGACGACCGGGCGGCGGCGGCCCTCGTACCGGCGCTGCTTCCGCACCTGGCGGACGCCGACGTGATCCTCGCGCCGCAGGCCCTCGGTGACCACGCCGACCATCGCATCGTCACCGAGACGGTCGCCGCGCTCAGCCCGGACGCCCTGTGGTGGCGGGACGTGCCGTACGTCAGCCGGCAACCAGCTGCGTCACAGTGGCGTTGCGTGCCCGATGGTGTCGAGGCGGGCGCTGAGATCGGCGAACATCTGACCAGGAAGGTGGCCGCCGCCGCCAGTTATCACAGCCAACTTGGTTTCCAGTTCGGTCAGGTCGGGGTGGCTCCGCTGCTGCGCAACCTCGCCGCCGCGGAGGCTGCCAGGTTGGGCCTGCCGGGCGCGGTCGAGGCGTTACGCGGCAGTGTGGACAGTCTCCGGTTGATCGGCGCGGTGTCATTCTTGCGGAGCGACCGATGAGGGGCGGCGGTAAGGGCCGGTCGTGCTCGGCAGGCACTTCGGTGTGCGGTGGGGGACAATCGAGAAATGTTTGTCATCAAGGAGCGGTTCTTCTCGATCGGCGACGACTTCGACGTGCTCGACGAGCACGGCACCAAGGTCTTCCATGTCGACGGCAAGGTGCTCAGCGTCCGCAACAAAGTCGTCATCGAGGACGCCTCCGGCCATGAGGTCGCCACGCTGCACCGGCATCTGGTGGCGCTGCGTCCGACGTACGAGATCCGGATCGGCGGCGAGAAGGCCGCAGAGGTCCGTAAGAAGCTGCTCACGCCGTTTCGCGACAAGTTCACCATCGACGTGCCGGGGCCTGATGACCTGGAGATGAAGGGTGACCTGCTCGACCACGAGTACGTGATCGAGCGCGGCGGCACCGAGGTGGCCTCGGTCTCCAAGCGGTGGCTGACGATCCGGGACACCTACGCCGTGCAGGTCACCGCCGGCGTCGACCCACTGCTCATCATCGGCAGCGTCCTCGCGCTCGACCTGGCCCTGAACCGCGACAAGAAGAAGAAGGACGACGAGGACTGACCCCCTGGGCGACAGCGGCATCGCTCGGGCTCGTGGCCGGGACGCCCTGACGCAGCCCCTGACCAGGCTGGGCATGAGCAGCCGGCCGCGTCACTGGTTGTGGGGCCGGATGTTGTGGTTGAGGTGGAACACGTTGTGCGGGTCCCAGATCGTCTTGAGCGCGGTGAGCCGGGCGAGCTTGGCGGCCGGGTACGCGCGGCGTACCCCGCGTTGCCCCTCGTCGGCGGCGAGCGAGTTGACGTAGACACCGTCGGCGTACGGGTCGAGCGCGGCTGCCGCGCTGCGAGCCGCGGTCGCCGAGGTCCGTCCGCAGACCGGCCGCTGATGATGCCCGCGCACGAGGGAACACCCGCCACACGTATCGCCGCTCACGAGCCCGACGGCCGTCGGCGACAGTGCGGCGCGGGATTGAGCTAGTCGGCGCGCGATCATCTGATCGTGGGTTGGGCTCGGGCCGACGAGATGGGTTCGTCCCGGCACAATGATTGCGATGATCTCGTGGCGTGGTGGGCTGTGGTGGCTGGTGGTCGGTCCGGCTGCGGGGGTGGCGCTGGGCGCCGTCGACTCGCTCGTGAACCATGTGCCGGTGCTGCTGGGCGAGGTCGGCACCGCGCGTGCTGAGCGGGGCGGCTGGTCACAGGCCGCGGAGTTCGCCAGTCTCATCCTCGACGCCGGATGGGCCTGGGCGGCGATGGCCGTGCTGGTGGGCTGGCTGGTGAGTCGGGGCGTACGACTGGCGGCGGGGATGCTGCGCGGCGCCCTGGCGAGCGGCTGCACGCTGATGTCCGCCACCATCGCGTACTACGGCGTGGACGTGATTTTCGACGGCGGCATCTGGTGGGACACAGCGACCCGGTACTGGCTGATCGCCAGTGTGTGTCTCGGCCCTCCGCTCGGGGCTGTCGGGGCGTTGATCCAGCGCTCTGGTCCGGTCGGAACGCTCGCTGTCCTCCTTGTGCCCGTCGGCGCGGCGCTGCAGATGGTGCTGCTGCCCCCGCCGCCGGAGAGCGCGATGGCCTGGCCGGTGCGGTTGAGCGTCTGGGCCGCGGCAGTGGTCGCCGCCGTGCTGATCGCTCGTCGGACACCCCAACCCATGGACACTCGCTGATGCTCTCGCGGTGCGAGGACCGACCGGGGAACCTGGAAAGGGGTCTTGGGCGTGGGCCTCGCCTACCTGGCGCCGCACCTCACGAGCTGTCGCAGTGCATCGAGTGTCGCCGGGGCGAGCACGTCCGGGTTCGCGGCTCAGCCCGTGGGCGAACGCGGAGTGGGCCTGCTGGCCTACGCTCCGGCCGGGGAGGAGTTCGCCGGCGGGGTCAGGAGCCCGAGGTCCCCAGCGGCGAAGGGTGGGAGCGCGGCGGCACCGCACCCTCGTCCACCACACACGCGATATCTACTGAGCACCATGAAGGGGATGACCGTGAACGACGACGTCACCGAGTACATCAACAAGACGCAGCCGTGGCAGATCGACGTATGCGACAAACTGCGTGCGATGATCAACGAAACTGTTCCAGGTGTCGAGGAGCGGCTTCAGTACGGCAAGCCGCACTACCTCAAGAACGGCCATTACGCTGCCGTCATCGCGGTAGCCAAGGCCAAGGTCTCGTTCATGGTCTTCAACGCCACTGACATCCCCGAGGTCAAGGGATTCCTGCGGTCGATGGGCAACGGTGAACGCAAGACTGTCGACATCACGGAAGGGCAAGACGTCGACTATGGCCAACTTGCCAGTTTCCTGAGCAAGACCACGGCGGCCCTGTAGGCGCAGCCCCCCGCCCCGGTCCCCTCGCTCGGAAGCGAGGGGACCGGGGCGCCGCTGCGCCCCGGACCCGTCCGGCCTGCTCCGTCGGTACGGAGTGGGGCCTCTTCGCTCACCCGCAGCGTTGACCGTTGAGGGTGAAGGCGGTCGGTGCCGGGTTGGTGCCGCTCCACGTGCCGTTGAAGCCAGTGCTGGTGGACGCGCCGGGGGCGAGTGTGCCGTTCCAACTCATGCTGTCCGCTGTGACGCTCGTTCCGTTCTGTTTCCAGGTGGCCGACCAGCCCTGGCCGACCTTCTGGCCGGTGGTGGGGAAATCGAAGGCGAGTTTCCAGCCGTTAATCGCGGTGGTGCCGGTGTTCTTGATCGTCACGGTCGCGGTGAAGCCGCCCGGCCAACTGTTCGCCGCGTAGCCGACCGCGCAGACGTTGGTCGGGGCGGTGGGCGCGGTCCGTACGGTCAGGCCGGGGGAGGCCGCCGAGACGTTGCCCGCCGCGTCCCGCGCGGTCACCACGAAGGTGTACGGGGTGTCCGGCGTCAGCCCGGTCACTGTGTACGTGGTCCCGGTGGCGTTGCCCACCTTCACGGGGCCGGCGGTGTCGACCCGGTGCACGTCGTAGCCGGTGACTGCGGTGTCGTCGGTGGACGGCGTCCAGGCCAGCGCGACGCTGTCGCCGGTGATCGTGCCGGCGGTCGGCTTGCCCGGGGCGGTCGGCGCCTGGGTGTCGCCGGGCGTGGTGTCGCGCGGCAGGACCAGGTGAGTGATCGAGTTGGCCGGGAACGTGGCCGTGAGTCCGCCGGCGGTCACCGGCTGGTCGGCCTCCCGGACGACGCCGGCGAGGTCCGCCCCGCTGTAACGGTAGACCTGAGCGGTGCTGGCGGAGGCGCCGGTGAGGGCGATCGGGCTGGTCAGGTCGTCGCCGGTCTTGTTGATGACGACAACTGTGAGCGCCTTGTCGGCGCTCCGCTCGGCGGCGTACACAGCCAGCCTGCCCTGGTCGGCGCTGGTCGCCTGGACGGAGGTTTCGCCGAACGCGCCGCCCTTGCCGTCGTAGTTGCGGTAGACGCGGAAGGCGTTGGCCACCGGCTGGTCGGCCGTGGGTGCGGTCCAGAGGGTGGCCAGGTCGAGCCCTTCGCGGCCGAAGATGCCGAGGACGTCAGCCTGGGCGAGCGCGCCGTTGAGCGATCCGTGGCCGCCCCAGTTGTACTCGGTCATCGCGATCTTCGTGCCCGGGTAGTGCTGGTCGACCAACTCGCGCAGGCGCGGGATGTACCGGACCGGACTGTTGATCCAGCTCTCGTCCACGTAGGTCGGGTCCCAGAGTTGGCGGGTCGAGCGCAGTCGCAGCGCCTGGGTGTTGGCGTCGCCGGCCGCTTCGCCCAAAACGCCGGACTGCTGCGGGTAGAGGTGGACGTCGAAGTAGTCGAGGATGCGTGTGCCGTGCTGCTGCTCGTACTCGCGCATCCGGTCCAGGTACCACGGGCCGAGGTCCTGGCCGCCGTGCGCGGCCTTGTCCGGCGGGTTCGACCAGCAGCCGGTGCGCGAACAGGTGTCCTGGTCGAGGCCCGAGTAGAGGATCGAGTTCAGGCCCCAGCCGACGGGACCGAGGGTCTTAGCGCCCGGGTCGGCAGCCTTGATCGCGGCGGCGTACTCGTAGGTGCGGTCGCGTAGCTCGTCGTAGCCCAGCCCGGCCGGGCGGACGTCGCGGTGGGTGGAGTGCCACAGGTCCGGCTCGTTGTCCAGGTTGTAGAACTGGACCCCGCCGTCGGCGGCGGCGCCGAACTGCCCCTTGAGGTGGTTGACGAAGTCGGCGGCGTACTCCGGACCGACGGCGACGCTCGTGTCCTTCGGATCGTTGCCGGTGATCAGTGACCCGTCCGGCTCTATGCCGTTGCCACAATCCGGTGCCCAGGTGTCGGTGGATTGCTGCGGGCCGTACTTGGCGACGCTGAAGCCGCACGCCCGCGACCGGTCCTTGGCGATCCAGCCGAGCATCGGAATCGTCATGACCGTGGCGGCGCCGGTGGCCTTGTTCTGCTGCACGAACCGGTCGGTCTCCGAGCCCTCCGGGAGTTCTTCCGGACTCGGGTTGTCGTTGGGGATGTTCTCGAAGAACCAGTCCGACGCGCGGTTGGTGGTGTCGGCTCGGAAGTTGTAGCGGGTGGTGGCGTTGCCGCCGTAGCGGTGCACCGGCAGCCGCAGGTCGCGGGCGAGGACCTGGTCGGCGAAGTTCATGCCGTAGACGTACGGGCTGATCTGGTGCCGGGCGGCAGTGGTGTCCACGGCCAGCGCGGGGCCGGCTGCGGCCAGGGCCGGCTCCGGCAGGGCCAGACCGCCGAGAGCCGTGGCGAGCACGACCGGAAGTAGAGCTGTGGTGAGACGCACGAGCATTCCTTTCGCAGAGGAGCTCGACGATGGGAGCGCTTCCACAGCGTTACGCCTTCCTGGCTCCGAGTCAACGCCGCAGGGCATTCCACTGTCGGCCGACCGAAGTCAACCTCTTCACATATAATGACGTCCGTCAATGTGGTTGTGGCTGATGCGGCGTGCCGGAATAGCTCGGATCGCCGCAGCGCGGAGGCAACCGCGCCGCAACGGTGCGAGCGGGAGCACCTCAGCGTCGCACGGCCGGAAAGTTCCTGCTGGTCCGTCCCCTGTGGTGGGCAGCCAGCCGTCATGAAGGATGACAATGCGCAGATTTTTCGCGGTGTTCAGCGCCGCCCTGATCCTCGGCGCCGCGGTTGGCAGTGTCCCGGCCGGCGCATCGGGGGCCTCCCCGCCATCGTGCCCCCGTGGCCTGCTCTTCTGTGAGGACTTCGAGCGACTGCCTCCCGGGGGACCCAGCACGTTGAAGTGGGGCGTCGACACCCGCCATGGCACGCTCACCGTCGAACGTGCCCGTCGTGGCAACCAGGTGCTGCACGTTCACACAGTTGACAACGGACGTGCCTTCCTGCGCGTCGACGACTTCGTCGCGCCGGGCAACCGCTTCTACGGCCGGATGCGCCTGCGCGTCGACGCCTTCCCCGCGGCCCCGGACTGGGCGCACTTCACGCTTGTGGAAGCGACCGGCACCGGCAGCGCGGAGGTCGTCCGTCCGGTCGGTGGGCAGTACGCGCCAACGGTCCCCGGAACCTTCTGGGGGGTCGGCGCCGACGGTGGTCCGACCGGCGACTGGACCAACTGGCGGGAGTCCGCCCCGGTGGTCGAGGACACCTGGCAGTGCTTCGAGTGGAAGATCGACGCGGCGGACAACAGCGTCGCGGTGTGGATCGATGGCGTGGCGAACCCGGAGCTGACAGCCTCCACGAACGACCACGGTGGCAACGACGTTCCCTTCGTCCTGCCGACTGTCGACACAGTGAAGATCGGCTGGCAGCTTTACCAGGGCGGCACGACACCGGGCGAGTTCGACCTCTGGATCGACGACATCGCCCTGTCGAGCAAGCGGCTCGGCTGCTGATCCGGGGCCAGTCCCGATGAATGTCCCTGCCGGGGTGTGGCTTTGCTGCCGCACCCCGGCGGCGGACCGGCCTCCATGGCGATCATCGATATCTGTCGCTACGATCCGACATCGACAGGCTACTGAGCGTCAATGTGTGCTGTCGGCACGTCCCGGACGCCGGCAGTCCGGCGCCGCTACGAACGAGGTGCCGGCCTGAGGATCACGCCGTCTCGACGAAGGGAACTCGGATGACGGAGAGCGCGCAGACCACCGATAGCCGAACCGTTCCGCCGGCCCGGTCGTACCCGTTCAGTGTGCCCGACCGTCTCGTCGTCGACCCGACCTACGGCGAGCTGCGCGAGAACGAGCCGATGACCCGGGTAAAGCTCCCCTACGGCGAGGAGGCGTGGCTCGCCACCCGGTACGAGGACGTCCGCACGGTCCTCGGCGATGTGCGGTTCGGCCGCGCCCCTGCCGTCCAGCGCGACGAGCCCAGGCTCACACCGCGCCAGCAGTACAGCGGCATGCTGACCCTGGACCCGCCCGATCACACTCGGCTGCGCCGGCTGGTGGCGAAGGCGTTCACAGCACGTCGGGTAGAGGCGCTGCGACCCCGAACCCAGGAGATCGCCGACGCACTGGTCGACAACATGGTCGCGCTCGGCCCTCCGGCCGACCTGGTGGAGCACGTCGCCACGCCGCTGCCGATCCAGGTGATCTGCGAGCTGCTCGGGGTCCCGTACGCCGACCGCGACCGCTTCCACATCTGGTCCGAGGCGATCGTCTCGACCACCTCGCTTCCCATGGAGACGATCCAGGAGTACCTGAACAATCTCTGGGGCTACATCGGTGACCTGGTCGCCGAGCGCCGCCGCGAGCCGGGGATCGACGACCTGCTCGGCGCGTTGGTGCGGGCCCGCGACGAGATTCAGGATCGGCTCAGCGAGACCGAGCTGGTGGAGTTGGCCGGCGGGCTGCTCGCGGCCGGCCACGAGACCACAGTGACCCAGATCCCCAACTTCATCTACGTGCTGCTGCAGAATCCCGACCAGCTCGCTCTACTGCGGGCCGACCCGTCGCTCGTGCCGGCCGCGGTCGAGGAACTGTTGCGGTACGTGCCGCTCGGCGTCGGCTCCTCCTTCGCCAGGTACGCCAAGGAGGACGTCGAGGTCGGCGGGGTGATGGTCCGGGCAGGCGAGCCCGTTCTCGGCTCACTGTCATCGGCGAATCGCGACGGTACCGTCTTCGCCGACCCGGACCGGCTGGATCTCGAGCGCGCGCAGAACCCGCACCTGGGTTTCGGGCACGGCGTACACCACTGCGTCGGCGCGCAGTTGGCCCGAATGGAGTTGCAGGTAGCCGTAGCCACCCTCGTGACTCGACTGCCCGGACTGCGGCTCGCCGTACCCGAAGCCGAGCTGGAGTGGAAGCGGGGCATGTTGGTGCGGGGCCTGCTCGGCATGCCGGTGGTCTGGTGAGCACCGCCTGGCGAATCGGGGTGGACACACGCCGCTGCATCGGTACGAGCATCTGCGCCGGCACCGCGCCCGAGCACTTCCACCTGGTCGGCGGCCTGTCCGCGCCGCTGGCCGACGTCGTCGCCCCGGCCGACGTCATCCTCGACGCCGCCGACTCGTGCCCCGTGGAGGCGATCACGGTTCACGACCTCACCGACGACCGGCTGATCGCGCCGCAGGATTGACCCGAGATCGAGCCCGGCCGTCTGCGCCCACGAGCTGGGCAGGTGCGGAAGTTTCGGCAGATCAGCGACGAGACGGTCGCTCTGCCGCGGCGGCTCTGCTGACGGCTTGCGCCAGCACTCCGATCCGGTTCGTCTTCGCCGACCAGGGCTTCGCCGCCGTCTGGTCGACTGGTGCCGCGATCTCCTCCGGACGGTGCTCGACGGCCTGCTCAATCACTGACTTAGAAAGAGAGCAGTCAGAAGCGTTTGGCGTATCTCGCGGCGGCCAGTGTGGCGAAGGCACTAAACGAGACCCCGCCACCGGCCGTACCGGCAGTGCCCGCTGCCGTTCAGCCAGACGGTAAGGCGGATCTTGGACAGTGCGATGCTGGCGGGCTCCTCTGATCCGCACGATGCCAGGTAGCTCCCGGTCGCACCGGCGTCAGACAGCCGCCGTCGCCGGCTGTCGGACGATCGGAGATGCTCATGACCACCCCGATGGGCTCGCGCCGGCACCGCCCCAGCGACGACGTCCGGCGGCTGCACACCGCGCTGCTACGGATGCCCGCCGACATCGCCACCGACGAACTGGTCGACGCCCGGTACGGGCCGACCACCCGCCGTGGGGTCGCTGAGTTCCAACGGGCGTACAAGCTGCCGGTGACCGGCACTGTGGACGGGGCGACCCGGGACGCGGTGCAGATGGTGCTGGCCGAGCCGCCGTCGGGGTTCGTCGTGGTGGGTCGGGTGCGTTGGGCCGACGGGCAGCCGGCGAACGCTCTGACTGTCAGCGCGTTCGACCGGGACCTGCGGGACGCCGAGAAACTCGGCGAGGCGACCACCGGGGACGACGGGCTGTATCGCGTCGACTATTCGCGGGACGGTTTCACCCGCTCCGAGAAGCAGTCCGCTGACCTGTTCGTCCGGGTGTCCGCTGGTGATCGCCTCCTGTCCGACCCGCCGCTGAGCGCGGTGCTGTTCAACGCCCCCGAGCTGGCCGTGCTCACAGTGGACCTGTCCGGTGGTGGGGACCGGAAACGCAGTGAGTACGAGCGGATCCTCGCCACGATTGTCCCGCTGCTCGGCCAGGTCCCGTTGTACGAGCTGCGGCAGGACGACGAGGCCGAGGACGTGACGTTCCTGGCCGCCGAGACCGGACTCCCCGCGACGGCGCTGGCGCACTTCGGTGTGGCGCAGAAACTGGCCGCGTCCTACAAGCTGCCGGCGGTGTTCGGTTACGCGCTGTTCGCCGAGCGGACGCTGTTGACCACGAGCCGCACCGGCGCCGCGCTCGCCCGGTTCGACGTCGATTTGAACACCGAACTGCGGCCGCTGTACTACGACATCGCCCTGCTCGACGAGCACACCGTCCGGAACGCCGTCGCCGACGCCGTGCGCCATCGGTTCGTTCCCGAGGACCTGCTCGGCGAGCTGGACCGGATTCTCGACATGTTGGCCCGGGTACGGCCGGAGGCCAAGGAGTACGTCGCGCAGGAACGACCGAAGGTGTTGTACGGGCGGGTGGAGCGGTTCCTCGCCGACGGCGCGCACGAGCGGGTCCAGAGTCTCCTCGCCGCCGACGCCGCCGGTGACCTGCCCGGGCTGATCGCCCGCCTGGCCGAGGCGGCGGCGTTTCCCGACCGGTCGGCTGCCGAGGCGGCCGGCGCGGCGAGCGTGCTGGCCGACGTGCTGGGCTACGACGAGACGATCGTCGACCGGGTCCGTGACAGCGAGGGGATCGAGGGGGCGGCTGACGTACGCCGGCTGGCCCGGCTGGCCCCGGCGGACTGGCGGCGGGTGTTGCGGGACAGCACCGCGGATGTCCGGGTGGCCGGTCAGCCGGTTCGGCCGGAGCTGATCGACCTGCACGCCGGTGCACTGGCCCGCAAGCTGGAGAGGCGCTATCCCACAACCGCCTTCACCGCGCAGCTCGAACGCGACGCGGGCACCGTGGTCGGCACCGCAACCGCAGCCGGCGCCGGAGGCCAACGATCCGACGGCAGCGACATTCGGCCCGGCCCCGATCGCCGGGCTGACCCCGACGAGCAGCCCGGCGAGAACGAGGAGCCCGGCAACGACGAGCGGGCCAGCGCCGCCGAGCGCGCCTTCGGTGGGCACCGGGACGTGGTGCTCGAACTGCTCACCGCGAATCCGGATTTCGACCTCGCGACCGGCAACGTGGAGCGCCTGCTGCGCGACCACCCGGAGCGGCTGCGGACCGGGCGGCCGGCGCTCAAGGCCGCGCAGCGGATCTTCAAGCTGGCGCCGACCTATCGGCAGACGACGGCGTTGCTGGCTGCCGAAGTGCCGTCGGCGGCACGGATCCACGCCCTCGGCGAGACGCGGTTCGTGGCCACCGCAGTGAACACCGGCCGGTTCACCGACGAGCAGGCCCGGTCGGTGTATCGCCGGGCCGTGGACGTGCACGTGGCGAGCGGGCTGCTGGCCGGCGAACTCCAGAGCGCGGCTCGGGCGCTACCGGTCCGGGCCCTGGGCGGCTCGGCGGCCCCGGACCTCACCCCGGTCAGCGCCGACTTTCCCAACCTGAGCAGTCTGTTCCAGCTCGCCGACTCCAGCTACTGCGAGCCGTGCCGCAGCGTGCACAGCGCCGCCGCGTACCTGGTGGACGTCCTTCAGTTCCTCGGTAACCGGCTGGTCACCGACGCCGACACGCCGGGTCCGGCCACCAAGGTCGCCCGGGACGTCCTGTACGGTCGCCGGCCGGACCTCGGCGACCTGGATCTGAGCTGCGAGAACACCGACCTTCCGTTGCCCTACCTGGACCTGGTGTGCGAACTGCTGGAGGAGGCGGTGGCACCGGACGCGGGCCTGGCGTTCGGGGGCCCGCTGAGCGGCGGCGTCGATCCGGTGGAGGCGCCGTCGGCCGGACTGCTGAGCCTGTTGCAGGGCCAGGGATGGCCGTTCACCGACCGATCGCTCGTGTACGAGCCGGACCTGGCTGGAGCCCGCGTGGTGCGGGACATCGGCGTGGTGGCCAAGGCGACCCCGGACGGGGGCGGCGGGTGGTTCGTGCGCCGATTGCGCCAGACCACCGGCACCGCCCTGGAGTTGGCGGCCGCGCCGCAGTACGTGAATGCCGCCGCCTACACCCTGCTGGCGGGGAGCCGGTACGCGTTCGCCCTGCCGTTCGACCTGGCGCACGAGGAGACCCGCAGCTACTTCGCCCAGTTCGACATCGCCCGTGCCGACGTGATGCGGGCGCTGCGCCGGTCGACAGGCCCGAACGACGAGGCCGTCGCCGCCGAGGAACTGGGGATCAGCGACGCGCAGCGGCAGCTGGTGGTCACCGCCGACCCGGCGGCACAGGACGACATCTGGAACACCGCGCCGCTCGGCGCTCTGGGCGGCATCGCCCGCGTGGACAACTTCCTCGCTCGGGCGCGCCTGGACTATCGGGAGTTGACCGAGCTGCTGGCGCTGGCCTGGGTCAATCCCGGGAACGCCATGTTCGTCAAGCACCTGGACACCGGGTCCGACTTCAGCGCAAAGCGGATCCAGCAGCTCACCGACGCACGCCTGGACCGGATCCACCGGTTCCTGCGCCTGCTGCGCGCGCCGGCCTGCACCGGTTGGACGCCGCCGCTCCTGGACCGGGCTATCCGGGCCGACGCGTTGGGCGGGGGCGCCCTGGACGACGACCTCCTGGTCGCGGTGGCGGCGCTGCACCGGCTGGCCGCGCGGCTCGGGCTGCCGTTGCCCGAGGTGGTCGACCTGTTCGCGCCGCTGGACGAGTCGCGGTACGCCGAGGTGTTCCGCAACTCCGCGAACGGCCCGGTCCTCGAAGCGTTCGAGCCGGCCCACGTGCTCGCCAACGAGCAGGCGGAGCTGACCACGCCCGGCTCGGGTGCCCCGCTGTCGGCGCACGAGGCGTACCTGGCGACCTGCCTGGGGGCCACGACGGCGGACACCGCCCTGCTGGTGGCCGATCTTCCGGCCCCGGCGATCGTCAGCAACGTCGGCCTGCACGCGGTGTACGCGGGGACGCTGCTGGCCCGGTCGCTCGGGCTCACCACCACCGAGTACCTGATCATGAAGGATCTGACCGGGTCGGATCCGCTCACCGCACCGGCCACCGCGCTGGCCTTCGTCGACCTTCTCGACGCTGCCTGGGCCGGCACCGGCATCCGCCCGGCGGACCTGCGCTACCTGCTCCGACACGAAGCCGACGACCTGGCCGCTCGGGACCTGCCGGACGAGACGCTGACCACGGTGCTCACCGGGTTGCAGGCCGGCTACCAGAGCGGGTACGCGGCGACCCGACCCGCTGTCGACCCGGCGGCGCCGCCCGAGGAGAACCTGCCGGGCATGCGTGCCCTGCTGGCCACAGTGCCCGGGATGACCGAGGCGGACCTGGCCGGCTTCGCCTCGATAGTGGAGGGTGGTTGGACCGACGCGGTGACCACCCCGGCGCAGTTCGTCGACGCGAAGCTCGCCGCCCTGGTGGACACCACACCGATAACAGCGGCGATCGTGGCCAACCCCACCGAGGCCCAGCAGAACACGCTGCTGCTGGCCATCACCACTGCCCTGTCCAGCTCCGCGTACACCCGTACCAAGCAGGAGCTGGCGGTGGCGGCGGTGGCCGACACCTTCGGGTTCTCGGCGGACGCCGCAGCGACGGTGCTGGCCGGCGCGGAGCTGACCCGGCCGCTGCTCGCGGTGCTCACCGACGACGCGCTGGTGGACCTGGTGAACGAGCCACCGGCGCCGCCGGCGGTCACCCCGGCCGGGTTCGACGAGCAGTACCGGGCACTGCGCCTGCTGCACGTGCTGGGCCGGCTCATCGAGCACCTGACGGTGCCCGACGCGGACCTCGGTTGGCTGCTGACGAACGCCGGGTCGCTCGGCTGGTTGGCCCCGGACCAGGCGCCCTACCAGACCGGCCGCCCGCCGGCCCCGTTGGCCGACTGGATCCGGTTGGCTGCCGGGGTCGAGCTGGCCCGCACCTACCCGCCGGTGGCGAACCCGCTGGACGCGGCCGCGCCGTGGACGGTGTACGGGCTGTTCGACCTGGTCCTGGCGGCCGGCACCACCGCCGCGCAGGTCCACACCCACCTGGCGCAGCTCGGCGGCTTTGACGCCACAGTGCTGGCCGACCTGGACGCCCACCTCGAACTGTCGGCGGTGGACCTCACCGCGTACCGGTCGCCGGCGACGATCCAGCGGCTGGCCCACGCGCTCACTCTGCTGCGCCGGCTGGGCCTACCGGTGGCGGCGGCGGTGCCGCTGGGTCAGCCAGTCACCACGGCGGCGGGGGCGGCAACCATGCGGCAGGCCCTGAAGGCGCGCTACGCCGAGGCCGAGTGGTTCGGGGTGCTCCAGGGGGTGCAGGACCGGCTGCGGGTGGCCAAGCGGGACGCGCTGGTCGCGTACCTGTTGGCCGAGAACCCGGGGCTGCGCGACACCAACGACCTGTACGACCACTTCCTCATCGATGTCGAGATGGGCGCCTGCATGGCGACGTCGCGCATCGTGCAGGCGCACGCCACCGTTCAGCTGTACGTGCAGCGCTGCCTGCTGGGCCTGGAGCCGGACAGCGTCGCGGCGGTCACCGAGGATCCGGGTTGGGACCAGTGGAACTGGATGGCCAACTACCGGGTGTGGGAGGCCAACCGGAAGATCTTCCTGTATCCGGAGAACTGGATCCTGCCGGAGTTGCGGGACGACAAGTCGGAGCTGTTCACCGAGTTGGACGACCAGTTGCAGCAGGACGAGCTGACCGACCTGGCGGTGGAGAACGCCACGATCACGTACCTGGAGAAGCTCGACGACCTGGCGCACCTGGACGTGATGGCCTGCTACTACCAGCACGACAGGCATCTCATGCACGTGTTCGCCCGCACCCGGGGCGGCGACCCGACGGTGTACTACCACAGGCAGTTCGAGCGGGAGCGGTACTGGACGCCGTGGCGGCGGGTGCCGCTGGACATCGCTGGCGACCACCTGCTCGCCTTCGACCGCAACAGCCGGCTCACGGTGGCCTGGCCGGTCTTCACGCAGGAGACGGACACGGCGCAGACCTCCCAGATTCCGGACCCGGACGGCATTCCGCCGGGCGGAACGGAGACGGAGCGGCCGCGCCGGCGGTGGCGGATCCAGCTGGCCATCGGCGAGCGGGCGCAGGACCGCTGGCAGCCGAAGAAGATCTCGAAGGACGCGCTGTACTACCCGGCCAGCGGCTACCGGGAGGACCTCCCCGCAGCGGACGAGTTCACCTGCTTCGCGTACGCGGCCGGAGCGGCCGGCCAGGCGATCAGCGTGCTCACCGGCACCGAGTTCGTCGGCTCGTTCGCGCTGACCGGCTGCCGGGGCTATCCGGAGCCGGTGCCTGGCGGCGGTTCCGGCAACCTGCTGCTGTCGCCGGTGTTCAAGGACACCGAGCTGCTGGCCGAACGGTTCACCGAACTGGTCTTTCGGGAACAGAACGACCTGGCGATCAGCACCCCGCTGATGGGCGCGTTCCAGACGCTGGTGGCGCAGACGCCCGGCCGGTTCCGGGTGACGTACCCCATGCAGATGTCGTTGCTGGACTGGATCATCATGCTGCTGGGACTGGCGCAGAGCGTCCGAGGCACCCACGACCGCCGGCCGGTACTGCCACTGGGCACCCTGATGCCGTACTTCTACGGCGACTACGACCGTGGCTACGTGATCATCCCGGGCTTCTACGACCGGCGTGCCGAGGACCCGGCGGACCGGATCGAGAAGACGTACAGCGACGTGGACGAGTTCGCCCGCGACGTGTTGGCGCTGCTCACCGAATACCTGCGCCGATACGCCGAGGACCCGGCGCACGACCTCGCGGCCGCCGTGCAGGCGATGACCGAGGACGCGGAGTACCACCGGCTGATCGCCGAGTTCGAGGTCTACGGCACCCTGTCGTACGGGGTGCGGTTCGCGAACTTCTACCACCCGCTGCTGTGTTTCCTACGGGCCACTGTCTACCGCTCGGGCGTGCCGGCGTTGCTGAGTCGGACCACCCAGCTCACCAACACGGGGTTCGACTTCGCCGCCACCTACCAGCCGGCGCCGGTGGTCGTGTCGCCGTACCCGGTGGAGGACCTGGACTTCGCCGCGGACGGCGCGTACGCGGGCTACAACTGGGAGCTGTTCTACCACCTCCCGTTCGACATCGCGCTGCGGCTCAACCGGGACCAGCGGTTCGCCGAGGCGCGCAACTGGTTCCACCACATCTTCAACCCGGTCGGCACCGCCGACGGTGCCGCCGCTCCGCAGAAGTACTGGGTCACCAAGCCGTTCTTCCAGACCGGAGTGCCCGAGCTGCTCGACCAGCGGATCGGCGACATTCTCACGGCGATAGCGGCCGACCCGTCGGGGGCCAGCATCACCGACCTGAAGTTCGCCGTGGAGCAGTGGCGGGCGAAGCCGTTCAACCCGCACGTGGTGGCTCGCAGCCGGCCGGTCGCCTACCAGCTCGCCGTGGTGGTCAGCTACATCAAGAACCTGGTCGACTGGGGCGACCAGTTGTTCCGGCAGTTCACCCGGGAGTCCGTCACCCAGGCCACCCAGCTTTACATCCTGGCCGACAAACTGCTCGGGCCGAAGCCGAGCGTGGTGCCGCCGCTGGTCAGTCCGGCTCCGGCCACCGTGAACCAGCTCCAGGCCACTGTGGACCTGTTCGGCAACGCGCTGCTGGACCTGGAGAACCTGATCCCCGACCTGGACCTGCTGCCGCACGGCGGGGCGGAACTGCCCAGCCCATTGAGCTACTCGGCGCTGTACTTCTGCGTCCCGCCCAACGAGGAGATGCTCCGGCTGTGGGATCTGATCGCCGATCGGCTGTTCAAGATCCGCAACTGCCAGAACATCGACGGGGTGGAGAGCATGCTCGCCCTGTTCTCGCCGCCGATCGATCCGGGAGCGTTGGTCCGGGCCGCCGCCGCCGGCATGTCCGTCTCATCGTTCCTGGCCGGGCTCGGCGCGCCGCTGCCGAACTACCGGTTCCGGGTGCTGGCCCAGAAGGCCACCGAACTCGTCGGGTACGTCGGTGAGCTGGGCGGCGGGCTGCTCGCCGCAATGGAGAAGCGGGACGCCGAGCAACTCGCCAGGCTGCGCGCCGGCCAGGAGATCGCCCTGCTCGACGCGGTACGGGCGGTCAAGCTCGCCACCATCGCGGAGGCCGAGGGCAACGTCGCGGCGCTGGAACTGAGCCGCAAGGTGGTGGAGGAGCGGCAACGCTACTACGCCGGCCGGCCGTACATGAACGCCTGGGAGATCACCGCCACCACGTTGTCCGGGGTGTCGCTGCTCGGCGAGACCGCGATCGCTGTGGGCTACATCCTGTCCGGCGGGCTGAAGCTGATTCCCAACTTCACCGCAGGCGGCGCCGGCTTCGGTGGCTCGCCCACCGTGACCCTCACTCTCGGCGGGGACAAGGCCGGTGCCGCCGCCGACTCGGCGGTGATGACCCTGGAGGCGATCGCCCGAGCCCTGGACAAGGCCGCCGGGATGGCAGCCAACCAGGGCGGCTACCGCCGCCGGATGGACGACTGGGAACACCAGGCCGCGCTGGCCGGTCTCGAACTGACCCAGCTCGACCAGCAGCTCCTCACCGGGCGGCTGCACGTGGCTATGCTCACCGACGAGCTGGCGGCGCACGACCGGGAAGCCGACAACGCCCTCGCCACCGAGGAGTACCTGCGCGGCAAGTACACAAACACCGAGCTGTACCAGTGGATGGTCAGCCGAGCCAGCTCCGTCTACTTCGGGGCGTACCAGCTCGCCTTCGACGTGGCGAAGAAGGCCGAGCGGTGCTTCGCCCACGAGCTGGGCAGCGAGGCCACCTTCCTGCAACCCGGCTACTGGGACAGCCTGCGTAAGGGGCTGACGGTGGCGGACGCGCTGCGCCACGACCTGAAGCGGATGGAGGTGGCCTACCTCGACCGGCACAGCCGCGAGCGCGAGCTGACCCGGCACGTCTCGCTGGCACAGCTCGACCCGGCGGCGTTGATCGAGCTGCGGGCCACCGGCAGTTGCGTGGTAAACGTGCCGGAGGCGCTGTTCGACCTGGACCACCCCGGGCACTACTTCCGCCGGCTCCGCACTGTCAGCCTGTCCATCCCGTGCGTGGCCGGCCCCTACACCCCGGTCACAGCGAAGCTCTCCCTGATCGGCAACCGGTACCGGACCACCACCGCGGCCCGGCAGAGCGCCACCAGCGCCAAGGAGAAGTACGCCGAGACACCCGGCGACGAGCGGTTCGCGTACAACGTGGGCGGCATCGAGTCGATCGCTACCAGCAGCGGCCTCAGCGACAGCGGCATGTTCGAGCTGAACTTCGCCGACGACCGCTACCTGCCGTTCGAGGGCAAGGGCGCGATCGGCACCTGGCGGCTGGAACTGCCGACGGCGGTCCGCCAGTTCGACTACGACAGCATCAGCGACATCATCCTGCACCTGCGGTACACGGCCCGCGACGGCGGCTCGACGCTGCGCGGCGTGGTCGAGGACTCCCTGCGGGAGATGCTCAACGAGATGCTTGTCGACGCTGGCCGGACGGGGCTGTACCAGGCATACAGCCTGCGCCACCACTTCCCGGACGAGTGGTGGCAGCTCACCCAGCAGCAGAGCACCGAGCTGACCATCGGGCCGGAGCACCTGCCGTACCTCGCCCGCGAGCACCAGCCGGTGGTGGACCAGGTGACCTGGTACGCCCGGGTGGACGGTGATCCCGGGACGTACGACCTCACGGTGGCCGGTGACCCGGTGACGTTGAACCGGGACGCTGACCTGCGGCAGTGCGTGGGTCAGTCCGATCCGCTGGTTCTCGGCACCCCGGTCACGGTGGCGGCCGACCCGGACGGCCTGACCGACCTTGTCGTCCTGCTGCACTACCGGCTCGACGGCTGAGGGGGCGCGGTGACGACCAGCTACCCGGTCGGCGGCGGATCGTGGGGGCCGGGGCCCGGCTCCCGGTGGCGGGGCTCCGCCGACCCGACCGGCGCCGGCGCTCCCGGCGGAGCGGGTGGGGCATTCGGACCGGGCGGGCCGCCGACCGACGCGACCGGCACCGGGCCGTCGTCGGCCGGTCGGGGCGCGACCGGGCCGGGACTCGGCGGACCGGCGATCAGCCTGCCCACCGGCGGCGGTGCGATCCGGGCCATCGGCGAGACGTTCGCCGCCCACCCGGTCACCGGGACCGGCGGCATGTCCGTGCCCATCCCGGTCAGCGGCGGCCGGTCCGGGTTCCAACCCGACCTGACGCTCAGCTACGACTCGGGCGCCGGGAACGGTCCGTTCGGCCTCGGCTGGCAACTGCCCGTGCCGGCCATCAGCCGGCGCACCGACCGCGGCCTGCCCCGCTACGACGACACCGACACCTTCCTGCTGTCCGGGGAGGACGACCTGATCCCGGTGCCCGGCGGCACACCGGTCGCCGGGCACACTGTGCAGCGGTTCCGGCCACGGACGGAGGGGGCGTTCGCCCGCATCGAGCGGTGGACCCGGGACTCCGACGGTGACGTGCACTGGCGCACCCTGTCCGGGTCGAACCTGCTGGCCGTGTACGGCCGTGACGTCGGCTCCCGCATCGGCCTGGGCGGGCGGGTGCACACCTGGCTGCTCTGCGAGACCCGCGACGATCGGGGCAACGCGGTCACCTACACCTACAAGGCCGAGGACGCCGCCGGCCTGGACCTGGACCGGCCGCACGAACGGCACCGCACCGACCGGAACGTCAACCGCTACCTCAAGTCGGTGCGGTACGGCAACACGGTGCCGCTGCTCGACCCCGACGGCCGACGCCCGGTGGACCTGACGCCGGCCCAGATCGCCGACGCCGGCTGGCTGTTCGAGGTGGTGCTCGACTACGGCGAGCACCACGCGGACACCCCGCTACCTGCTGACACCGGGGACTGGACCTGCCGGCCGGACCCGTTCTCGACCTACCGCGCGGGATTCGAGGTCCGCACCTACCGGCTGTGTCGCCGGATCCTGATGTTCCACAACTTCCCCGACGAGCCGGAGGTGGGCGCGGACTGCCTGGTCCGCGCGGTGGAGTTGGAATACGCCAGCGGGCCGGTGCTGTCCACCCTGGTCGAGGTGACCCAGCGCGGCTACGCCCCGGCCGCCGGCGGCGGGCACACCAACGCCGCGCTGCCCCCGGTGACATTCGAATACACACCGGCCACCATCGCGGCGACCACCCGGGAACTCGAGCGCGGCAGCCTGGAGAACCTGCCGGCCGGCGTGGACGGACGGACCGATCTGTGGGTGGACCTGGACGGGGAAGGACTCGCCGGCGTGCTGACCGGGCACGAGGGTGCCCTCTACTACCGGCCGAACCTCGGCGCCGGCCGGATCGGCCCGGTCGCCGCGCTGCCCACGGTGCCGTCGCTGACCGACCTGGCCGGCGGACACCAGCAACTGGTCGACGTGAACGGTGACGGGCGGATCGAGCTGGTCCAGCTCGGCACCGCACCGGCGGGCTTCGTCCGCCGCACCGACGACGCCGGCTGGTCCGGCTTCCAGCCGTTCAGCGAGCTGCCCGCCGTCGACTGGGCCAGCCCCGACCTTCTGCTGCTGGACCTCACCGGGGACGGCCGTGCCGACCTGCTGATCGCCGGTGACACAGTGCTGGCCTGGCACGAGTCGCTGGCCGAGGCGGGGTACGGGCCGGCGCGACCCGCGCTCTGGCCCGCGGACGAGGACCGTGGGCCGCGGCTGCTGCGCTCCGATGACCGGCAGAGCATCTTCCTCGCCGACATGTCCGGCGACGGGCTCACCGACCTGGTCCGGGTCCGCGACGGTTCCGTCTGCTACTGGCCCAACGTCGGTTACGGACGATTCGGCGCCACTGTCGAGATGGACGACGCGCCGTGGTTCACCGGGCTGGACGAGTTCGACCCGGCCCGGGTGCTCCTCACCGACGTGGACGGCACCGGCGCGATGGACCTGTGCTACCTGGGCCGGCGCGAGATCCGGCTCTGGTACAACCAGTCCGGCAACGGCTGGTCGGCCCCCGCCGACCTGCCCGACCTGCCGCACGTCACGCCCGATTCGACTGTGACAGTGACCGACCTGCTGGGCACTGGCACCGGCTGCCTGGTGTGGTCGTCGCCGCTGCCCGGCGACGCCGCCGGCCCGGTGCGCTACCTGAACCTGGCCGCCGACGGCAAGCCGCACCTGCTCACCCGCGTGGTGAACAACCTGGGCGGCGAGACCACCATCCGGTACGCCGCTTCCACCGCCTTCCAGCTGGCCGACCGACGAGCCGGCCAGCCGTGGTTGACCAGGCTGCCGTTCGCGGTGCAGGTCGTCGAGCGGGTGGAACAGGTGGACCGGATCACCGGGACCCGGCTGGTCACCGGCTACCGCTACCACCACGGGCACTACGACGGCGTCGAGCGGGAGTTCGCCGGCTTCGGCATGGTCGAGCAGATCGACGGCGAGTCGTTCGTGGACCACGTGTTGGGCGTCGAGGCGGTCGACGGGCACCAGGACACCTCGCCCGAACTGTTCCAGCCACCGGTCACCACGAAGACCTGGTACCACACCGGCGCGCCTGTCGACCTGTCCACCGAGTGGTACGCCGGCCGACACCTGCCCACAGCGGAGCTGCCGGCCGGAGTCTCCGCCACGGAGCTGCGGGAGAGCCGGCGGGCGTTGCGGGGCCTGCCGCTCCGGCAGGAGGTGTACTCGTACGACGGCGGTGCCGCGCAGGAGCACCCGTACGGGGTGGTCGAGCAGACGTACCAGGTGCAGCGGCTGGACGCGCGGGTGTTCGTCGCCGTCGAGCGGGAGGCAGTCAGCCTCTCCTACGACCGGCAGCCGGACGAGCCCCGGATCAGCCACCGGCTCAACCTGGTCCTCGGCCCGTACGGCACCGTCGTCCAGGCCGCCGCGGTGGTCTACGGCCGCACCACGCCCGACCCCGAGCTGCCCGCCGAGGTGACCGCCGAACAGCGGCGTCGTCACGTCACGTACGGCGAGCAGCGGTACACCCCGGACATCGACGAGACGCTGCCGGTGCCGGCGTACCGGATCCGCGCCGCGTACGAGGCCCTCGGGCACGAACTCACCGGGCTGGCCCCGGCCGGCCCGCTGTTCACCCGCGACGAACTGCTCGCCGGTTTCGCCGCGGCCACCCCGATCGGGTACGAGGTGGTGGCCGACGAGGTCAGCGCGCAACGGCGGTTGCTGTCCCGGTCACAGGTGCGGTTCCGGGACAACGCGCTGACGCCGCTGCCGGCCGGGCAGTGGGACAGCCTGGGGCTGGGGCACCAGACGTACCAACTCGCCTTCACCCCGGCCGCGCTGGCCGCCGGTTACGGCACGGCGGTGACCGACGCGGACCTGGCCGCCGCCGGCTACGCGCACCTCGACGGCGGCCCGGACTGGTGGATACCGTCCGGCGAGCTGCGCTACCCCGCCGATCCGGCCGCGCACTTCTACCTGTCCGACGGGGCCCGGGACGCGCTGGGCATGGCGACGGCGGTCACCTTCGACGGCTACCACCTGCTCACCGAGCGGGTGACGATCGACCAGGCGGCCTGGTCGGTCACCACAGCTGTCAACAACTACCTGGTGCTCGGGCCGAGCCTCGTCACCGACCCGAACGGGCAGCGCCGCGCGGTGCGCTACGACGAGTTGGGCCGGGTGGTGGCCTCGGCGCTGCTCGGCCGGCCCGGCGCCGGGGACGGCGACACGCTCGACGATCCGACGTTGACGTTCACCTACGACCCGTTCAACTGGGTGGTCAACGGCCAGCCCGCGTACAGCCGGGGCCGGCACCGGGAACGACACGGCCCGACCAACCCGCGCTGGCTGGAGAGCTACGAGTACAGCACCGGCACCGGTGGTGTGGCGATCACCAAGTCGCGGGTGCATCCGGGCAGGGCCCTGGAGGTGGGTGAGGACGGGGTCGCCGTCGAGGTGGACGCCGACCCGCGCTGGGTCGGCACCGGCCGCACTGTGGTCAACAACAAGGGCAACCCGGTGAAGCGGTACCAGCCCTACTTCAGCACCACCCACGAGTACGAGGACGCCGCGGCGCTGCGCGAGATCGGCGCCACAGCGATCCGCTACTACGACCCGCTGGGCCGGGCCGTGCTGACCCGGTATCCGGACGGCACCCTCAGCCGGGTCGAGTCCACTGCCTGGTCGCATCGGCTGTCCGATGCCAACGACACGGTGCTCGACAGCCAGTGGTACGCCGAGCGGGGCAGCCCCGCCGTGTCCGATCCGGAACCGGCCGACCCGGCCACCCGCGCCGCGTGGCTCGCCGCCAAGCACGCCGACACGCCCTCCGTGATCCACTTCGACAGCCTCGGCCGGGCCGTCTACACGGTGGCCGACCGGGGTGCCGGCCAGCGGTTCGGCGTACGCACCAGCGGAGACCTCACCGGCCGGTCCTCGGACGGGTACGACGCGCTGGGCCGGCACATCGCCACCGCGGCCACCGCCATGCACGGCGCGGGAGTGCGGTCGTGGAGCGCGGAGAAGGGCGAGCGGTGGGTGTTCCAGGACGTGCTCGGCGGGGTGCGCCGGATCTGGGACGAACACGGCCGGACCTTCCGCACCACGTACGACGCCCTGCACCGGCCCGTCGGCCTGTACGTCAGCGAGTCCGCCGGCGCGGAACGCTGCGTGCAGTACGTGGTCTTCGGCGACCGGCATCCGGACGCGGCGACGCTGGGCCTGCACGGCGTGCCGTACCTGGTGTTCGACCCGGCGGGCCAGGTGCGGGTGCCCGAGGTGGACTTCAAGGGCAACCCGCGCCGCGCCGAACGGAGACTCGCCACCGACCACGTCGACGGCCCGGACTGGTCGCCGGTGGCCGCCGCGCCCGACCACGCCGCGCTGCTGACCGCCGCGGCGCCACTGCTGGAGAGCGAGGTGTTCGGCACTGCCGCCGAGTACGACGCGGTGAACCGCCCGACAGTTGTCACCCTGCCCGACGCCACCGAGCTACGACCGACCTACCTCGAGGGCGGCATGCTGGGCCGGCTCACCGCGCGGCTGCGCGGCCAGGGCGCGGAGGTGGAGTTCCTGTCCGAGCAGGACTACGACGCGCTGGGTCGGCGGCGGTTCGCCCGGCACGGCAACGGGCTGGTCACCGAGTACTTCTACGACCCGATGACGTTCCGGCTGGAACGTCTGCTCACCGCCGGGGTGCGCGACCTGCGCTACACATACGACCCGGTGGGCAACCTCACCCGGGTGGCCGAGCCGGGTGCGCCCACCTTCTTCGGCAACGCGGCGGTGCCCACCGCCAGTGACTACGAGTACGACCCGCTCTACCAGTTGGTCCGGGCGAGTGGGCGGGAGTTGGCCGGGGCGCCGAACGACGCGATCCGTGACCACACCGACGTGCCGCCGGCCGGAAGCCTTACCGATGCCGGAGCGGTACGTGCCTACACCGAGGAGTACGAGTACGACCCGCTGGGCAACCTCACAGTGCTCCGGCACCGGTTCCGGACGCAGGCCGGCGTAGGCGCCGGCTGGACCCGGCACCACCGGTACGCGTACCAGGACGACCCGGCCGACGCCACGAACCGGCTGGCCGCCACGAGCCTGCCCGGCGACGCCGACGGTGGCCCCTACTCGGCCCTGTACGCGCACGACGCCGTCGGCAACCTGACCGTCATGCCGCACCTGCCGGCCCTGGAGTGGAACGTCCACGACCAACTCCGCCGGGTCGACCTCGGCGGCGGTGGCGAGGCCCGGTTCGTCTACGCCGCGAGCGGGCAGCGGCTGCGCAAGGTCGTGGACCGGCCGGGCAGCGTCCAACTTGAATGGATCTTCCTGGGTGCGGTCACCGTGTTCCGCCGACGCAACAGGGTCACCGGCACCCTCCAGCACGAACGGTGGACCACCACGATCGCCGACGACACCGGCCCGGTCGCCCAGGTGGACGTCAAGACCGTCGACGTCGGCGGCTTCGACCCGGCCAACCCCCTCGGCGTACCGCTGATCCGCTACCAGCTCACCAACCACCTCGGTTCGGCCGTGCTGGAAACCGACGAGGCCGGGGCGGTGATCTCCTACGAGGAGTACCACCCGTACGGCACTACCGCGTACCGCTACGGCCGCCCGGGCGCCGACCTCAGCCTGAAGCGGTACCGCTTCGGCGGGCACGAAATGGACGACGAAACCGGCTTCTGCTACGCCGGGGCCCGGTACTACGTGCCGTGGCTGGGACGGTGGGCGAGCAGCGACCCGGGCGGCTTCGCCGACGGGGGCAACCTGTTCCGGTACTGCCGCAACAACCCGGTGGGAATGGTCGACCCGTCCGGGTTCAAGCCCACCACTGTCAAGGGGCCGGAAACCCACGACATCTCCATCACGGAGTCCCACTTCACCGGGTCCGAGAACCCCACAGTGGAGGACTTCCGCCGCTACCTCAGCAGCCACGGCGCAACCCTCGACCCGCGAATCAACAACAAGAACTCGGTCATCTACTACCAGGCAAACGTCACCCTCAACCTGGAGGGCGGCAACTGGTCCGAGCACCCGGGCGGCACCTGGGTGCTGCACGCCGTACTGCCGCCGCCGGCACCGCCGAAGCCGAAGCCGGCGCCGCCTCCGCCGCCACCGGAGCCGCCACCGGCCGAGCCGCCGCCACCCGCCCCGGCCCCGCCACCCGAACCGCCGCCCGCCGCGCCGCCGGCCGACACCGGCGGCAAGGCTCCGGCCGCACCCGGCGCCGTCGGCGGGGCCGCCGCGCACACCGCGCCCGCCGCCGAGAAGTTCATCTGGAACTTCAAGTTCAAAGGCGGCCGGGGGACGTTCCGCGGCAACATCCTCGAATGGTTGTACGGCATGCCGTGGCGCGACAACACGGCGAAGTACGACCTGGAGACCAGCACCACGGTCAAGCAGATCAAGACGACCGACCGGTACGGCAAGGCCGGTGACATCGCCCGGGAGGCGACCCGGGACGCGGACGCCGCGATCCAGGCCAACCCGACCGGCACCATGGCCGGCAAGCGATCCCAGGCCGTCATCATCACCGAGACCGACGCGCCGGCCAGCGCCGGAAACGCGATCCGCACGGCCACCAACCCGGGACGCGGGCGGGACATCCCGGCCAGTGCCACCGCGCCGGAGCACGTGCGAGGACTGCCCGGCCGGACCGGCATGCTCGGCAAGGGGCTCGGTATCGCCGGCTTCGGCCTGTCGGCGTTCGCCCTGTGGGGCGACTACCAGCACGGAGACTGGGAGATGGGCGTCGGTGACGCACTCGGCGCGGTCGGCGGTGGCCTGGAGCTGTACGCCATCGCCGTGCCCGGTGCCACTGTCGCGACCGTCAGCGCGATGACCGCCGGACTGGTGATCGGTGGCATTGGTCTGGCCGCCGTCTCGTACGTCAGCATGAACCGGGCCGCCGAGGTCGGCGACACGCCGGGGGTGGTGGCCGGTGGCGTCGGCATCGGGGCCGGCCTGGCCATCGCCGCGGGTGCCATCGGCATCGCGGCCGGCAGCGTGGTGATCGCCCCGGTCGTGCTCGTGGTCGGCATCGTCGCCGCCATCGGCGTGGGAGTCTTCCACGCGGGCCGCTACTTCGACTGGTGGTGACCCAGGTTTCCCGGGGCCACGTCGGCGATACTGTCGGCGTGGAGTACGTGTCCAGAGTGCCGCGACCGCCGCTGGACGGGCTGATCGACGACCTCTACTACCTGGAGGGTGCGCCGCCGTACGCCCGGCTGACGCTGCCGGCAAGTCCGGCGGCGTTTCTCATCGTCAACCTCGGCGCACCGTTTCGTATCCGTGCCGGCACCGACATCGAGACGGCCGACTACGCCGACGGCTGCGTGGTCACCACGCCCACTCGCGCGTTCGAGTTCGGCTACCCGACCAGGACCCGGTCCGTCGGCGTGCACTTCAAGCCGTGGGGGCCGGCACCGTTCCTGCCGATGCCCGCGACGGAGCTGTGTGACCGGCCGGCGACGGTAGAGCAGGTGTGGGGGAGGCGCGCCACTGCTGAGCTGCGGGACCGGCTGGCCACAGCCGAGGGACCTCACGAGATGCTGACGCTGCTCGAGGAGGAGCTGATGCGACGGCTGGGCGACGCGGCCGGCCTGGGGCTGGTCCGCCATACGAGCCGCATCATCGCCGCGACCAGCGGTGCGGTGGCGATCGACGACCTGAGGGTTTCCGCCGGTGTCAGCAGCACTCACCTTGCACAGCGGTTCAAGGAGCTCATCGGCGTCACGCCGAAGCGGTTGGCCCGCAGCTACCGCTTCGCCGCCACAGTGCTCTCGATCAACCTCGCCGAACCGATCGACTGGGCCGACCTCGCCGGTGGCGCCGGCTACTTCGACCAGGCCCACTTCGGCCACGAGTTCCGGGCCTTCACCGGGCTCACACCGACCCGGTACGTCGACGTCAGGCGGCGGTTCCTGCGCGAGCATCCCGGCCACGTGCTGGGCGGCTGGCCGCTACCGACCGATTGATTCCTTACAAGAGCGACAGCCCACGAAACTCTAGCCTGAGGGCATTCCCAAGCAGAGGAGCGCGCACGTGGGCGACGTAGTCATGTACAGCTCGGTGTCGGTGGACGGCTTCATCGCGGACGAGAACGACCAGCCCGGACCGCTGTTCGACTGGTTGACCAGCGGCGACGTTCCATTGGACGAGAGCGGCACGTTGACGGTGTCGCAGACGTCCCACGACTACATCAGGCCGTACTGGGACCAGATCGGGGTGACGATCGCCGGCCGCCACGTCTTCGACCTGACGGACGGCTGGGACGGAAAGCCTCCGAGCGGGATCGACAACGTGGTCGTCGTGACGCACCGGCCGAAGCCCGAGGGCTGGGACCCCGAGGCGCCGTTTCACTTCGTCGACGGCGTCACAGCAGCAGTGGCCAAAGCGCAGGAGCTCGCGGGTGATCGCATCGTCGAGGTCGCCGCTGGCGACGTCGGCGGCCAGGTGCTTGCCGCGGGCCTGGTCGACGAGGTGCGCATGGACGTCGTACCCGTGGTGTTCGGGTCCGGCAAGCGCTACTTCGGGTCGGTCCACGCGCAGCACCTGTTGGAGGATCCCGACGTGGTGATTCAGGGCAACCGGGTGCTTCACCTGCGCTATCGGGTGCGCCGTTGACCGATCTGAGCGGGCTGGCGGGTCGCGCGGCGGGGGAGAGCCGAAGTGACGCTCCTTCTTCTCCTGCCCCGACCTGACCACCCAACCCGCCTGGACGGCCTCGGCCTGGCGGTCGCGGGCTTGGCTGATCGAGCCCGATGGGCGCTGTGCCAAGCGTCCCTCAGCCACGGGTGCGCCTAGTGATGCGGGCCTGGGCGGCGAGGCTGATGAGCGTGAGGAGGACGGTCAACGCGGTGTAGCAGACGACTGCCGGCACCTCGCCGAGAGGGCCGACGAGCTGCCCCTCGATGACGATGGGTAGCCCGAAGGCGACGTAGGAGACGACGTAGATTCCGCCGACGACTCCCGCGCGCTGGTGCGCTGCCGCGAGCGGGAAGATGAGGCGTAGCGCTGCGGTGAAGGACGCGCCGAAGCCGACACCGGCGACAGCCTGCCCGATGATCATGACGGCCAGGCTTCCGACGAACACTCCACCGATGATGCCGATGGCCCCGGCGAGGGACGCGTAGATCCCGATGATCATCGCGCGCCGCGGGTCGACGCGCGCGAAGGCCAGTCCGACGATGGCCGACACCGCCGGCGCGATGAACCCGGCCACGCCGTTGAGCAGGCCGCTGTCCAGATGAAAGACGCTGCGAACCATGCTCGGCGCCAGCCCGCCGGAGAGACCTGCGAGCATCCAGACGGCGGCGACCACGGGTGCCGCGGCGGCGAACTCCGCTCGGGCGGCGGGCGGGACGGCGACGCGCGGAACCATCGAGCGGAGAGCGCCCGCGGTACGGGGCATGGTCTCCGGAGACAGGGCGATCACGACGGCGCCGAGAATTGTGAGGACGACCAGGACGGCGAAGACGATCGAGTTCGCCCTGGGCGTGAGCTGGATGGCGAGACCGGCCAGCAGGGAGCCGGCGCCTAGCCCACCGGTCAGGCCGACACTGCCGAGGACCGTACCCAGCCTCTTCTTGTTCGGCGGGGCGAGTTCGACGAGCGCCGCGGTGAAGGCGGCCGTCGCCGCGCCGCTGGCGACGCCTTGGACGATGCGACCGGCGATCACCCAACTCACGTCGGGGGCGACGAGGAACAGCACATTCGACGCGAGCTGGATCACCAGTGCGCCGATCAGCACCGGGCGCCGGCCGACATGGTCGGACAGCGACCCCAGGGTGAGGACGGCGGCGAGGAAGCCGATCGCGTAGACAGCGAACGCCAGCGTGAGCAGCGACGGTGCGAAGTTCCACTGCTGGCGGTAGAGCACCAGCAGGGGCGTCAGCACACCCGCCGCGAGATACAGGCTGGTGAACGCGAGCGCTGTGCCTGTCAACGCCAGGCCGGCGGGGAGGGTGCGCCGCCGCCGGGTCGAGGGCGCGTCGATGGTTCCCGAAATCGTGGACATGACAGCTCCAGAGGGGCGGCCGCAGCGATGGGCCGAAGGATTGGTGAAGGTGGGGAGGGGATGTGGCCGCCCGGGCCGCTGCCGTCGGGCCCGGATCTGGTCCACTGCCGAGTTCGGCGCGGCGCGGCGGCCAGATCGCGATCGCTAGTCGGTAATGACGACGACGCCCGACAAGGCATCCAGCAGTTCCACAGTGCGCTCGGCAGCCCGATCGATCTGGACCCGTGGCTCGGCCGGGATCCGCTGCTCGTTGTAGGTGCCGGGCCCGTAGAACTGTCCGTAGCTCAGTACCACGCCACCCTCGGCGAGGACGGCGCGCTCCAACTCGGCGACAGCCCGGGCGTCGGGCCCGTCCGGAAGCTGCCAGGCGACGGTTTGGGCCAGGATCTTCGGCGATCCGCTCTGCCGCGCCGCCTCGATGAGATTCTGGTTGCCCTCGGTCCGGATCCGAGCGTTCAGCTCCGCATGATCGCCGATCCTCTCCACCTCGTCCGGTAGATCGGTCAGTTCGTTCAGAATGATGTCCGGTCCGAAGTCTCGAACCGCCTGGACCAGGGCGTCCCGGTCGAAGACGTCACACAGGATCGGCTCGGCGCCAAGGTGCGCCAGCAGTTCCGTCTTGTCGGACGATCGCGTCATGCCACCGACCACGTGCCCCCTCTCAACCAGTCGGGGGATCAGCCGCTGTCCGATTACGCCGGACGCACCGGCAAGAAATACCCGCATCATTCTTCCAATCGTTCGTAGGTCGGTAGGTCGAGCTCTGCGCGCTGCCGCCGCCGGATCACCTGTCGGTGGAACATTCGCCCAGCTCAGGCGTGCTGTGAGCTCTGGGGCTCTTGTCCGTTTGCTGGTGCTTCGTTCGTGGTCACGGCCGCAAAGTTACGCGTCGAGTGGCACTGCCCGCTGGTCCAATTCGGCGACAGATCCGTGGGCCAATTGGGCCTGATCCGGAGCATCCACGAGCGCCAGGCGTACGCCATCCGCAGCGAACGCCGACCTGACGAGGCACGGCTAGGGCATGACCCCGCACAAGGCGTCCAGCGCTCCCGCCCATGCGCTGTCCGAGGGAGCCGCGTAGTTGACCACCAGGGCGTCCCGCTCGGCCAACTGCCATTTCGAGTCGGCCAGCTCATGGCGGAAGTCGGCCATTCGGGCCACGGCCAGGCCCTGGCGGGCGGCCGCCTGGACGACCGGACCCTCGGTGCCGGACGGAAGCTCGATGACCGCTTGCAGCCCGGCGGCCAACCCGCTCACGCGGACGCTGGGCGCCCGCTGGGCCAACGCGGCGACCAGCTCGTCCCGGCGGCGCCGGTAGCGCACACGCATCGAGCGCACCTGACGGTCGTACGCGCCCGAGGCGATGAACTCGGCGAGCGTCAGCTGCTCCAGCGCACTCGACATGTAGTCGATGTCCCCTTTGGCCGCCACGACCTCCGGGACCAGATCCTTGGGCAGCACCATCCAACCGAGCCGCAACCCGGGAGCCAGCGACTTGCTCGCCGTGCCGAAGTACACCACCCGCTCCGGGTCGAGGCCCTGCAGCGCGCCCACCGGCTGGCGGTCGTATCTGAACTCCCCGTCGTAGTCGTCCTCCAGAATCAGCCCGTTGGTGGCGCGGGCCCAGTCCACCGCCGCCATGCGCCGCTGCGGGGTCAACGCGACCCCCGTTGGGTACTGATGCGCCGGTGTCAACAGCGCCGCCCCTGCCGCGTTCAACCCCGCCAGGTCATCGGTACGCGCGCCGTGCTCGTCAACGTAGAGGGGTGGGATGCGCAGGCCGGCGCTGGTCAGCAGATCGCGATACACGTCGAGGCCGTACGACTCGACAGCCAGCGCCGTGACCCGCCGCGCACGCAGGACCTGCGCCATCAGCGTCAGACCGTGGTGGAAACCGGCGCAGATCACGATCCGGTCCGGCTCGGCGTACACCCCGCGAGCCCGCGCCAGATAATCCGCGAGGGCGGTACGCAGTTCCACCCGGCCGAGAGCGTCGCCGTAACCGAAGGCATCGTTCGGGGCCGCCGTCAGAGCCCGACGAGCTGCTGCGAGCCACTGTGTACGGGGGAACTCCGCGAGGGTCGGCGTACCCGGCAGCAAGCCGTACGTGGGACGGCGCTGAGCGGGCCTCGGGCGAGCTGCGGCGGGCGTCGCGCCGCGCGGTTCGGCCCTTTTGGCCACCCGCGTTCCGGAGCCCTGTCGGGCGGTGATCCAGCCCTCGGCGACCAGCTCGGCGTAGGTGTCGGCAACGGTGTTGCGGGCGACACCAAGATCAGCTGCGAGCGAGCGGGACGACGGTAGCCGCGTGCCGGGCACCAGACGTCCGGTCCGGATGGCCTCCCGCAGGGCATCCGTGAGCCCGGCGCGCAGGCCGGGGCCGGTCAGGTCCAGATGGAGGTCGACGCCGAACATCGACGCTGACCTGGACCCCGAATTGGCCCGCGAATCTGCCACGAAAGCAGACCATATAGCAGTCCAACCGACCACGGAGCGAAGCCGGATAACGACCATCAACGGCACGGTGCGGCCAGTGACCCGGGGCGGGGCACGTGACAGTGACCCGCCCCTGATCAGATCAGAGTTGCCGGTAGTAGACGGCCACCGGCAGCGGCGTGCAGCCCAGTGCTTCGTACAGGGCTCGGGCGGGCGCGTGGAATCCGTCCCCGCCCGTGCCGATCGTGACGACCTCGGCGCCGAGGTCCCGCATCGCGGCGAACGCGTGCTCGCACAGCACGGTGCCCGTGCCGAGCCGGCGATGCTCGGTGGACACGGCGAGGATAGTGACGCTGGCATTTCGGCGCTCAGGCTCTACCGCCCAGGCCACGTAGCCAGCGATGGCACCGTTGATCTCGGCGACCGCGACGTACCGGTGCTCGGCGGGGTCGTGGAGCTCGGCAACCTGCTTGACGTAGTCGTCGCGCCACTCACCGTGCTGGTTGGCGAAGACGACCTCGCCCACCAGCGGGCGGAAGGAGTCTTCGTAGAACGGTCCGAACGTATCGATGGTCAGTTCGGTGAGCTGGGCCAGGTCATGCTGAAGAAACGAGCGGATACGCATGTGAGTGTGCCTCTCAAGCTGAGGGTCTGAAAGCCAACAGAACGGGCATCAGATGGCCAGCCAGCGGCCGGAACGGCGGCGAGCCGACCCTCAGTGGCGCGTACGCCAAGCGGCGAAGCAACTCATGACCGAAATCCTACCGGGCGGCTGCAACCGCATTCGTGGCACAGAGCGTCCGCCGAGGCCGCGGGGAACAGGTTTCAGAGCGCGTTCTTCACCCGCCGGGCGCCCAGACCGGGATCCTCCTCGCTCGCGGCGACGGAGACCACCAACGCGCCGCAATCGGTACCAGGTGGCCGGCCGAGTCGGGTTCTTCTTCCGCGGACCTGCATCCTGACGTACCCCCGAATCTGGGGGCATCGGCTGTCGTGGAGCAGGCACGGTCCTACCCGACCCGTGGTACGAGTCGACCGACGGTGTCGCCTGGTGCCGTCGGGTCAGGCTGGGCCGTTGACCAGTGGGTCGTGGACCCGGCCGAGGAACAGCGGTACGCCGGTGAGCCGGTCATGGATGACGTACAGGAATGGCCGGTTGACGAAGAACTGCGGCCCTTGCGGGATCGACGGCGGGCGGACGATGACCGCCGACGCGGCTGCCGCCTCGGTGCCCTTCTCGTCCACCCCGATGAACGTCTCGTGCACCACGTCGTCGATGCACAGGGCCGGCTCGGTGCTCATACGGGTGAAATCGGCCTGTGACGTGAATGCCGTGGGCATGCCGAGGCTGCTCAGCGCGGCGCCCAGCTCGGCCGGCAGGCGGAACGTCCACCGGGGCAGGCGCAGTTCGACGTCCGTGATCCGGAACCCGGTCAGCAACGCGCCCAGCCACGTCGCGTCGAGGTTCGCCTCGACCGCGGCGAGATCGTCCCGGGTCGGCATGACGATAGCCATGGCAAGCCCGTCGCCTGCGTACGGCACGTCGACTGCGCGCCACCCGTCCCCCTCGAGGTAACCCATTCGGTCGAAGGGACCACGCATGATCGGGACGTCGACAACCGTTCCGTCGTCCCTTGTGAACGGTCCCACCGCCGTGGCCGCCACGGTGAACGGGTACTTCCAGGCCGCCTTGAGGTAGATCGCGTTGGTCAGTATCAGGCTGGTGTTGGGGCTCACGGCGTCGGACTGCAAGAGCTCCGGAATCTTCGCGTTGGTCCGATCGGACACCCAGGTGTTGATCTCCTGGCGGGCCACCTCCGGCGCACCGCGAAAGTCGACCGGTCGCGGCGTGGCGCCGTAATAGCCGGCCAGGGTGTCCCGGAACCCGGGTCGCAGACACAGATCGAGTCGTGTCCACAGCGCATTGGCAGTGGTCAGCCGAGGCTGCTTGACTCCGTCACCGTCCTGGTAGCGGCCGGCGAGCGTCTGCTCGACGGTATTGAGCCCGCTGTCGAGTGCGCCGGGGCGCGGATGCGGCGCGTGGAGCACCGTGTCCATCTCGTCCGCCGTGGCAGAGCCGGCGCCCGCCCTGGTCATCGCGAGCGCGAGCCCGACCGAGTACGGCGCGCACACCACATTGCCGCCTGCCCGGGTCGATGCCACCGTGCGGTAGAGGTCGGCCGTGAAGCCGCGAACGGCGGTAGCGGCGGCCGGCATCGTGGCCGGGTCGGGTGGTACGCGGACCGCATCCGTCGCGGTGGACGGCGTGCCGGGCCAACGGAAATCACCTGGTGCGGCGGTAAGGGCAGCGGCCGCTAGCGGGACCGCCCGCAACACGGATCGACGCGAGACCATGTCTCGAGGTTAGAGCAGTCCCACGGAGACGCACCAGGCGCAGACCCAAATTCATCGAAACTCAGCGATGTCTATCACTCATGCGTTGAAGAAGCGCGAGATCAGCGGGAGTTCCGGCGGCTTGTTACTCGTACCGGTACTTCAGCGAGTCCGCCTCGGCCTTCTCGATGTCGGCGATCGTCAGTTCGGGCATTCGTAGCTGGGCCAGCGTCACCTCGGCCGAGGTCGGCTGGGCGTCCGTCGGTAGCCACTGCTCGGGCTTCCAGGCCCCGCTGCGCAACAGTGCCTTGGGGCAGTGCGGGTAGACCTCGTCGATCCCCAGCACCAGTGCACTGGCCGGTGGCTTGCCCACGGCGGTCAGCTGCGACAGCAGCTCGGGGCGAGTGGAGACGCAGGCCCGGCCGTTCACCCTGAGCGTCGTGGTGCGCCCGGGGATGATGAACAGCAGCCCGGCCCGTCCGGTGGCGACGACGTTCTGCAGGCTGTCCAGACGCTTGTTGCCGGTGGCGTCCGGTATTGCCACCGTCCGTGCGTCCAGGACGGCGACGAAGCCGGCAGGGCCACCGCGCGGGGAGACGTCGCAGTTGCCCTCGGCGTCCATGGTGGCGACCAGGACAAGCGACGAGCAGCCGATCAACCGCCGGGTCTGCTCGGTGAGCTCGGTCATCTGCTTTCGCACGGCCGCTTCGCTGGGAAGTTCGTAAGCCCGGCGCAGCGACTCCTGGTCGGGCACGGCGTCGAGGCGCAGCGAGTCGAAGGCACTGGCAGCGAGAACTGGCGTCATGCATCGACACTAATCGACCAACCTGACCGTTCCGGCCTTCGTCACGGCGACGGTCTTGCCCAAATCATCTTAGTCATTAAGATAATCGTGTGAGCATATCGACGGACTTCTCCGTGGCGATCGCCGGCGCCGGACTCTCCGGCCTCTGCCTCGCCCAGTACCTGATGCGCGCCGGCATCGACGTGCACGTCTACGAGCGGGACCCGGGTCCCTTCGTCCGGCGGCAGGGCTACCGGATCATTCTCGACCGGTACGGCCTGGAGGCGCTGCGCGAGAGCCTGCCCCGCTCGCTGTACAGCCTGGCGCTGACCACCGGCGACGAGCCCGGCGGCCACCTACGCTTCACCGACAGCCGGCTCCGGGACGCGTTCGCCATCACCTTCAAGGACGAGCCGCACGCGACCCGCCAGGTCGACCGGCTGACCCTGCGGTCGATCCTGCAGTCCGGGCTGGAGGGGCGCATCCACTACGGCAAGAATGCCGTCGCGGTGGACGATGACGACCCGGCGCGGCCGCGGCTGCTGTTCTCCGACGGCGGGGCCGCGGCGGCAAGCGTCGTCGTGGGCGCCGACGGCGTTGGCTCGGCGCTGCGCGCGCAGATCATGCCGGACGCGAACCCGGCGAACACCCCGATGGCGGGCATCTACGGCCGGTCGCCTCTGTGGCGCAACGGCGAGAGCATCATCCCGGACACGCTGCGCACCAGCGGGGTCCTGGCCATCGCCGACCGGCCGGGCCGCGCCTTCTTCTTCACCCCCATGCGCTTCGGCGAGAGCCCGCCCGAGGCGTTCGCGCGCCTGGCCCCGGGCAGCTATGCGCCCACCGGCGACGACTACGTCATGTGGGGACTGCTGCTCCGGCAGGAGGAGGTGCCCATGGGCCTCCGGGGCGACCTGCTGGCGTTGTGGCGACTGGCCTCCGGGATGAGCATGGACTTCCACCCGGTCATCCGGCGGCTGGTCGGCACGGCCGAGCTGGACGCCACTGTGCTCAACCTCTTCGCCACCGGCCAGCGCCCGCGCCGGTGGGCGATGCCCCGGGCGACGATGATGGGCGACGCCGTGCACGTCATGCCGCCGTTCGGCGCGCACGGCGGCAACACCGCGCTGCGTGACGCCGCCCTGCTCGGCCACAAGCTCGTCGAGGCCCGGGCCAACGGCGCGCCGGTGGAGGAGGCGATCGCCCGCTACCAGGACGAGATGGTGCCCTACGCCTTCCGCGCCGTCGACACCGCCGCGAGGCTGATGCGCCGCCTCACCGGGGACGCGGCCGCACCCCACTGGGTGCTGACCCGCGTGCTACCTCGGCTGCACCGGGTCACCGTCCCGGAGGGATGATTGCCGGCATGTCCCACGAGCCGGCCCGTGCGCCCGCGATCGCCGACCTCATGCGCGCCGGACGGGAGACGTCGCGGCTGTCCATGGTGTTCCGGTACGCCATCGCGGAGCGGCTGGGCCTCGCCGTGAGCGACCTGGAATGCCTCGACTACCTGGCGGACTTCGGATCCGCCACCGCGGGGCAGGTCGCCGAGCGGACCAACCTCACCACCGGGGCGGTGACCAGCATGCTCCGCCGGCTCCAGCAGGCGGGCTACGTGACGGCCGAGCGCGATCCGGCGGACCGGCGGCGGGTGATCGTCGCTCTGCGGCCGGAGCGGATGGCCGAGTTGGAGCGACCGTACGAGCGGTTCGCCGAGCGGGCGGAGCAACTCATCGAGGGCTACAGCGTCGAGGAGGTCACGCTGCTGGTCCGGCACTACGACCGCATGCAGGCGATGTACCTCGCCGAGTTGGACCGTCTCCGCAGCGGCGACACCGCGCAGCGGTCGGTTTGAGGTGGCGTGGTGCGACTGACGGCGCTGCCCGTTTACCGTCTGGCGACGAGATGTTGCCAGTCACCGGTCGGCGCCCGTTGTGCGCAGGCCCTGTCCGCCGCGATGGCCGTTCGACTCGAGCAGATCCACCGTGAGGCGGCCGTCGGCTAGCGGGAGTCGGGGCGGTCACGTCTCACCGGTCCCGCCAGTTCGAGCTTCTGCAGCTCGGCCCGCACCTCGTCGGCCGCGGTGTGGCCGATCTGGTCGAGCGAGACGACCGCATCCTCCAGCGCCTCCCGCGCGCCGTCATTGTCGCCGATGGCGGTGAGGCTCTCCGCGAGGTGTCGCAGGATGTCCGCCTCGTTGTAGTGGTCGTCGAAGCGGCGGATCAGCGCCCGCGCCCGGTGATAGCAGTCGATGGCCTGCTCGTACTCGCCCAGGTGATGGTGGGCGTAGCCCATCGTGTCCCAGGTGCCCGCTTCGGCGTGTTCGTCGCCGATCTCCTGGTCGAGGGCCGTCGCCTGCGCGCCGAAGCGCAACGTCTGCCGATGGTCGCCGAGCATGCTGTACAACCAGCCCACGTTGTTCAACGCCGCCGCCTGCCCCGGCCGGTCACCGAGCCGGCGGTAGAGCTCTAGCGCCCGTTCGTTGTGGCCGAGCGCGCCCGGCCAATCGCCCTGGTTGTGGCAGACCCACCCCAGGCCCCGGTGGGTGTCGGCCTGTTTCGCGTGGTCGTCCAGCTCGACGAAGATCTGCAGTGCGTGATGGTGCTGCTCGTACCCCACGTCCAGACGCCCCAGCTGGGTGTGGGCTACGCCCAGACTGCGATGGGCCTGCGCCTGCCGGTGCCGGTCTCCCATCCGCCGCGCCGCGGCGAGCGCCAGGTGCTGGGTGTCGATCCAGTCGTTCCAGTGCCCCTTGTAGTCGAAGAAGGTCTCCAGCGTCCGTGCCAACTGCCATACGTGGAGGTCACGGCCGTGCTCCGCCGCGTACGCCAGGATGCCCAGCAACATCTGGTGTTCGGTGACGAACCAGGCGAGAGCCTCGGCGTGGTCGGCCAGCGAATCGACGCCCATCGGCACGTCGGTCCCGGCCGCGCCGTCCGGCTCGGCCGCGTCGCGATTGGGCTCGACGAGCCGGGCCGCCCGGCCGGCGGTGTGTAGGACAAAGTTCAGCAGCCGGTCCATCGCGTCGCTGCGGGCCTGCGCCGGCTGGTCGTCGTCCACCCGATGCCGAGCATAGAGGCGCACCAGATCGTGCATCCGGTAGCGGGCCTGTCGCGGCACCTGGACCAGATGCGAGTCGCGCAACTCAGTCAACAGGAGCCGGCTGCGGTCCCGGGAGCGGCCGACGAGGCTGGCTGCGGCGGCCAGCCCGATCTCCGGTGCGGGCACTAGTGAGAGCAGAACGAACAGTCGGGCCGCCTCGGCGCTGAGCGCGTGGTGCGAGGCGGCGAACACGGCGCGGATGTCGCCGTGCAGATCGCCCACGGTCAGGGCGTCGAGCCGGGTCGCTTCCTCGCGAAGCTCCTCGCTGACCACGCTCAGCGGCAGGTCAGGCTGCATCGCCGCTCGAGCCGCCACGATGCTCAGGGCCAGGGGAAGGCCGGCACACCGGGACGCGATGTCCCGTACGCTCTGCGGCTCGACCGCCGCCCCGTGCCGGTTGAGCAGGTGGATCAACAGGTTGCGGGCCTCCGGCTCCGTCAACACCTCCAGGTCGACCGGCCGGGCGCCGTGCGCGGCGATGAGCCCGCCGAGGCGGGCCCGGCTGGTCACCAGCACCGTGCAGTGCTGCCCGCCGGGAAGCAGTGGAATCACCTGGGTCACGTCGCGGGCGTTGTCGAGCACGATCAGCATGCGTTTGTCGGCCAACAGGCTGCGGTAGAGGGCGGTCTGTGCGTCCAGGTCTACCGGAACCGTCTCGGCGGGCACGTGCAGCGCGTCCAGTAACCCGCGCAGCACGACCTCGGGTGACACCGGAGCGCTAACCTCGAAGCCACGTAGGTTCACGTACAACTGACCGTCCGGAAATCGCTTCAGGTTGTCGTACGCCCAGTGCAGCGCGAGCCAGGTCTTGCCGACGCCCCCGGGACCGCCGATGGTGGCGACGCCGCCGTCGGCGCCGGAGGCGGCGGACAGCGCGGCGAGTTCGTCGGCCCGACCGACGAAGCCCGCGGGTGGCGCCGGCAGTTGGCGGGGTACGTCACTGCGGGCGACGGCGGTCTCCGGGATGGGCGCGGCGAGAGTTGGGTCGCCGCTGATCATCCGCAGGTGCAGGCGTTGCAACTCCGACATGGGATCGACGCCGAGTGAGTCCGCCAGTCGGCGGCGTAGGGCCAGGTAATGGTCGAGCGCGTCGGCCTGCCTCCCGGACCGGCACAGCGCCAGCATGAGCTGACCGATCAGCCGTTCGTCGAACGGATGCTCCGCCACGGCGCGCAGGAGTTGCGGCACCAGGGCGGCGTGCTGGCCGCAGCGCAGCGCGACATCGGTGCGGTCCCGGTCGGCGGTGACCCGCTCCCGGTCGGCGGCCGTCCGGACATCATCGAGCCACGGCGTGTCGAGCTGACCCAGCGGAGTGCCTCGCCACAACCCCAAAGCCTCGTCGAAGATCCGCAACGCCCGTCCGGCATCCTCGGTGGTCCGGGCGACAGCGAGCAGTTCGCGGAACCGGTGCAGGTCGATCGCCCACGGGTCCACCTGGAGCAGGTAGCCGCCGGACTGCCGCCGGATCGACACATCGGCGGCCTCACCGAGACTGCGGCGCAGTCGTGACAGATAGCTGTAGAGCGAACTCGACGCCGACTGCGGTCGCAGGTCACCCCAGGCCCGGCTGATCAGTTGATCCGTGCGGATCAACTGATTGGCGCCGATGAGCAGGACCGCCAGCACGCCCCGCTGTCGAAGATGCCCCAGGTCGATCAACCGGCCTGCGACGCGAGCCTCGACCTCACCCGGCAGTCTGAACTCGACAGCCATCGCCGCGACCCCATTCGTCCCGGCGCGCGCCCCGCACGCTCACCCGTCACACGGTTGCTCACGATGGTTCCAGGTGGACGGCCACGCCGCCGCCCCACTTCCACAGTCTGGAAGTGCCCAGGACCGCGGCTCGCCGGCCCGCCACCGCCTGACTAGGGGATTCAAGGTACCTACAAGGTTCGCGGCAGTGGTCAGACGAATACTCGGCCGATGTCACTCCTTCCGTTGTTCAGAGGCGCCATGACGCTGGCGCTCCTGATGCCGCTGACACTGGTCGCGGCGGCGAAAATCCCTGGTGCCACGCCGGCCGCTCAAGCGAGCGGTCGCGGGCTCGAAGGCGCCTGGGCGAAGGCGGCCCAGGCCGGCGCGCCCGTCGAGGTTCCCGACCGCTTCACCGAGACGATGAAGGTGTGGGCCGATCCCGATGGCAAGCACCTGCGGGCTCAGCTGCACACCCGACCCATTCAACTCAAGAACCCGGGCACCGGCGTGTGGGAGCCCATCGACACCAACATCGTCGCTCGCGACGGTGTGCTGCGGACGGTACGCACGAAGGTTCCGCTGAGCCTCGGCGGGCGCGGCAGCAAGAGCCTGGTCTCGGCAGCCGGTAGCAACGGTACGGTCAACCTGAGCGTGAAGCAGGCGCTGCCGGAGCCGAAAATCTCCGGCAACACGGTCACCTACCCCGACGCGGTGTCCAGGGGAGTGGACCTCGTGGTGCGGGCCGAATCCGACGGGTTCGTCTCGCAGGTTGTCTTCCGGCACCGGCCGACCGGCCCGGTGACGGTGCGGATGCCGCTCACGCTGCCCAAGGGAACCACCTTCGGCAAGACGTCGCAGGGACTACCCCAACTGAAGGACGGCAAGGGCGCGGCGAAAGCCGCACCGGTCGTGCTGACCGCAACCGACGCCAAGCTCGGCAAGGCATCTCCGGTCGCGGCGCGCGTGGAGAAGTCGGAGCTGGTCTTCTCGCCGGACCCGAAGTTCCTCGCCGACCCGGCGGTGGCCTTCCCGGTGACGGTCGCCGCCGCCTCGGAGTGGTTCGGCGGCGGCGTGCCGCAGGATGCCTGGGTCAGCAAGAACGACCCCTACAACAACCATGCCGCCGAGGGATGGTTGCGCGCCGGTACCACCCAGACCAGCGCCGACATCGCCCGGGTGTACCTGAGGTTCAACACCGACGCCCCGGAGTTGGCGGGGGCATCGGTCGTCCAGGCAGACCTGATCATGTGGAACTACAAGTCCGGCGGCCCCAACGGAGCCCTCTGCGGTGACCCGCTGGGCGCTGGCATCGTCGCCGCGCGCCTCGGCTCCTCGTGGAGTTCCACCACTTTGGACTGGTACAACCAGCCCTCCACCACCGGCAGCGCCGAAGGCCTGAACCGGGCGGGCTACAACTACGACGCCGTCAACACCTGGTGCGCCAAGGACGAGGAGGTCTGGCACCGGGTCACCGGCATGGCCCGGGCCTGGATCGAGCAGGACGCACCCAACTACGGGCTGGTGCTGCGGGCCGCCAGCGAGACCGCCGCGACCAACTGGCGCCAGTACTACGCCAGCGAGTTTGGTGGCGGCGACCCGTATCCGGGCTACCGTCACCCGCCCGCCCTCATGGTCGAGTACACGCCGCCACCCACGCGCACCGAGTGGGTGAAGTTCGAGTCGGACGCCGAGTTGACCGAGTTCCCCAGCTACGAAGAGGCCAAGGAGATGGCCGCCCAGCCGCTTGACGACGCCAGCTGGGGGCTGACCAACGAAGAGGCCGACGAATTCGAGAAGCTCGGCGTGGGCGTGCCCAGCGAGGTCGACTCCCGGCGACTTCGGCCGATACCGAGTGACGAGGAGATCGACCCGGCCGACATCGAACCCGACGAGGTGCCGTCCGGAGACCTCCCGGTCGACGAGACCAAGCCCACGGTCACCGGCGTGCAGCCGGTCGCCGGCAGCACCAACGTCCCGGTCGACACCACCGTCACCGTGACCTTCGGCGAGAAGGTCTGGAATCCGAAGATCATCATTAAGGACCCCAGCGGGACCGCGGCCCCGGGCACGACGACCTGGGACGCCACCGGACAGATCGCCACCTTCACTCCGGCGCAGCCGCTGAAGCCCAGCACCGCGTACAGCGCGGAGGCCCGTGAGGCGCACGACGAGGACGGCAACGAACAGGACCCGCACGGCTGGCAGTTCACCACCGAGAACGACACAAAGCCCCCGGCCGTCTCCGCGGTGACCCCGGCGGCCCAGGCGACCGACGTTCCGGTCGCCACGGCAGTCACAGCGACGTTCACCGAGCCGGTCGACGGTGCCCAGCTCGCGCTGAAGAACCCCGCTGGCACGTCGATCATTGGAACATCCGCCATGGACGCCGCAAAACGGGTACTCACCTTCACCCCGGCGGGGCCGCTGGCCGAAACCACCGCGTACACCGCCGAGGTGTCAGGGGCCACTGACGTCGCGGGCAACGCGATGTCCTCCTCGCACACATGGTCGTTCACCACCGGTGTGAAACCGCCGACCGGGCTCGTGGCCTCCTATGGCATGAACGAGGGGACCGGGACGAGCGTGGGTGACTCATCCGGCCAGAGCAACGCCGGCACGGCCACCAACACGACGTGGAGCACCAACGGCAGGTACGGCAAGGCGTTGTCGTTCAACGGCACCAGCAGCCTGGTCACCGTCGCCGACGCGCCCTCGTTGCGGCTCACCGGCGGGCTGACCCTGTCGGCGTGGGTGCGGCCCTCCTCAGTCGTGAGTTGGCGCAGCGTGGTCACCAAGAACCTCGCCACCGGGGAGGGCGCCTCCTACGTGCTGTACGGCTCGAACGGCGAAGCGCCGTCGGGCTGGCTGCAGCGCGGCGGCCAGCCGTACCAGGTGAGCGGTGGCACGCCGCTGGCCGTCAACGCCTGGAGCCACTTGACGGTCACCTATGACAGCGCCGACGCCCGGCTGTACGTCAACGGAACCCAGGCTGCCCGGACACCGCTCACGGGGCCGCTTGACGTCGACGGAGGGAAGGTGACAATCGGTGGCAACACGGTCTGGGGCGAGTACTTCAGCGGCCTGATCGACGAGGTGCGCGTCTACAACCGCGCCCTCGACGCGACCCAGATCCAGGCCGACATGGCCACTCCGGTCGGCGCCACCGGCCCCACCCCCACACCGACTCCGACCGCGACGCCAACGCCCACCCCGAGCCCGTCGCCCACCGGCCCGTCGAACCCGGTGCCCGGACTGGTGGCGGCCTACAACATGAACCAGGGCTCCGGCACTACGGTCTCCGACTCTTCTGGGCAGGCCAACAGCGGAGCGGCCCACGACACGACCTGGGCCACCAACGGCAGGTACGGCAAGGCGTTGTCGTTCAACGGCACCAGCAGCCTGGTCACCGTCACGCACGCGCCATCGTTGCGACTGACCACCGCGCTGACCCTGTCCGCCTGGGTCAGACCGGACGAGCAGTCCGACTGGCACACGGTGGTTATGAAGAACCTTGCATCCGGAATCAACGCCTCGTACGGCCTGTACGCCTCCGACAGGGACGGGCCCGCGGGGTGGCTCACCACCACCGGCGAGCCGGTCACTCCCCAGGGGCCCACCGCACTGCCGGACGGCACGTGGAGCAATGTGGCACTTACCTACGACGGCAGCAGGGCCACCCTCTACGTCAACGGCACAAAGGCCGGCGAGGTCGCCGTCACCGGCACCATCGACGACGACGGGGGCACGCTCACCATCGGCGGCAACGAGATCTGGGGCGAGTACTTCAGCGGCCTGATCGACGAGGTGCGCGTCTACAACCGCGCGCTCACCGCGGCGCAGATCCAGAGCGACATGAACACGCCGATCGGCGCCGCCCCGGCGGCGCAGCGCGCCACGTCCGCCAGCAGCACCACGGACATCGCGAAGCTCGCGATCTCCGGGGCTGAGGGGACCACTCCGGCGTTCACCACCTGGGTGTCGCGTCCACCGAACCAGCCGGCAAAGGTGCAGGTCGAGGTGGCCGCGCTGCCGGAGAAGTCCCCGACGGGTAAGTCGGCGGTCGACGCGAAACCGATCTGGTCGGGCACCGTGACCAGCACGGGCGGCGCGGCACGCCACACGCTGCGGATGCCATCCGGCAAGCTCACCAAGGGCCAGTGGGTGCGGTGGCACGCACGCACGACGGCGCCCGACGGAACCGGCGCGTGGTCGAAGTGGCAGACGTTCCAGGTCGGCGAAGCCCACTCGGCCGGGAAGCTCCCCCCGCAAGGCGCGTTCGCGGCGGCCGACGAGAACACGGGGGCGCCGTTCAACTACGAGCGGATCGACCGCGCGGGCTGCAACGCCGCGCGTCTGAGCTCGCCCCGACCCAACCACGCGTTCGGCTGGACCGTCCTGCGCCCCTATTCGGCCTGCCACAGCAAGATCCTGGGCTGGGCCGACTTCGAGGTGAATCAGTACACCGGCCTGCCGACGAGCCGATGCCCGAAGTCCAAGGGCGTGATGATGACCGTCAACGTGATCGTGTTCACCAACCTGGGCACCACGAACGGCAAACCGGTTGTCGGCGCCCCAGCGGATTCGACCCTCACAGCCAGGGACATCAGCCTCTGGACCAGCATCACCAACATCAAGACCGAGGCCGCCAACTGCACGCCCACGAACGCGTTCGACGGCGACACGCTTCGGCTCCGGATCGACGCGCGAGGGTCCGACAACTCCGAATGCACGATGACCGAGGGATCCAACCGGGACGCGACGATCGGCGCCTTCAAGCGGGACGGTGAGGACGCGTTCGTCTTCCAGTCGCAACCAAGGGCCTGGGGGAACTGCACTCTGCGGCCCAAGCTGTTCAACGCCGACAGCTTCCTGTTCATCGATCCCACGCCCTTCCGACTGTGGCAGTATCTCTCCACCCAGAACGGACCCCCGACCAGGCGGGGCGATCTCCCCTTCGTCGCCCGCTGCGACAGCGAACGCATCAGGTATCGCACGTTGATCGGGGGAGAGCTGAAGTGGACCGGCAACACCGGAGGGTGCAGGTTCCTCGGTGCCGATCGGGTCTACACCATGTACTCCCAGGACCCCGACCGGTGGGAGGTGGCGCAGCACATCCAGTTCGCCTTCCAGAACCCGCAGGGCACGGAGCCGAAGGTAAGTCTGACGGGTGTGCCCATCGCCAAGAGCTTCCCCGGCAACTACGACGCCTGCGGGGCAACGCCGTGCGCGAAGGTACCCCTCACCAAGCGGGCGAACAGCGCGCGTGTACCCCAGCCCGACGGGGCGCTCTACACCTCGAAGAACAAGTATTTTCGCGACAAGTACCGCGTGAACCTTCCCGGATACGGTCCGGGTAAGCAGTGCGACGAGTATCCGTTCGCATCCACCAACCAGGCGCTCGGTATCGAGGGGCAGATGGTCAACAATGTCTGGACTCCGAGCCTCAACGCGTCACTACGCATGGTGACCACCGCCCAGAACGCGGCTGCCGGGCGTGACCTCGGGGCCTTCTACGCCCGATATCGCGTGTTCAGTAGCGGGCAGCTCGAAGGAGGACTGCAGAACAGGCCATCCAACGCCTTTTTCGTTCGGATCAAGCCGGGCCTTCCACCGGCCTCGTAGCGACTGGTTCTCGTAGCGACTGGTTGAGGAGGGGGAGCCCATCTGGGCCCCCCTCCGCCCGGCTTCCGGTGATTCTCACCCCTCCGTGGGTTGCCTCGGCAGCCACCACAAGAGGAGTGAGCCCGCATGCCGTACCACGTCACCTATGGTCCGTAGCCGCCCGCTGACGCCGCAGGGACGGCCGGGGCGGCCAGCTTGACCCTGGGGCGGTCGGCGTCCGGATGACGCAGCTCGTCGAAGATGGTCAGCGCCTCTCGCCACGCCCGGCGCGCGGCGTCGAGGTCACCGGCGGCCTGCAGGCTGTCGCCCAGGTTGTCCAGCACCTCCGCCTCGTCGTAGCGGTCGCCGAGCTCCCGGTGCAGCACCAGCGCCCGCCGGTAGCAGTCCGCGGCCCGGTCGTGGTCGCCGAGGCCGTGCCGGACGTAGCCGAGACTGTCCCAGGTCAGTGCCGCGCCGTGCCGATCGCCGGTCTCCTCGTGCAGCCGCAGGGCCTCCTGGCAGCAGCGCAGCGCCGGCCCTGGCTCGCCGAGCCTGGCGTGCATCCAGCCCAGGTTGTTGAGCGCCTTGGCCTGCCCGACCCGGTAGCCGGCGGCCCGGTACAGGTCGAGGGCCAGCCGGGTCTCGTCGAGCGCCGCCCGTAGCTGGCCCTGCCGTGTGAGCACCCAGCTCACCCCGAGGTGCGTGTGCGCCCGTCCGGTGTCGTCGCCCAACTCGCGGTACAGCTCCAGGTCGCGCCGGTAGTGCCGGTGTGCTGCCTCGTGTTCGCCCGACCAGGTGCAGGCGATGGCGAGGCCACGGTGCGCCAGGGCCTGACCGGCCAGGTCACCCCGGCGCAGCGCCGCCGCCAGGGCGGTCCGCTGCGCGGCGGCCAGCTCGGGCCAGTGTCCGCTGCGATCGAGGTACGTGGTGAGGGCCGCCGCCAGTGTCCACGCGTGCCGGTCCAGGCCGGTGCCCGCCGCCTGCTCCACACAGGCCAGCAGGACGTGGCGCTCGGCGGCGAACCACGCCGTCGCCCATGCGTGCTCCGGCCGGTCGCCCACCGTCACCCCCGGCTCGGCCGGCGGGAGCGTGGCAGGTCGCGCCAACCGGTACGGGTCGAGCAGGTGGTCCGCCGCGTGCGAGGCGTACAGGTAGTGGTCGAAGAGGCGGCGTCGGGCGGCCTTCCGCTCGGACTCGGGGTCGGTGCCGTGACACAACTCCGAGGCGTACGCGCGAAGCAGGTCGTGCATCGTGTACCGGCCGGGGGTGCGCTCGGTGAGCAGGTTCGCCCGGGTGAGGTCGGCCAGCAGTGGTTCGACCCGAGCCGGCGGCAGGCCGGCGAGGCTGGCCACCGCCGTCCGTCCGGCGTCGGGGCCGGGGTGCAGCCCCAGTAGCCGGAACAACCGGGCCGGGTCGGCGTCCAACGCCCGGTACGACCAGGAGAAGACCGCCCGTACGTCGGTCGTGGGGTCGCCGGTGGCCAGTGCGGTGAGCCGAACCGGGTCGGTGTCCCGCAGTTCGGTGGCGAACGCCCCCAGCGGTACGTCGGGCTGCCCGACGGCGCGGGCCGCGACGACGGCCAAAGCCAACGGCAGGCCGGCGCAGCGGCGCACGATCTCGTCCAGCGCCGCCGCTTCGCGCCCGACACGCCCGCGACCGAGCCGACCGACCAGCAGCTCCCGGGCCTCGCCGGGCGGAAGCACGTCCAACGTCACAGGGTGGGCGCCGGCGTTGACCACCAGGCCGGTGAGCCGATTGCGGCTGGTCACCACGACCAGGCTGCCCGGGGATCCCGGCAGCAGGGGCCGCACCTGCTCCTCGTCGCGGGCGTTGTCGAGCAGCACCAGGACCCGACGGTCGGCGAGCAGTGTCCGGAACAGGGCGGCCTGCCCGGGCAGGTCGGCAGGCACCCGCTGGGGCGGCACGTGCAGCGCCTCCAGGAAGCCGCGCAGCGCCTCGCCCGGCGACACGGCCCGGCCGTCGAGGTCGAATCCGCGCAGGTTGACGTAGAGCTGCCCATCCGGGTACCGGTGCGCGACCCGGTAGGCCCAGTGCACCGCGAGGGTCGTCTTGCCGACCCCGGCGGTGCCGGCGATGGCGGAGATGACCACCGCCCGGCCCGGACCCTCCTCGCCGGAGTTACCGGCGGCCCCCGCCGGCCCGGCGGGCAGCAATGCGTCCAGTTGCCGCAGCGCCGTCGCGCGGCCGGTGAACCAGGCGGGGGCGCCGGGAAGCTGCGCTGGAGACGGGCCGTGGGGCTTGGCAGGTGTGGGCTCGGTCGGCGTCCGCCCCCTCAGCACCCGCAGGTGGGCCCCGCTCAGCTCGGGGCCGGGCTCCACGCCCAACTCGTCGACGAGGTGGCGGCGGGTCTCGGCGTAGAGCCGCAGTGCGGCGGCCCGCTGGCCGCAGCCGGCCAGGGCGAGCAGATACCCGGCCACCAGCGACTCCCGCAGCGGATGCTCGGCCGCCAGGGGGCGTAGGGCACGCGCGGTCGCGGCGAACCGGCCGAGGCCGAGTTCCACGGCGGCAAGCCGCTCGTATGCGAGCAGGCGTTGCTCATCAAGGCCGGTGGCCGCAGCGTCGACGAAGGCTCCGGTCGCGCCCGCCAGCGCCGGCCCCCGCCACAGCGCCAGGCCGTCGCGCAGCAGCCGCGCCGCCTCCGCCCGCCGGCCGGCAGCCTCCTCGGCGCGGGCCTGCTCGATCGCCGCGGTGAACTCGGCGAGGTCCAGCTCGGCCATGGGTACGGTGAGCCGGTAGCCGCTGCCCTGGGTCGTCAGCAGGTCGGCCGCTCCTACCTCGCGCAGGGCCGACCGGATTCGGGAGACACAGACCTGAACCTGGGTCCGGGCGCTGGCGGGTGGTTCCTCAGCCCAGAGCGCCGACACGATCTGCCCGAGGGGCACCAGCCGATCGGCGTTGAGGAGGAGCAGCGCGAGCACCGCGCGTTGCTGAGGGCGGTCGATGGGAAGGACCCGCCCCCCGGCGGTCACCTGGACGGGGCCGAGGAGGGTCCACCGCATGGCTTTCCTCGTCAGTCGTGATCGGACGTCCACAGTCTACGAACGCGGTGGTCGGCACGGCCGGCGCCAAGCGGTCGGATAGCGGACGACAAGCGGCCCCGCCCAGGCTCGTCTCAGTCATCGGACCTGTTGGTCCGGGCGGGAGGCAGGCCGGCACGGCGCCGGTCGAGGCGGACAGGAGAGCGACATGCGAGTAACCAAGGGGCGGGGCGTGCTGACGGCCGTCATGTCGACGGCAGCTGTGGTGGCCGGCATGGGTTGGGCGGCGCCGGCCTCGGCGGCGCCGGCGGGGTTGGAGACGGTCACCCATTCGGCCGCGGAGAGCAGCGCGGACAAGTCGGCGCTCGCGGCCTGCCCGGCCGGCAAGGTGGTCACCGGGGGCGGCGGGTTCCTCGTCGCCGGTTCGTCGGCCGCCGGACGGGTGGGGCTGGACCGGTTGGAGCCGCTGTCGAACGGCACCGGGTTCTTCGTGACGATGCGGGAGGCGGGCCCTGTCAACTTCACCGGCGACTGGGCATTGCAGGCCCTCGCCCAGTGCGCCACCACGCCGGCCGGGTACCAGGTGGTGGCCACGACCGGGGCGATCGGAACGGAGTTCGTCACGGCGAGCTGCGGGACGAAGAAGGTCATCGGCATGGGTGGGCGGATCAACAGCGGCCTGGGCGACGTCGTGCTCGACCAGGTGGTGCCGTCGTCGGACCTGACGTCGGTGACCGTCCGGGCGGTCGCTGTGCAGGGCACCTCGCCGGCCGGCTGGAGCGCCACCTCGATCGCGGTCTGCGCCAACGGGCCCGCCGGGCTGGAGCGGGTCGTGTCGACGGGGACGAGCGCGAGCAACTCGTCCGACAGCGGCCTCAAGGCGTGCCCGGCCGGCAAGGGCCTCTACAGCGCGGGCGCTGACATCAACGCCGGCAACGGTCAGGTGCTACTGACCGCAGTCAACATCACCGGGGGTGACACCGTGCGGTTGCGAGCGGACGAGGACGCCGACGGCTTCGCCGGCTCGTGGAGCCTCAACGGATACGGCATCTGCGGGAGCTGATCCGGCATCGCCCCTCTTGGTTCGTACAGGTCAGAAGGCTGCTTCCCGGGTTCGGGAAGCAGCCTTCTCACTGTCGTGCGGCAGCAGCCCTGCCTGTTCTGGGTCGGGGTGTGGTCAGCGGACGTCGCCCGTAACAGGGAGCGCTCGGGTGACGACAGGAGTCGATGGCGTAAAGATGCGAAACGTCGGCATTGGCGCGTGGTGAACGACGGGTATCCCGGGCGGGGGTCCTACGTCGATCATTGCCCGAGGATAGATATGAGTCACTCTCACCTCCTGGCGGAACGCCCGGGCGCGGAGGGCGAGACGTCGGCACCGGAAGCCGGGCGTGACCGAACGGCCCGACTCCGCGTCCCCGGAGGATCGCCATGCCCCGTCCCGCTCTCCGTAACCGGCTCGCGGCCTTCACCGCCGCCGTCCTGACCGCGAGCGTCCTGACGGTGACCCCGCCGTCACCGGCGCTGGCCGCCACGACGTTCGCCGCCAACGACTACTGCCTCGGCCAGTGCGCCGACATCCTGCCCCCTGGGCAGAACGGCAACGCCACGCTGGTCGCCATCCTGGCGCACCAGGCGCTCGGCACCCGCCCGGCGCACTCCAGCGACCAGCTCGACGAGTACGCGAACCTGGTCTACAACTACGCCGGGCTGACCGACGAGCAGATCGCCCACTTCTACAACGACGCCTCGTTCGGCGTCCCGGCCGCACAGGTGGAGAGCACCGTCTCGCCGCGCGCGGACGTCACCATCGTGCGGGACAAGGCCACCGGCGTCCCGCACGTCACCGGCACCACCCGCGCCGGCACCATGTTCGGCGCCGGCTACGCCGGAGCCCAGGACCGGCTCTGGGTGATGGACCTGCTGCGGCACGTCGGCCGCGGCAACGTCACCTCGTTCGCCGGCGGCGCCCCTGGCAACCGTGAGCTGGAGCAGAGCGTCTGGGCCAACTCGCCCTACACCGAGGCGGATCTCCAGGCCCAGGTGGACGCGCTGCGCACCAAGGGCGCCCGGGGCCAGCAGCTCTACACCGACGTGGTCGACTACATCGCAGGCATCAACGCCTACATCGACAAGTCGATCGCCGAGGACAACTACCCGGGTGAGTACGTGCTCGCCGGCGCCGGCAAGCCGAAGCACTTCACAATGACCGATTTGATCGCCACCGCCGGCGTGATCGGCGGACTCTTCGGCGGGGGCGGCGGCAGCGAGATCCAGTCCGCGCTGGTCCGGGTGGCCGCCCGCGCCAAGTACGGTGCCACCGAGGGCGACCGGGTGTGGGCGGCGTTCCGCTCGCAGAACGACCCGGAGACCGTCCTCACCCTGCACGACGGGCAGAGCTTCCCGTACGGGGCGACGCCGCCCGGCGCGACCAGCGCGGTGCTCCCCGACGCCGGCTCGGTGGTCGCCGAACCCCTCGCCTACGACGCCACCGGCGGGGCCGCCGCCCGCACCGGCGCCAGCACCGCCACCAAGGATTTGCTCGGCGGCCTGGCCAACCTGCGCGCGCACGGCATGTCCAACGCGGTGGTGGTCTCCGGACGGCACACCACCACCGGCAACCCGGTGGCCGTGTTCGGGCCGCAGACCGGCTACTTCGCGCCGCAGTTGCTGATGCTCCAGGAGTTGCAGGGCCCGGGCATCAGCGCTCGGGGCGCCGCGTTCGCCGGGCTCAACCTCTACGTGCTGCTCGGCCGGGGCCAGGACTACGCGTGGAGCGCGACCTCCGCCTCCCAGGACCTCACCGACACGTACGCGGTGCCGCTGTGCACCACCGACGGCAGCGCCCCGACGCTGCGCACCAACCGCTACCTCTACCACGGGCAGTGCCTCGCCATGGAGGCGCTGGAGCAGCGCAACTCCTGGTCGCCGACGCTGGCCGACTCCACCCCGGCGGGCTCGTACACCCTGCGTGCGCTGCGCACGAAGTACGGGCTGGTGGCCCACCGGGGGCTGGTGAACGGGCAGCCGACCGCGTTCACGAAACTGCGCTCGACCTACCGGCACGAGGCTGACTCGGCGATCGGCTTCCAGGCCTTCAACGACCCGTCGGCGATGGGCAGCGCGGCCGCGTTCCAGGCGTCCGCGGCCGACGTCGGGTACGCGTTCAACTGGTTCTACGTCAACTCGACCGAGGCGGCGTACTACAACTCCGGCGCGAACCCGGTCCGTCCGGCCACCGCCGACCCGAACCTGCCCACGAAGGCCGACCCGGCGTACGAGTGGGCCGGCTGGAACCCGGACACCAACGACGCCACCTACACGCCGGCGTCGGCGCATCCGCAGTCGGTCAACCAGGACTACTACGTCAGCTGGAACAACAAGCAGGCGCGGGACTTCGGGGCCGCCGACGGTAACTTCAGCTTCGGCTCCGTACACCGGGCCCAGCTGCTCGACGGCCCGGTGCGCGCGGCGATCGCCCAGCGCAAGCTCGGCCGCGCCGACGTCGTCACGATCATGGCGGACGCGGCGGTGACCGACCTGCGCGGCCAGCAGGTCCTCGGCGACCTGCTGCGGGTGCTGGACAGCACGCCGGTCACCGATCCGGCGCTGGCCGACGCGGTGGGCAAGCTGCGCGCCTGGCAGCAGGCCGGGGCCCGCCGGGTGGAGACGTCACCCGGCTCCAAGGTCTACCAGCACGCCGACGCGATCCGGATCTTCGACGCCTGGTGGCCGCTGCTGGCCTCGGCGCAGTTCCGCCCCGGCCTGGGGCCGGATCTCTACGCCGCGCTGGTCGACGCGATCGAGGTGAACGAGGCGCCGTCGGGCGGCCAGAACGGGGGACGCGACGGTGCCGCGAGCTGGGCGTTGCAGGGCCAGGCGCACAAGGGCTCGTCGTTCCAGCACGGGTGGTGGGGCTACGTCGACAAGGACCTGCGGACCGTGCTCGGCGACCCGGTGGCCGGTGGGCTGGGCCGCGCGTACTGCGGCAACGGCAACCTCGGCGCATGCCGGCAGGCACTGCTCGACGCGCTCGGCCAGGCCGCCGCCGTGCCGGCCACCACCGTCTACCCCGGCGACAAGTCCTGCGGGGCCGGCGACCAGTGGTGTGCCGACTCGATCGCCCACTCCGGGCTCGGCGGCATCACCCACCCGGTGATCGCCTGGCAGAACCGCCCCACCTACCAGCAGGTCGTCTCGTTCCCGGCGCGCCGGGGCGACGACGTCACCAACCTGGCGCAGGGCCGCCCGACCACCGCGTCGAGCACCCAGTTCCTGACCGGCCACACGCCGGACAAGGCTGTCGACGGCAGTCTCGGCAGCCGGTGGGCGAGCAGCTACAACGACAACCAGTGGCTCCGGGTCGACCTCGGCGCGGCCCGCAGCGTCAGCCGGGCGGTCCTTCGGTGGGAGTCGGCTCACGCCACCTCGTACCGGATCGAGGTCTCCGGCGACGGCACCTCCTGGACGCCGGTGTTCGCCACCACGACCGGCAACGGCGGCGTCGACAACGCCACCTTCGCCCCGGTCACCGCCCGCTACGTGCGGGTGTACGGGGTCAAGCGGGCCACCTCGTACGGGTTCTCGCTCTACGAATTCGAGCTGTACGGCAAGTGACAGTGCTCGGAGGGGCCGGCGGGAATCACTCGCCGGCCCCTCCGGTGCACAGCGGGGCCCGACTAACGGGTCGGCTCCCCGGACGGCTGCACCAGGAACGATCTGATGTGTTCCAGCGCCATGTCCAGAGCGACTTCCATGGGTGCGACGTCGTGCGCGGCGTTCGCCAGCAGGTAGCCGCCCTGCAGAGCGGCCATCAATCCCGTGGCCAGCTTCTCCGGGTCGGCGTCCTGGCGCAGAAGGCCGCTGTCGCGCATCCGGTGCAGACCATCACTGATCAGCTTTTCCCATGCCGCGAACGTCTCCGACAGGGACGATCGAGCCTGCTCATCCTGATCAGACAGCTCGAGAGTCATCGACCCGAGCCCGCACCCGTACTTGCCGTTGTTCAGCGAGTTGGCCTGGACCAGCGCGTTACGCCACCGGACCAGCCCTGCGAACGATCTCAGTCGTTCGAGCCCCGCGCGCTCGCGCTGAAGCACTAGCGCGCCTCGATACTTGACCAAGGCGCGCACGAGTTCCTGCTTGTCGGCGAAGTGGTGGTAGAGCTGAGACTTGCTCGTCTGGCTTGCCTCGCGGATGTCGTCAAGGGTCGTCGCGTTCACTCCGCGCACGAGCATCAGGCGGTTCGCTGCCTCGAGGATCCGCTCTCGCGTCGCGATGCCTCGTTGACTGATCCTCCGCCTGGTCGTCGGCGCAGCCACCTGCTCGTCGCTCATTTGTCAAGTCTATCCAGCGGGCCAGATGATCTAGAGGGAATGGGACCTCGGAGTCCACGTCCCAACGGCCAGGTGGACGGTGTACCCACTATTCCTGATCATCGTGACACGAGCTTTCCTGGACCATCTGGTCCTCAACGCAAGGATTGTCCGGGCGGACCGCCTCGGCCCGGACCGGCGCGCGGACCGTGGTCCGCGCGCCGGAGGTGTCAGGCCGTCGCCCGCTTCGGAAGCTTCCACCCGGGCCGAGGGAAGTGGCAGGTGTATCCGTTGGGGTAGGTCTGCAGGTAGTTCTGGTGCTCAGGCTCGGCCTCCCAGAAGTCGCCGGCAGCGGTGACCTCGGTGACGACAGTGCCGGGCCACAGGCCCGAGGCGTCGACGTCGGCGATGGTGTCCTCGGCGACCCGCTTCTGCTCGTCGCTGGTGTAGAAGATCGCCGAGCGGTAGCTGATGCCGATGTCGTTACCCTGGCGGTTCCTCGTCGACGGGTCGTGGATCTGGAAGAAGAACTCGAGCAGCGCGCGGAAGTCGGTCTTGTCGGTGTCGTAGACGACCTCGATGGACTCCGCGTGGGTGCCGTGGTTGCGGTAGGTGGCGTTCGGGACGTCGCCGCCGCTGTAGCCGACGCGCGTGGACACGATGCCGGGCTGGCGGCGGAACAACTCCTCCATGCCCCAGAAGCAGCCGCCGGCGAGGATTGCCTTTTCGGTGTTCACGTCGTCTCCTTGCCTGTCGTCGTGCCAGCCCACCTGGACACGCAAGTGAAGACACTCTTCGGGCCGGCGATATTCCCGCAGTCTCTACCTTACCTGGACCCTATAGTCCAGGTAAGGCTTGTCTGACCGATGCCTGGCCATGACGTCGCTAATGAGGCTGATCTGGTACTTCCCACCGGCCACGGCAGCGCCCGCGTGGCCCAATAGTGGACTTGACGGACCAGTTTTACCGTAGCTAGGTTCGGGGGCCACCGGTCAGCGTGGTGCGGCACGGCGCCGAGGCGTGGCGTCGCCGATGCCGGGAAACGGAAAGGCGCTCCTCGTGCCAGTGCAGACGAGGGCTGGATACAAGGAGGTATCTGATGAAGGCGATCGTGGTGACGGACGAGGCTGCGGGAACGGCCGGGATGAGGCTGGTGGAGCGGCCTGAGCCGGAACCGGCGCTCAACGACGTCGTCGTTCAGGTGCATGCGTCGGGGTTCGTCCCGACCGAGATGGCGTGGCCCTCGACCTGGACCGATCGCCTCGGCCGTGACCGGACCCCGTCGATACCTGGGCATGAGCTGGCCGGAGTGGTCAGCGCTCTCGGGTATGGCACCACGGGGCTCTCAGTGGGACAGCGGGTGTTCGGCCTTACGGACTGGACCCGCGACGGCACCCTGGCGGAGTATGTGGCCGTCGAGGCGCGCAACCTCGCGCCGCTGCCCGGCGACGTCGACTTCACGGTGGGAGCCAGCCTGCCGATCTCTGGCCTGACCGCCTGGCAGGGGTTGTTCGAGCACGGCCGCCTTCGGGCGGGGCAGAGCGTCCTCGTGCACGGCGCGGCCGGCGCAGTCGGTTCGATGGTGACGCAGCTCGCCAGTGAGGTCGGCGCCTACGTCATCGGCACCGGACGCGCCGCCGACCGTCATAACGCCCTCGACTTCGGCGCGCACGAGTTCGTCGACCTTGGCAGCGATGCCCTGGAAGACGTCGGCGGAGTCGATCTGGTTTTCGACGTCATCGGCGGTGACATCGGGAAGCGGTCGGCAGGCCTGATTCGAGCCGGAGGAACACTGGTTTCCGTTGTCGGGCCGTCCGAGACGCGGCCCGTGGACGGCTTGGCGATCGATTTCGTGGTGATGCCTGACCGCACCCAACTGGGTGAAATCGTTCAGCGGGTACGGGACGGACGACTGCGGACGAACATCGGCAACGTCGCAGGCCTCGACGACGCCGTCGCCGCTCTCAACCCGACCGAGCGCATCACCGGAAAGACGATCATCCGCACTCGCTCCTAGGGATTCGCCACGGGCGTCGCCGCGGGCCGCGACGGTGGCTGATGCCCTGGTCGTCTCGTACCGGGGCCGCCGATCGGTCGCCCACCACACCGCCTGCCTGACGCAGGTGTGGTCGGCGGTTGTTCGCCGATGTTGGCCGCCTGCCCCTGGACGGGGTGGCACCCTGAGAACGTGGACTGGGCAGTGAGCCGGGGGAAGCTGGCATCGGGGTTGCGGTGAACGGCCTCTGATGCGTACCGCATTGATCGTAGTGGCCGCGCTGGCGACGGCGGTGGTCGTGGACCTGATCGCTGGCATGGTCGTCCGTCGGGTGGCCCATGGCCGTTACCAGTGGTTGCTGGAGCCGCTGCGGCATGCCTGCCGCCGCCCGGCGGCGGCGCTGCTGCTGGTCGGGGCGCTGTACTACGCGCTGCCGCTGGGTCCGGCCGGGTGGCAGCGTCATCTGCGGCACGCCGTCCTGGTGGCTCTGGTGCTGTCCGGGGCGTGGTTGGTGATCAAGGCGTTGCACGTCGCCGAGGCGGTCGCGTTCAGTCGGCTGCCGGGTGACGCGGTCGCCAGCCGGCGGGTGCGGCGGGCCCGGACGCAGATTCGCCCCATGCGGCGGCTCACCGTCGCCGTGGTCACCATCGTCGCGATCGGCCTGATCCTGATCACCTTTCGGCCGGTACGCCTCTTCGGCGTCTCCGTGTTGACGTCGGCGGGGGTGGTCGGCGCGTTGATCGGCCTTTCGGCCCGTACCGCGCTCGGCAACGCGTTCGCCGGTGTCCAGGTCGCTTTCGCCGACGGCCTGCACGTCGGCGACGTGCTGGTGGTGGACGGCGAATGGGGTCGAGTTGAGGAGGTGAAGCTGACCAACGTGGTGATCCGGCTCTGGGACGAGCGGATGCTCATCCTGCCGACCACGTACTTCACCGAGCGGCCGTTTCAGAACTGGACCCGGAACGAGTCAAGGGTTGTCGGCAAAATCCAGATCCATGTCGACCACACCGCGGACCTGGACGACCTACGTCGGGAAGCGCGCCGGCTGGTGGAGTCCTCACCGCTGTGGGATCGCGACCAGTGGGTGCTTCAGATGGTCGACTCCACCCCGCAGACAGCTGTCATCCAGGTGCAGGCCTCGGCCGCCGACGGCGCCAGCGCCTGGGACCTGCGCTGCGACCTGCGCGAGGGACTGGTGCGCTACCTGCGCGACCGTCATCCCCAGTGGCTGCCCCGCACCCGCGGTCAGTATCAGCCTTGAACGGGCGGGTCCGACGGGCCGCTGTCAGACTGCCCGCTCTTCTCGTCCCGCCAGCCATCGGGTCGCGGATGGTAGCCGTAAGCGGCAGCCCGAACCGTTTCCTCGTTCTCCAACCCGGAGCCGATCGCGCCGCCGACGGTGGCCAGCGAGCTGGTGATCCAGGCGAGCGTCAGATAGTCGGTGAAGTGGACCGGTCGCTGCAAGGTCTGTTCCAGCACTGATGTGTCGATCAGCAGCGCCGCGACGAGCACCGTTCCCACGAACAACACCACGTAGGACAGCACAGTGGCCAGAGTGAGGGTGAGGATCGTACCCAGGTTGAACAGCCGGGCCAGTTCGGTCGGCGTCTCGCGGCTCGGTTTCTCCCACAGGTCGTGCGCGATGATCAACCAGGCCACCAACGCTGTCAGCCCGAGCAGCATGATCACGGCGAGCCGGAGTCCGCCGAGCGCGTCGCCCATCTGCCAGATGGTGTCCGTGGTGAGCGCGAACGCGGCAGTGCCGAACGCGCCGACCAACAGCTTCGACAGGCCCAGCAGGGCACGCCCCGGACGGTTCGCGCGAACCATGCCGATCAACAGCCGTAACCGGCCGACGAGCCGCGAGGCGACGTAGCGCCGCTCACCGGGGTCGGCCTCGCCGACCACCTGGTGGACGGCGGGAACCCGGGTTGCCATCTCGGCCGGTGCCCAGCCGGCCGGCGGCACCCGCTGGTCGGAAGCCTCGGTCAGCAGCCGGCTCACCAGATCCGGAACGGCAGCGCGGGCCGCCCGCAGCTGGTGCAGTCCCAGCGCGGGCAGGGACACCACAGCGACCCGACGCCGAGCGGAGGTCTGCGCGACCAGCGGCACCCGTTCGGCATGCAGCGGCAGGTCGGTCAGGCAGATGGCGACGTCCCACTGGTCGTCGGCACGCCGTTGGGCAAGATCATCGAGTAGTGCCTCAACGCCGCCGTCGCGGCGCGGCGCCACGTCGCCCCAGCCTTCCCGGACGGTCCACCGCACGTCCGCGTTCACCCGCTCGGCGAGCCCGCTGGCCAGTTCGGTGGTGAGCCGCGCGGCCACCCGAGCCGGGTGGTCCGGCGGGGTCGCCACCAACCCGACGACGATCTCCGTGCGGTCCTCTGTCATCGGTGCTCCTCAGCGGTAGCCGTGCTCGGCCGCTGCCGCCGAGAGGAGCACCCCGACCAGCCCGCACAGCGCCACAGCGACGCACTCGTCGAACCGGGCGCCCCGTCCACGCAGCCTAAGAGACCACCCCGATCGGTGCAGCGGGTTCAGTGGAAGGGGCCACCCGGTGATGGCCTCGACAGTGTCGCGCCGCCGTGAACGATCCCGTTGGCTACGAGGTCAGGACGATCCTCCCGAAGACCTCGCCGGCGTCCATCTTCTGGTGCGCCACCACCGACTGCTCCAGCGGCAGGACCTCGTGCACCACGGTCTGGAGTTCCCCACGATCGGCGGCGGCGAACTGCTCCACTCGCACGGCTCGTCGAGCGGCCGCCGGCACCGTCGCCGCACTGAAGGTGGCGAACGACATCGACTTCTGGAACGCGGCCATCAACCTCGTCCCGAAGTCCGCTGGCGGTTGGCCGCCCACCGCGCCGACGGCCACGAGCCGGCCGTTGGGGTTGAGTCGGTCGAGGAACGTGGGCATGTCCGGACCGGCGACGACCGCCTGCTCGGCGTAGCCGCCGCCCGTACCGGTGAAGGCCCAGACGCGTTGCCCGACCACGCGGGGCCGACGCCGTCGCCCACGGCCGTGACCGTTCCGGCAACCTCGCCGCCCGGGATGTGACCCTCGCGGAAGCCGTACGCGGCGAGAGCACCGCTCCGGATCAGGACGTCGGCGCCAGCCACGCCCACCGCCTCGGTGGTGATCAACGCCTCTCCGGGAGCGGGCACCGGTACAGGAAGGTGATCGGCGCCCAGCCGGCGGTACGCGGACAATGGGGCGATGAAGCGAGACGTGAGCCTGATGCGGTTGACTGGTACGCGCGCCAACGGCGCGGTGGCGACGGGCGCGGCGGCTACCGGCGCCAGGGCTGCGGGGGCGGCCTCGATCGGCGCCCTCGCCGTGGGGGCGCTGGCCGTGGGGGCCGTGGCTGTCGGGGCGCTGGCCATCGGGCGGCTGGCGATCCGCCGGGCGGTCGTACGGGAGTTGCGCATCGGCCGGTTGGAGATCGACGAGTTGGTGGTGCACAGCCGACCCACCGCCGAGGGATGAGGGGTGGGCAGCCGGTTGGTCTGCCCACCCCCCTGACATCGGGTCAGTAGCGACGCAGGACGCGCTTGTCCGCGTCCAGGCGGCGATCGAGTTTGATCACGATGAACTCGTTGTTGTCGGCCTGGCCGGGCGTCCGGCCCGCCGACGACGGGAAGTTGTTGTCATTCAGGACGGCGAGCGTGCGGTCGTCGAGGATCACCACGTCCTCGATCGTCTGGAACGGGAACGTGAACGGGTCACCGAACCCGCCGACGTGCCGAGGGTTGGCGATCGCCATCAGGTCGGCGACAAGCGTCTTGTCGAGCAGTCCGTCGCGGTTCCGGTCGCGCTTGTCGGCGAGATAGATCTTCTTGACCTTTGCCGTCTCGCCCTGACCGTTGTCCCGCTCGATGATGAGGAAGCGGTCCCGATCGACCATGATGGCGTCACCGATCGCGTGAGCAGGAGAGTCGAGCGCGTAGGCCCAGCGCCGGCCGGTGTAGGCGTTGGCCCGGGTGTCGAACTCGTTGAGCCGGAGGGTGCCGGCCGGGTCGCCAGTGGTCGTGCCCTCAAGCAGCGGGTAGAGCATGCGACCGTCCGGAGACTGGGCCATGCCCTCGAAGCCCTTGCTGCTGGCGAGGTTGGCCGGGGTGGCACCGCGGCCCGGGTTCTCGGGGGCGAACACCCCCGGCAGCGGCACCGGCGCCTGTAGCAAGCGGCCCGCCCGGTCGAAGTGCAGCAGGTACGGACCGAACTCGTCACCGAGCCAGTACGTGCCATCCGCCGTCCGGGTGATCGACTCGACGTCGAAGTCGGCTCCGGTGAGCACGCGGTCGGCACGAGTGAGCGGGAACGGCACCTTGCCATACGGGTCGGTCAGGTTGATGCCACCGACCACGTCCACGGCCCCGCTGCCGAAATCGGGCGCGACCCGCTGAACACGCAGCACGAAGTCCGCACTGTTGGCCTTGTTGCCGAAGCCGTTGTCGGACAGCACGTCGAAGGTGCCGTCGGTGTTGCGCAGGACGCCGCTGAACCCCTGGATCGGTTGGTCGGCGAACGGCGGGGTGATCCCATTGATGGGGGCACTGCCGAGCGACGAGCCGGACGGTTCGCTGCCGGAAACGAAGGTCGCCGCTGGCAGCGCGGCGAACGTCAACAACTCGGCCTGGCCCCACGTGTTCCGCTCGGCCGCGGCCGCTGTCGCGGCGCCCGGCAGCGTCAGGGTCAGGGCGACCACCGCAGCAGTCAGGCCCACCCGCTTGCTTACTGCCATCAATCCTCATCTCTCCAGGTACGAGCAGGACGTTCTCGGTCCGCTGGCACCGTAGAGCGACGCGGTGAATTCGAACTGGCCACAGGGGAATGCACGCTCAAACCGTGCTGTCACTTTGTCGGCGGCTCGACTGAAGGCTCACGGCGGGGTGTGGTGCCGTACGGCTGTCAGCCGCGCCGGGGGTACCGGCGGACGGTGAGCACCCCGGCGGTCGCCAACAGTGCCCCCGCCAGGAGATACATCCAGCGGTCGTGGGCCGCGTCCCAGCCGTCGCCCACGTCGACGAGGAAAGCCACCGAGGCCGGCAGCAGCGCCACCACCGTCATCCCGAGCAGCAGCATCGGGGCGGCGAGTGGACTGCCGATCCCGCGCGGCGACCGCCGCCAGCCGACTGCCGACGTGAGGAACGCGACCGCCGCGACGGTAGCGGCCTCACGGGTCAGGTCCGCGTACGGCAGCGACGCGGTCTCCGGCCCGGACCGTGTCACCAGCAGCGCTGCCGCCCAGCACGCACCGCCGACGACCGCGGCGGGGACCGCTCGTAGCAGCGCCCCGAGCCAGGCCGGGACCGGCAGCGTCTCCGCGGTCGGCTTCGCCGGGTCGTCGAGTACGAACGTGACGCCGAGGCCGACGCAGGCCATCACCAACCGCAGCAGCGTGATGTGCTCGTCGGGAGGCAGGACCGACCCGGTCACAGCCGGTGGGGACACGATCGCCACACCGACGACCCCGGCCGCCAGCAGCGGCGAGATCCGCGTCGCCCGCAGCGTCGGCCAGACCAGCGCCGCCACCGTCCGTAGTCGCCCACCCCGCCTCGGCGCGGGCCCGCCGGCCGCCGGCCCCGCCGCGCCGACGGCTGGCACGTCGCTCACGGGACGCACGGCAGCGCCTCGGCGTCCGGGGCGAGCGGCTGGATCGGCACCCCGAAGATGGCGCCGAACCGCTCCAACGGTGTGTCGGGCGCCGTCAGCTCGGCCCAGTGCCGCTCGACCAGCAGCGGTACCTCATCGGACGGCCGTTCCAGCAACTCCAACGCCGGTGCCGCCGCCCGGTCGGGTGCCAAGATGCCGTACAGGCCCGATATGTCGCTGAAGACGAGCGCACCGGTGCTCGTCTCGTCCAGCGAACGCATCCCGGCCAGGGTGGTCGGCGACGCCTGCCCGACAAGCCACACCAGGAGCGCCGCCCGCGCCCCGCAGAGGAAGTTCCCCCCGTCGTACGCCTTCGCGGCCATCAGCCGGTAGGCAACCTCGGCGGCCAGGGCGGCGGCTGCCCGATCGTCGCCCCACGCGGTGTCGACCCGGACCGCCTCCGGGGTGCCCGCCGCCGCGTCCTCGACCTTCCAAGCGGCCACCGCCTGCATGGCCTCGGCGACGGACCCGGAACCCCCGGCCGAGATCTCCTCGGCGAGGGCCCGCTGCCGCACCGCGAGCGGTGGCCCGGACGAGGCGGCGCTGTCCGGCACGACAGCGCGTACGGCGGTGACCACCGACTCCCACCCGGGAACGAACCCGTCGAACCCGTCGAAGTAGCAGTAGGTGACGTCGCCTCGCAGGACGCACGACTGGATGCTCGCCGGCCGGTCTTTGACGGTCGCGCGGGCCACCGCGATGTCGGGGTCGGGCCGCGACTGGGTCAGCCCGCCGCCGACGGCGAGGATCAGCCCGACGACGAGCCCGGCCGCGACGACCTGCCGCCGCGCGTTGGCCCGGGCCAGAACGGCCGCGGCGAGCAGGACGGTGATCCCGACCAGGTAGACCAGGTGCCGGGCCGCGGGCCGGTCGGAGACACCAGCGGGCACCGGAGCCGGGAACTCACTGATGTAGACCGGAAACAGGAAGCGCCAGCCGGTCCCGATGAGCATCAGGGTGGTCACCATGATCGCCGCGTACTCCAGCACGAAGACGAGCAGGACGAGCAGGGGGGCGACCAGCACGGAGCGGATCAGGACCCCGGCGAGCACCCCGACGGCGCCGAGGAGCAGCGTCAGCGCCGACGGGGTCAGCATCGTGGCGACGTCGACCGACCCGGCAGCGCCCGGCAGCGCCGCGGAGACCCCGACCCGGACGGCGACGAGCAGCAAGCTGAGGCCTGCCAGCGGTAGCAGGGCCAGGAGGAACCCGCCGACCCGCCATGCTGGCGGCAGCACCAGGACGTCGTAGGACGCGTCGACATGGTGTCGGTGCGCCCGTAGCGTGACGAGGTTCGCCACGATCAGCGCCGACCCGCCGAGGACCGGCAACGCGAGCAGCTGGATCGTGATCAGCTCATCGGGGAGCACCGGATATCGGTTGGCCGAGCCGGACAGCCAGCCCCACAGCCACGGGCCGAGGAACAGCAGCGCGGCCGCGACGGTGAGCGGGTGTCGGAGCATCCGAACCGACTCGAACCGGGCGAGTGCGAGCATCGCCTGCCGACGCCCGTGCGTCGACGGCGGCGTCGGTCGGGCCGGCGCGTCCACCGTCAGGACCGCGGTCATCGCGCGCCGCCCGCGATCGCCGACGCCTCGGTGGTGGCGCCGACCAGCGTCAGGTAGCCGTCCTCGATCGACGGCTGCACCAGCGCGGCCCCGGATGGGGGGTCGCCGACGTGGCGGTGCAGCCCCGTGCCCGTCCGCCATGATGCCAACGCCCCTGCCTGCCGCGCCGCGCTCGTCCACACCCGGCCGGCGGCCAGCCCGGCGAGCTGCGCCGGGGTGCCCTCGAACCGCACTCGGCCCCGGTCGAGGACGACGACCTCCTGGCACAGCGACATGACGTCCTCGGTCTGATGGGTGGACAGCAGCACCGTCTTGCGCTCGCCGAGGTCCGCGATCAGCTCCCGGAACCGCAGCCGCTGCTCCGGGTCGAGGCCGACCGTCGGTTCGTCGAGGATGACCAGGTCCGGGTCGCCGACCAGGGCCGCCGCCAGCGCGAGCCGTTGCTTCATGCCGCCGGACAGGGTCCGGATCCGGGATCGCCGTCGGTCGTCGAGGCCGACGGCGGCGAGCACCCGGGCGACCTCGGTGTGCCGCGTCGTGCGGTGGGTGAGCTCCTTGAGAATCGCGACGTAGTCGACGAACTCGAACGCGGTGAACGACGGGTGGAAGCCCGGATCCTGCGGCAGGTAGCCCAGCAGACGCCGGACCGCGAGCCGCCCGGGCGGCGTGCTCGGGTCGTGACCGAAGACCCGCAGCGTTCCGCCGTCGGCCGGCAGGGCCGTCGCGACGATCCGCAGCAGCGTCGTCTTGCCCGCGCCGTTCGGGCCGAGCAACCCGGTCACCCCGGTGCGCAACGTGAACGACACGTCCTCGAGCGCTGTGGCGCGCCCGTACCGCAGCGCCAGACCGGTTGCCCGAACGGCAGTCATGAAGCTCTCCTCATCAGGTTGGGGACGTGGTAGCTGTCGTAGGTGCCGCGCTGACGCGACAGTGCCACCGCGGCGATCCCGCCCACGATGACGACGCCCACCTGCCCGGCCACTGTGAAGACGAGCCGGTCGCCGAAGGTGGCGGCGACCACTGCCGCCCAGCCGACGCCGACGGCGACAGCGGCCGGTCCCGCGCCGAGGCGAGGCGAGAGCAGCAGCGACAGCACTGTCAGGGCGAGCGACGGCAGGAACCAACCGGTCGCGCGCAGCCCGTACTCGTAGATGAAGAGGCTGGCCACGGCGGACAGCGCGGTGGTCGCGGACAGGACCGCGAGACACCGCAACAGCAGTAACCGGAACGAGCGGATCGGAGTGACCACAGCGATCTCGTGGGTGGGGTCGATGCCGGGCGCGAACGACATGGCGACCGCGACCAGCGGCAACAGCGGGGCCACGGCGAGGAACACGACCGGGTCGGTGAACACGGCGACCGTCGCCGTCAACGCGGCAGTGACCGCTATCGCCACCAGCCACGACAGCCGCAGCGCCGGCGTCGCCGCGAGCAGCCGCGCGGTGTGGTCGGAAACGCCTACCGTGATCATCAACCGTTCGACAGGCCCCGGTCGCGGCGCGTCCAGGGCGACGTCGAGGCGGGCCCAGCCTCCGTCGATCGCCGACTCCAGGTCGACTGTCGCGGCGGCGGCGAGGCGTTCGCGGCACTCACCGCACGCGACCAGGTGCGCCTCCGTGGACCACAGACCAGGGGCGGCGAGGGTACGGGTGGCGTAGGCGCGTAGGTCCTCGTCGAGCAGGTGCCAGGTCATGTCAACTCCTCTCGCAGCTGCCGGCGGGCGCGCATCGCCCGGGTCTTGACGGTGCCGGCGGGGATGCCGAGCAGGACGGCGGCCTCGGCGGTGGAGAGGCCGTCAAGGACGGTGGCGCGGATGACAGCGCGCAGCTCCGGGGAGAGGCGGGCGAGAGCCCCGCCGAGGTCGCCGTGCTCGAGCCCGATCAGTACCTGCTCCTCGGCGGACGACTCGTCGCGGCCGCGCAGGCGGGCCAGTAGCCGACCGAGCCGGTCGCGGGACGTGCGGCGACGCAGCGCGTCGATGAGCCGGCGCGACCCGATCCGCCACAGCCAGGCAGCGGCGTCGGTGTCGCGAGGCCGGAACGAGGCCGCGGCGCCGGTCCACACGGCGAGGAACGTCTCCTGCACGACGTCGTCGACGAGGGCGTCGTCGGCGCAGCGGTAGCACAGGCGCAGACGCAGCCACGGCGCGTGCCGGCGGTAGAACGCCTCGAGCGCGTTCCGGTCGCCGCCTGCGATCAGGGCCAGGAGGCCGGCGTCGTCCTGGACGGTCATGCCTACCTATCGCAGCGGGACCGAACTTTGGTTCGCAATGGTGGCACGACTTCTCATCCCTGGTCGGTGCGCCGCCGTCACCCGTCAGCGGCCCTGCAGGCGCTTCACGTTGTCGCCGAAGGTCCAGCCCTTCGACCCGTCCCAGTTCGCCGACCAGGTCATCAGGCCCTTGAGGCCGGGCACGGAGTTCCAGGCCTGCGTGACGAGCGACGTCGACAGGTAGCCGCCGCCCGCCCCGATCTGTGCCGGCAGACCCGGGACCTGCTTGTCGTACGGCACTCGGATGGTGGTGCCCTGGATCGTGAGCCCGTTGTTCAGGCACTGCGTCTGCACGGTGAAGCCCTGCACGGTGCCCGCCGGGTACGAGTCGCCGGCGCAGCCGTACATGCTGCCGTTGTAGTACTGCATGTTCAGCCACCAGAGCCGACCGTTGTCCACGTACTTCTTGATGATCGGCAGGTACGAGCCCCAGATCGAGCCGTAGACCACGCTGCCGCCGGTGACGTAGGCCGTCTCCGGTGCCATGGTCAGGCCGAAGTTCGACGGCATCCGGGCCAGCACTCCGTCGATGATCCGGATCAGGTTGGCCTGCGACGTGGACAGGGTGTTGATGTTGCCGCTGCCGGTCAGGCCGGTCTCGATGTCGATGTCGATGCCGTCGAAGTGGTAGGCCGTCAGGATCGGCACGATCGTCGCGATGAACCGGTCGGCGACAGCGGCGGAGCTCAGGTCGATGCCCGCTGCGGCTCCGCCGATCGACATCAGGATGGTGGCGCCGGCCGCCTTGGCCTGGCACATCTCGGCCGGGGTGGCCACCTTCACGCCGGCGTCCATGCCGTTCTCCCAGAGGACCGTGCCGTCCGAGCGGATCACCGGGAACGCAGCGTTGATCACGTTGTAGCCGTGCTGGTTGAGCCGGCTGTCGGTGATCGGGATCCAGCCGAGGCCGGGGTGCACGCCGTTGGTGGCCCCGTCCCAGTTCTCCCAGTAGCCCTGCAACACCTTGCCGGTGGGTCGCGACTTCACCGCGCAGTTCCCACCGGTTGGCGGCGGTGTGGTGGGGGGAGGTGTGGTCGGTGGTGGCGTGGTGGGCGGCGGGGTCGTCGGCGGTGGCGTGGTGGGCGGCGGCGTCGTTCCCGAGCACGCGCCGAGGTCACGCCAGAGCGACGGGGTCGAGGCGGGGTTCCAGCCGGCGCCGGGGTGCGCGGTGTGGGTGACCAGTGCCTGGTAGAGCCGGCCGCTGTAGGTGACCTGGGCGCCCGCCTGGTAGGTGGGGCCCTCGGCCCAGGTGGGGGCGGTGCAGGCGACCATCGGGACGGCGTTGGCCGAGGGTACGGCCGCCATGCTGCTGGGAACGAAGGCGACGGCGGCCGTGACGGTCATCGCCGCCCCGGCTACCACTGCGAAAATTCGACGGCTTCTCATGGCTCACTCCCCAGGCTTCGATGACCCGCGACCTCCACATATTGACGTTCGTGAGAGTTAATATCAAGGGTTGTTTACAGATGCCGGGAAGTCGGGGGAGCGCGGCCGGCTGGAGCGTCCACCGGCCGTCGAGTGAGCCCGTTTGGTGGCGTGTCCTCCCGCAAGGTGAAACTTGAGTTATTTTCCTCTTCTGTCCGAGATTCGCGCTCGGCGTGAATACGGTGAGGTCGGGCGATCATGCACGTCATCGCGCACATCTGCCCGCGTTCGGAAACCACTGACCAACGAGGGAGAAGAGACATGCTCGGTATCTCGCTACGTCGGCCGAAGGCCATCGCCGCAACGCTGGCCGCCGCAACGCTGGTGACGGTGCTCGGCTCAGCCGCCCCAGGCGTGTCCGCGGACGGCGGTGGGCGACCAACGCCGGACGAGGGGCATCGCACCAAACCAACAATCGTCCTGGTCCATGGCGCCTGGGCCGACGGCTCGAGCTGGAGTGGGGAGGTCCGCAGACTCCAGGCACGCGGTTTCGATGTCCAGGTCGCGCCGCAACCCAACCGGGGGCCGTCAATCGACAGCGGCTACCTGAAGGACTTCCTGTCCACCATCGAAGGTCCCATCGTGGTCGCGGCCCACTCGTACGGCGGCTTCGTGGCGAGCGATGCCTTGACCGGCAACAAGAATGTCAAGGCACTCGTGTTCGTCGACGCCTTCGCCCCGGACAAGGGTGAGACCGTGGAGCAACTCACCGCCGGCTCCGGCTCGGTGCTCGAGCCGGCTCTGACCGACCCCACGAGCGTCTTCAAGCTCGTGCCGTTCCCCGGTGCCCCGGAAGGTGCTGTCGACGCGTACGTCCTGCCGAAGATATTCATCACCGGCTTCGCCAACGGTCTGCCTCGGCGGCAGGCGGAGGTGCTCGCCGTGTCCCAGAGCGCGCTGGCCACGAACGCCCTGGGTGAGCCGGCCACGGAGCCGGCGTGGAAGACGATCCCGGTATGGGCGGTGATCGGCACCGAGGATCGGGTCATCCCGCCGGCTCGTCAGGAGGAGATGATGAAGCGTGCGGGGGCCGACATCACCCGGATCGACGCCGGTCACCTGGGCCTGATCTCGCATCCCGGTGAGGTCACCGAGGTCATCGTGGAGGCGGCCCGGACGACCGCCTGACCGTCTCATGACCCTCGGCAGCAACGGCGAAGAGGCCGGCCGTGGCATCGCGGTGAGCGACGCCACGGCCGGCTGTCGTGTCAGTCGGTCGCCTTGGCGGCCGCCTCGATCTGGTTCGTGACCGCTCCCGCGTCCGTGACCATGGACAGGTGGGGGGCGTTGATCTCGATGGCGTGCGCCTTGGCCCTCTTGGACATGGCGACCTGCTGAGCGGCAGGGATGACGGCGTCCTGCTTGCCGATCACCGACCACGAGGGAATGGTGCGCCAGGCCGGCTCGCCGGACTCCTCGACCAGGGCATTGAAGGCCAGCGGACGCTGCCGGGCCGCCAGCACCGCGACGTCCTTGGCGGAAATGGTCTTGTCGGCGAACGCCTTGCCGAAGATCGACGGCTTCACGTAGAGGTTGACATTGTGCGGGTCGTCGCCGGGGATCGCGACCTGGTCGAAGACGGTGGACGCTTCGGCCGCGAAGACCGAGCCCGGCACGGCCGAGGTCAGCGACAGCACCGTGTCGTGCTGGTCCGGGATGTACGCGTCGACGTACACCAGGGCCTTGACCTGCTTGTCGCCCAGAGCGGCGTTCGTGATGACCATGCCGCCGTACGAGTGCCCGACGAGGACGATCGGTCCGGTGATGGTGTCCAGGTACGCGCGCAGATTCGCGGCGTCGTTCTGCACGCCCGTCAGGAGGTTCGGCGGCGTGACCACCCGGTAACCGTCGTGCTGGAGCTTGGCCGCCACCTTGTCCCAGCTCGACCCGTCCGCCCACGCCCCGTGCACGAGCACGACTGTCGGCTTGACCGCTGCGGGGCGCGAATGCAAAGCGCTACTCGTCGAAGCCTGCGCGGTGCCGATACCGGCACCTACCAGGGTGAGGGCACCGATGGCCACGCCTACGGAGATGAGGCGCCGCCGGAAGGACAATGTCACAGTGTTTCCTTTCACTTCACTTCGCAAAGAAGTCGAGCAGGGCGGCGTTGACCTGATCGCTGTGGGTCCAGGCAATGGCGTGCGGCCCGCCCTCGATGACGAGGAAGCGCGAATCACCGACGAAGGCGGACACCCGCTGGCCGGTAACCGCGATGGGCAGGACTCGGTCCTGGTCGCCCTGAATCACGAGTACCGGCACGTCAATCTTGGACAGGTCGGCACGGAAGTCGGTGAGCCAGGTCGGGATACAGGCCACCGCGGCGACAGGAGATCCGGCCACGGCCACGTTCACACTTGCCTGGAACTCGTCGTCGCTGACCAGCGAGCCGCCATAGACGTCGAAGTTGTAGAAGTTCTTTAGGAACTGCTTGAGCCACCCGTTGCGGTCCGCCCGCGCGGCCTCAATGAACCCATCGAACAACGACTGCGGTGCGCCTTCGGGGTTATCGTCCGTCCGCAGGAGAAAAGGCGGGATCGGCGACATCAGCACGGCCTTCGCGACCCGCTCGGTGCCGTAACGACCCAGGTACCGGGCAACGTCGCCGGTTCCCATCGAGTGACCCACGAGAATGGCGTCGCGGACGTCCAGTTTCGTGAGCAGCACGTTCACGTCGTCGGCGAACGTGTCGACGTCGTACCCACCGTCGGGCTGGCTGGACTTGCCCCAACCCCGCCGGTCATACGTGATGACCCGGTAACCGGCTGCGAGTAGTGCGGAGACCTGCTTTTCCCAGGCCTGCCCGCTCAGCGGATAGCCGTGGCTGAGTACCACAGGCGTACCGGAGCCGTGATCCTCGTAATAGATCTCGATCGGGTCGGCTCCCTCTGAGCCAACTGTGACATGGGGCATGCGCACTCCTTGGGCTTGCGTTCCGCGTTGGAACCATGCCGAAGGTACGGAGATGACACCCTTTCGCGAATCGCCCGAACCACGTAGTCCCCGTTGTTGGCGACCGGCTCGTCGGACAACGAGAAGTGGGCGATGCGGGGGACCCGGGGCAAACCGCAGGCTGAGCCGAAAAGCGAAGCCGCTGCCCTTCCATCCCTAGGATGTCAATCGTGACGACGCCCGACCGCAGGCTGCCGGACGGGCCGCCGTCCCACTGCGAGTTCAAGGTCTTCGGCGGTCTCGGCTGCCGGCGAGACGGCTCGGACGTCGATCTTGGCCCGGTCCGCCAGCGGATCATCCTGGCCAAGCTCCTCGCCGCCGGGGGTGACGCGGTCAGCCTCGACACCATCATCGACAGCCTGTGGGACGAACAACCGCCGGCCAGCGCCGCCAACCAGATCCACCGCCACGTCGGGAACCTCCGGCGGATCCTCGAACCGGACCTGGACGTCCGCGAAACCGGTCGATACCTCCTACCGGCCGGTACGGGCTACCGGCTGACCCTCGCGACCGAGGCCTCCGATCTGGCCATGTATCGCGAGTTGGTCCGGCGGGCCCGCGAGGCGCTCGCCGGCGAGGACGTCATGGCCGGCGTCCGGGCGTACCTGACCGCTCTGGAGCTTGGCCGAAGCCCTGCGTTCACCGACCTTCCGGCCAGTGCGTTGAGCTCGCCGGAGTTCGTCGCCATCGAACGGGAGCGCGTCGCGGTGGCGCTCGCGGCCAGCGAGGCAGCGATCGCCCACGGCATGGCTGACACCGTGTTGACCCCACTGCTGAGCGTGGCCGCCGCGGTGCCGCTGGACGAGGCGCTACAGGCGTGCCTGATGCGCGCGTACGTGGCCACCGGTCACCGGGCGGAAGGGGTACGGGTCTTCGAGCGGACCCGTCAACGTCTCGCCGAGGAACTGGGGGTGGACCCGGGGCCGGAGCTGCGGGAGGCCTATCGGGAACTACTCGCCAGCGGCTGGACCCTGCAGGAGGAACTGCGCCCGCCGGAGGCTCCCCGGCCCGCACAGCTGCCGCCGCAGGTCGCGGGCTTCGTCCGCCGAAACGACGTGGCCGCCGTGCTCGACGACCAACTGTCCGACGCGTTCGGCGATGCCACCATCGTGATCACCGTGCTCGGCGGCATGGGTGGCATCGGTAAGACCGCGCTCGCCGTGCACCGGGCCCACCAGATCGCCAGCGAGTTCCCCGATGGCCAGTTGTTCCTGAACTTGAGGGGTCTCGATCCGGACGGACGCGTCATGTCACCGGAGGAGGCACTCGCCACGTTGCTCGCGTCCCTGGGCGAGCCGGCGGTCTCGTCACCGCAGGAGACCGTCGACGCGCAGGCAGCTCGTTACCGCAGTCGCCTCTTCGGTCGTCGCCTGCTGATCCTCCTGGACAACGCGCGCGACTCCGATCAGGTCCGCCCGCTGTTGCCAGCCTCCCGGGGCTGTCTGGTCATCGTGACGAGCCGCAACCGGATGACGAGCCTGGTCACCCGGGAGGGCGCACGTTACCTGCACGTCGATCGGCTGACCGGGGCCGAGTCCCGCCAGCTTCTGATCAACCGGCTCGGCGTCCGTCGCGCCACAGCGAACCCGGACGCGTTGGACAAGGTCATCACGCTCTGCGCCGGGCTGCCGCTCGCACTGGCGATCGTCGCGGCCCGCGTGGCCCTCAACCCGGCCCTGCCGTTGAGCGCGGCCCTCAGCGACGTCTCGGCGCCGTCCGCCCGACTCGACGCGCTGTCCAGCGCGGACTCGTCCGACGACGTCCGATCGGTGTTCTCGTGGTCGTACCAGTCGCTCGACCCAGCAACGGCGCAGGCGTTTCGTGCCCTCGCCGTCCACCCGGGTCCACTGATCCCGCTGGAGTCGGCGGCCAGTGTCGCCGGAGTCGGTCGCGCACAGGCGCGCGCACTGCTCATGGAACTGGTGACCGCGAATCTGCTCGACGAGTCGCAGCCAGGGCGGTATGTGCTGCACGACCTGTTGCGGGCCTACGCGGGTGAGCTCCTCGACGAGGATCAAGAACGCCCGCAGTACGAGCGGCGTCTCATCACGCATTACCTGCACTCGGCCCGCGCCGCGTACGCGACGCACCACCGGCAGCCAGTCGGCGCCGTCGGCGAACCGCCGTCAGAGGTGACGCCTGAATCGTTCGACAGCGTGCCACAGGCTGCCGCCTGGTACGCACGGGAACGGGCCGCCCTGTGGGCGACAATCGATCTGGCCCTCGCACACGGCCTCGGGCGGGACGCGGCGGCCATGGTCCTCGCCGCCTCGGCGCCGGGCAGCACCTCCATACCCCCGGGCCGGACACAGACCGCACTCGCGATCCTCGATCTGGTCAGCGTGCTCGGTGAGCCACTGATGGAGGCCGAACTTCTTCGTAGCGTCGGTGAGGTCTTCGCCCCGCTGCCGCAGGCCGACGAGCATCTCCGTCGATCCCTGTCCATCTTCGAAGGCGCTGGAGAGCTGGCCGGGCAGGCCGACGTCCTGCGAAACCTCGCCGTGCTGTCGTTGTCGCGTGGTGACCATGACGCCGCCAACGCGTACGGCGAACGCTCGGTGGATCTTGCCCGGCAGACGGGGCACCAGGAACTGCTCGCCGTTGCGCTGCTGACACTCACGAGAGCGCTCCTGGGGTCCTCTCGGTTCGAGACCGGCACACGGTTCGCGGACGAAGGGTTGTCCATTGCCGTGGCGCAGCACCTCGATCACCTGAAGATCTACTACGCACAGGTCATCGCCGAATCCTCCTGGAAACTTGGCCGGCTCGAACGAGCGGTGGAGGTGTCGGAGTGGGGATTGACGGAAGGCCTCTGTGAGTCGGACGGTCCCCGGTGCGCCGTCGCGGCGATCCTCGCGCGGGCCGCCTTCGATCTGGGCGACCTGGTGCGCGCGGAACGGGGGTGCCAGCAGTTCGAGAGCCTCATCGCCGACAACGGCTTCCGGGAACTCATCGAGTTCTCCGGCATGGAACAGGCCGAGACATACCGGACAATGGTCGCGTACGTCCGGGCCCGCCTGAGCCTGATGAGGGGTGCGTCGTGAGCGGCTAGGGCGAGCACTCAGTCTGCACTCGTCGTGCACCGCGGTGCGGTCGGATGGTCGTCGAGACCCCGAACCCTCGCCCGAGGAGCACCATGCGCCGCGTCGTAACCGAGCCTGCCCGAGTCCTTCCCCGTGCGGTACTGACCCCGCGGCAGGAACAGATCGCCCTGCTGGTGGCGGCCGGCTCCACGAACGTCGAGGTCGCGACGAACCTGGTCATCAGCACCCACACCGTCAAACATCACCTACGCGGAGTGTTCCACCGGCTGGGCGTCGCATCCCGCCGCGAACTGCGTGGCAGGCTGGCCGGCCACGACACGACCAACCACTTCGCCCAGAGTTGCTGCCTGACCAGCCAGGAGCGGGCCATCGCGCGGCGGGTCTCGAACGGCGCCTCCAACCGCGAGGTGGCGGCACAACTGTTCATCAGCCCGAGCACTGTGGACTATCACCTACGCAAGATCTTCCGCAAGCTCGGCATCACCTCGCGCAGAGAACTGGCGGGGCGGGACGCACGCGTTGCGCCCGAACTGGTCCGGCGACCAACCCCTGCACTAGCGACACCAGGCGTACCGCAGTGTTCGCCTGACCGACGACTCGGCTTGACGTCTCGGCCAGATCTATCTACATCCATATACCTATGACGGGACATCACCCACACCACTGCCATCACGACCACGGATCCGACGACGACGTGCCGTACGGCCAGGTGGAGATCCCCGCAGGCCTCGGCCGACGGGCGCTCCTGGCCGGTGCCGGCGGAACGCTGATGCTGGCCGCGCTACCGACCGCCGCCCGGGCGGCCAACACGACGATGGCCGGGGCCCCGACCGCTGCGGCCGGCGCCGGCCGGTCATCCCTGATCACCCAGGGCACGATGCTGGTCCACACCGACATGCACAACCACACGGTCATGTCGGACGGTGACGGCAGCGCCGAGGCCGCGTTCGCCTCGATGCGCGAGGCCGGTCTGGACGTCGCCGCGCTGACCGACCACGCCACCCTCTTCGCCATCGACGGGCTCAGCTCGTCCGAGTGGCGGACCACCGGTGACCTGGCCAACGCGGCCAACGACCCGGGCCAGTTCACAGCGATCCGCGGGTTCGAGTGGTCGCATCCGTTGCAGGGGCACATCAACGTCTGGAACACCTCCGACTTCGCCGACCTGTTGCGGGCCGGTAGCCCCGGCAGCCTGTACAACTGGCTCGCCGGCAGGCCCGGGGGTCTGGCGAGCTTCAACCACCCTGGTCGGGAGGCGGGCCGGTTCAACAACTTCTCCCTCAACGCCTCGGTCCGCAATCAGCTCGTGGGGCTGGAGATGTTCAACCGGACCGACGACTTCCTCTTCGAGGGCTGGTCGTCGGGTGTGACGTCACCGCTGGTGGCCTGCCTGAACGCCGGTTGGCGGCCGGCTCTGACCGGTGTCACCGACGAGCACGGCACCACGTGGGGCTTCCACGAGGGCAAGGGCCGCAGCGGCCTGTGGGTCGCCGAGAACACCCGCGCGGCGGTGTTCGAGGCGATGGCCGCCCGCCGTTCCTTCGCCACGCGCGTCTCGGGCCTCCGCGTTGACGCCACAGCCAACGGCGTACGCATGGGTGGGGTGCTGAACGTGACCTCCGGTGACGTCCGGTTCCTGCTGGATCTGGACCGCGGCTCGGCCTGGGACGGCAAGCCCCTGCGGATCCAGGTCCTCCGTCCCGGCACCTCGGCGCCGACCGTCGTCGACGTCATCGACACCGTCAACGGCCAGGTCACCGACTTCACAGTGCCGCTCAACGTCACCGACGGCGACTGGGTGGTGCTCCGGATCTCCGACCCGTCAGTGCCCAACGGCACCCCCGGCCCGGCCGGCCACCCCTGTAACGACTTCGCGGTGGCCTACACCAGCCCCTGGTGGCTGCGGCCCTGACCGTCGAGGTGCCGCTCCCGGCACAGCCGGCCAGCCGCCTGCGGCTGGCCGGTCGTTCCGGGTCGCCGCAATCTGTCCACGATCGGCGACAATACGGTCGGTATTCTGCACCTGTCATCCGACAAGCTCCCCCTGTGTTCGTTCGCGGTGACCTGAGCGCCCAGGGATGCGGCCATTGAGAGGACCCGGCGATGAGCCTGCCGTTCCCGTTGCACCAGAATCCGAGCCCGGCGAGCGCGCAGCGGCGAGCCGAGATCATGGCGAATCCGGGGTTCGGCAGGCACTTCACCGACCACATGGCACGGGCGGTGTGGAGGCCGGACGGCGGCTGGCAGGACTCCGAGATCATCCCCTTCGGTCCGATTCTCATGCACCCGGCGGCGGCCGTGCTGCACTATGCCCAGGAGATCTTCGAGGGGATGAAGGCGTACCGGCACCGGGACGGCTCGATCTGGTCGTTCCGGCCGCAAGCCAACGGCGAGCGCTTCGCCCGATCGGCCCGACGGCTGGCACTGCCCGAACTGCCGGTGCCGGACTTCATGGCCTCGGTCGAGGGACTGGTCCGTGCCGATCAGGTGTGGGTCCCGGACGAGAACGAATACAGCGTCTATCTGCGGCCGTTCATGTTCGCCTCCGAACCGTTCCTGGGAGTTCGCCCGGCCAAGGAGATCACCTACATGGTGATCGCCTGCCCCGTCGGCGCGTACTTCTCCGGTGGCGTCAAGCCGGTCTCCATCTGGCTCTCCACCGAGTACACCCGGGCGGCGCGGGGCGGTACGGGCGAGGCGAAGTGCGGCGGCAACTACGCCTCCAGCCTGGCCCCGATGGTCGAGGCCGCCGAGCACGGCTGTGAGCAGGTCTGTTTCCTGGACGCCGCCGAGGGCCGCTACGTGGAGGAGCTCGGCGGCATGAACCTCTACTTCATCACTGCCGACGGCCGGATCATCACCCCGGGACTCGGCACGATCCTCGAGGGCGTCACCCGGGGATCGATCCTCATCCTGGCCAAGGACCTGGGCCTGGAGGTCGAGGAGCGCCCGGTGGAGATCAGGGAATGGCAGGAGGGCGTGGCCTCCGGCGCTATCACCGAGGTCTTCGCGTGTGGCACCGGCGCCGTGGTCACGCCGGTCGGGCGCCTGGTCTGGGACGGCGGCGAGGTGACGGCCCCGGAGGCCGGCGCCGAGGGCTCGGTGACCATGCGGCTGCGCCGCCACCTGCTTGACATCCAGTACGGCCGGGCCGCCGACCCGCACGGCTGGATGACCCGCCTCGTCTGACGAGGTACGCCGGGACCGCCCCCACGGCCGCTCGGATCAGCCGCTGCTGTCCGTGGTCGCCCAACGGGCCGGCGGCGGTGTCACGGCGTGCGGTAATGGCCGGTGAGCCGACCGAGCTTCATGGCCAGGTGCAGGCACAGCCGTTCGTTGCCGTCCTTGAGGTCGGTCCCGGCGAGCTGCTCCACCCGTTGCAGCCGGTAGTAGAGGGTCGTCCGGTGCAACCGGAGCTTCTCGGCGGTCGCGTGCGCGTTGCCCGCCAGGTCGAGGTAGGCCTCCAGGGTCTCCAGCAGCACCTGGTGGGCATCGTCGCGCAGCAGCCGCTCCAGCCCGGGATGAACACCCGCGACGTCGAGGTGCTCGCTGTCCAGTTGAGACAACACGCGGTAGATGCCCAGGCCGGCCCAGGAGACGACCCCGCCCAGCGCGGGTAGTTGTGTGCCGACCCGGGCGGCGTGCGCAGCCTCCTGGTAGGAATCGACCGCGCTGGAGAGCCCGCCGCGAGGCTGTCCGATCCCGGTCACCGTCCGGTCCACCGAGGCCAGGCCCCGGGTCGAGGCGCCCAGCGCGTCGTTGAGATGAGCGGCGGAGGCCTCCGGCGAGGGGCGGCCAGCGACCCGGTCGCCGCAGACCAGCAGCACCCCATGGTCGTGCCAGACCAGGTGCAGTGTCTCCCGCACGCCGATCCACCGGCGGGTGGCTACCAGGGCCTGTTCAAGGGCGATCCGGGCCACCTCGTCGGGCTGCCTCCCAGCGGCCGGCACGAGCTGGGCGACGAGCGCGACTGTCGCCCCGTCGGCGACCACCACGCCTTCCTCCAGCAGCGCCCGCGCCGCGTGCTCGCGCGCCTGCCGGCTCTCCACCAGCAGGGTGCGGGTGGCCTCGGTCTCCCGCTGTGAGGCGAGTTCACCGAGCAGGTTCTCCCGGTACAGGGCCAACGACAGGTCGGTGAAGGGGCCGGTCGCGGTGGCGATGTCGGCGTCGGTCATCGAACCGTCCGCGTCGATGAACCAGACGAACCCGAGCAACAGGTCGTCGTGCCGGATCGGCACGCAGACCCTCGCCAGCAGGTCCAGCTCGGCGCACGCGGGGGTGCGGACCGGCGCGTGCGCCGTGAGTATGCCCCTGTCTCGGAACCAGGCGATCACCTCCGGCGTCGTCTGCCGGCGCAGGATCGACGTCCGGCGGACGTCGTCCATCGGGCCGTCGTGCTCGCTGTAGGCGACCACCCGCTGTCGCCGGTCCTCGATGAGGGCGGGTCGCCCCACCCGGACGGCGACGGCGTCGACGATTCGCTGGAGCTCACCGTGCATGTAACTCCCAAGGTTGCGCTGCGTGACAGGGATCGCGCGACCGCCAGTCCTTACCCTCCGGTGCGGGTGGGTCATCGCGCAAGGTCCACTGTCGAAGTCACGACAAAAAGACGGGCCGCGTCGCGACGGTTCCGGCATCTGTCCGAAGACCAGGGGCGACAGGCGTTCCTAGGGTTCCGGTACGGACCGCACCAGCACCGCGCTCGGTGCGGGTGGGATGACGGGCGGGGGATTGCCGAGTGGGAGCTGGTAGGCCCTGGCAGGGCGTGCTGGTCGCCATCGCCACGCCGTTTCGCGCCGACCTGTCGGTCGACTTCGACAAGCTTCAGGAACACGTCCGTTGGCTCGCCTCCGAGGGGTGCGACGGGGTTTCGCCGTGCGTGTCGATGGGGGAGTACCGGGCCCTCTCCGACGATGAGCGGGCCGCGGTGGTGAGGGCGACGGTGCAGGCCGCACCGTCCGGCTGCGCTGTGGTGCCCGGCGTCGGCGGTTACGGCAGCAGGCAGGCCCGCCGTTGGGCGGAACAGGCCGCCGAGGCCGGTGCCCACGGCGTGCTCGCGCGGCCACCCGACGGACCGGCCGCCCGCCCCGCCGACGTGGTCGCCCACTACCGGGAGGTGGCGGCGGTCGGCCTGCCGGTGGTCGCCCACAACGACCCGTACGACTCCCGGTTGGACCTCACGCCGGACCTGCTGGCGACCGTCGCCGAGATCGACGGGATCGTCGCGGTCAAGGAGGTCACCGGCGACGTACGCAGGTTGCACCGCCTGCGGGACCTCTGCCCGCACGTCGACGTGCTGGTCGGCGCGGACGACGTGGTGCTCGAACTGGTGCTGTGTGGCGCCGCCGGATGGGTCGCCACCCTGCCCAACGCGCTGCCCCGCCAGGCCGTGCGCCTGTACGAGCTGTGCGCCGCCCGCGATCTGGGCCGGGCGCTGCCGCTCTACGCCGAGCTGCACCCGATCCTCGGCTGGGCCTCTCGGCCGGAAGCCGTGCAGGCCGTCAAGCTCGCCATGGAGTGCGCCGGACGGTTCGGTGGGCGCTGCCGTCCACCGCGCGGACCGCTGTCCGGGACTGCCGCCGACCGGGTGCGCCGCGACGTGCTGCGGGCCCTCGCGGCAACGGCCGATCCGGCTTCCGGGACCGGCCCTGGCTGATCCGCCGGTGGGCGCCGGTCATTCAGGTGTCGGAAGTCGCCGGCCCACCTGCCGACATCTGCACAGTGACCGGCACCGGCCCGTACTCCTAGATTCGCTGCGCGGCCTGCTGACAGGTGTTCCGCTACACCCCCACCGGGACGCCGGCGCCGCGTTTCCTCCGACGAGAGGTGGTTCCGTGCACCGTGCTACCCCCCACCGCACCCGGCTGAGGCGGGCCGTGCTGGCCGCAGCCGTGGTGACCACGCTCGTGGCGACCGGCGCGGCGCAGGCCGCCGCGGCCCCGGCCAACCCGGCCGGCGGCACCGCGCCGTTCCAGGTCCTCGACCCGCAGGCCTGGCAGAACCCGGACACGATGACCTGGAACGACTACAAGGCCGTGCCCGGCAAGAACTGGGCCGACCCGAGCGTGTCCGGCTCGGTCCGTAACTTCAAGATCGCCCTGGTGGCGCTCGACTATCCGGACGAGACGTTCGCGGTCTCCCAGCGGGCCCGCTCGACGGTCTTCGGCAACCCCCAGTCCGTCGCGACAAACATTCCCCGGGCGGACGTGCCGAAGTTCTACCAGGACTTCCTGAACACCCCGAACACCCTCAACAAGGGCCACACGCTGCACGAGTACTGGATGCAGGACTCCAACGGTCGCTACGGCGTCGACCTCACCGGGTTCGGGCCGTACCAGATGCCGGCCAAGTCCTACCAGTACGGGCTGGACAACGGGTTCAACCCGGGCGCCTGCCCGAGCGGGGACGTGTGTGGCAAGAACATCCGTACCGACGGCCTGGGCGCCTGGCGGGCTGCCGTCGGCGAGGAGGTCGCCAACCAGTACGAGCTGGTGTTCATCCTCAGCGCCGGCCAGGACGAGTCGTCGACCTGGCAGGAGTTCGGGCAGATGATCTTCCAGAACAAGGAGGACGTGCCGGATGCCTGGGGCCCGCCGGACCCCAACCTGCCGAACTGGGCTAAGACCCGCTACGTGGACTGGACCTCGTGGAAGGCGGCGGCGACACTGTGGCCGAACGCCGGTGGCGGGTCCTCGACGCAGGGGGAGAGCTCCGGCATGGGCGTCTACGCCCACGAGCTGACCCATCTGCTGGGCATCGGCGACAACTACAACAACCCGTACGGCGAGCCGCTGCGCAGGGCGTACACCGGGATCTGGAGCATGATGTCGCGCGGGTCGTTCAATGGCCCGGGCGGCCCGCACACCCGCTGGCAGATCCCGCCGACCAACGGCGGCTCGATGGGCTCGCTGCACACGGTGCGGGACAAACTCAAGATCGGCCTGCTCGGTGAGGAGCACGTGCTGCGGCTGTCACGGGAGTCGCTGGCCTCGTCGGGCCTGGTGGTCGCGCAGGTCACGGCCCGGGCGGTCGACGCCGGCCAGAAGGGTCTGAGCGGCGTGAACATCGCGCTGAACAAGGACCTGTCGCCGACGTGTGGCGTCACCACCGACCCGTTGTGCGACGGTGGCAACTTCAACAACTACACGGTCGAGGTCGTCGACCGGATGGGCGCGGACTCCTTCACCCCGGACAGTGGCGTGCTGGTCAGCAAGACGAAGAACGCCGACAGTGCGCCCTTTCAGTGGGTGGTGGACGCCAACCCGCAGGATATCGACATGATCGACTTCTACCGGCCCGACGGCACCCCGCAGAAGATCACCATGGGTGACTACCGGCAGCTCTCCGACGCGCTGTTCCACGCCGGCGCGGACACCGGAAGCCAGTACGAGTACGTCGACGAGGCCAACCGGCTGCACTTCTACATCATCGACCTCAAGCGGGACTCGGCCGGCTCGCTCTCCTACACCGTGGCGGTGCGTTCGCTCGACGGCACCGGCGGGCCGAGTAGTCACGGCGTGCTGCTGGGCAAGGGCGAGGTGAGCGGCGGCGGCAAGCCGACCAACCGCGGGGTGACCTGCTCGTTCGAGCTGACCAACACCGGTTCCTACTCGGCCGGCGGGCAGCAGCACCCGGAGGACGTCAGCGCGTACCTGAAGTCGGACGTCTTCCGCCTGTCGGCGGAGGTCGCCGGCAAGGGCTGGCGGACCTGGCTGCCCAACCAGCTCGCCACCGCGCAGTTCGGCAAGGCCACCACTGTCAAGGTGTCGGTGGGCGCCACCGCCGCCGCCGCGAACACCGGTTTCGTGAAGCTCACCGCGACCTCGGAGAGCGACCCGACGAAGACGGTGACCAAGCAGTGCCGGGTCGAGAAGTCCTGACCTGCGCCCGAGGTTGACCCCGTTCCTGCCGGGTCCGCGGCGGTAGGCCGCCACGGACCCGGCAGGCGGACGGAAGGAGGATGACGTGCGGCGAAGCATCGTGACTCTGCTCTCCCTGCTGCTGGCTGGCGCTACCGGCTGCGGCACCGTCGGCGCCGCCCAGGAGGCTGTCGATCCGACGACCGTCCGGGTCCTGGTTCGCGACATCAACATCCGGGCCGCGGGCGTGGACTGCGCCGGAACCGGTCCGTACCAGCACTTCCACAACCGGGCGCCGTTCCGCGTGCTCGACCCGGACGGGGCGGCGCTGGCGAGCGGGCAGCTACCGGCGGGGACCGCGGTGGCCGCCTTCGCCGAGGATCTGGGGGTCGAGCGTCTGCCCACCTACTGCGAGTTCGCCGTTGGAGTGCGCGTGCCGCAGCGGGCCTCCTATCGGCTGGAGGTGGACGGCCGGCCGGCGCTCGACCTGACGCCGGACAGCAGCGAGGGCCCGGCGCTCGTGGCGGTGGTGCCGTCATGAGGCGGGTGTTCCTGCCGCTGGTGCTGGCGGCGGCGCTGCTGGGCGGATGCAGCACGCCCGAGCCCGCGCCCGCCCCGACGCCCGTCGGAGGGGCGGCGGCGCTGCCCGGGCCGGTCCCCGCCGACCTGGCGTTGCGCCCGGCGCCCGGCACCGCCCCGGCCGCCCCGGCGTTCACCGGCGCACTGACCGACGGCACACCGTTCGCCGCCGCCGAGCTGTGGGCGCAGCGTCCCGTGGTCCTCACCTTCTTCAGCTCCTGGTGCACCACCTGCGCCAGCCGCCAGGCCGCTCTCAGTGAGCTGGCCCGCAGCTATCGGGACCGGGTGGTCTTCGTCGGTGTGACCGGCGCGGACCAGGCCGACGAGGTCCAGGACTACCTCCGCGCTCACCGGGTGGAGTACCCGGTGGTCGTGGACGACCAGCAGACGATCTGGCGTTCGTACGCGGTGCGGGAGCCGCCGACCGTCGTGCTGGTGGCCAAGGGCGGCGCCCTGCTCCGCGGCTGGCCGGGTGGCCTGGACGCCCCGACACTCGACCGGCGGCTGCGGGAGCTGGTGCTGGCCGACCAGCCGTAGTCCCGTCACCCGGGCACCCCGGGTGCGGCCCGCGTCGAAGCACACCCGGCGAAGTTCCTACAGGTGCAGGTGGTGGCGCAGGCCACCGGCTCGTAGCGTACGCAGCCTCGGACACATCAAGGAGAATGCATGCCTACAGTGGGAACGCGCTGGCGCACAGGCGTGGCCGTACTGTCCGCGACTGTGCTCGCCGCCCTCGGCGCGGCGCCGCAGGCGCAGGCGGCGGACGGCCCGCCGTCGATCGTCGTCCAGGACGGCGTCACCCAGCCGGTGTTCGGCTACGCCGACGCCATTCGGGAACGCCTGTTCATCGACTCCACCTTCGACAGCGACAACGACGGTCTGCGCGACATCATCGCGTTCGACCTGATGCGGCCGGCGGCGACCGCGCAGGGGCTCAAGGCCCCCGTGGTGATGGACGCCAGCCCCTACTACTCGACGGTCTGCCGAGGCAACGAGTCCGAATGCAAGGCGGACCTCGACGGCGACGGGCTGCTCGACAAGTGGCCACTGTTCTACGACAACTACTTCGTGCCGCGCGGCTACGCGGTCATCCTGCTGGACATGGTCGGCACCAACAACTCCACCGGCTGCCCGACCACAAACGCCAACCAGGACAACCTGAGCGCCAAGCAGGCCATCAACTGGCTCAACGGCCGGGCCACCGCCCGTAACGCCGCCGGCGAGGTCGTCAAGGCGGACTGGCACAACGGCAAGACGGGGATGATCGGCAAGTCGTACGACGGCTCGCTGGCGATGGCCACGGCGGTGACCGGCGTGAAGGGCCTGACCACTGTCGTACCCATCAGCGGACCGACCGAGTACTACGACTACGTGCGCAGCAACGGCGTGGTCACCCGTGGCAACAGCTACGTGTCCTCGCTGGCCAACACGGTCACCAACCCCGAGCGCCGGGACTACTGCAAGCCGGTGCGCGACGCGATAGGCGCCGCCGACGGCGACGAGCACGGCGACTACACGGCCTTCTGGAACGAGCGCAGCTACGTCAAGAAGGTCCCCAACGTCACCGCCAGTGTGCTGCTCTACCACGGCCTCAACGACGACAACGTCCGGCCGGACCACTTCAGCAAGTTCTGGTACGCCCTGGCGGAGAACAACGTGCCGCGCAAGCTGTGGCTGTCGCAGGAGGGCCACGTCGACCCGTTCGACTCGCGCCGCGCGGTGTGGGTGTCGACGCTGCACAGGTGGTTCGACTTCTGGCTGCAGAACGTCGCCAACGGCATCATGGACGAGCCGCGGGTGGACCTGGAGCGCTCCGCCGACGTGTGGGAGACCCACGCCGACTGGCCGGTCCCCGGCAAGGCCGACACGGAGGTGTTCCTCCAGCCCGGCACCACCGGCGCGGGCGGTCTCGGGCTGGTGCCCACCACGAAGCCGGCGACCGGCGCGTTCCAGGACAGCCGCACGCAGAGCCAGAACACCATGATCCTCAACCCGGACGTGGTGCAGCCCAACCGGCTGGCCTTCCTCTCCGCGCCACTCACCGCGCCGCTGCACATCTCCGGCACACCCACAGTGCAACTGCGGGCCTCCGCCGATCAGACCGACACCAATCTCGGGGCGATCCTTGTCGACTACGGCACCGACGAGCGGGTCGCGCACCGGGCCTCCGGCGAGGGGATCATCACCCTGACCACCGAGGACTGCTGGGGCCAGAGCAGCCCGACCGACGACGGCTGCTACAAGCAGACGACGAAGCGGGTGGCCACTGCCGACTACGAGCTGGTCACCAAGGGCATCATGGACGCCCAGAACCGGCAGTCGATCCGCGTCGCCGTGCCGCTGGTGCAGGGGGAGTCATACAACTTCAGCTTCCCGTTGCTGCCCGAGGACTACGTCTTCAAGCCCGGCCACCGGATCGGCGTGATCATCGTGGCCAGCTACCCGCAGTACTCCAGCCAGGCGGACACCACCGCCGCGAACCTGCAGGTCGCGCTGAAGAGCAGCAACATCGTCCTGCCCGTGGTCGGCGGCACCGCCGCCGCACACGCCGCCGGCCTCTGACCGGCTGACCGACGGGCCGCCCTGCGCGGCTCGTCACCGGGGCGGCCCGGCGATCAACCCTCCACCGAGGGCTACCGATCGCCGGGCCGATCGGTCGTCATTGGAGGACCGCTGAGGGGCGGCGGTAAGGGTCGGTCGCGGCACCTGGTGGCGCTGCGTCCCACGTACGAGATCCGGATCGGCGGCGAGAAGGCGGCAGAGGTCCGTAAGAAGCTGCTCACGCCGTTTCGCGACAGGTTCACCATCGACGTGCCGGGGCCTGATGACCTGGAGATGAAGGGTGACCTGCTCGACCACGAGTACGTGATCGAGCGCGGCGGCACCGAGGTGGCCTCGGTCTCCAAGCGGTGGCTGACGATCCGGGACACCTAGGCCGGGCACCGCGCCCCTGCTCGCGGCGTTGGATGTGCTGGGTTCGGCCGTGCGGTCCGGACAGCCGCCCGAGCGTGCGGACACCACTATGGCATTGACAGAGATTTATCTCCCGGTCCACACTCTCTGTGCGAGAGAGCGCTCTCCGCGCCGTTCGGTACCTCCTCCGCCACCGCCGGTCCGCAGTCGACCTGCCGCCGGGAGCTGGAAGGAATCGCCATGAACCGTGCACCGAGGATGTTCGGCATCGCCGCCGTGGTGCTCGCCACGCTCGGCCTCACGCCGACCGCGGGCTTCGCCGACCCGGGTCCGGCTCCGGACGCGCCGAGCGCTTCGCCCACCCTGGACATGGACCCCGCGATGGTCGCCGCCATGCGGAGGGATCTGCACCTCACCGACGCCCAGATCGTCAAGCGGGTACGGGTCGAGGCCACCGCGCCCGCTGTCGAGCGGCGGCTGCGCGCGAGGCTCGGCCCGTCGTTCGCCGGCGCCTGGATCCCGGAGGGCGGCGATCGCCTGACCGTCGCGGTCACCGACACCTCCGCCATCACCGTGGTACGCGCGCAGGGCGCGGACGTGAGCGTCGTCTCCCGCAGCGAGAAGCAGCTCAACGCTACGCTGGCGGCGCTCGACCGACACGGTGCCAAGGCCGGCGGTAGCGTCCACGGCTGGTACGTCGACGTCCAGGCCAACCGCGTCGTCGTGCGGGTGAAGCCCGGCGGCGAGGCAGCCGCCAGAGCGTTCGCCCGGCAGAGCGACGTCGCCGTCGACGCCATCGCCGTCGTCGAGGCCCCCGAAGCACCCCGGCCCCTGTACGACGTCCGCGGTGGCGACCAGTACGTCATCAACGGCAACACGCTCTGCTCGGTCGGCTTCGCGGTCGTCGGCGGCTTCGTCAGCGCCGGACACTGTGGCGGAGTTGGTAGCCCCACCCTCGGCTACAACAACGTCGCACAGGGCAGCTTCGCGGGCTCGTCCTTCCCCGGCAACGACTACTCGTGGATCCGTACCAACAGTTCCTGGACACCTCAGCCGTGGGTCAACAACTACTCCGGCGGCAACGTGACGGTGGCAGGTTCGCAGGACGCCGCGATCGGCAGCTCGGTGTGCCGGTCCGGCCGTACGACCGGCTGGCGCTGCGGCACGATTCTGGGCCGCAACGAGACGATCAACTATGCCCAGGGCGCCGTCTCCGGCCTGAGCCGCAGCAACGCCTGTGCCGAGCCCGGGGACTCCGGCGGCTCCTGGATCTCGGGGAACCAGGCGCAGGGCGTGACCTCGGGCGGGTCCGGTAACTGCAGTTCCGGTGCCACGATGTGGTTCCAGCCGGTCAACGAGATCCTCAGCACCTATGGACTCAGTCTGATCACCTCCGGCGGAGGCGGTAACACCCGCTTGATCAGTAACTGGAACAACAAGTGCATAGACGTGCCGTCGTCCAACTTCTCCGAAGGAGTACCGCTGCAGACCTGGGTATGCAATGGCACTGCCGCCCAGGCCTGGACGTTCAGCGGCGGGGCGTTGCGGTCCCAGAACAACAAGTGCATGGACGTCTCCGGCGGGTCCACCGCCAACGGTGCGGTCGTTCAGCTCTGGTCCTGCAACGGCACCGGTGCTCAGCAGTTCGTCCTGTCGGCGGCCGGCGACCTGGTGAATCCGCAGGCAAACAAGTGTGTCGACATCGACGGCTGGAACGGCAACGACGGCGCGCGTCTGATCATCTGGGACTGCGCCGGCACCGCCAACCAGAAGTGGCGGCAAGGCTGACCCCTTCAACGACGAGCTCACGGCCAGGCTCCGTCCCCTCGTCATGGCCCTCCCGGTTGGTACGCCACCGGCGGCGGCAAGGTCGGAGCGCGGCCACCGATGCGGTCAGCGACCGAGCCGGTCCTCGTCGCCGACAGTGCTGCACGCCGGCCCCCGGCGGCTGTCGGCGGGATCTGACCGAAGCTCGCGGGTGGTCGCCATGCACGTTCGGATGGTCTGGGGTACGTAGGCCGGGTCGCCGGCCGGGCACGGCCGCACACCTGGACGCCGCCGCGCAGCCGGCCGGTCGATGATGGTCGCCGTCCGGCCGCGCAGGTTGTTCGGAGCTGTCGGGCCTACCGGCGCATGGCGGGTCGCCTGCCGTGGGTCCACGCGCGCAACGCCCATTCCAAGGGGCCGTACCGGAACCGCCGCATCCACCAACGACTGGCTGCCACCTGGACCACAAAGATCGTCAGTGCGATGAGCAGCGTCTGCACCGGCGCGGTGTGGCCGGCCAGGCCCAGCCCGACGCCGGTGAAGACGAGCACGCAGATGAGCGACTGGCCCAGGTAGTTCGTCAGCGCCATGCGCCCCGCGGGCGCCAACGCGTCCGCGACGCGCGGACGCCGTGTGAACAGACGCAGCAGAGTCGCGGCGTAGGCCGCCGCGAGGAACGGCGCGGTGACGATGCTGACCATCAGGCCGGTCATGTTCGCCGTGCCGCCGCCGATCGCGAACACGGCGGCGCCGGCCAGGCCGACCGGATAGCCGACCCGCTCGCATCGGCGCAGCACGTTCTCGTGGGCGTGCGCGGCGGCGAGCATCCGGTGCTTGCCAGCGGCCAGACCGACGAGGAACGCGGCGAAGGCCAACGGTCCTTGCACGGCAAGGGTGCCGAGCATCGCCGGCAACGAGCGCAGGTGCTCGAGGACGACATCACCGAGCCCGCCGCGTAGGGCCTCCGTCGAACGCGCACCGGCGGTGACCGCGGCGGCCTGGTCCGGGACCACAGCGGCACCGAGAACCGCGGCCAGACCGACAACGAACGCGGTAACGCCCACGATGACCGCCGCCGTACGCAGGGCGGAGCGCGGCTCGATCCGCCGTATGGCGAGCAGTACGAGACCCAGCAACGCGTACGTGGTGAGGATGTCACCGTGGAACAGCAGCACCGCGTGCAGCGCCCCGAGTACGAACAACCCGGACAGCCGGCGTAGGAACGACCGGCCGAAGGCCGCCCCACGCCGGGCCGCCGAGTCGAGTTGCAGGGTGAAGCTGTAGCCGAACAGGAATGAGAACAGCAGGTACGCCTTCATCGCGAACAGCAGTTCGACGGCACCTGCCACCAGCCGGTCGAGCGCACCGTACGACGGATCGCTGACCAGTTGGAACGCATATCCGGAGCTGAAGTACCACACGTTCACCAGCAGGATGAGCAGCAGCGCAATCCCGCGCAACGCGTCGACGACGTTGATCCGGGCGCCGTCGATGCTCCCAGCGGTTGCATCCGGGACATGGCCCTGCTGGCCGGGGCGGAGCACAGTCATGACATCGCTCCTCGCGAGACGCTTGTGTCGGCGTACGAGGCAGCGACCGGTTCGCGGGTCACCGCGCGGCCACCGGGGCCATCGGCGGCGTTACGAAGCGACTTCAGAGCAGTGGAATCAGTCATGTCGTACAGCGTATGAGTGCACTAGCTGCCATCAACAGTGAGGCTGGCACCCGTATTTGTCCACGGGGTACCGTGACTGCACTAGTGCACGGGAGGCTGTTGTGGAGGAACCGCCGTACCGTCGGATCGCCGCCGATCTCGCGGACCGGATCTTGTCGGGCGAGCTCGCGCCCGGGGTGAGGATCCCGTCGACCCGGCAGCTCATGGCCGAGTACGGGATCGCGATGGCGACCGCGACGAAGGTCCTGGCAACGCTGCGCGAACGGGGTCTCGTTGAGCCCCTGCGGGGCGTCGGCACAGTGGTCGCCGCGGCCGGTGCGGGTAGAGCACCCGACCCTGATCGCGAGCAGGTGGTCGCCGCCGCCGTGGCCATCGCCGCCGCCGAGGGGTTGCACGGCCTGTCGATGCGCCGGCTCGCCGGCCAGCTCGGCATTCCGACGATGGCGATCTACCGGTACGTGGCCGACCGCGAAGAGCTGGTGCTGTTCATGATCGACAAGGTGATGGCCGACAACCCGCCCCCGGCCCTCACCCCGGACCACGACGGCTGGCGGGTCTGCCTGGAGGCCGTCGCCCAGTTGCAGTGGGCGATGTACCGTCGGCACACCTGGCTGGCCCAGGCGCTCTCCTTCACCCGGCCACTGCCGGCCCCGCACGCCATGGCCCACACCGAGTGGATGATGCGCGCCCTGGAGGGGCGCGGGCTCGACCTGAACGCACAGTTCACGGCGGCGGTGGCGGTGGCCAACTACGTGCGCGGCACGGCGGTGAACCTGGCCGAGGAGGCGCAGGCCGAGCAGGACAGCGGCCTGACCGACACCCAGTGGGTGGCGGCCCACGGAGAACGGATCGGCGCGGCTCTGGCCGACGGGCGGCTCCCGCTGATGGCCCGCTTCATCACCGCCGACGACATGGTCTGGAGCCTGGACACGCTCTTCGAGTTCGGCCTCCAGCGCCTCCTCGATGGCCTCGCCCCGCTCCTGCGCTGACGTCAGGGGCCTTTACCGGGCCGGCGGCAATGGAGACCGCCGGCGCGGCGCGATGTGGCGTCAGAGTCGGGAGGTGAAGGTGGCCAGGAAGCGGTGCGGGGTGACGACACCGGCGTTGTCGAAGCAGATGACGTCGACGTCGGCGTTTGTGGTGTACGTCCAGGGCTGGGTGAGGTGGCAGTAGTTGCTGCCGGTGCCCTGCGCCACCACCTGAACGTGCGTCTCCTTGAGGCCGACCTGCGGGAAGGTCGCCAGGTAGCGGCCGGAGGGCGCCAACGGTGCCACGGTGTTCGCACCGACACCGAGTACCGAGTTGTCGTTGGTCGGCCCGCCGACGGCGGTGCCCAGATAACCGAAGTACGACGGCGGTCCGAGCGAGCCGATCACCGGCCGCCGACGGTGGTACGAGAGGACGAAGTCGGTGTTGATGAACGCGCCGGCCTGGTCGTAGCAGAAGACGTACACCTGCACGCCGGTGCCAACGGCGCTCCAGGAGTAGACCTTGCAGCGACGCGGACCGGCGTTCGGCTGCACGGCGGTGACCTGCACGTTGCCCGCGAGCAGCCCGGCCAGTCCCACCCCGGGCAGCCGCACCAGGTACTGCCCGACGCCCAGCGGTCCGACAGTGTTCACCGCACCCGTGGAGTTGTACGACTGCGCCACCAGGCCGCTGCTCCACTGCGCGTACGCGTGGGCGGTGCCGGCCGGCAGCACGCCCGAGCTGGTCGTCCAGAGCACTGTGAACGGGGTGTCGTCGCGCGTGCCGCCCGGCTTGTGGCACTGCACGTCGACGATCTCGTCGGTGCCGGACTGGAACCAGCGGACCACCTCGCAGTAGTGACCGGTCCGGTTCACCGGGGTCACGTGCGGCACGCCCCGGGAACCGGCGCCGATCTGCGGGAAGCGGACCTGGAACCGGCCGGGCGCGAGCTTGATGCCGTCGGCCCAGGCGGCCGGAAACGCGGTCTTCCAGCTACCCCACTGCCGGCTGGTGTCCAGCACGGTCCAGGCCGACACTGTGGGGTCCTTGACGTACGCGAAGCCCCAGCGGTCGGCGGTGGCCGCCGCAGCCGGTGCCGGCGGCGCGAGTGCGCTGGCTGCCAGGACGGCGGCCAGCGCCGTGGTGACGAACGATCGGAGACGCATCTGTTCCTCCAGTCGACGGGAACATCTCGGAGAGGAGTGTGCGCGTAGTGATCTGATGGTCACAGTCGGCTACATCGTGCTCTGGTGTCGGCTGTCCGCTACTCGTGAGCGAGATTCTGAGCAGTGCTAGCACTTTGCTGACGCCTCGCGTCTGCTGCCGCTGACCGCACCGGCCGAGGCCTCGGGCACCCAGGGATCGGCGCGCGCCCACTGGCATTCTTCGGGTAACGACTCGACGACCTGCCCGGCGTGGTACCAATACCCGGATAGGCGAAGCCGGCAGGAATGGGCGGCCCATGTCGACAAGGGCAGCAGCGCTGCTTCGAAAACCCGGGCAACCCCAGCGACCGAGCCTTCTGGAACTCTTCTTCGACCTGGTCTTCATCTTTGCCCTCAATCGGGTCTCGCAGCGGCTGGTCGAGGAACTCACCGAGCAGCGTGTCGTCCTCATCGAGGCGGGCGAGACGCTGCTGTTGCTGCTGGCCTTCATCGTGCTGTGGTTCGTCACGGCGTGGGTCACCGACCTCTACGACCCGCAGCGGCCGCAGCTTCAGGTGCTGGTCTACACGGCCATGCTCGGGGCGCTGGTGATGGCAGTCGCGGTGCCGCACGCGTTCGGTGACAGAGGTCTGGCCTTCGCTGGTGCGTACGTTGCCGTCCACATCATCCGTGGGCTGGTCATCGTGCCGCTTCTGCGCGGCCACGAAGCTCAGCGCCGAGCGGCTGGAGTGTTCTTCTGGTTCACGTTGTCGGCAGTGCCGTGGATCGCCGGCGCGATCGTGACGGATCTGGCCCGCACCCTGTTGTGGACGCTCGCGATCGCCATCGACGGCGCGGCACTGCTGTTGTTCTATCCCGCACCGTGGTCCCGCCCCACCCAACGGCAGTGGCCCGTCCTGGCCGAATACCTGTCTGAGCGTTACCGACAATTCTTCATCATTGCCCTGGGCGAATTGATTTTGACGACCGGCTCGACCTACAGCGACACATCGTTTCGAAACGGCGGAGCGGCGGCAGCTTTCTCGGTTTCCTTCATCACCACTGTGCTGCTTTTCCGTGTCTACATCTTCAGGGCGGGCCAGCTGTTGCCCGAAGCCATCAGGGCCGCCGCTGAGCCCGCGCACCTAATCCGGGAGGCTTTCCTCGCGCATGTACTCATGGTGGCCGGGATCGTCGCCGTTGCCGTCGGATACGAGATCGTGATCGAACATCCGTTCGGGCATACCAACGCGGCGTGGATCCTCGTCGTCCTCGGCGGACCGATGCTCTTCCTGATCGGACGAGCCTTGGTGGAACATGCCGTCTTCGCCCGGGTGTCCCACTCTCGGATCATCGGCGCTCTGGCGCTTGCTGGCGCGTCGCCATTCATGATCTTCGTGCCGCCGCTGGCCGTGGCCGTCACCGCCGTCATCGTCCTCGCCGGCATCGCCGCTTCCGACGCGGTCCACGCCAAGGGGAAACCGCCCGAACGACCGCACCCGGCCTACTCCAGGCAGTGAGCATGGAACCTTCACCGACCCGTGATGGCCGCGATGGCGCTGTTGACGACGGTGGCCGTCACGGTGCTGGTCACGGCCGCCGCCGCGGCGTCGGCACCCCAGTTGCCCCGCTCGAGTTCCTTGGCCCGGCTGATCACCGATGACGTCCACGGGATCTCGCTGTGGAACTGCGGGAGCGTCCCGCTCGCCGAGAGCAGCGCCGCGAGCGCGGCGACCCGCGCCTGCGGCTCCGCGCCGTCCACGAGGACCTGCCGAACGTCGGCGAGCAAGCGGGCCCGTCGTTCGGTTCTGCCCTCCCGAAGGGCCGTCGTCCGGAACAGGCCGAGCACCTTACGGGGCTCCTGGTCGATGTCGCCTCGCGCGATGAGCCGCTCCAGCACTGGCTGGCGCAGGGCTGGACCGATCGCGGCCAGGGCCGTCTGCACCCCCCTCGGTTTCTCGGCGAGGTAGTCCCACGCGGGGCGTAGGAGGCCATCCGTCGGTGGGTGACCCGCCACGCTCCGGAGCCGTCCCCGGTCCGCACTGGTCAGGTGGCCGCCGAGGGTGAGGTCCGCGAGAACGGCGCCGCCGAGGACGTAGAAGAGGGTGTTCTCTCCCGCGATGGTCCCGGACCTGGGTTGGAACAGGAGCAGTAGGAGATCTTCCACCAGGGTCGGCGCGTACGACCGGGCGTCGAAGGTCATCGGCGCGGCTCCCAGCGGAAGAGTCGGGTGGCCAGAGCGACGGCGACGACGACCCAGCCGAGCGTGGGCGCGAGCAGGAGCAGGGAGTCGGTCACGGCGACACCGCCGTTCCAGGCGTTCATTGTCAGTTCGGTGGCCGCGCCGCCGGGCAGCAGCCGCTTGAGCCAGGCGAGGTTCTCGGTGCCGGTGATGCCCACCCAGCTGGCCATGGCGATCACCCCGAGGGTAACGGGCAGGGTGGTGACCTGGGCGTGTTCGGGGGAGTTCGTCAACCCGGCCGTGGCCAACGCCAAGCCGATCATCATGGCCACTGTCGCCAGGACCGCCACCACCAGCAGGGCGACGTTCGCCGGTGCGCCGGCGACCACTGCCAGGGCGGTCAGGATCGCTGTCACCTGCACCCCGGCGAGGACGACCACTGGCAGCAGGAGGCCGGCGAGGATGCCGGCGTCGCCTTCGGCGGTGGAGCGCAGCCGCTTGAGGAAGAGATTCTGTCGCCGGGACGCCAGGGTGGTGACGGCGGTGGCGTACAGCCCGAACGCGGCCACCGTGAACGTGACGATCGCGGCGATGTAGCCGAGGCTCCCGATGGCGGCGTAGGTCTCGTGCTGACGGACGAAGAACACACAGACCGCGACCGGGATGATGAGGCTGGTGATCAGCACCAGCCGGTTACGGAAGATCTGGATCAGTTCGCTGGACGCGATGGACAACACGGTGAGGCTCCTCGCGGAAGATCGAATCAACTGTTGATGGCGCGGAAGACGTCGTCGAGGCGGGTCGGCCCCGCCGCCAGGTCCCGCAGTTCCACGACGTGGTCCTGCGCCCAGCCGAGCAGGAGGTGCAGGTCCTTCTGCAGTTCGAAGGTCTCGACAACTACCTTCCCGTCCGCGTCGACGGTGGCCCGCACCGGCAGCGTCGGCACCGGTGCCGGGAGGGAGAAGCGGATGACAGCGGGCAGGGTGCGGGTCAACTCGGAGACGGTGCCTTCCCTGTGGAAGGCGCCCTCGTGCATCAGCCCGATCCGGTCCGCGCGCTGTTGTGCCTCCTCCAGGTAGTGCGTGGTGAGCACGATGGTCGCGCCGTTCTCCCGGAGCCGGTCCACCGTCGCCCAGACCGCATCGCGGGACTGGATGTCGAGGCCTGTGGTCGGCTCGTCCAGGAAGATCAGCTCCGGGGTGCCGTAGACCGCTGTGGCGAAGTCCAGCCGCCGCTTCTCCCCGCCGGACAACTGCGACACCTTGCGGCCGGCTCGGCCGGTGAGGTCGACCATGTCGAGCACCCGGCCGACGTCGTCGGTGCGTCGGGTGAGCCGACCGATCAGACCGACGGACTCACGGACGGTGAGGTCCGGGGAGAATCCGCTCTCCTGGAGCATGACGCCCATTCGGGGACGTACCGCTCTCCGGTCGTCGGGGCTGTGCCCGAAGACGCGTACGGTGCCCGAGGTTGGCCTCCGATGTCCTTCGACAACCTCAAGGGTCGAGGTCTTTCCGGCTCCGTTGGTGCCCAGCAGCGCGTAGAGCTCTCCGGGTCGCACCTCGAAGGTGACGTCCTTGACGGCGTGGAAGTCACCATAGGTGAGGTTCAGCCGGTCGACTTCGATGACGGGTGTGGTGGACATACACCAATGACAGCGCGGGCGCCGCCGACCCGTCAGTGGCGCCACGTCATCACCGCATGTGACGTGGTGTCACTGGTCGGCGCCTCTGGCTGCCGGATACTGACATGGTGACCGCGAGAACGCCGCGCTTCACCGAGTCGACGCAGGGGAGACTGCGCCGGCTCAACCTCGCCACGTCACTGCCGCCGGTGGTGTTCGCCGCGGTGGTCCTGCTCTGGACCGACGCGCGTAGCTGGTGGCACATCGTCGTCCTGGCGCCGGGTGCCGTGGCGGCCGTGGTGGCCTTCGAACGGTGGACGGCAAACGACCTCGCCCGGGTCGCGCTGCCCTGCCTTGTTGTGGCGGCAGCGGTCTGGCCCCTCGGGGTCCTGGTGACCGGCAGCCCCAACGCCTACTGGGGTGTCTGCGCCGTAGGCTCGCTTGCCCTGCGCGAGGTGCGACGGCGTCGGGCTCTGACGATGGCCGGGCTGTTCACCTACGTCGCCGCCGTCGGCGCGGCACGGCTGCTGGTGCAGCGGGACGACATAGGTCACGTCCTGGTCACCTACGTTCTCATCCCGACCGCTCTCACCGTCGTCGTGACGGCCTTCACGGTGGTCGGCGAGCGGTTCTACGACCTCATCCGGGAGCTCGAACAGACTCGGAAACGCGAGGCGGAGCTGGCCGTGGTCCGGGAGCGCGTACGGTTCGCCAGCGACCTGCACGACATCCAGGGCCACACCCTGCACGTGGTCAAGCTGAAGATCGCCCTGGCCCAGCGACTGCTGCTCCGCGACACCGCTCGGGCGGAGAAGGAGCTGCGGGAGACGTACACGCTGGTCAGCGACACCATCGCGCAGACCAAGGAACTCGCCTACGCACAACGGCGGCTCAACCTCACCGCGGAGATTGAAAACGCGAAGAACCTGTTCGAGGCCGCCGGCATCCGGGTCCGGGTCACCCGGGAGGCCGAGGTCGATCCCCGCGCCAGTGAGCTACTCGGGCAGGTGCTGCGGGAGACGACCACGAACATCCTGCGGCACGCGCAGGCCACCCAGGTGCAGATCACGCTCGCCGCGTCGGGCATCACCATCGTCAACGACGGCGTGACCGCCAGCACGCCCCCGGAGCTCAGGGGGCTGGCGGCACTGAGGCAACGGGTGGCGGGCGACGGGGGTGAGCTGACGGTGGAACAGAAGGACGGGCGGTTCCTGACCGCGGCGGTCTTGCCACCCGCTCGGGCCGACGCGGCCCCGACGGTCAGCGGGAAGGACGGCCGATGACCACCATCGTGCTCGCCGACGACGAGGCGCTGCTGCGCACGGCCCTGGCCGCGCTGCTGCCGATGGAGGGCGACATCACCGTTCTCGCCGAGGCGCAGGACGGCCGGTCGGCGATCGCCGCCACCCTGCGGCACCGGCCCGACGTGCTGGTCATCGACCTGGAGATGCCGGGCGTGGACGGCCTGGGCGCCGTCGCCGAGATCCGCCGCGAGCGACCGGAGCAGGTGATCCTCATGCTGACCCGGCACGCCCGCCCCGGCGTGCTGCGCAAGGCGCTGAAGCTCGGCGTCCAGGGCTTCGTCAGCAAGTCCGCCGAGCCGGCCCACATCACCTCGGTCATCGCCACCCTGCACTCGGGGAAACGCTGGATCGACCCGGACGTGTCAGTCCTCGCCGTCACCGAGGACAGCCCCCTCACCGACCGGGAAGCCGACGTCCTGCGGGTCACCGGCGAGGGCTACTCGGTCGCCGACATCGCCGCTCGGCTCCACCTCGCTCCGGGCACCGTCCGCAACTACCTCTCCAACGCGATGCGCAAGACCCAGACCCGGACCCGCCACGACGCGGCCCGCTACGCCCGCGAACACGACTGGCTGTAGACGGCCGGCGTGATCAGCGACATCACCCTCTACGTCCGGCCCTTGCCGGCGCTCACCTGCTGATGGCTCGTCTCGGGCCCGACCTGGCCCGGCGCAACGGACAGCCGGGCCTGGCTCGGCTGATCCCGTTCGCCAGCGGCGCGATGCACTCGATGGCCGCCACCGGCGAACGGAGGATCATGCCGAGAGTGGCACCCCGGTAGCAGCATCTGCTGCCAGCGATCGCCGCCGAGAACCCGCCGCCGAGACCTAGTCGGGTAGGTGTTGGCGCTCCCGCACCTCGCTCTCCTGGGGGAGTGGAACCGGCCCGGGGAGGGAGGCGTCACGGTGTTGGCTCGGCGAGGGTGCTGGTATGCCCGCTTACAGAGGTCGTCGCTGGGCGTACGGCGCCTTGGCTTGGTTGATCTTCTTTGTGGTGTCCCACGTGCTCCTGGTGTTCTTCCCCGGGCCCGATCCCACCGGTGATGGACAGTGGGGCATGAGGGCCTACGTGATCTTCAACGTGGTGCTCATCTCCATGTCAGCCATCGGAGCAGCCGTCGTTCTGGCCACAGTCCGCCCGCCGGCTCGGCGTCTTCCCCAATGGTTACTGCTGGTGCCACTGTTGTTCGGCAGCATGCTGCTCGTCATCCGGGGTGTTCCAGGAATGGTCGAGAATCTTCTGATGGTCACCGGTGTCCGCCGCGGTGGTTTCGTGGGAGCGGCGGACATCTCGACGGGCGAGTTCTGGACCGGCATCGGAGTCAACACCTACTTTTTCGCAGGAGCGGTGTTGCTGGTTGGGACAACCGTCTCCTACGTCCGACGATCAGCGGGCCCGTCTCGGTGAGGCGTACCGGCGTCCGCGCGGGCGATCTCCTCCCGCAACAGAGTCGCCTCGTCGTCGCGGTCACAGAGCAGCAGCACAGTGAACTCTGGCTGGCCGAACGGGCTCGCCCAGTGATGAACGGCCTGCGCCAGGATCTGGAACAGTGTGTGCCGATCCTCGGCACTGCTCGACAGCACCCGAGGCGCGTTCTCGACGACGATGAGATACCCGTCCGCAGGCAACCAGTGCAGATCACGGAGACATTCGGACAACGCGTCCCAGTTCCAACCGAAGTAGCCGGGAAAGAGCAGCGCGTCGGAGAACTCGTAGAAGGTGTGGTCCGCGTCCGTCATCCTCGTTCCGTCGAGCCGGGCGACGACGAACCTGCCCGCTTCCGGTAACACCGCCGCCACCTCGACCAACTGACTGCGCGAGCAGACCTCGATCTGATCGGTGGAGCCGCTCCGCCAGTTGCTCATCGGACGATGACCAGGTTGGCCATGTCGACGACCGGCAGGTAGCCGAGGGCGGCGTAGATCTTGTTCGACGTCGGGTTGGCCTGGTCGGTGAACAGGCAGACCCGCGCGCCGTCGGCCTGGATTCGGCGGGAAACCTCGGCTACCGCGTTGCTGGCCCAACCACGTCCGCGCTGGACCGGCGGTGTGTACACCGGGCCCAGGCGGGCCACCCCGAACGACTGTGGATTGGCGCCGGTGAGGTGCACCGGCTCCCCGGTCTCGTCGACCCAGAACCACAGCCGTCCGGCTCGGATCCGACGCAGCACCTCCGCGTGGTCGAGCGCTTCGTGCGCACTCGTACCGGGCGGGCGGCCCGCCTGTTCGTCGGCGTCACCCGTGAACGCGGCGAGCCACTGCGTGACCAGTCCCGCGTCGTCCTCGGTCGCGGTCGCCAGGCTGCCCCGCACCGGTGGTGGCCCCGTCAGCTCGCCGAGCTCGTGCAGCCGTGTGTGCTGGGTGACCTGGACTTCACCCCCGCCGAGTCGGGCCAGCGCGGAGGCGCACAGCTCAGCGGCGGGCAGGGCCCCGTTGACAGCGAGGACCTCCTCCCCGCGCTCGTGCAAGGTGTGGGCCAGCGCAACGGCCGCCTCGTCGGGCATGGGCAGCAGGAACGGCGGATAGGGGGCATACGGCGCCGAGCGCATCCCGGCACCGACCACGGCACCGGAGTCGTCGCTGACCACCAGCCACCAGTTGCGGTCGGGCTGCGGGATCCCGTCGGCCCGCTGCGTTAACAGCCGGTGCGCGATGGTGGTCACGACAGTGCTGACGACCGGATCGGCGCCCAGGTAGTCACCCGCAACGGCCAGGAACTCGCCCGGATCGCTGAGGAACCGCAGCCGCAGTCCGGTCCTCGGGACAATGCTCATCCGCGTACGTTAGCCACCGCCCACCAGATCGAGACAGGAATTTTGTGCGGCCCGAGGACCTGTAAGCGCTAGCCAGCCGTGCGGCGGGCGCACGGTTGGTCTAGGCCGGGCGGGGTACACCGCCGCGAGTGGCGCGGGGGCTGGGCTCACCCGGCTTGGCCACCGAAGGTGCTTCGGAGGGGCCGATGTCGGGTGCATCAGCGCGGTCAAGCGGGCCCGGGATGTGCGATGACGTGGTGGAGCTGCGGGTACACGGCGCCGCCAGCGCAAGCGCCGCCCAGGTGTTGAACGTGGCGCAGGTCGAGCAGGTCGCGGGCGACCGCAGTGGGGGCTTCTACCGACCCCAACGCCCATGTTCGTGCGGCAGCGGTGAACGGGTGACGGAGGCGTACCGCTGGGGTGACCTGCCCGCCGGAAGCGTGGTCCGAACACTGACGCTGGTGTTCCTCCTGCCGTTCATGCTTGCCAACCTGGCGATCTGGATGCGACCGGCGAGCCCTGGCTCCGACGCGATTGTCAGATCCCTGTGCCGGTTGTTGGCGCTCACCCTCACCGCGCTCTACGTGCTGGCCTTCGTCGGCGTCACGCTGGACCTGGTCGCGTGGAAGTGCATGGGCTCGTCAGGCTGCCTGGCCGGGCGCACCTGGTTGTCCTGGTTGGGTGGGCAACCCGTGGGCCTGCGCCTCGCGGTACTCGCTGTGGTTCCGGCCGCCGCCATCGGCCTGCTCTGGCGGGCCAGCACCCGGCCGGGAAAGATGTTCGACGCGTTCCGCGCTCCGGCGGACGAGGTCTCCGAGCATCGACTCAGCGGGATCGGTCAGTGGGACGCCGGGCCGCTGGTGGGTCGGCTGCGCTCGATCCACGTCGCGGCGGCGTTCGCGACACTGGACGTCGCACTGCTTGCCGCCCGAGCCGCGAACGGCGCCTCGGCCAGCACGATCGCGTTGGCCGTGGCCACCGGGACGGTGCTGGCCAGCTGCGTGGTCCTGCTCTGCCTGCCACCGCTGCTCGACCGGGCCGCCTCGGATCAGCGACTGGACCGAATCACCCGCACGGTACGGACGGTAGCCGTGGCCCTGACCATCGTGGTGACGGTCCACGTCCTCGCCAGCCCGGCGCCGTGGCGCGAGGTGGGAGGCCTGCCCGGCTACGGCGCACTACTCACCTCGCTGTTCGTTGCGCAGACGATCCTGCTGACCGCCCTCGGCGCTGTGCTGCTCTGGCGCCGGGGTCGACGGCGGAACGCCATCCCGCTGCTCGGGCTGGGCGCGCTGGTGATGGCGGCCAGCGCGGTCAGTCTGGCGGTGGCAGTGTCCGCCGAGTTCGTCTACCGGGTGGCGGATTTCCTGGATCGCGACGCGCCGACCGGAGAGGGTCTGGCCTCCGGTCTGCCGCCGGCGTTCACCTGGGCGATCTTCGGCTTTCTCCGGACAGTGCTGTTCACGCTGGTGGTAGCGGTTCCGGTCATTCTCATCTCTCGACGCCGTCGGCTTCGTGCTGCGGCGGCGATCGTCGCCTGCGACTACCCGGACCCCCCGCCCGCAGCCGCGACCCGGCTGCGGCAGGTGCAGAAGGCGATAGCCAGGGCCCGCTTCACGGAAAGACTGATTCCGTTGGCGGTGGTCTACGCCTGCCTGGCCGGGATCGGCACGGCCACCACCACCCTCGGTCTGCTGGAGTTGCTGCCGAGCGAGTCTGTGCAGCGGTACGCACGGGTGCCCGGCGACCTGATCACCTTCTCCATCGCGTTCGGGAGCTGGGGGATCGCGGCGATCATCCTCGGCCTGACCATCGGTGGAATCTTCGCCTACCGGACGGCCGAATTCAGGCGCCACGTTGGTGTCCTGTGGGACCTGGGCACGTTCTGGCCCCGGGCCGCCCACCCGTTCGCGCCACCCTGCTACGCCGAACGAGCGGTGCCGGAGTTGACCCGACGAATCACGTACCTGGTCGGACGCGGCAACCTCGTGCTGCTCACGGCACACAGCCACGGTTCGGTGCTGGCCGCCGCGACAGTGCTCCAGTTACCGCCGCAGGTCAGCAGTCGAGTCGCTCTGCTCACCCATGGGTCACCTCTGTGCCGACTCTACGCCCGACTGTTCCCCGCCTTCGTCGACGACGAGGTGCTGCACGAGATCGGCTCTCGCGTCGACTGGCGGTGGGTGAACCTGTGGCGTGACACCGACTCGATCGGCGGCTGGATATTCACCGCCCACCGGACAACCACGCCGGTAACCGTCCGCGGGACGGCGGCAACGGTGGACCGCCGGCTACGGGATCCCGCCGACGTGGTGCCGCTACCTGGCGACAGCGTCCCGCCGCCGATCCAGGGACACCGGCCCCGCGGATCGGAGCAGCGGTACGCCGAGGCCGCCCGCGAGTTGATCGAGCGCCTTCGCCAGCCGATGAACTCAGTGCCGCTTCCGGGCGACCCGCCGACCGGGCACTGACGAACCCGCGGCGGTGGCGCGGGCGTGCCCGAAGTACATGAGCTCCCAGATCGCGTCCTCGGCGAACGCCTCGACCACCTGTCCGCCCTTGTGGTGCTCGATCGTGAGCAGGCCGGCGAAGCGGAGGTAGGCGCCGTTGAACCGGACCAACCGGGCCGCTGCCCGCTTCAGCCAGGGCAGGTCCTTGGTGAGGGGATTGCGGACCAGGTCGCGCTCGCGGTCGAAGGTCACCACGTACGTGTCGTCGTCGTCCACGTAGGTGTAGCGGACGATGCCCGCCACCGGCTTGCCGGTCTTCGCGTCGGTGTAGACCCCGTCCCGCTCGAACGTCATCTTCGCTGGATCGTCGCCGATGATCCGGCCGTCGCGGGCCAGCATGAAGATGGGGATCTCGGCGAAGCCGTACTTTTCGGCGCCAGTGATGAACGATGCGATGACCGTGTACGGTCCGGCCTGCCCCCGTCCCCAGTACCAGTCGTTGATGATCTTCGGCAGCCCGACGTTGCCCCAGTTGTGGTCGTGGTAGCCGACGCCGGTCGTCTCGTGCCGCACCCCGTCGATCGTGTACGAGCCCCGCACGGCTCCCTGGGGCACCGAGGGCAGCCAGTTGAACTCGAGGTCGCCCTCCGGGCCGAACAGCATGTGCCCGGTGGCCGGACGCCAGGCCGGGACCTCGGACGTCAGTGTGAAGTCGACCCTCAGCCCCCCGGCGGTCGCCTGGATCCGGTACTCGCGCAGGCTCTCGCCGTGGAAGCGGTTGCCCGGCCCCATGCCGACGTCGGTACGCCCGCTCGCCGCCGACCAGTCCGCTGCGGGGATCGCGATCGTGTTGTGGGACATCGTCCCGTCAGGCAGTTCCAGGTTGACCCGGAGCTGCGGTGACAGCGGGCTACCCGCCGCGCCGAGGTCCTTGTTCATGAACACCACGACAACCTTCGCGCCGTCGTCGAGGTGGGCGTCGAAGTACCACCACTCGTACGACCCGGCGCGATTGTCGGTGCGGGCGCCGTCCTCCCATTCGCGTACCGCATCGCGCTCCAGCCCGAAGCGGGCATAGTCGTCGCTGAGCGCGGCGAGTTCGGGGTGATCGAACATGACTCTTCGTCTCCGTTGCTTCTGCAAGATCAAACTGTGCGGACGCCTCACAGGGTGGCGAATCCCTGACGCCAGGAGGGATGGGTCGGGCTCCAGCCAAGGTGCGTGCGGGCGTGGTGGTTGCTCGCTCCTCGCGCCCAGCCATGCCGCTCGCCCTCGGTCACCGCTGGCGCTGGCACATTGGCCGCCGCGCAGAACGCGGGCACCCATTGCGAGGCGGCGGCTGGCTCGTCGTCGCAGACGTTGACGACGCCGACGGGCCACTCCAGAGCAGCGACCGCGGCGGCGACGGCGTCGTCGACGTGCAGCAGGCTACTCACGTCCGCGTCGGCGGGGACCTTGCCGGCGGCGGCGAACTGGGCCATCAGACCGTCGCGGGCGTACCAGGTGCCCGGGCCGTAGAGGGTGCCGTACCTCAGCAGGACCCACTCGGGCGCCTCCTGGACGGCGGATTCGAGCGCGGCGGCACCGGCCACACTGGTCTGGCGTGGCTCTGGGGCGTCGAGGTCGAGCGGGGTCTGCTCGGCCGCGGGCTCGGCGCCCGGCTCGTAGGCCCAGGCGATGCTCTGCGCCACGATCCGGCGTACCCCGGCGGCGAGCGCCGCGTCGACCAGATTGCGGGTCCCGGTCCGGCGCAGTCGCGAATTGGCGGCGAAGTCGCCAGTGCTCAGGCTGGTCAGCTGGTGCATCACCACGTCGGGCCGGGCGTCGCGGACGGCGGCCGCGACCGCGTCCCGGTCGAGCACGTCGACGGCGACCGGGCCGTTGCGGGCCAACCCGATGACCTCATGCCCCCGGGCGGTCAGGATCGGCTCGAGCCGGCGGCCGATGACGCCGGTCGAACCGGCGAGAACGATACGCATGACGTGCCTCTTCCGTCAGTTCGGCCGGATTGAGCGGCGGTTCTTACGCTGTTCGAGCTCGTCGGGGCTCACCAGCACCAGCATTTCCTGGCCGGGCGCGCACACCATCACGACCAGGAACTTGGTCACCTGATCGGACAGGTTGTTGGCCGACCGGTAGTGGATGACGTCGCCGCCTGGCTCCCAGAACGCCTCACCGGCCTTGATCACCCGTTCGGGCTCGCCCTCCAGCTCGAAGATCATCTCGCCCTCGAGCAGGTAGCCGAAGACCGGGCCGGAGTGCCGGTGTGGCGGCGTGCCCGGGTCGCCCGGTGGCAGTTCGATCGTCGCTGTCATCACGTGGGAGCCATCCGGCAACTCCGGTGGCATGGCCGTGCCCAGCAGCACGATCTCGTTATTTCCGATCTTCATGGTCTGCATGAGTCGAACGTATCCCCGACCGGACCAGCAGGATGGACCAGTTGGTGACCGGTCTGATGGACCAGTTGGCAGAGTCCGGACAGTGCCTCCTGCCAGGCGTGAGCCGGCGGCGCCGCGTATCCGAGGACCAGGGCTGCCGCCTGCCGCTCATCCGCGGGATCGTGCCAGTAGCCGTTGCCGTGCAGGCCGATCAGGCGCAGTCCCTCGCGGCGTCCGGCCTGGATCAGCCAGCGCTCCTCCGCCACGGAAGCCAGCGGTAGCAGCGCGTGTACGCCGGCAGCGATGCCCTTCAGCGCAGTGGTGGTCACCTCGGCAAGGCGGGCGGCCAGCTCGGTCCGGCGACGTCGGTAGGTCAGGCGCATGCGGCGGATGTGCCTGTCGTAGTCACCGTGCGTGAGCAGGTCGGCCATCGTGAGCTGGTCGATCGCGGAAACTGCGGCGCCGGCCTCCACGATCGTCGTCGTCAGTTCGCGACGCAGTGGCTCGGGTACGACGAACCAACCCAGGCGGACGCCCGGCGCCAGCGACTTGCTCGTGCTGCCCGCGTACACGATTCGCTCTGGTGCCAGCGCCTGCATGGCGCCCACCGGCCGCTGGTCGTAGCGGAACTCGCCGTCGTAGTCGTCCTCGATCAGGAACGCGTCGTGCTTCCGTGCCCACGCGATGAGCCGGTAGCGGTGCCGTGGGGCGAGCACCACCCCGGTCGGATGCTGGTGCGCCGGGGTGAGCAGCGCGGCCTGACCCGCCGCGTCATCCGGGTCGGCCCCGCCGGGGCCGACGGTGAGCGGGGTGACTGTCAGGCCCGCAGCACGCAGCACCGTGCGGTGATGGGCCAGACCAGGGTTCTCGGTGGCGATGGCGCGGACGCCGCGCCGGTGCAGCGTCCGCGCCAGCAGGGAGAGGCCCTGGGTGAGGCCCGCCGTGATCACCACCGCCTCCGGGTCGCAGAGCACCCCCCGAGTGCGTGCGAGATAGCCGGCCACCGCCGCCCGCAGTGCGGGTAGCCCGGTCGGTTCGGAGTAGTCCAGCGTGCCGCGTGGAGCCGTCGTCAGCGCCCGGCGGACGCTGTCCGCCCAGGCCGTTCGGGGGAACGACGCGAGGTCGGGAATCCCCGGCCGCAACTCGATCAATGGCCCTGCCGGGGGCGACGGCCGCGGTTGTCCGCGCGTGCCGGGCGGATCATGGAGCACGTCCGCGACCCGGGTGCCCGAGCCGGGTGCCGCCAGCAGCCACCCTTCCGCCACCAACTGCGCGTACGCCTGCACCACGGTGCCCCGGGCCAAGCCCAGGTCGGCGGCCAGGCTCCGGCTGCCAGGTAGGCGCGACCCGGCCCGCAGCCGGCCGGTCCGAATGCTCTCCCGTAACGCGCTCTCCAGCGAGCGACCCGGGGAACCCGCACTCCGATCGAACTCCAGATGCAGGTCAAGCGACTTCGTCACTCAGCAACGATCCCATTCGCGCGAGCGGCACCGGCAGGTTCGGCGACGACTCAGGCGCCAGACCATCGACCTCGACGTACGTGCCGTCGACGAACCACGCGTCGCCAGGCGCCGGTGCCGACTGTCACCACTGGAACTGGGCTAGTTTCTGAGGGTTGAGGATGATCAACACTCGTTCGATCCCGGCGGGTGAGGCGTCGATGGTGACCAGAGCGACAGTTGCCCCGGGCCGCGAGACGAGGATCGCGGCGTGGCCGTTGGATTCGACGATCTCCGGTGAGAGGTCGCGGCCGAACTTCCGGATCAGTCCCAGGATGTAACGCGCGACGTTGTCACGTCCGACGACGGGTAGCTGGGCGGCCCGGACGGTGCCGCCGCCGTCGGCGTAGGAGATGGCTGTTTCGGCGAGCAGTTCCTCGAGCTGGGCCAGTTCACCGGAGCGGGCTGCGGCGAGAAAGGCATGCAGCAGGCGGTCGCGGTCGGCGTGGCCGACCGGTTCGCGCCGCTGCCGGGCCAGGTGCGTGCGGGCGCGGTGGCCGAGCTGTCGTGCGTACGCCTCGCTGACGTCGAGTACCTCGCCGATCCGCCGGAATGGGTAGTCGAACGCCTCCCGCAGCACGTACACCGCCCGCTCGGCCGGGGTGAGCCGTTCCAACAGGAGTAGCACGGCGAGTTCGAGTGACTCGTTGCGCTCGGCCTGGAGTGTCGGGTCGGCGGAGGTGTCGACGGGCTCGGGCAGCCACGGTCCGGGATACAGCTCGCGGCGGGCGCGAGCCGACGTCGCGGCGTTCAGAGCGAGCCGAGAAGTCGTCGTGACCATGAACCCGATCGGGTCCCGTACCTGGCTGCGTTCGGTCTGCTGCCACCGGAGCCAGGCTTCCTGCACGATGTCCTCCGCCTCCGCGACACTGCCGAGCATCCGGTAGGCGATGCCGAAGAGCCGTGGACGGACCGCGTCGAACACCGCCAACGCGTCGACCAGTGCCCCGCCTCTTCCTCGCCCTGCCATGGCCGCCTCGTCGCCCCTATCCCTGAATTCGAACTGCCGCCGATATCGCTGCTGTCTGTTGAGCGCCAGCCACACAGATACCCCTTGCGGGGCCGTACTACAGCACTTGAGCGGTGTTATGGCCAGCGGCTTGGGTCGGCGACGATGTGAGCAGACCGACACAGACCTGCACGAGCGTGCCGACGAGCCAGGTAAAGGGACTGTCGATGCCGTCCTGTTCGTCGTCCGGCATCGTGTACCAGACGGTGTACATCGCTTTTACCGCGTGTTCAGCGGCGTCGACTGAACCCAGCAGCTGGTACGCGAGGTTCTTGAGGAGGCGTCGTTCGGCGACGACGACGCAGAACGCGCTGGGTAGCGCGTTTGGCCGAAGTGGCCGGAGGGGTTCGGGAAACATTGGCTCTCCCAGTGGTTGACGCAGCAGGTTCAGCGGGCGGCCCGAGACGAGGCGAGGTCGCGCCGAGCGGCCGATCGGTCGCGTAGCGCTGTCAGCAAGATGATCACCAGGCCGATGAGCGCCACTGCCGCGTTTGCGGTGGTGAGGAGGATCGCCTCACCGACTGTCGCCCCCTGCATGTTCGTGAGGTGATAGAAGAAATGGGGGAGCGCGAAGACCGAATAGGCAGCCGCGGCGGGGATGACGAAGTGGGCCTTGGGTTTGACCGCCGCGATGCCCAGCAGCAGGGCGATTGCCAGTGATGCCGTACCGAAGTCCCGCGCGTAGTGCTCGCTGAACGGCGGCGTGAGATCCACTGTCGGGAAGTTCGCGTAGAAGCTGGCCGGCCAGATCGCGTTCCAGGCCCCGACCACGAAATTGTCGAGAAACAAGATTGCCAGTGCGATGCGGATGATGGCGGTCATGATCGTCGCTCCTTGCGCTGTACCGGTGGTGGGCGAGTGTCACCAGGTACGGACCGAGCAGGTCTCCGATTCGTGACACACGGGCCCGGCCGCGACCTCTGCTGTCACGAATCGGGGGGCTGCTCGGTCCTGTTCGCAGACGCCGCGGTCGTTCGCGGCGGAGGGGAGCACGCCATGAAGAGAAGCACTGCGGCTCGCGTGACCGACACGTCAGACACCGGTCGGGCGTCTCGCATTCGTCCTAGCGTTGGATTGATCGTCACGGTCGCGCTCGCTGCCGGTTTCCCGCTGGCGGTCACACCCGCGCCCGCGTTCGCGCACGGCGCGACGCACTCGATCACGCCGACCGCCGGTGCCAGGCTCGCGAAGGCCCCGCAACGGGTCGAGGTGGTGTTCGCTGGCGAGATCACGTCCGACAGCAGTGTCACGGTGACGGACCACACGGGGACGGACTGGACAGGCGGTCGTCCGGTTGTCCACGGGGCGACGCTGCGCCATCAGGTGAGAGCGGATATGCCTGACGGCTGGTACGAGATCAGTTGGCGAGCGACCTTCACCGACGGACACCCGGTGGCCGGCACGGCGGAGTTCACAGTGGGAGCGGAGGCTGCGGCGGCCGCAGCGGCGAATCCGCTTCGGGCCCGTCTCACGCACGGCGGCGTCGTCGCGTTGTACGCCGCCTCGGGTGTAGCGGTACTGGCTCTCCTCCTCGCGATCATGACGCTCTCCCGTGGTGTCTACGCCGCCAGCAAGCGCACCGACCCAGGCGAGGGTTCCACCCTTTAGGGCTATTGCGCGGTCTATGTCGTGAACAAGAAGTCTCGGAAAGGTAGAACGGTGACATCACAGCGGCTCATCCCCCTTGCACCCCGGCCCCCGGTCCGGGCCACCCGCCACTGCGGCGTTACGGCAAACGCGGATCGGGAGGTAGCTCAGTGCGTATCGCGGTAGCCGGCGGGACCGGCGGCGTCGGACGTCTCGTCGTTCACGCCGTACGGTCCGCCGGCCACGAGCCGGTCATCCTCGCCCGCTCCACGGGCGTGGACCTGATCCGCGGTTCCGGGCTGGACGAGGCGCTGACCGGCGTGCCGGTCGTGATCGACGTCAGCAACGTGTCGACGATCAACCGGAAGAAGTCGGAAAGCTTCTTCGGCGCGGCGACGACGAACCTGCTCGCCGCAGGCCAGCGCGTCGGGGTGCGGCACCACGTCGCACTGTCGGTCGTCGGCGCCGACCGGGTCAATTGGGGTTACTACGCGGGCAAACGACGCCAGGAGAGCCTCGTCCTGGGCGGTGCGGTACCCGCTACGGTGCTCCGCTCGACGCAGTTCTACGAGTTGGCCGCGCAGATGCTCGCCACCATTCCCGGCCCGATCGCGGTGGTGCCCCAGATGCTCGTGCAGCCGATCGCGGCCCACGAAGTCGCCAACTGTCTCGTCGACCTCGCCCTGGCAGAACCGGCCGGCCGGGCGCCCGACATCGCCGGCCCGCAACAGTTGCGCATGTCTGCCATGGCCCGCCGCCTGCTCCGCGCCCGCGGGAGTCACCGCCTTGTCCTGCCCGTCCGCCTTCCGGGAGCGACCGGTCGAGCCATGGCCGGAGACGGCCTGCTGCCCACCGGCCCCGGCCCGCGCGGCAGACAGACCTTCGACCAGTGGCTGGCCAGCCCGGCAGCGCAGGACGACGCCGGGCGGACCCGATGAACGAAGGCCGACCACCCACCCCCGCCGCAGCGCAGCCAAGGTCGACAGACGGGCGGGACGCCGCGCTGACCGCGTTGATCCGGATCGCCCTGGCCGTCCTCTTCCTCGACGAACTCGTAGTCGGGTTCTGGAACCAGGTCTTCCCCGAAAGCTTCTACAACAACTTCCCGACCGTCAGCCTCACCCCGCCGTTCAGCGACCACTACGCGCGAGACTTCGGCGGAGCCACCCTCGGCCTGGCCGTCGTCCTCGGCATAGCGCTCGTCGCACCTCGGGCCGTTTTCACCATCCCCGCCGCGGCGGCGTTCTCCACCTTCGCCATACCCCACTTCTTCTTCCACCTGACCCACCTGCACCACGCCACCCCTGGTGAGAAGGTGTTCCTCACAACCGCCAATGCCGTCGTCGCCCTGCTCGGCCTTCTCGTCATCGCCCTGACGCTGGTGCGAGACGCCAGGCGTCGCCGCCCTCCGGCCACATGATGCGGGCGGACCCGGCACGACGCCGGGTCCGCCCGTTTCAGGTGTGCGGGATCTCGCCCTGCCGCTGGTCCATCTGCAGACCCTCGATCAGGTGCTGTGCGAGCTCGGCCGCGATCAGCCTGCGAGCGGCGCGAGCCGGAACTGCTGGTTGGTCTGTCCGTGGCAGTCGTAGAGCTGGATCTGGGCTCCGTTGGCGGTGCTCCAGGCGTCGAGGCATCGTCCGGACTGGACGTTGCTGATGGTGCCGTTGGAGTTGACGTTCCACTGTTGGTTGGTCTGGCTGTGGCAGCTGTAGATCTGCACTGCGGCGCCGTTGGCGGTGCCTGCCGCGTCGAGGCACATGGTGCCGTACACCTGCAGTTGTTTGTTCGAGGTGTAGGTCCATGCCTGGTTGGTTTGTTTGTTGCAGCCGTAGAGCTGGACCCGGGTGCCGTTGTTCCGTGAGGCGTTGGGTACGTCGACGCACCGGCCGGACTGCGTGCCGACGATCTCACTGGCGGAGCCGGGCGGAACGGTCGGTGGATCGGTGGGCGTCGGCGGATCGGTCGGCGGATCGGTCGGCGTCGAGGGCAGCAACGGGCAGGTGCTGCGGTAGGTGACCACGCCACTGGAGTCCAGCAGGGGGCAGAGGAACTGGCTGTACCGGGTGTCGTTGTCGATGAACATCTTGACGAACGGCAGCATGGTCCGGACCATCACCGGGTTCGACCGTCCGACCATGAAGCCATGATCCGCGCCGGCGACCTCCAGGTAGACGCTTTCCGTCGTGGCCGGGAGGCTGTTGTACAGGCCGGTGGCGTAGGACGGGGTGACCACAGTGTCCGCCTGCCCCGAGAAGATCATGGTGGGCACCCGGTCGTTGGCCAGGTTCGACGACGGCGAGTACGGCGCGATGCCGACCACTGCCTTCAATGACGAGCGTCGGGTGGCCGCGCTCAGAGCGCCACCGCCGCCCATCGAGTGACCGGCGACCGCCAACCGGTTGGGGTCGACCCGGTCCCGTACGGGGCTCTGCTGCGTGAGGTAGTCCAGTGCGGCGAGCAACTGGGTGCCTCGGGCAGTGTCGAAGTCGTTGCGGCTGTTGGTCTCGATGCCGATCACGACGAAGCCGTGCGACGCCAGCCACGGTCCCATCCAGGCCAACTCGGCGGAGAACAACGCCGTGTAACCCGGCGAGATCGCGATGGCCCCGAAGGTGCCCTGGCTGGTGTCGGTCGGGTAGTAGATCCGGCCGCCGTTGAAGCCGTACCCGGTCGGGACGCTGACCGACGTGTTGGCGAAGGGGCCGTTCACGGCGGTGACGCTGGTCCGGGTGGGGTCCGGGCCCCGCTGGTACGGGTTGTCGGCGGCCGACGCCGAGCCGGTCGCCACGGTGATGGTGAGCAACCCGACCGCGGCGGCGATCCCGGCCGCGGCGAGCTTGAACAGCCGTCCTCGAAAACGGGGGGACACTCGCTCGGTGTGGGTGTTGCCCGCGGGCGGGGGGTGGTGTCCGTGTCCTCGCACTATCGCTACCTCCTGGTGGTGGTGGATGGATGCGGGGCGGGCGGGCTCGGTGTGGTGTCGAGCCTGCCCGCCCCGGCGTTGTCCGGTCGTCAGCGCTGCAGCGTCAGCAGACCCGGCCGGTACGGCAGGAGGCCGTAGTCGCCGCCGGAGCTGGGCGAACGCCCCTGGTAGAGCAGTTGCAGGTTGCAGGCGTCAACGGTCATGGTCTGATCGGCGTTGCTGCGGATCAGTTCGCCGTGACTGATGTCGTTGGTCCAGGTGGCGCCGCTGTTCGCCTTGCCAGCGAAGGGGTTGCTCTCGGACGTCGCCTGCGGCGTCCACGTACCACCCAGACTGGTGGCTGTGAAGGAACGGAAGTACCGGCCCTGCGAACCGATCGCCTCGACGATCATCAGGTACTTGTTCAGGCCCTGGAGCTTGTAGACCTGAACGGCCTCGAAGAGGTTGTTCGTCGTGTCGGTCATGATGGTCGTGTAATTGGAGCCGAAGCTGCCCGGGAAGTTCCCGATGGGCATGCTGGCCCGGTAGATCCGGCCGTTGTCCCCGGCGAAGAACAGGTACATGTTCTGGTCGTCACCGATGAGTGCCTGGTCGATCGGACCGGTGCTGGAGTTGGAGATGCTGCCGCTGAACAGCGTCTGCGGCGACGACCACCCGTTCGGGTTGGTCGGGTCGCTGGAGGTCCGGTACGAGAAGGCCGGGCCGCCCCACTGGTAGGCCAGCACCCAGATGTTGCGCGGCGCGAAGTAGAACAGCGACGGTGCGACGGTCCCCGAGTTCATCGCGTTCTGGCTGGCCGAGCCCATCTGTGAGTAGTTGCTGAAGAGGCCAAAGTTCATCGAACCCCACGTGGTGCCGGTGTCGTGGGTGGTGGCGTAGACGAGCTGCTGGCCGTTGTACGGCGCGACGGTGAAGTCCTTCAGCGACACCCACCCGGACCTCGGCTGCGCCAGCGCACCCGACGACGACCAGCGGTACGACGAGGGAAGATCACACGTGCCGCCGGTCGGCGGCGGCGTCGTCGGGGTCGGCGTCGGGGTCGAGCCGCCGCCCGAGGCGGCGAGCCGGAACTGCTGGTTGGTCTGTCCGTGGCAGTCGTAGAGCTGGATCTGGGCACCGTTGGCGGTGCTCCAGGCGTCCAGGCATCGTCCGGACTGCACATTGCTGATGGTGCCGTTGGAGTTGACGTTCCACTGCTGGTTGGTCTGGCTGTGACAGCTGTAGATCTGCACCGCCGCACCGTTGCCGGTCCCGGCGGCGTCGAGGCACATGTTCCCGTACACCTGTAGCTGTTTGCCCGAGGTGTAGGTCCATGCCTGGTTGGTCTGCTTGTTGCAGTCGTAGAGCTGCACCCGGGTGCCGTTGCTGGTCGAGGCGTTGGGCACATCGACACACCGGCCCGACTGCGTGCCGACGATCTCGCTGGCGGAGCCGGGCGGGTTGGTGGGCGGGTTGGTGGGCGGGTCGGTGGGTGGGTCGGTGGGCGGGTTGGTGGGGCCCGCGCTGTTCAGCGCCTCCAGGGTGGAGGTGTAGGCGGCCTTCTTGGTGCCGTTGCACTCGAAGAGCAGCGGAGTGCCCCCGGAGCGCCACGAGTCGCAGTCGCGCACCCCCCACACGGTGAGCCCGTTGCAGCGAGCCACGGCAAGGCAGTCGTTGACCACACTGCGGTAGGTGTTGGCCTGCGTCGTGCCGGATCCCTCAATGTCCAACTCGGTGACCTGCACGTCCACCCCGAGGGCGGCGAAGCTGGACAGGGTGGTGCGGTAGTTGCTGTTGTACGGCGAGTTGGCGTTGAAGTGCGACTGGAAGCCGACGCAGTCGATCGGCACCCCACGAGACTTGAAGTCGCGCACCATGTTGTAGACGGCCTGTGTCTTGGCCCAGGTCCAGTTGTCGGTGTTGTAGTCGTTGTAGCAGAGCTTCGCGTTCGGGTCCGCCGCGTCGGCGGCGCGGAACGCGGCCTCGATCCAGTCGTTGCCGGTGCGCTGGAGGTTCGAGTTGCGGCGGGCGCCGCTGTTGCCGTCCTCGAACGCCTCGTTCACCACATCCCAAGAGTCGATCTTGCCTCGGTAGTAGGTGGCCACTCGGGTGACGTGGTTCAGCATCGCGTTGCGCAGCGCGGTGCCCTCCATGCTCTGCATCCAGCCCGGTTGCTGCGAGTACCAGGCCAGGGTGTGGCCCCGGACCTTCCAACCCCGGGAGATGGCGTGGTTCACGATCCGGTCCGCGTTGCCGAAGGTGAAGTTGTTCTGCTGCGGCTCGGTCGCGTCGATCTTCATTTCGTTCTCGGGAGTGATGCTGTTGAACTCGCGGTTCAGGATCGTCGTGTAGGCGCTGTCGTTGAGCTTGTTGGCGGCGACGGCGGCACCGAAGTACCGGCCGGACTGCGCCGCGGCAGCACCGAGGGTCGTCTCGGCGGCCTGGGCCAGGTTGGGCAGCAGTGACACGACCAGGGCCAGAATTATCGCGGCCGTTCCGGAAAAAGTGAGCGTTCGCAGTCGGGTGCGCCCGATGGGACGGGTCCGGGGAACCATGCTGATCCTCCTGTGGTGGGGTAAGAGATTCCTGTCGCTGTTCCATTGGGAGGCCCCGCCGGATGGCGGCGGGGACGATGGTGAGTCCGCCCGAGCGGGCCGGAGCTCAGGTCAGGCGTCAGCCCCGGATGCGAATCGGCTCGGGCTACCTGACCAGCGGATCAAGGGGCGGTGACAGGTAGGCCCGGTCGCCCGTCGGGGGGTGGTTGCGGGCGTTGGGCTCTTTCGGTGGTGGACGTGGTCACCTGGCAGGTGGGTGGGCCCGACGGTCGCGTGGAGCGCCTCCAGTGCTAAGGGATCTTGTTAACGTTCACACTTGTCGATGGCTCTCAGGCTGGCAGAAAATTCCAGAGTTTTCAACCGGTAGTTTCGGACCTGTTACGGGTCAGGGCGGTGGGGTTGGAGTCCAGGCGCACAGTGGCTGGTCGACCCGCGTTACGCGGTGAACCAGCTTCGGATGCGTCAAGCTGGACGTACGCCTCGGTGGCTCCACGCGCTGTGGCGAATCGCGGAACATTCCGCGTACGCGGCGCAGAGCGCGGCTCGACGAACCGTTGGGCTTACGGCTGCTCGTCGGCCTCGGGGGTGAGCTGCCGCATCAGCACCGCGAACCCTTGCCCCGACTCCACAAAGCCCAGCTTCCGGTAGAGCGTCAGAGCGGGGTGGTTGCTGTCGGTGACCTTGAGTCGTAGTTGTCTGACGCCGGCTGAGTGCGCACGGTGCAGTACCCGCGAGATCATCGCTGTGGCCAAGCCACTGCGGCGCCAGGGTGCACGGGTGCCCAGACAGTGCAGAATCGCCGTCGGCGTGTCCGTGCTGCCGTCGTCGAGCGCGAAGAGGAAGGCTGCCACCGGGTTGTCACTTCGGTCGACCTCGGCGAGCACCAGGCAGGAGAGGTCGGGCAGGAACCGCGGATGTCCGGTCGCGTGCTGGGGCCAGGCGCGCTGGTCTGGTCGAACCGCTGCCGGGCTGTCGGCGTAGGCCTCATTGTGGGCCAGCCGGGCCAGTTCGTCGTAGCGCTCGTCGACAGGTGTCAGCACCAGACCGGGCGGCAGCACGGGAGCCGGCGGCTCATCTGGCACCGTCAGGACGAGGTCCCGTTCGTGCCGGACCAACGCGAAGCCGCCATGGATCAGCAGCTCGCGGCCGGCCCGGTCGTTCTCGGCACACCGGATGCCGAGGACGGCCTGTGCCGATCCTCGGTTGTCCCGTAACTGCTTCGCCTGGTCGACGAGCCAGTGGTGCAGCTCTGCGCGGACGTCGTCGGCAATGTCGGGATGAAACACGTTGGTCAGGCGAATCCGGAGCACATCATCCGCTGTTCCCATGTCGGCGACCTCGCCGTATGCGGCGACGCTGCCGGTGTCATCGCGGCCAACTCGGGTGCGTCCGGCGCTGTCCGGCCCGAGAGTTGCCAGTCGATTCCGGACGTCCTCAGCGCGCTGCTCCATGCCGACCGGGGCGACCCCCTCGGCGCGCTGGAAGAGTGCTGCCAGCGCCGCCGCCTCGGCGGCCGTGGCGCGACTCCAGCCTGCGATCCTCATCAATGGTCATCCTATGGACCGGTTCGATGATGGTCAATCGCACGCCGGATCGTCGAAGAGCTCGACCATCCGGATTCTGGGCTGCCCGGATACCGCGGCTTTCGGTCAGGCCTGCGATTCCTGCCGACGTGGCGCGACCGGTCGACGTCAGCCGTCTCGACGTCGACGACCTAACCTCCTAGGATGCTCTGCGGGTTGTGCCTCAACCGACTGAGTCGCCCGTGCGGCGGGGGCCAAGGCCGCAGGCGGCTTCAGCTGCTCGGACCGCCCCGAGTAACGCACCTGGCAAGGGGGGCGTGACGCTACGGAGGTGGCCGTACACGTACTGAGAGCACCGTGTTCGGTCGACGCGGATGGCTGAAAGTTCGCGCCGATATTTGGTAACCAAATCGGCTGGCCAAGCCGTCAGGTCAATGACGGATCGCCACTGGGGGCGGTCGGCCGAGGAGGAATAAAGGACATGGGCGACGTGCGTGGGCGTTTGAGGGACGACCTGGCCCAACATCCCGCCCCGCCGTTGGGTGACCTGGTCCAACAGTCGGTGACGCAGGGCCGCCGACTGCGCCGCCAGCGCCGCCGGGCGCAGTTCGGCGTCGGCGGATCGGCGTTGGCGATGCTGCTCGTGATCGGCCTGGCCGCCGGGCCGCTCGGCGTCGGAGCGGATGACGCCGTTCAGCCCGGCGGGCCGAACGTGGTTTTACCGGGTGGGTCGGCGGACACCGCGACGCCGTCCCCGGCAGAGCCGTCGGATGGCGCCCCGGGCGGGTTCGAAGACGGCGCCGACGAAGACCCCTCTCGGTCAGTGCCGCCGACTCCCTCGACCACTGTGATCGACACCGTGAGGATCGGGGCGGGGCCGGACGGTGAGCTGCTGACCACCACACCGCAGGGCGCGCTGGAACTGCTGACCCGGCTGCTACCCAAGGGGAAGACCAGCGGCTTTGCGAGTCTGGAGAGCAGCGGGGCGGGCTCCGGCATGCCGTCCGTCCAGCTCTACCTGGACCGAGGCGACGGACCGGGCATGCTGCGGCTCTCCATCTACCGGGACCGCCTCGGCGGCGACCCTGTCCCGGGGACTGTGGAGCTGACCGAAGTACCCGACAACTGCGTGCAGCGCCAGATGGTCACCGTGCACCACCGCGCTGGCCTCCAGGTCGATGTCATGATCGCTACCTGTCTGGCCTGGGACGCCAAGGGAACCTCGCCGGCACCGCCCGTCCTCTCCGTGAAGGAGGCGATCGAGGTTGCCGCCAACCCGATCTGGGAGACGAGACTGCCGGCCGAGTACGTCATCAATGGTGCCAAGAGGTTCCCGAAGCTGGCCCGGTCGAATGGCTGACGAAGACTTCGTGGAGTTCGCGCAGGCGACAGTTGGCCGCCTGCGCGACGCGGCGTTCCTGATGTGCCGTGACTGGCATCTCGCTCAGGATCTCACGCAGACGACGCTGGCCAAGGTGTACGCCAACTGGAGGCGGGTCCGTCGGGCCGACGACCCCCACGCGTACGCCCGCAAGATACTGCTGCGTTGCATGATCGATCAGCAGCGGCGTCGTTCCAGCCGCGAGTTGGCGATGTCGGCGCCGCCGGAGCGGGGCGAGGAACATCCGGCCGAGCTGCGTATGACGTTGCTGGACGCGGTCGCGACCTTGCCGTTGCGGGATCGGGCGATCATCGTCCTGCGGTACTGGGACGACCTGAGCGTGGAGACAACCGCCGAGGTGGTGGGCGTCTCCACCGCCGTCGTCAAGAGCCAGAGCATGCGCTCCCTCAACCGCCTGCGCGAGTTGCTCGGCGAGACCCGTTCCGAGCTGTTCGCCGAGGAACGCCATTGACCGGTCCCGTCTGCGGCCTGGGTGCGGCGGATCTCGAAGGGGTCGGACCGTCGGCCGGCAACCGCCGCGTCTGTGCTGCGGCGGCGACGAACGTGCCGCCGCGCGTCATCGGCTGAAGCGCCACCTGCTGTGGCAAGTATCTGTGTTGGGGGAGGTTTTCGGTGTCCGCATCGAGCAACAGGACGAGCCGGGGCCGGATACGCGGCAGAGGCCGGGGTTCGGTCGCGGTCGTGCCGGCGGTCCTGACGGCGTTGCTGCTGATGGCCGCAGGGTGCCAGCGGGGGGAGCCCGGTGTCGGCCCCGACGAGCTGCACACCGCAAACGCGGAACGGGGTGACCCGAGCCCGCTGCTGGGGGCGGGCGATCTGGGAGCGGACTGGCATGAGGACGAGGCGCGAACCGGTCTGGCGTCCTGGCCGTGGGAGCAGGACAGCTGCCCCAACTACAAGAGCAGCGACTACCCGGCCAAGTCGCACCGGCGCGCTGCCGTGCAGCGCTACTACCGGCCGTCTGACGGCTCGCCGTCGGCCCACCACGTCGTGGAGACGTACGAACCTGGGTGGGCCGAGCGGAATGTCGATGACGTCCGTCGGGTCCTCCTGCGGTGCGCCAGCTACCCGGTCCTCGGATCGCAGGTCTCGTTCGACGTCGTGGATCCGCACTATCTGGAGGGCACCGGCATGCTCGTTCGAGGTCGCATCGCGCATGCGGACACCCCGAACACCATCACGTACTTCGTGATGCTGAAACGAGGCGAGACGGTCTCGACGATCCGCCTGCCCGATCCGGGCAGCCGGGACATGGTGGACTCGATCGCGGCGAGGGCGGTGGCCCGCCTTGGCTGAGTGGAGTCGGCAACTGCCGCGCCGCTGGGTCATCTCCGCGGTCGCCATGTCGCTGGCCGGCGTCGGGACGGCCGCCTTCGGTGCCACGCGCGGTCGCGACGGCCACGGAGTCGGACCATCGCACGGCCCATCGCCTACCAGTCCGGTCCCCACGACGCCGGCCGTCGACCGGATCGAGGAGGCGAGAACGCGCATCAATGCCTACGTGCAGCGGTACGACGGCCACCTGGCGGTCGCGGCACTGGATCGGCAAGGAACTGCTGCGGTGACTGTCGGCGCCAAGCGGTTCGAGACCGCCAGCATCGTCAAGGTCAACATCCTCGCGGCCCTCCTGCTGCGCCAGAACCCGCCGGGCAAGGCCCTGGGTTCTGACACCCGGCGGTTGGCCGAGGCCATGATCGTGTCCAGTGACAACGACGCGGCGGTCGCCCTGTGGCAGCGGATCGAGGGCTCGCGCGGCCTCAACGCCGCGAACCGCGCGCTCGGTCTGCGCGAGACCAAGCCCAACTCGCACTGGGGACTCACCACGACCACTGTCGCCGACCAGCTCCGTCTGCTGACCGCGCTGACGTCACCGACGGGGCCGCTGACCCCGCAGGACCGTACCTTCGTCATGGGCCTCATGAAGAAGGTGGTCCCCGAGCAGCGGTGGGGAGTCACCGCCGCGCGGGAGCCGGGCAATCGCTCCGAGTACGTCAAGAACGGCTGGGACACCGCTGATGTCGACGGGGGTCGCTGGCTCGTCAACAGCATCGGGCGGATCGTCGAGGCCCGTCATGACTGGCTGATCGCTGTGCTCTCCGATCATCACGTGAGCCAGAAAGAGGGCATCCGCGTCGTCGAGAAGGCCGCCACGTACGTGCTCAAGGAGCTGCGCGCCGCCACCGCGGAGGATGGCTTCTGATCCGTCGTCCCGAACCTGTCGGAATTCAGCAGCAGCGGTACGTCGTCCACCGGGTGAGATCTACGCTCTGTCGGGCGCCGCTTCGCGTTGTCTTCACGCGCTCCCACCCGTCTCCAGGCGAGGTCCGCATGACTGCCTCCCGCATTTCCGACTTTTCTCTGGTCGTGTCCGCTGACGACGGCACGGGCGGCGACGGCGTCGACGAGTTGGCCGAGATGCTGCGGTTCGCGCTGGTCGAGGCGGGTGCCACTCGGATCGACCAGACGACGACAGGTACCGCGCCCGACGGCACCCGCGGAATCGAGCTGCTCGGCGCAATCGCGTTCATCGTCACCGCCGTGCAGACCGTCGAGGCCCTGACCACTGTGGTGGAGGCAATCCGCGGCTGCCTCGCCCGCGACCCCGGCCGCCGCCAACGAGTGCGGCTGACAGTGGCCGGGGTCGACGTGGAGGTCGCCGCCGACAGCGACGTCGCGCCGATCGTGGCCGCGCTCCTGGCGCAACCCGGCCGGCCCGTGACCGGGCTACGGCGGGCACTCGTGGTCGCGAACGCCCGGTACGACGACCCGGCGCTCGCCGCCCTGCGCGCCCCGACCCACGACGCGGACGCGCTCGCCCGGGTTCTCGGCGACCCGGCGATCGGCGGCTTCGACGTCGAGCTGCTGATGGACGCCGACGAGCGCACCGTCCGGCGGCGGGTCGCTGGATTTTTCGCCGACCGCGACCGCGACGACCTGCTGCTGCTGCATTTCTCCTGCCACGGCGTCAAGGATCCGCACGGCCGGCTCTATCTGGCCGCGCGCGACACCGACCTGACGTCACTGGGCGCCACCGGGGTTGCCGCCGCGTTCGTCAACGATCAGCTCGCGCAGACCCAGTCCAAGCGCGTGATCCTGGTATTGGACTGCTGCTACAGCGGCGCCTTCAACCGAGGCGTGGCGGCTCGCGCCGACCGGAGCGTGCACATCGGCGACGAGTTCAACACCGGCACCGGCCGGATCGTGCTCACCGCTTCCAGTGCGACCGAGTACGCGTTCGAGGGCGGCGACCTGACCCGTGCCGAAGCTGGCACATCGGTCTTCACCACGGCACTGGTCGACGGGCTGGCAACCGGCGAGGCGGACCTTGGCGGCGACGGCGAGATCTCGGTCGACGAACTCTACGACTACACCTACCGGCAGGTCCGTGAGCGGACCCCGGGCCAGACGCCGATGAAGTGGACGTTCGGCGTCGAGGGCAGCCTGACCGTCGCCCGCAGCGTCCGGCCAGCGGCTCTGCCCGAGGCGGTGCTCGCCGACCTGGCCAGTGAGCGGGTAGCCCTGCGACTGGAGGCCGTCACCGCGCTGCGTCGGCTTTGCCGCGGGCCGAACGCGAGCCTCGCCGAGCGGGCCTCGACCGAGCTGCGTCGCCTGCGCGACGAGGACGACAGCGCGCGCGTGCGGGTGGCCGCGACGACCGCACTGGATGGCACGGCCAGTCCGGTCCCGCCGCCCGTCCCAGCCCCCGCGCCGGGCCTTGACCGGGTGCCGAGTCAACGGCCGGCTCGGGCGCGCACTCTGGCAGCGGAGCCGGCGGCCATCTCGGAACCGGCATCCACCCCAGCGTCGACGCCGACGCTCAGGAGAGAGCCCACGCCGAAGCCAGCGGCCGTCGCACCGCGTGTTCGAGATGAGCTGCGGGGGGAGACGTCCTCGACGGCTGGGCGGTGGCCCGCGACGGTGGCGCATCCGACGTTGTTCGCCGTTCTTGTGGCCGTCGGACTGATCGCTGTCGTTCAAGCCGTCGAGATGGTGATCGTCGGCCATGATGCCCGCAACTTCACCGGCATCAACGTGCTCGCCGTCGTCCCGGTCGTCGCTGCGTTCGCCCTGGTTGCGTCTGCGCGGGCCCAGGAGTGGCGCTGGGCGGCCGGGATGGCCGCGGTCCTGGCTCTCACGCTGGGCCAGGCGCTTCTCACATTGTTCAGCGACACCGTCTACGACCACGGTGTGGTGCGTAGCGGTGTCCTGTGGTTCGACGGCAACGCCAGCGCCGAGGGTCCCAACGGATTTCTGCTCCGGCTGGCGGTCAGCGTGCCGCCGATGCTCTGGTTCGCGCTGGTTGGCCCGGCGTGGTCGCCCCGGCCGCGGGCGTGGCGCCGGCTGCGCCAGCCCGGCCTGCTGTCGACCGTCGTCGTCGCCCTTGCCGTGTCGCTGACCGGGGCGGCGATACTCGATCCCGTATCCGATGGCAGCGCAAGTGCGTTCGGCCTCATCCGGCCTCAGCACGGCGCTTCCTACCGGCCGAGCGCCGTCGTCGGCCTGGGCAATGTGTCATCGACGTACGCCCAGACCGGCCACAACTGGGCGACCGCACTGTGGTGCGCCGGTTGGTTGGCGTTGATGGTCACCGCGGCTCTCACGCTCGTGGCGCTGATCCGGGGGCGGCGGATCCGCTGGGCGGTCGTCGTCGGCGTCGGGGTTCTTGCCTCGGTCGCCGGCGGGCTCGTCGCGGGTGGCCGCTACGGACCGTCGGCGCAGTACCTCCTCGCTCGGTACCTGGCGGTGATGACCGTCAGCGTTGGTGTCGGTGTGCTCGCGTACGCGCTGTTCGGCGCTCGGCGGGAACCCTCGGCGAGCCTCGTCGGCGGGAAGTAGCCGCGCTCACCCATCGGCGATGCTCCAGTTCCTCATGGCAGACCGGCGACGTTCAGTTGTCCTCGACGAACAGGTGGGCGTAGCGGGCCAGGTAGAGCGGCCAGCCTTCGTCGTGGGCGACACCGTCGCGGACCGCGGGCCAGCCGGGGCCGTGCCGGTCGAGGTTGCGGTGCTCCAGTTCGACGCGGGTGCGCTGTGGGGTTTCGGCGGTGAAGGTGACCTCCACTTCGCTGGTGTTGGCGAGGTCGGTCTCGACCTGCCAGGTTGGGCTGATGTCCCAGCTGAACACGACGCGTTTCGGGGGTTCGTAGGCCAAGACCCGGGCCCATCGGCATTCTTCGCCGTCGGCGCTGCGATCGTAGATGTGGCCGCCGACCTTCGGCTCGAAGACGGTCTCGGCGGTCCCGGCGCTGAGCAGGGTGTGCTCGCGCGGTTTGAAGTCGCCGAACCGTTCGGTGAACACGGTGAAGGCGCGCTCAATGGGCGCCTGCACGATGATGTGCCGGCGCACGACGACTTCGGCGGTTTCAGTCATGACTCCTCCTCGGTGGGTTGTTCGGCGGCGTCCTGAAATCCTGTGAGGGCGCGGTTCCAGTACGTGTCGAGCTGGTCTCGAAGGGCGGCGACGCCTGCCGGGTTGAGCCGGTAGACCCTGCGGGTGCCGGCGGCGCGGTCGGTGACGAGGCCGGCGTCCTTGAGCACTTTGAGGTGTTGGGAGACCGCCGGCCTGCTGACCGGCAGGACGTCGGCGAGTTCGCCGACGGCGCGGGGTCGCTCGGCCAGGCACGCGACGATGGCGCGTCTCGTTGGATCGCCGAGCGCGTCCCATCCATCATCGGCTTGGTAAGTCGCCACGAACGGTAAGCTAGTACTTACCAAAGGCGGGGTCAAGCGTGCCCGGCCAGACCACCGTCAAGGTCACCTGACCCTGGTGCGCCCGACGGGTCGCCGTCCGGGCCGGAAAAGAATCCGGGCCGAGACCAATCCGCTGAACGGGAGGCGACGAATCCCCCACGACAGCACCTGAGCATCGACGCCGTACCCAGGCGGAGACGGAGATTTGTTGTGAGAGTGTCCCGAGCCCTGCTCGCCGTGCCCGCCGCCGCGCTGGTCCTCGCGTTTCCGGGCGTCGCGCACGCCGACGAGAGCGTGCAGGTCCAGTTGCAGGACCTCAACGAGACCGGCGCCACCGGCACCGCCACGTTGACCGCCACCAGCGGCGGTGACCTGAAGGTCATGATCCGCTCGAAGGGCATGACGCCGAACTCGCCGCACGCCCAGCACGTGCACGGCGCGGCGAACGGCATGGACTTCCACTGCCCGGACAAGTCCGCCGACACCGACGGCAACGGCTACGTCAGCACCGAAGAGGGCCTCAAGATGTACGGGGACATCTTCATCTCGTTGACCACCACCGGAGACACGACCAAGGCCAGCGGCCTGGCGGTGGACCGGATGCCGACGGCCGACGCGAAGGGCAACCTCAGTTACGAGCGCACCATCCCCGCCGCCGACCTGCCCCAGGGCACGATCGCGCACCTGAAGGACCTGCACCTCGTGCAGCACGGCATCGACGCCAACAACAACGGCGAGTACGACATGGATGCGCTCGGGGAGTCGACGTTCGCCAAGTCCGTCGGCGTCAACGGCATCCCCGCCGAGGCCACCGACCCCGCGACGTGCGGCATGGTCAGCGGCGCGGCCGCCGGCTCCGTACCCGCTGGGGGTGTCGCCACCGGCGACGGCAGCACCTCCGGCGGATCGCCGATGATGATCTACGCCGTGGGTGGCCTCGCGCTGCTCGGCGCCGCCGGCGCCGTCGTCGCGCGTCGCCGGCTCGCCGGCGAGCGCTGAACCGACGGCGATCGTGATGGACACCGGCGGCACACCAGTGCCGGCCGCCCGTCGCCGGGGGCGCTACGCGCTCCTGGCGGCGGCCGGCATCCTCACCGTGACGGCGGCCCTGACGATCGGTGTCGCAGTCGCCAACCGGGGCGGCGACCCACCCCGACCCGACGCGTCCGCTGCGACACCAGCCGCGAACGCGTCGCCTGCCCCGGCCACCAGGCCGGGTGAGTTGACCTCCGGACCGCTGATGGCCGGCTCACCGCCGACGCGGGTGTCGATCCCGTCGCTGAAGGCCACCGCCGCGATCGTCGCCCTCGGCCTGCAGGCGGACGGTGCGATGCAGGTTCCTGACAGCGCCACCGACGTGGGCTGGTTCACCAGGGCGCCGACGCCCGGTGCCCTCGGCCCGGCCGTGCTGGCCGGGCACGTCGACTGGAAGGGCCGCCGCGGGACGTTCTTCGACCTGGGCAAGCTGCCCGTCGGCGCCGGGATCACCGTCGACCGTCAGGACGGCAGCACCGCGATGTTCACCGTCACCAAGGTCGAGCAGCAGCCCAAGGACCGCTTCCCCACGGCTGAGGTGTACGGGGCGACCGACCACGCGGCGCTACGCCTGATCACCTGCGGCGGCGAGTTCGACGACACCACCCAGCACTACCGCGACAATGTCATCGTCTACGCGCGCCTCGCCCACGCTCATCCCGCCTAGGCACGAGTGCGGCGGCTCACCGAGCCGTCGCCAGCACAGGAGAGGACATGCCGAGAATGAGCGGTGACCCGGAACAGGGGCGGCGGTTGCGTTCGGTGCCGCCGGACACCGCGACCCCACCGAACGCCGACGAGTTGTTGCCGCGGGTGGCGCGGGGTGACGAGGCGGCGTTCGCCACGCTGTACGACGCCATGGCGGGCAGGGTCCTCGGGATGTCCCGGCGGGTCGTACGCGATCCGGCGCAGGCGGAGGAGGTGACGCAGGAGGTGATGGTCGAGGTGTGGCGCACCGCCGGCCGCTTCGACGCCGGCCGCGGCTCCGCCTCGGCATGGATCCTGACCATGGCGCACCGCCGCGCGGTGGACCGGGTGCGCTCCGAACAGGCCCACACCAACCGCGCCCAGCAGGTCGCCGCGACCGAGACCCACGTCCCCTACGACGAGGTGGTCGAGGATGTGACCGCCCGGTTGGAGCGGGAGCAGGTCCGCCGGTGCCTGGGCCGGTTGACGCCGGTGCAGCGGGAGTCGGTGACCCTGGCCTACTACGGCGGTCACACGTACCGAGAGGTCGCCGAGAAGTTGCAGACGCCCCTGCCGACGGTGAAGACGCGAATGCGCGACGGACTGATCCGGATGCGCGACTGCCTGGGCATCGAGATGGAGGGACGGGCATGAGCGCCGATGTTCACACCCTCGCTGGTGCGTACGTCCTGGACGCGGTCGACGACGTCGAGCGGGCTGCGTTCGAGCGGCACCTGGCCGAGTGCGAGCCGTGTCGCGTCGAGGTGGCCGAGTTGCGGGAGACCGTCGCACGCCTCGCCGACGCCACCGTCGTCGAGGCGACCCCGCCGGGTCTGCGGGAGCGGACCCTCGCTCAGGCGGCCCGTACCCCGCAGCTGCGCGTCAGCGCCGCGGGTGCCAGCGGCGGACGGCCGGCAGGCAGGTGGCGACAGCTCACAGTGGCCGCCGCCGCGGCCGTCCTCGTGGCCGGTGGCGCGAGCGCGGTCACCTGGACCGTCAGCAACGATCGGATCAGCGACGAGCAGGCCAGCAGCGATCAGGCCCGGCAGATCGCCGCCGTCCTGGACGCCCCGGACGCCCGGGTGTTCGAACGGTCACTGCCGCCCGGGGGTGCCGCCACCGTGGTGGTCTCCCGTGGCCGCGACAGCGGTGTGGTGCTGCTGCGTGACCTGCCCGCGCCCGGTCCCGGGCGGATCTACGAGCTATGGCTCATCCAGGGCAGCGAGCCCCGCAAGGTGGGACAGCTCGCCGAGGGGGACAGGGCGTCGACCACTGTCATCGGCCCGGTCGCCGAGGCGGGCACGTTCGGGGTGTCCAACGAGCCCGTCGGTGGCTCGGCCACCCCCACCCGGATCGTGGGTACGGTCGAGCTGAGCTGAGACCGGGCTGGGCTGGGGGCCGGTACATCGGCGCCCGGCCCAGCCCGGTCCGCTGCCCGAGCCCTGGTGCTTCCGGTCACCCCACCCATCCGGACGGCGGACCGCTCCGAACCACTCTCATGGATGACGAGTTGCTCGCCGGCCGGTACCGCAGGCTCCTGCTGATCGGGGACACCGCGACCCCGGGACGCGTCTGGCTGGCACGCGACGAGGTGCTCGACCGGCACGTTGCGCTCAAGCAGATCACCCTCCCAGGATGGGTGAGCGCCGCCGAGCGGTCCCGGCTGCGGGACAGAACACTCGCGGAGGTAAGCGGCATGGCCGCGCTGGATCATCCGGGCGTGCTCGGGATGTGGGACGTGCTGAGCACCGACGGATATCTGTGGCTGGTCATGGAGCACGTACCCTCCCGGTCCCTGTCTGAGGTGGTTGCCACCGACGGTCCGCTGGCACCGGCGGAGGTGGCGCGGGTCGGGCTGCACCTGATCGCCGCACTGAGTGCCGCCCACGCGAGGGGGGTGACGCATCGGGAGGTCCGGCCGCAGAACGTGCTGCTCGTTGACGATGGGCGGGTCATGCTCGGCGGATTCGGTCTGTCGATCTTCGACACCCGGGATCCGGCGACCGTTACCGCGGCGAGCCTGTCGACGGTCCAGTACACCGCGCCGGAGCGGGCCCGCTACGGCAGGGCCACCCCCGCCACCGACCTGTGGGCCCTCGGCGCGACGCTCTACCTGGCCACGGAGGGTCGCCCGCCTTGGAGCCGGCCGTCGACAGTGGCCATGTTCGCCGCCCTGGCCACCGAGGCGCCGGACCGGATGACCGTCGCGCCGCTCGAACCCGCGATCACCGGTCTCCTGTTGCGCAACCCCCGCCAACGCCTCTCCGCGCAGGAGGCCCGTGACCAGTTGGAGCAGGTGGCCGCGGCGACGCCGGCGCCGGTGCCGCGAGCGCGCCGCTGGCCGCGGGTACGCGCCGCGTCGCGCCGTCGGCCCCCGGCCGTCACGCCGACGGTTCCGATCGCCGCGGACGCGATCACTACAATGGTCATTCCGGTTCTGGCGCCCACCACCCGCGATCGGACGACCGGCTGGGCGTTCGCTGGCGCCGTGATGGGCCTGCTGGGAGTCGTGGCCGTCGTCGTCACGGCAACCGGCGTCGTGATCGGCGGCTGGCGCGGCCAGGACAGCACTGTGGCGGCCGAACCTGGCGGTGCGGCGGCCGGCGTGGTGGTGCCGACCGCGACGGCACCGCCGGCCCACCCCTGCCTTGACGATGCCGCCTCCAGCGAGGCCGAGCCGCTGCGGGAGGCCGACGCGCCGCTGCCGTACGCCTTGCCCAACGGGTGGGCGTGGCACCAGGACCCCGCCGGGTTTCTGCTGGCGGTGCCCGAGAGATGGACCCGGCACACCGAGGGCGCACTGGTGTGCTTCCGCGACCCCGCCGAGGTGCGGGCCATCGCCGTCGACCCCGCCGCCGCGGCTTCCTCCGTACCGTCGAGGCGATGGGAGGCCGCCGAGCGCGACGCGCTGACCACCGGGGCGCTGGCCGGCTACCAGAAGATCAGCATCGGGCCGGTCATCCGCCCCGGTGGCGCGGCGGAGTGGGAGTACACCTGCGACCAGGCCGGCGGGGTGCGGCTGCACGCCCGCCGGCTGCTGGTCAACGAGAGCAGAACCCGCGCTTACAGCCTGTCCTGGATCACCCGGGACAGCCAGTGGAACGAGTCCGAACCCTTCCAACGACTAGCCCTCGCAAGCATCCGCCTCGACTGACGCCGAAGGTCACTGCCGCAGGAGCAGGGCGAGATCGACGACCACGTGCCCGTTGAACAGGCCGGTCGTCTGAGCCGCGCCGGTGAGCAGGTCGACCCGGTACAGCCGGGAGCCGGCGATGCCGTTGAGTACGGCGTAGGCGTTGTTCGCCACGGCGCGGTCTCCGCTCAGCGGACTGTGGATGTCGAAGCCCGCGTGGAGGTTCGCGTTCACTCCCAGTGCGCCGGTGGCCACCAGTTGCCCGGAGTTGGCGGGAGATTGCAGGGCAACCTGGTCGAGGGTGGTGTCGATGTCGAACAGAGTCGTAGCGGTGGCGGGGTTGAGGTCGTTGTTGGTGTACGCCGCGCCGGTGACACCGACGGCTGCGGTGCTGGGCGGGTAGGTGAGAGGGCCGTCGACAACTGTCGTGCCGCCGGCGTTGATGTTGTGGCGCAGGTTCTGGCCGGTGTCGCTGATGATCCGGAGTCGGTCGGCGGCGGGGTTGAAGTCGACGCCGAACGACGTGCCGCTCAGTGCGACGGTCAGTTGACTGACCTTTGTGGCCGCTGCGGTGCGCGTGTTCAGCGCGTAGACGCCGCCGGTGTTGCCGACGCCGTAGAGCTGGCCGTCCTGGACGCGAAAGTCGATGCCGATGAGGATTTCGGTGCCGGGCAGGTCGACCGGGCCGATGGTGCAGGCCAGCGCGGGGCGGTTGGCGGCGAACTTGATCAGCTGCTGGTTGGCGGTGAGGCCGATGGCGACGAGCCCGTTGCGGCCTCCGGCGTTGAGCAGGTCCCACAGCAGGGTGCAGGTCCCATTGCCCAACGAGGGTAGGCCGCTGGACGGGACGGTCGCTGTTGTGCGTTGGCTTGGTTGGGCGGCGGTGACCGGCGTCGCGGTGATCCCGATGCTGGCGACCATCGTTGTGGCGGCCACGAGCAGCCCTCGGCGAAGCGTACGGTGCATGAGAGGCACTTCCTTGATCAGATGCACCGACGGGCTCCTCGGCGGAGTCCGACGCCGTTATCGGCGATGGTGCAGGGATGAACTCCCTGCTCAGAGCCTATGTAGAGGCGATCCGCAGCATCTGTCGGGATTTGGCCCCTCCTCCAACTTTCGCACCTTCTGCACAGTGCGGTCGGGATCCGCCGGCCGGTACGCCATCCGGCGGGGTGGGATGGAGGGCAGGGCCGGAAGAACGATCCGGCTCAGGGCACCAACGCCCTGAGCCGGAACGGTTCTGTAGCTGTTGGTTCTGTCGATCAGGTGACGTTGATGTCGCTGCACCACATGTAGGTCTGGTCCAGGTGCGACGCCCTCCAGAGCACGAACAGGATGTGGTTCCCGCTACGCGACGGGAGCGAGACGTTGAACGAGATGTTCTGCGCCGGCGCGTAACGCCCGGTCGTCGTGATCAGGTCGAGGTTGCCCCATCCGAGCTTCTGGGTGGATGGGTTGAACCCCTGCTTGGTGACGTAGACCTGGAAGTAGTCAGCGCCGTGGCTGGCCTGGTCGTACAGCTGGACCGTGAGGTTGCGGCTGACGGTGGTCGTCTTCCACGCCCCTGGCTGGTTCACGCTGTCGTTCCTGGACAGGGCGTTGCTGCACAGCTGCCCGTCCGGGGTGCGAGCCTGGTACTGGCCGCCGAGGCCGTCACGCAGCTGGCTCATCCAGTTCCACATGGTGTCGGGATTGGCCTGGAACGCCCGCCAACACATGGGGTCTTGCTGCTGCATGGCGGGGTTCATGTGCTGGTTGCCCCACGCCTTCCAGCATTGGTAGGCGCGACTCATCGGGTTGATGATCGTGCCGTGGGCCTGGGCTGCCCCGGTGAAGGGCAGCATGCCGGCCACGATGGCGAACACCATGACGAATGCTCGCAGGGACCGACGGACTGGTGACCGGGATCGTCCGCCGGATCGATCGGACTTGAGTGAACGCACTGTTCATCCTCCGCTCTTCGGGACTACAGATCAGCTTGGGAACGCTCCCAAGCCAACTGTTGCATCTATCGACTCAAATATCAATCGTTATCTATCTATGGTCGGATGTGGATCGAGCTGACCGGCGTGTCCGCAGCCGCCCGGTTCGGATCCGGGTGCGGGTGACGACCGCGCCACCGGCCGCCCGGCACTGTCACAGGCCGGCTGCGGCGTCGTACCGGCGACGCTGGTCGGCCATCTCCGACTCCGACAGCGCCTCCTTGAGCGCCAGATCCGCGTACTTGGGCGGGAGCATCTGCCGCACCCGGTCGGTGAACATGACCTCGGCGGTCGCCTCGACCACCTGGATGCCCGGCGGGTCGCTGGACATATCCATGATCACGGGACCGGCCAGTTTGACCGCCACGTCCCACGGGCGCTTCTGTTCGGCGACCCCGCAGAGGTGGAAGCCGTAGACCGTCTGCACCTCGGTGAGCGCGGTGGCCTCGGTCGGCTCGTAGCCGTAGACGCGGACCCCGCAGATCACTGCCGGCTTCTCCGTGCTGGCCGCCTGCTGGGCCCCGTGCCCGGCGTGGTTGTGCTGCCCCGGGTCCGCCTGTTCGAGCGTGGTACGCATCCGGGCGATGATCTGCGATTGCAGATCCGCCGGTTTCGCGTCCGGGTCGGCCCGGTTGACCAGTACGACCGCGCCGGCCGACACCACCAGCAGGATCACCGCTACCCACACGAAGCGGTTCCGGTACCAACCCGCGAAACTCTCTCGGGACATCACGATTGCTTCTCACCTCGTCGCCGGTTCTGGTGCTGGCAGGCCGAATCAGACGCCCCCGGCGGGTCAGGCGTCGAGCGCGTCAGCCGTTGGGGGGACGTGCCGGGGGGTTACCTACGGCGGGCGAGGATGATTGCCCGGCAAGGCGCCCGTCGTCGTAGAGATGGCCCGGCGATCCGGCAGGCGAAGGTCCGCCAAGGCGGCGCGCTGCCGGCGCTGCGATGCTCCCGTGCTGGCCGTTCCCAGCGCGGTTGCCCCCGCGCTGCGGCGATATCAGCCATTCCAACACGTCTGGGCCGGCTCTGGCAACATCGACGAGCATCAGCGTGGATTTGACCCGGCCACCGGCGCCTTCGTCGCGCACGCGTGCTCATCGCCGCACCGCCGCCGGTCTCCTCGAACGGATCCGCAGCGAGCGCAACCGGGATCGGATATGGTGCGTGACACCCGATTTGCCGCTTCCAAGGGGAAATATGAGTCGCTTGCCGTACGTGAACCCGGCCGAGGCCCCGGCGCCGGTCCGCGACGCTTTGCAGGCCGCGCTTCCCCTGAGCTTCTTCCGCGTCATGGCCCACGCCGAGACGGCGTTTCCGGACTGGATGCGCTGGGGCGGCACGCTGCTCAAGGACCTGGCCCTCGACCCACTGCTGCGCGAAATCGCGATCCTGCGAGTCGCCCAGCTGAGCGACGTGCCATACGAGTGGGCTCAGCACGAGTCCATCGCCCGCTCCGTCGGCGCCACGGACGAGATGATCCACGCGCTCGGGCGCGACGAGATCGGGGACGACTGTTTCACGTCGGACCAGCGGATCGTCCTGCGTTTCACCACCGACGTCGTCCGCGACGTCCGCCCGCCCGACGACACCACCACCGCACTGACCGGGCTGCTCTCCCCGCGCGAGGTGGTCGAACTCCTGATGGTGATCGGGCAGTACATGATGATCGCCCGGGTCGCCGCGGTAACGGACCTGGACGTCGACAAGCCGATGGGCGCCGCCGTCTACGGTGGGCGGGCCTGACTAATGTCATGAGTACCTGTGCACCCCGCATCGAACGTCGTGACTAAGTGCACTGGAGCCCACCACGTCCCGTCGATGAGACTCGACTCGACGCCGGAACAACAGCCGGCCGAGTTCGAGGGGCGGCGGGACGGTGGACGAACGCTACGACAGCTACTGCGCCGCGGATCGGCTGTTCTACGACTCGCTCGGCAGCGCCGTCGCGCAGCCCGTCTTTCCGGCCGCCGACCGGCCGACGCCGACCGGCTGGCGCCGCGAGCCGCTCGACGACTGGCTGATCTACGCGCCCGACGGCGGATCGCTGCCGCAGCAGGGCTGGAAGATTCATGTGTCGGCCGGCCTGGCGAACGCCGAGCGGGTGCTGGACGCGGTCTGGAACTACTGCGTCCCCCGCGGGCTGTCCTTCAAGTTCCTGCGCGGGCCGCGCACGCTGCTGCTGCGCAATTCCAAGTACGCCGCCCGGGCCGCCAGCGGCAAGTTCGTCACCGTCTATCCCCGTGACGACGCGGAGCTGGAGCTGGCCTGCAAGGAACTCGACGAACTGCTGACCGGCGAGACCGGGCCGTACATCCTCAGTGATCTGCGCTACGGCGCCGGCCCGGTCCACGTGCGCTACGGCGGCTTCGCCGCCCGCTACTGCCACTCGCCCGACGGCCAGGTGGTGCCGGCGATCGAGGACGACTCCGGCACGCTGGTGCCGGACCGCCGGGAGCCCGTCTTCCACGTACCTTCCTGGGTCACAGTGCCCGACTTCCTCGGCCCGCACCTGGCCGCCCGCAGCGGCACCAGCACTGACCAGGTGCCGTACCGGATCGAGCGGGTGATCCACTTCTCGAACGGCGGCGGGCTGTACGTGGGCAGGGACCTGCGTACCGACACCGCTGTGGTGCTGAAGGAGGCCCGACCGCACGCCGGCCTGGACGCCGACGGCACCGACGCCGTCGCCAGGCTGGCCCGCGAGGCGCAGGCCCTGCGGCAACTCGCCGACCTCCCGCAGGTGCCTCGGGTGCACGACGAGTTCGTCCTCGGCGAGCACCGGTTCCTCGCGCTCGAGTTCATCGAGGGCCGACCGCTGAACAAGGTCCTGGTCGACAGGTACCCCCTGATCGACGCCGACGCGACCGACGGCGACCGGGCGGCGTACGCCCGGTGGGCCCGCCAGATCTACGAGCAGGTCGAATCCGTCGTGGCGGCGATCCACGAGCGCGGCCTGGTCTACGGGGACCTGCACCTGTTCAACATCATGATCCGGCCGGACGACCGCGTCGCCCTCGTCGACTTCGAAGTGGCCGCCCCGATCGCCGGGCACCGCCGACCCGGGCTTCGAAACCAGGGCTTCGCGGCCCCGAGGGACCGCAGCGGGCCGGCTGTCGACCGGTACGCCCTGGCGTGCCTGCGGTTGGCGCTGTTCCTGCCACTGACCCAGCTGGTCCGGCTCGCCCCGGCGAAGGTGACTCACCTGGCCGACATCATCGCCGCGAACTTCCCCGTGCCGAGGTCCTTCCTCGATCCGGCGGTCGAGGAGATCACCGGCGAGCCGCGCGTCACCGCGGAACAGCGAGGGAATCTCGGCGCCGACGACTGGCGCACCAAGCGGGAACGGCTGACGACAGCGATCGTGGCCAGCGCCACCCCCGAGCGCGACGACCGGCTCTTTCCCGGTGACATCGAGCAGTTCCGCAGCGGCGGCCTCAACCTCGCCCACGGGGCGGCGGGAGTGCTGTACGCGCTCGACAAGAGCGGTGCCGGACGGTGGCCCGAGCACGAAGACTGGCTGGTGCGGCGGGCGACAGCGCCCCCGTCCGGCACCCGCTGCGGCTTCTACGACGGGCTGCACGGCGTCGCGTACGTTCTGGAACACCTCGGACGGCGGCAGGACGCGCTGGACGTTCTCGACATCTGCCAGCGGGAACCCTTGGACGGGCTCGACCACAGCCTGGCCAGCGGACTGTCCGGGATCGCGCTCAACCTGGCCGAGATGGCCGCGCGTACCGGGGAGGTGTCGCTGCACGACGCCGCGTGGCGGGCCGCCGAGCGTGTGATCGGGCAACTGGACGACGACGCGGGCCCGGACGTCAGCGGCGGACGTAACCCGTACGCCGGGCTGTTGCGGGGCCGGACCGGACCGGCGCTGATGCTGTTGCGGCTCTACGAGCTCAGCGGCGACGACGAGCTGTTGGGGCACGCCGCCACGGCGCTGCGTCAGGATCTGCGCCGGTGTGTGCTGCGCCCGGACGGTGCCCTGGAGGTCAATGAGGGCTGGCGCACCATGCCCTACCTGGCGCACGGCAGTGTCGGGATCGGGCTGGTCCTCGACCAGTACCTGCGCCACCGGGCGGACGACAGCTTCGCCGAGGCGAGCGCGGGGGTCCGCCGTGCGGCGCGCTCACCGTTCTACGCACAGTCCGGGCTCTTCGCCGGTCGGGCCGGCATCATCGCCTACCTCGCCGCCTCGACCGACGGCGCCGACCGCCGCGAACTTCGCGCGCAGGTGGATCGGCTGGCCTGGCACGCGCTGCCGTACCGGGACGGGATCGCATTCCCCGGTGAGCAGTTGCTGCGGCTCTCCATGGACTTCGGCACCGGCACCGCCGGGGTGCTGTACGTGCTGGCCAGCGCGCAGCACGACCAGCCGCCGGCACTGCCCTTCCTCGCGCCCCTGCCGGGCGCGGACAGACTCCCTCGCGACAGCGGGGGCGACCCGATCGGCGAACGGATGGAAGGGAGGTGAACGACATGGCACTTCTGGACCTCCAGGGCCTGGAGATGGCTCCGGCCGACCGCACCGGTGGCGGAAGCCGGGCGAGCCTGCTGCTCTGCGGCGACAGCTCGCTCTCCGTCACGACCTGCAACTGATCCACGCACACGTGGGGCCCTGGGTGGGCAGACGTGCCCACCCAGGGCAACCGCGTACCAACGGGAGGACCGATGCCGACGTTCGCCGTGGGGGACAGGCTGCTGCGGCAGACGGTCCTGGCGGGTGGCGGCTGGACGGCCGGACTGGCGGCGGTCGCGCTGCTCGGCGCGGCCGCCGAACTATTGCTCCCCGCGGCCCTCGGCCGCGCCGTCGACGCCGCCCTCGATGGCGGCTCCGCCTGGTGGGCGGTGTCCGCCGGCGCCCTGGTCGTCGTCCTCATCTGCGTCGACACCCTGACGGACCTGGCCGGCGGTCTCGGCGCGGCGCGCGCCACCGCCGCACTGCGTCGGCGGCTACTGCGTCACCTGTTCGCCGTGGACGTTCGCGCCACCCGCCGGCACCCGGTGGGTGATCTCGTCGGCCGGTTGGTCGGCCAGGCCGCCGACGCGGGACAGGCCGGCAACGCGGTGGTCCTGACCATCGTGGCGGTGCTTCCGCCGCTCGGCAGCGTCGTCGCGCTCGCCATCATGGAACCGGTCCTCGGTCTCACACTGCTTGTCGGTCTCGGCCTGCTCGCCGTCCTCATGCGCGCCTTCGTGGCCGACGCCTCGGCCGCGACCGCCGGGTATCAGCGGGTGCTCGGCAGCATCGCCGGCCGACTCTTGGAGTCGCTGACGGGTGCCCGGACCGTCGCCGCCGCCGGCACCACCCGCCGCGAGGAGGACCGGGTGCTGGCGGCCCTACCGGAGCTGAACCGGCACGGCCGGCGCACCTGGGGGCTGCTGGCCCGGGCGAGTGCGCGCACCTCGGCAGTGGCGCCGCTGCTGAACCTGAGCGTCATCGCGGTCGGTGGGTACGCCCTGACCGCAGGCTGGCTCACACCTGGCGAACTGGTCGCGGCGGTCCGGTACGCGGCCATGGGCGCCGGCCTCGGTGCGGTGCTCGCCACCCTGAACCACCTGGTCCGCAGCCGCGCGGGAGCACACCGGGTCGCCGAGCTGCTGACGCAGCCCGCCACGTCGGCAGGCGATCGGCCTCTTCCACCCGGCGGCGGTGCCCTGCGACTGCGTGGGGTGTGCGTGCACGCCGACGACGGCCGCCCCATCCTGGACGGCGTCGACCTGGACGTGCCGACCGGCGCTACAGTGGCCGTCGTCGGAGCGTCCGGTGCCGGCAAGTCGACCCTGGCGGCCGTGGCGGGACGGCTGTACGACCCCGACCGTGGTGAGGTGCGACTGGACGGGGTGCCGCTGCGGGACCTCGACCCTGTGGCGCTGCGCCGGGCCGTCGGCTACGCCTTCGACCGGCCGGTGCTGATCGGCGCGACCGTCCACGACGCGATCGGCCTGGCGCTGCCGGTCGACTCGGCGCCACCGGCCGATCGGAGCCCGGCCACACAGGCGGTTCTGCGGGCGGCCCGGATGGCGGCGGTCGCCGACGTGATCGAGCGTCTGCCCGACGGTTACCGCACCCTGCTGGTGGACACACCGCTCTCCGGTGGCGAGACCCAACGCCTCGGCCTGGCCCGCGCGTTCGCCGCCGAACGACTGCTCATCCTGGACGACGCGACGTCCAGCCTCGACACAGCGACCGAACACCGGATCACCGAGGCGGTTCTCAGGCCCGCCGGGGGTCGTACCCGACTGGTGGTCACCCACCGGACCGCGGCGGCCGCGGCGGCCGACCTCGTCGCTTGGCTGGACGGCGGTCGGCTGCGTGGCCTGGCACCGCACCGGCAACTGTGGGTCGACCCGGACTACCGTGCCGTCTTCCAGCCGGCCGGCGGTGGGTCGTGAGCCGTCCCGGCGTGCGCCGGGTGACCTGGCGGGCGCTGCGGGCCCGTCGGCGGGAACTCGCCGGGCTCGCCGGCTGGTCGCTCGTCGAGTCGCTGCCCGCGCTGCTCGCCGGCTATCTGGTCGCGCGCGCCGTCGACGAGGGTTTTCTGGCCGGACGTCTGCTCGACGGCCTGGCCTGGCTGGGGGTCCTCGCCGTGGCCGTACTGGTCGGCGCGGCGGCCACCGGTCGGACGTACCGGAGCCTCGGCGCAGTGGTCGAGCCGTTCCGCGACGAGGTGGCCGCTCAGGTGATCCGGGGAGCGCTACGCGACGCCACCAGGGCGGGTGGCCGCCCGGACAGCGCTGCCGTGACCCGGCTGACCCACCAGATGGAGATCGTCCGCGACACCTTCGCCGGTCTGCTGATGGTGACCCGCGGTTTCCTCTTCTCCGCTGGCGCGGCAGTGCTCGGTCTGCTCGCCCTGGCGCCGGTGGTGGCGGCGCTGGCGGTCGCGCCGCTGGTCGCCGGTCTTGTCGTGTTTCTCGCCGCGCTGCCGGCGATGGTCACGCACCAACGCGCCTACGTCCGGGCCGGTGAGCAGCTCGGCCAGTCGGCGGCGACCGCGCTGGCCGGTCACCGCGACGTGCTGGCCTGCGGCGCACAGACACGCGTGACGGCGGAGGTGGCCCGCTGGGTGTCGGCGCAGGCCGCGGCCGAACGCATGCTCGCCCGGATGGCGGCGATCCGCAGCCTCAGCCTCGGCATCGGCGGCTGGCTGCCACTACTGGTGCTGATGGTGACCGCTCCGTGGCTGGTCGAGCGTGGTCTCACCGCCGGCGCGGTGCTGGGCGCGCTGATCTACGTCTCCACCGGGCTGCAACCCGCCCTGCACACACTGGTGCAGGGCCTCGGCGGCGGCGGGCTCCGCTACGCGGTCACCCTGGAGAACATCCTGCGCACCTACCCGGTCTCCGACGACCAGCGCCCGCCGGCCCTCCGGATAGCCCGCTGTCGACCACCCGTCGGTCCTGCCGATCGCCCGCCAGCCCTCGAGGTCCGGGGACTGACCTTCGGCTACGGCCCGCGCGCCCGGCCCGTCCTGCAGAACTTCTCGCTGACGCTGGCCGAGCGGGACCATCTCGCAGTGGTGGGCCCGAGCGGTGCGGGCAAGTCCACACTGGCCGCCCTGATGACCGGGCTGTTGCCGCCGCAGGCAGGCACCGTCCACCTGGCCGGCACGAGGGTCGCCGAGGTGGAGCCGGTGGTTCTCGCCCGGATGCGAGTGCTGGTGCCCCAGGAGGCGTACGTCTTCACCGGCAGTCTCGCCGACAACCTCCGCTACCTCCGGCCGGACGCTGACGACCACACGCTGGAGGTCGCCCTCGACACGCTCGGCGCGCGTCCCCTGGCGACCCGCCTGGGCGGCCTGGGCGCACCGGTCGCGCCGGCCCTGCTCTCCGCCGGCGAGCGGCAGCTCATCGCGGCGGTCCGGGCCTGGCTGGCACCCGCCCCGCTGGTGGTCCTCGACGAGGCGACCTGCCATCTGGACCCGGTGCTGGAAGCGACTGTGGAGGTCGCCTTCGCCCGGCGGCCCGGCACCCTCGTGGTGATCGCACACCGGATCAGTTCCGCGCTGCGGGCCCGGCGGGTGCTGGTTCTCGACGGCGACGAGCCCGCGGTGGGGACGCACGAACAGTTGATGGCCCACTCGACCACCTACCGGGTGCTCGTCGGCTGCTGGGACGACCCGGGGGTGCCGTCCCCGGTGGCCTCGGCACGGCGGGACTGAACCCCGCCCATCCGGGCCGACGGTGCCGATCAGATCCAGCCCGCCTCGCCAGCCATCCGCACGGCCTCCACCCGGGTACGCGCGCCCACCTTGCGGGCGATCCGACCGAGATGGTTGCGGACGGTGCCACGGGTGAGCCCGAGCGACACCGCCACCTCCACGACCGGCGCGCCGGCGGCCGTCAGCCTCAACACCTCCGTCTCGCGGCTGGTCAGTGGGCTGTCCGAGTGCAGTGCCGCGACGACGAGATCCGCGTCGAGCACTGGCTCCCGGCGGGCGAGCCGACGGATCCCGTCGATGACCCGCTGGGGGGCGGCGTCGCTGCGCAGGATGCCGACCGCCCTGGTCGGGCACAACATGCCTCGCAGCCGCCGGGCCCGATGCGGGTGGGTGAGCACCAGGACGGGGCACCGGCCGAGACGGTCGGGATGGACTCCCTCGACGAAGTCGAGGTCGGCCACCAGCACGTCGGGGCGTTGGGCGCGGACGGCAGCGGAGACCGCGTCTCCGCGATCCACCTCCGCCACGACACTGATGTCGTCCTCGGCGGCGAGGACGAACGACAGCGCGCCCAGCACCAGGGCACCGTCCAAGGCGAGCAGGGTACGGATCACGATGAACCTTCCCGCACTCCGACGACGATCACACAACGTCAACATTCAAACACGCATCCGGTGGGGCCGCACGGCGACGGGGGCGGGCCGGTCATCTCCACCGAGCCCGCCCCCGACGGTCACAGCCAGCCGTTACGTCGCGCGCGCGACACCGCCTCCAACCGGTTGCGGGCCCCGGTCTTGCGCAGGATCACCGACAGGTGATTGCGCACCGTTCCGTGTGCCAGGTAGAGGCGGACGGCGATCTCCTTCAGGGGCAGACCCTCGGCCGCCATCCGCAGCACGTCCATCTCCCGAGGCGTCAACGGCGTCTCCGGGGGACTCAGCACCGCGATCGCCGCGGCCGGGTCGATAGCCCGTTCCCCGGCCGCGAGCGCGCGGATCGCCCGCACCAACTCGGCCAGCGAGCTGTCCTTACCGACGAGGCCGCGTGCGCCGGCTGCCAGTGCCGCCTCCACCAACGCCGGGCTCCACCGAGGGCTCATCGCCAGCACTGCGGCGTGCGGCGCCTCGACGTCGACCCGGGCGACCACCTCCACCGGGTCGGGCAACTCCGGTGTCAGTGCCAGCACCACCACCTGCGGCCGGCACCGCCGAACCACAGTCAACAGTTCACCGACACCCTCGACGTCGGCGACCACCTCCATGTCCTCCTCGCTTGACAGCGCGGCGCAGAGCGCCCCGCGGAGCAAACCCATGTCCTCGGCGACGACAACGTGGATCACCACGTTTTCTCCGATCTCCGGTACGCGTCACGACGGCCACCGATCCCGGAACATCCACGGGTTGGTCAGGGCGGTCGTGCGCTACAGACGGGTGGGCGTCGGCCCGCCGCACCGTCGAGGCGGACGGGCGCGGGCACTGATCGACCGACCAGCGGGTGGAACAGGCAGGCCGCTCGGGCCAGCCACTGGGGTCGGTCGACCCGCCTCAGCCTGGGCGGGCGATCGCAGACGGGGTTCGGCTCTCGACCAGAAGTGGCACGAGATCGCAGCGTGGCCCGGCGCCGAGGTGCGACTGCCGGTCCAGCGGTCGGACCAGCCCTGACCCGGGGGTCGGTCCATTGTCGACGCGAACGGCGTCCTGGTCGGTGGGTGCGACGGGCTGGACAGGAAGCACACCCCGCGCGGCCACCGGTACCGGGCGTGCGGCGAAATGCCCCGCCGGGGCTGCGGCACGCGCGGGGCCGTCGGCGGAATCCGGCGGTGGCGCGGCCCGGGTCGGCGGTGCCGTGACGCGTACTGATGCCACTGCCGGAACCGCCGGTGACGTCGGAGCTGTCAGTACGGGCGCCGGCTGGGTCACCGGCGGGACGGCCGGCCCGAGCACCGGGGGAACGGGCAGTGCGGGTGTCGCCGCCGGAACGATCACCGGGCCGGGAACCGGCGGCAGAACGGCATCGACGACACGGAGGAGCGCCATGACGACGGGCCTGATCGGCACCGTGCGCACGATGTCGACGACGTACGGTAGGGGAGCGGTGACCAAGCCGACCACTGGCGGACCGGGCGGCGTACGCACCGCCGACGGATCGGGGCTGGCGGTGGTCGGCCGTCGCGGCGGATCGGCGGCCGGCCGCGACAGGTCCACCCGGTGAGCCGAACGATGAGCGGCGCGGGTCACGGAGGCCGGTCGGAGTCTTTCGCGCTCCGCCGCGCCGGCTGGGACGGATGCGCCGAGCCTCGACGCACCCGCCGGCCGTCGGGTCTCCGTCGAGGGGGGATCCTCGCGGGGGGCGGCCACCGAGTCGGTGGGTACTGCCAGCGGGGCACGGGGCCGGTCATGAGGGCGGTCGTCGGCAGCCGCCGCTCGCTGACGGTCCTGGCTGGGGCGCTCGGCGACAGTGAGCCGCGCGACCGACTCGACCAGACCGCCGATCCTCCGATGAGGCTCGTCACCGGACCCGCTGCGCACCCCGTCGGCGGCGGCCGGCCCCTGCAACAGGGCGGCCATGACGAAACCGGCCCCGACGGCGGCCGAGATCAGCGCCAACCAACGGGCGAGCCTGCGCAGCCGTCCGGCCGCAAGCGGCGCGGACCGGTCCGGCGCAGACGCCGACGCGGTTCCGCTGACGGGACTTCGCACGCGGGCACGACCCCTTCCCTCTGGGTTGCTGACCCATAGTAGCGATGCGCTCACGTAGCCGCATCCGGTGGATGCGCGCTCGTCGGCAGCACTACGTCTGATCTGCCAGCCGGGCGTCCCGCTGTCCGGCTGGTCGCTGATGGCGAACGTCCCGGACCGGGGAGGGGCCGCCTACGCGGGTGGCGGCGCGGTCGTCCCTCGGATCCGCAGCGACGGGCTGATGACGACCCGGTGGGTGGGGCGGTCGGGGTCGGCGAGCCGGTCGGCGACGAGACGCACGGCGGCTCGTCCGATCGAGCGTCGAGGCGGTCGGACCGCGGTCAGCGGCGGGCTGAAGAGCCCGGCGACCTCGTCGTCGTACGCCACTATCGAGAGGTCGCCGGGTACGGACAGGTGCCGTTCCTCGCAGTGCTGCACCAGCGCGATCGCCTCGGCGTCGGCGTGCACGAGCAGCGCCGTCGTCCCGGTCGCCTGGCACTGGTCGAGGATGCCGTTGAGCACGCTGTCCCGCTCGGGCGACCGCGCGTCGGGCACCACAGCCACCACCGTCGCGTCCGAGTCGAGGCCGCACTCGGTAGTGGCGTCGCGCCAGCCGCGCCGTACGTGCTGACTGGTGGGGCTGTTGGCGTCGAGCACCAGGCCGACCTTGCGGTGGCCGAGCGAGGTGAGATGGCGTACCGCCATGGCCGCACCGAGCGCGTGGTCGGTGACCACCGACTCCATGACAGCGTGGTGGCTGCCTACAGTAGCGGTGCGTTCCAGCAGGACGACCGGGACGCCGACCTCGTCGAGCCACTCGATGGTGCGCTCGGCGGTCGGTGTGTCCATGCTCGGCGCGATGATCAGGGCGTCGACGTCCATCCGCCCCACCATGCGGGCCAGTTGCGGCTGGTCGTCCTCACTGTCGTAGGAGGAGCCGCGCAACACCACACGCATGTCCAGCTCACGGGCGGCCCCCTCGACGCCGCGAGCCACGTCCGGCCAGTAGTAGTCAAGGGAGGGCACGAGCATGCCGAGGGCGCGCCCGACCAGCGGGTCCCGACCAGCGGCAGGTGGCTCATCGGCTGCCGGGACGTCGTCCGGCAGGAGCAGGGCGACCCCGCCGTGGACCCGGCGGACCAACCCTTCGGCGGCGAGCTCCGCGATGTCGCGCCGGATGGTGACCGGCGCGGCACCAAGCGCGTGGGACAGGTCAGAGATGCGCATCGAGCCGTCGCGTTGCAGGGCCGCCAACAGCTGCTGTCGGCGGGCGACCTGGAGCGGCCCTCGGGGGGCCTCCGTCGTGGTGACGACGGGGCTGTCCTTGGTCATGGGTGACCTCCGAGGAGCGCTTTGTGCGGCGAGAGCTCTTGCATGGTGCGGACGACCTCGCCGGCCGGGCCGAACGCGGTGACGTCGATCGCGAGCCGGATCGGCTGATCTCCCCACCCGACGAAGAGCATAGGAGTCGTGCTCCGCCGGGCCGGTCATGACTCCTCTGGCGGTGGAGCGGCTATGAACGATTGTGATCGTATCAGAGCGTTTGGCGTTTCACGGCGGTGTTGTGCGCTCCCTTGATCGGGTGTGCTCATATCGGTTTGGGAACGGCATTGACTTGCTCCTTTGTGAGCGTTTTACTTCGGAAACCCTGGGATGCCTGCACGTCACATTCATGGGCAACGCCCCGCTCGCCACAGTCGACGGAGACGGATCGATGCGACAGGACCACGGATGACGTTCAGGACGACTGGCCGGGTGGCACCGGCGACGGACTCGGATGTCGCTACCGCCGCGACCTGGAGCCGCGATGACTGGTTGGCCCTCGCCGACCGGATCCTCGCCGCCGCCCGACCGTTCGCGTCTCCCGGGCACGCCCTCGTCACCTTCCCCGGGCCGGAGGGCGGCTACGGGCGGGCCGTCGACGGACTGGAGGGTTTCGCCCGCACCTTCCTGCTGGCCGGGTTCCGCATCGCGGGTGCCCGAGGGGTGGGCGTGGACGAGCTCGTGGACCGGTACGCGGCAGGCATCACCGCCGGCACCGACCCAAGCTCCGCAGACCGTTGGGTGCGCTTGGACGAGCACCCCCAGGCCAAGGTGGAGGCCGCCTCCATCGCGCTGGTCCTGGACATGACCCGCCCGTGGATCTGGGATCGACTGCCATCCGTGGTGCGCCAGCGGGTGGTGGACTACCTGCGCCCGGCAGTTGGCGACGACACGTACCCACGGATCAACTGGGTCTGGTTCCGGCTGGTCGTACAGACGTTTCTGCGTTCGGTGGGCGGGCCGCACTCGCTCGACGAGATGGCCGAGGACCTGCGCTCGCACGACGGCTTCGCCCGCCGGGACGGCTGGATGTCCGACGGGCCGGACCGCGCCTACGACCACTACGTGGGCTGGGCCCTGCACCTCTACCCGACGCTGTGGGCGCGGATGGCCGGCGCCGCTGACCTGGCCGAGCAGCGCCGCGAGCGGGACCTGGCCGGCCTCGACCGCTTTCTGGGCGACGCGGTCGCGCTCGTGGGCGCGGACGGATCACCGTTGATTCAGGGGCGGAGCCTGACCTACCGCTTCGCCGCGGCGGCGCCGTTCTGGGTTGGCGCCATCGCCGGTGTGCCATCGGTCAGCCTCGGCCGGTTGCGCGGCGCGGCCACCCGCATCGTGCGTCACTTCGTGGCCAACGGCGCCCCGGATCAACGAGGCCTGCTCACCCTCGGCTGGCACGGGCCGTGGCCGCGACTCGCGCAGTCGTACTCCGGGCCGGGCTCGCCGTACTGGGCCAGCAAGGGCCTGCTCGGCATCGCGCTACCCGCCGACCATCCGATCTGGACGGCTCCCGAAGAGCCGTTGCCTGTCGAGGAGCGGGACGCGGTGCGGGCGATACACGCGCCAGGCTGGCTGATCTCTGGCACCCGTGCCGACGGCATCGTCCGCGTCGCCAACCACGGCACCGACCACGCCGTCGAGGGTGCCACCGTCTCAGATTCCCCGCTCTACGCCCGACTGGGCTACTCCACCGCCACCACCCCGGTCCTCGACGACAGCGGCTGGGACGGTCCGCTCGACCAGTCCGTCACTCTCGTCGACGACGCGGGCCGGGTCACCCACCGCGCCGGCATGCGCCTGCTAACCGTTCGCGTCGGCACCGACGGCATGGGCGTGGCCGGGTCACGTGCCCTCGCCCACTGGGTCGACCCGAATCCCGGTCAGCGCGATCACGGCGGCGGCCGGGTGGGCAGGTCCCGACCGGCCGGGCACCTCACTGTGTACTCGCTGGTCCGCGGCCCCTGGGAACTACGTCTGACCCGTGTCGACGGCCTCGCCGACGGCGTCGAGGCGGCTGCGCTCAGGCTACGGATCGGCGGCTGGGCCATCGCCGGGAATGCGACGGCCACCGCCGGCGGCGGTGTGGCGGTCGCGACCGGGGCCGACCTGACCAGCCGGCTCGAAAGCCTGCACGGCGGCGGAACGGCCGGCGTCACCGCCGTTGCGCACGGCGGGCCCCTGGCCGGCGGGCTGGTCGTGCCCTGGCTGGACCACCCCGTCCGGCCGGGCGCGTGGGCCGCCACCTTCACCGAACTGTCCAGGGTGCCGGTGGCCACGGCCGAGCAGGCATGCCAGGTCGCGGTCGACGAGGACGTCGACGGCCTTCACCTGGCGGTCGACTGGCCCGACGGGATCAGCACGTCGACCCGTCTGGACACGGAGCATGCCAGGCCCACCCAGGCGTCCTGGTAGCAGTGCGGGCCCGTCCGGGCCCTTTGACCTAAGGAGAGAGGGATGAAGCGTGCGATACCGGCCGTCATCAGCGCTGCGATGGCCCTGACGCTTGTTCTTACCGGTTGCGGCGGCGGAGACGAGCCAGTCGACCCCAATGCCCCGGTGACGATCAGCCTGGCTGGCTGGAGCCTGTCGTCCACGCCGGAGTTCAAGGCGCTCGCCGACGGCTTCAAGGCGACCCACCCGAACGTGACTGTGGAGCTCAAGGAGTACGCCCCAGGCAACGACTACGACACCCAGATGATCACGGACCTGGCCGCCGGCACCGCCCCGGACGTCTACGTCATGAAGAACCTCAAGAACTTCTACACGTACCAGAGCGGTGGTCAGCTGCTCGACGTCTCGGACGCCACCTCCAGTCTCGGCTCGAGCCCGGCGCTCGCGTCGTACCAGGTGGATGGCAAGTCGTACGCGGTGCCGTACCGGCAGGACTCGTGGGTGCTGTTCTACAACAAGGACCTGTTCGCGAAGGCGAAGGTGGCGCCGCCGGACGGCAGTTGGACCTGGGACGACTACACCGACGCGACGAAGCGACTGCACACCGGGCTGAAGGGGGCCGGTTCGAAGGCGACCGGCGCGTACCAGCACACCTTCCAGTCGACAGTGCAGGGATTCGCGCTCGCCCAGACCCCCAACGCGGACCTGCTCTCCGGGGACTACGGCTACCTGAAGCCGTACTACGAGCGGTCACTTGACCTGCAGGCGGCGGGCGCGCAGCCAACCTTCGGCACCGCGAAGACCAACAAGCTCACCTATCAGGCGCAGTTCGGCAAGCAGCAGTCGGCGATGCTGCTGATGGGCACCTGGTACGTGGCCACGCTGCTCAACCAACGACAGAGCGGTGACGCCGACAAGTTCCAGTGGGGCATGGCGCCGGCGCCGCAGTTCGACAAGTCCACCACCGGCACCTCCGCCACGCCTGTCACCTTCGGTGATCCGACCGGCCTGGGGATCAACCCGAAGATCAGCAAGTCCAAGACCGCCGCGGCCAAGGACTTTCTCAAGTACGCGGCCGGCCCGGAGGCCGGCAAGGCGCTGGCCGGGATCGGCATCACCCCGGCCCAGGTCACCGACGCGGTCACCGCGACGCTGTTCGGGCTGGACGGCGTACCGCAGGACGACCTGTCGAAGTTCGCCTACTCCAAGCACACCATCAAGCCGGAGAACCCCGTGTCGAAGCACACCGCCGGCCTGCAGAACCTCCTCAACGAGACGCACTCGGCGATCCTCTCCGACAGCAAGGGCGTCGACGCGGAGCTGAGCAAGGCGCGGGACCGCGCCAAGAACGAAGTCCTCAACCAGTGAGCCGATGGCGGGCCCGGCGCGCCTGCGCCGCACGCCGGTCCCGCCCCCAGGCCGAACGCTTCCGGAGACTCCCTATGGCAACCCTGCCGCGCACGAGACCCAGGAACCGGCGGCTGGTGTCGCGCAACACGGTCGCCGGCTGGTCGTTCATCCTTCCCAACTTCATCGGCTTCGCCGTGCTCACCCTGCTACCCGTCGTCGTGCTGTTCTACGTGGCCTTCACGAACTGGAACGTCTTCGGGGTGGCCGAGTGGACCGGCACCGCCAACTTCCGGCGGATGTGGGATGACTCGAGCTTCTGGACCGCACTGCGCAACACCGTCTACTACGCCGTCTTCCACATTCCGCTGACCCTCGCGGCAGCACTCGGGCTGGCGCTGCTGCTCAACCGCAAACTGCGCGGCGTGCGGTTCTTCCGTACCATCGCCTTCTTCCCCTACATCACCTCGATCGTGGCGATCGCGGTCGTCTGGAACCAGCTGTTCAGCCCTGAGTACGGCCCGATCAACGCTCTTCTCGGTGCCGTCGGGGTGGACAATCCGCCGGGCTGGACCGCGTCGGCGACCTGGTCGATGCCGGCGGTCATCATCGTCGGCACCTGGCGGTACATGGGCTACTACATGCTGCTGTTCCTGGCCGGCCTGCAGACCATCCCGGCCCAGCTCTACGAGGCGGCCGAGACCGACGGCGCCTCACCGTGGCAGCGGTTCGTGCACGTGACCCTCCCCGGGTTACGAACTACTACCTTCTTCGTCACGGTGCTGCTCACCATCGAAAGCTTCAAGGTCTTCGACCTCATCCTCGTGATGACCGGCGGCGGACCGGGCCAGTCGACACTCGTGCTCTCGCAGTACATCTACCAGAAGGGCTTCGAGGAGAACCAGTTCGGCTACGCCTCGGCGGTCTCCATCGTCCTGTTCGCCATCTGCTTCGGCATCACGGTCATCCAGTTCATGGTCAACAAGCGGAGGAACAGCTGATGACCGCTACCGACCTCTCCCTGCCCACCCCGGCCGTCGCCGCGCCCGGCAATCGCCGCGCGCCCCGCCGGCCGGTCCGGTCCCTGGGCGGGCGGCTCCTCGGGTACGCCGCTCTCGTGCTCGCGGCGGCCGGGCTGCTGCTGCCGTTCTTCTGGATGGTGGTGGCGTCGTTGAAGACCAACAACGACGTCTTCACCATCCCGATCACCTGGCTCCCCGATCCCGTGGTGTGGCGGAACTACCTCGACATCTGGCAGCGCTCGGACATGACGACGTGGCTGTGGAACACCCTGCTGCTGTCGGTGATGGTCACCTTCCTGCAGGTGTTCACCGGCAGCTTCGCGGCCTACGGCTTCGCCCGCGTCCGCTTCCCCGGCCGCAACCTGCTCTTCCTGGCGTACGTCGGGACGATCGCGGTGCCCTGGCAGTCGTACATGATCCCGCAGTTCATCCTCATGTCGAAGCTGCACCTGTCGAACACGCTGTGGTCGATCGTCGCGATACAGGCGTTCGGCGCGATCGGCGTGTTCCTGATGAAGCAGTTCTACGAGACGATCCCCGAGGAGCTCAGCGAAGCGGCGCGGGTCGACGGGCTCAGCGAATACGGCATCTACCGACGGATCATCCTGCCGTTGTCCCGGCCGGCGCTGGCCAGTCTGGCCCTGCTGATGTTCACGACCACCTGGAACGACTACCTCGGCCCGCTCGTCTACCTGCGCAGTCCGGAGCTGCGCACCATCCAGCTGGGGCTGAACACCTTCATCTCCCAGTACAACGCCGAGTACGCGCTGATCATGACGGGCTCGGTGCTGTCAGTGCTGCCCGTCGCTGTCATCTTCCTGCTCGGCCAGCGCTACTTCATCGAGGGCGTCGCCTCGACCGGACTGAAGGGCTGACCGATGATGCCGCGTCCGCGCCACGACACCATCACCGCCGTCTTCGACGGGATCTACGCCGCGCTCGCCACCAACCTGCTGCTGCTGCTCGGTTGCCTGCCACTGGTGACGCTCGCGTTCACCACCGACGCGGCGCGCTCGTGGCCGCTGTACGCGCTGACCGCTCCGCTCTGCGCGCCAGGGCTCTGTGCGGCCTTCGCTGTCATGTCCGCCTACTCGGCAGGCGACACCGGCGGCGTGCTGCGCACCTACTGCCGCGCCTGGCGAGCCACCGCCCGACCGGCGATGCTCTGGACGGCGGCGGCCATGACTGCCCTGGTAGTGCTCGCCGTCGACGCCCGCGTCGCGTGGGGCCACCGGGTTGGAGCGCTCGCCCTGCCGGTGCTGGCGACCCTGATCGTCCTCACCGTCGCTACCACGCTGCTCGGGCTGGTGACCCTCGCCGACCGACCCACAGCGCGGCTGCGTGAGGTGGCCCGCGCCTGCGTGTACCTGGCGGTGCGCCGCTGGTACCTCAGCGCCGTGTCTCTGCTCGTCCTCGTGCTGCTCGCCCAGATCCTGGCGGCCCGTCCCGCGATCGCGCTCGGCCTCGCCGCGGCGCCACTGCTCTACGTCGTCTGGGCAAACAGCCGCTTCACACTGCGCGCCGCCCTCGACCCACCGACGACCGCACCCCAGACCACCTGAGCATCAGGTTCCGGCCATCGAGCCGGGACGCCGACGACACACCTGCCCGGCACCGGACCGGACCCACGAGGGAGAACAGCATCCATGACGGCGACCGACGTCCGTCCCAGCTCCGACGCAGAGGCCACGGCGGCCGCGGTGGCCGCCGCGATACGTACCGTTGACGCGAACATCGCCACCTTCGGCGACCGGTACCCGGCGGACACCACCGACGCCAACCGCTACCCGCTCCGGCCAGCGAGCGGTGGCCAGCCCGAGGGCGCCAACGTCGGCTGGACCACCAGCTTCTGGCCCGGCATGCTCTGGCTCGCACATGACCTGACCGGCGACGAGCGCCACCTGCGGGCCGCGCTCTCCCACGTGGACAGCTTCGCGGCCCGGGTGACCGACGGCATCGACCTCGACACCCACGACCTCGGTTTCCTCTACACCCTCGCCTGCGTCACCCCGGCCCGCCGTACCGGCGACCCACAGGCCCGAGAGGCGGCCCTCGCCGCCGCCGACCACCTGATGACGCGCGTCCTCGAACCAGCCGGAATCATCCAGGCCTGGGGCGACCTGAACGACCCCCGCCAACGCGGGCGCACGATCATCGACAGCCTCATGAACACGCCGCTGCTCTTCTGGGCCAGCCAGACCACCGGCGACGACCGCTACGCCGCAGCGGCCCGCCGGCACACCGCTCAGCTGCGCCAGCACATCCTGCGTCCGGACGGAACCACCTTCCACACCTTCTACTGGGACCCGGCCAGCGGCGCGCCACTACGCGGCGAAACCGAACAGGGCCACTCCGACCACTCCTGCTGGGCGCGTGGGCAGGCATGGGGCATCTACGGGTTCAGCCTCAACCACCGGCACATCGGCGACCCCGCGCTGCTCGCCGCCGCGAGGACCTGCGCCGACCGCTTCCTCGCCCACCTGCCGGACGACCACGTCGCGTACTGGGATCTGGAGTTCGGCGACGGCAGCGGACAGGAGCGGGACAGCTCGGCAGCGGCCATCGCCGCCTGCGGCCTTGTCGAACTGGCGGACGGCCTCACCGACGACACGGCCAGCGCCGACCGGTACCGGAAAGCCGCCGCCGAGATCCTGCGTTCGCTCATCGGCCACTACTCCACCGACGGTCATCCGTTCTCGAACGCGCTGATCCTGCACGGCGTCTACGACAAACCCAAGAGCGTCGGCGTCGACGAGGGAACCCTGTGGGGCGACTACTTCTACCTGGAAGCCCTCACCCGCGCCACCATCCCGGGCTGGACCAGCCCCTGGTGACCACCGCGCCCCGACCCGCCCCGCCCCGCATTCCGAAAGGTGACCATGGACTACCGCTACCACTGCTCCATTCCCGCCGTCGACGGCCGGAACACGCTGCCCTTCAATCCCTGCCGGCTGCTGGACTTCACGCTGCTGCGGCTGTCGGCCGGCGAGTCCTGGACCGGCGAGTCCGGTGACCGGGAGATCCTGGCCGTCATCCTCGGTGGCACTGCCAGCTTCACTGTCGCCGGCCGCCACTTCCCGCAGGTCGGCCAGCGTCCGGACGTCTTCTCCGGCAAGCCGCACTCCGTCTACATCCCGGCCGGCTCGGCGGTGACAGTCGAGGCGGTCACCGCCGTGGAGATAGCCCTACCCAGCGCACCCAGCGAACTGGCCACGGACCCCTATGTCATCGCACCGGAGCAGGTCGTTACCGGCCGCTGGGGAGCGGCCAACTTTGGCCGTACCTACCACCAGATCCTCACCGAAATCTCCCAGCCGGAGTTGCCCGCCCGCCGGCTCATCGTCGGCGAGACCTACACGCCCTCGGGCAACTGGAGCACCTACCCGCCGCACCGGCACAAGGTCGACGACCTGCCCGCCGAGGCCGCACACGAGGAGATGTACTACTACCGCGTCAACCCGGCGAACGGGTTCGGCATCAGCCGGGTCTACACCGACGACGGGTACGAGGAGAACGTCACCATCCGCGATCACGTCATGCAGATGATGCCCGAGGGGTACCACACAGTCGTCAGCGCGCCCGGCTACACCACCTATTTCCTGTGGTTCCTGGCCGGCACGCAACGCACCCAGGGCGCTCGCGAGGACGCCGACCTCGCCTGGGTGGGCCAGACCGTACCGACCCTGCGGAGCCTGGGCCTGTAATCACGTCGGTGGGACCCATCGCAACGAGGTAGCGGACAGACCCTCCGTGGCCCTATTCTACTAGGCAACTAGTGGAATGGGGTGGCGAGGTGATCGAGTTTCACCTGGACTCACGGTCCGGGGTCGCGCCGTACATGCAGCTCATCCGACAGGTACGGCACGCGCTCCGGCTCGGAGTTCTCAACGAGGGCGACAAGCTGCCCACAGTGAAGGAGGTGGTCGCCCGGGTCGCTATCAACCCGAACACCGTGTCCAAGGCGTACCGCGAGTTGGAGTACGAGGGCCTGGTCACCGCCCGGCCCGGGCTGGGCACGTTCGTCACCCGCACGCTGGTCGGTGACTCGCTGAGCAAGCACGAGCCGCTGCGGCAGGGCCTGGCCCGCTGGCTGACCGAGGCACGGGAGGCGGGCCTGGACGACGAGAGCATCGAGGCGCTCTTCCTCAGCAGCTTTCGGACATTTTCGGAGGCCCGAGGATGACTAGCGCCCTGATCACGGACGGTCTGACCAAGCGGTACGGTCGGCGCTCCGCACTGAAGGACTGCACTCTGGACATTCCGGCCGGCCACGTCGTGGGCCTGGTCGGGCCGAACGGCGCCGGCAAGTCCACGCTGCTGCAACTGGCCTGTGGGCTGCTCGATCCGACCGCGGGGCGGATCGAGGTCCTCGGCGCACTGCCGGTCAGCGGGTCGCCGCGGGTCGGGTTCGTCGCGCAGGACACCCCGGTCTACGCCGGCCTGACCGTCGCGGACCACCTGCGGATGGGCGCGCACCTCAACCCGTCCTGGGACGCTGCGCTCGCCGAGCGGCGCATCGCCCAGGTCGGCCTGGACCCGGCACAGAAGGCAGGCAAGCTCTCCGGCGGCCAGCGCGCCCAACTGGCCCTGACCGTGGCAGCGGCGAAGCGTCCCAATCTCCTGCTGCTCGACGAGCCGGTGGCGGCACTCGACCCGCTCGCCCGACGCAACTTCCTGCAGGGGCTGATGGAGCTGGCTGCCGAGCAGGGCATGAGCATCGTGATGTCCTCGCACCTGGTCGCCGACCTGGAACGGGTCTGCGACCACCTGATCGTGCTGGTCGCCTCCCGGGTACGGGTGGCCGGCGACGTGGACGACCTGCTCGCCACCCACCACCGTCTGGTCGGGCGGCGGCGCGACACCACCGAGCTGGGCGTCGGGCGAGCCTTGGTCGAGCAGAGTCACACCGAGGTGCAGTCGACACTTGTGGTGCGCAGCACCGCGCCGATCGTCGACCCGTCCTGGCAGGTCGACCGGCTGGACCTGGAGGACATCGTGCTGGCGTACATGAGCGGTGCCACCAGCGACGGTACGGGTCGGGTTCTGGAGGGGCAGCGATGATCTGGATGACCTGGCGGCAGTTCCGCACCCCGGCCCTGGCCACCGGCACCCTGTTGCTTGCGCTGCTGGGCGCTCTGGCGCTGACCTGGTCGGAGGTCACCGAGCTGGCCACGCAGACCGGATACACCGGCTGCCAGGGCGATGCCTGTCGTGCCGCCGCCGAGACGTTCCTCCAGGCGCTGCAACCGGGATGGGCGAGTGAGGTCCACATCGCCGCCATCGGCTCCCTCTATCTACTGCCTGCCCTGGTGGGCATCTTCTGGGGCGCGCCGTTGGTGGCTCGGGAGTTGGAGTCTGGCACGTACCGCATGGTTTTCAGCCAATCCGTCAGCCGCGGGCGTTGGCTGCTGGTCAAGCTCGCGGTCGGGGGCGGCGCCGCCGCGCTCGGTGCCGGCCTGCTCAGCCTGGTGCTGACCGAGTGGGCGCAGCCGATCGACGGGGCCTCGGCGGACCGGATGAACCCGCTGGTGTTCGCGGCCCGGGGCATCGTGCCGATTGGCTACGCGACGCTGGCCTTCGTGGTGGGTGTCGCCACCGGGCTGCTGCTGCGGCGGACCCTCGCCGCGATGGCGGTGACCCTGCTGGTGGTGGTCAGCCTCCAGATCGCCGCGCCGTTCGTGGTGCGCCCCTGGCTGGCCCAGCCGGTCACCACGGTCAGCCCCCTGGCGTTCGACGGTGACTTCGGGATCTCGATGAGCCCCGACACCGGGCGGATGACGGTCCACGTCGAGCCCGACCGCAGGGGTGACTGGGTCGTGTCGAGCACCACGATCACCTCGACCGGAGCGGAGTTCACCGGTCCGGCCGACATGACCCAGTGCGGGCCGAGGGCGCCCGGTGGGCGCGATGCGTGCCAGAGGTGGCTGGGGGAGCAGAACCTCAGCCTGAAGGTGAGCTACGTGCCCGGCTCGAAGTTCTGGGGCCTGCAATGGCGGGAGTTCGGCGTGCTGATCGCGTTGACCGTCGTGCTGTCCCTGTTCTCCTTCTGGTGGGTCCGCCGCCGACTGGTCTGACGGCAGAGCCGGTGGGGGGCAGGCCGAGCGCCTGGCCCCCACCGGTCTGGTTGTCCCAGCGGGAAGTGTCAGAAGCTGCTGACCAGCTTCACGAACGCCTCGTCGACCTTGGTGGGGTCGGTGGCGTCGTAGGCCTTGCCCGACGATGCCTTGGCGATCCGGTCCAGGGTGGCGAAGTCCGAATCCCGGTCGAAGGCGATGCAGAACACCTTCACCGGACGCCGCGGGTCCAGGGCGACCTCGGCGAGCAACCGGGCCAGGTCGTTGTCCTTGCTGTACTCGTTCTTGCCGTCGGTCAGCACGACGATCGCGTTGATCCGCTGCGGGTCGTACCGTTCGAGCAGCTCTCGGTGTGCGGCCCGGACCGTCGCGTAGAGCGCGGTATCGCCAGCGACCTGCAGGCCGGCGATCTTGCTGTTGAGCCGCTTCTGATCGAACTCGCCGAGAGGGACCTCTTGCCGATAAGGGCTCTTCGGCTGCTGCTTGGTCTCCGAGGAGAACGACCAGAGCCCCACCCGGTCTTCGCTGTTGAGCAGTGCGAGACCCTTGCCCGCCGCCGCCGCGGCGACCTCGAATCGGGAACGGGTGCCGACCTTCGCCAGCATGGACCCCGAGGTGTCCAGGGCGATCAGGATGTTGGCCTTCTTGCGGAGCGTGCGCCAACCGTCCAACATCGCGCCGACCACCTCCGGGGCCGGCGGCTCGAAGTAGTTCAGCCCGCCGCTGGGCTCGGCGCCGACGCTGGCGAGCAACTCCGCCGAGGCGCGCCGCTCATGGTCCCGGAAGCCGAGGCGGGCGAAGCTCTCCTGCTGGGCGTCCTCGGTCAGGAACTTCTGGAAGTCGGCCGCTGCCGCGCGCTGGCGCTCGTCGGCGGAGGGCAGCACCACGAAGGGGTGGTCCAGGTTGAACGTGCCCTCCTTGGGATGGACCGCGACCAGCGGGACGTTCGGCCTGCGGCCCCGCTCCTGCCCTTCCTGCCGAGGGCTCAGCGCACCCGTGTTGTAGAGGTCCACCAGCTCCTCCTGCAGGACGATGGCACTCATGTCGTCAGTGCTGCCCGCGCCGCCGGCCAGGTCCGCCTCGGCGAGGCTGCGCAGCAGGTCCACCGAGTCGTCGCTGTAGTGCGACACGTTGGCCTCGATCCGGCGGACGAACTGGGTGACCGCCGGGTCGGCCAGGTCGGACCGTGTCAGGTCGCTGGCCCGTTGCACCGCCGCGTAGTAGGTGGCGATGGTCGCCGCCAGCCCGGAGGTGGACAGGTTCGGGTTGTCCTTGCCGAAGGTGAAGCGACCCCACTCCGGCTTGCCGAAGTCCGCCCACCCGTCCCGCCCGGACAGGCCCAGGATCTCTCCCCAGCCCAACGATCCGCGCTTGCGTACCAGTTCGGCCTTGGGCTGCGGCATCGCGATCACCAGCGGGCTGTTGGCGATCGACGGGTAGCGGTCCGGAGTTTGTAGCTCCCGCCCGGCGGCTTCGTCGAGCAGCCGGAGCTGGCCGGTCCACAGGCTCGACGTCGGCAGCCAGACCTGTGGTTGCGGCAGACCGGTGTGGGTCCAGCCGGAAGCCAGCGCCTCGGTGGCCTTGCCCGAGTTCAACGCGCTGACGTGCACCTGGGCGCAGCCACCGCCCTTGATCGACCGATCGCTGCTGTTGTAGCGCTCGGCCAGGTCGACCAGCAGAGCCGCCTTCTCCGTCGAGGAGTTGACCTGGAGGATGATGGCGCAGTCGTTGCCCGCCTCGCGCTGTCGGACGAACACGAACGCCCCGGCGATGACCACCAGCCCGGCGGTGACGGCGGCGGTGTACGGCAACCACTGCCGCGTGCGCGTAGCGGGTGGGGCCATCGGGACGTCCTCCTCGGCGGGCGACTGGTGGCAGTCAACCTATCGATGCGGCGCCAGTCGGCGACCCCGACCCCGGCGCGCCGGTCACCCGCGGCCGGGCCGTCTCCCGAGGGCCGTCGCGACCAGCAGCCGAACCAGGTAGACCACGACGAAGGCGACCGCACCGACCGTGGCAGCCGGGCCAACGGCGCTCGACGCGACGTAGCCGGCGGCGGCGCCAACCGAACCGAGGAAGAGCGCTGTCGAAATGCCCCAGGCGTCAAGGGCCTCACGACGCAGCCGCCGCAACGCGCCGCCGCCTTCAGCACCAACGCCCGGTTCCGTCGCCGGCAGGTCCGCCGGCTGCGTAGGCACCGTTAGGTGCGCCGGCTGGATCGGTTGGGCCTGGGTCGGCACCGTCGGCCGGGCCGGCACCTGCGGCTGCGTCGCGCCCGGTTGCGGTGCCGTCGGCGTGAGCTGGGGGAGCGGTTGGTCGGGAGTCGGCGCGCCCGCCGTCTCGTTGCCGACCTCGAGCAGGCTCTCCCGACGTAGCGGCTCGGTGACCCTGCCGTCCTGCCGAAGCAGCCGCACCAACACCCGCTCGGCAGCCGGCCGGTCCGCCGGATCCTTGGCCAGGCACTCCCGGATCAGCTCGTCCAGAACGGGAGGCATCGCCGGCAGGTCGGGCGACTCGTTCAGCACCCGGTGCATCACGGCGAACAGCGAGTCGTTGCCGAATGGCGGCCGACCACCGGCGGCGAAGGCGATAGTGGCCGCCCAGGCGAAGACGTCGCAGGGTGGACCGATCGGGTCGTTGCGGAACCGCTCCGGCGCCATGTACGCGGTGGTCCCCATGACCCGGCTCGACGCCGTCTCCGTGTTGCCCAACGCCCGGGCGATACCGAAGTCGATCACCCGAGGACCGTCCTCGCCCAGCACCACGTTGTCCGGCTTCAGATCGCAGTGCACCACCCCGGCACTGTGGATCGCCGCGAGCGCCGTGACGGTGCCGACCGCGAGCCGGTGCAGGGCGTTACCCGTCACCGGACCACGCTCGCGGACGTGCCGGTGCAGGGTCAGGCCCTCGATGAACTCACTGACCACGTACGGCCGCTCGCCGTCCACCTCCGCGAAGAGCACCTGCGCGGTGCAGAACGGGGCGACCCGGCGGGCGGCGGCGATCTCCTTGACGAACTGCGACCGCGCCCGTGGATCACTCAGATCGACGTTCACCATCTTGACCGCGACCCGGTCACCGGCGTCGTCCTCGCCGAGATAGACGACCCCCTGCCCACCCGCGCCCAACCGCCCGACCAGGCGATACGGGCCGGCGGTGACCGGGTCGTGCGTCCACAGTTTCGCCAACCCTGGCACCGGCGGGCCGGCCAGCTCTGACATCCCGACTCCATCAGTGTCGTGCCCGGCCACCGGCGGCGCAGGACACGGCCATCGTGCCATGTCGGCCGCCGACGACCGAGAACGGCGCGATTGCCGTCGGTTATCGCAGTACATCCGAATCAGCTGCCACAGCGGCTTGATCCGGTGGTGGTTGGCGGCGGATGACCAGCAGGGCGATGTCGTCGTTAGGGTGCTCCTCCGCGCTGGTGGCCATGATGTGGTCGCACAACGCCTCGGCTGGCCCCGACTGCACGGCGTCGGCGAGGCGCTCGATGCCAGTGTCGATCAGTTCGCTGCGACGTTCGACCAGTCCGTCGGTGTAGAAGACGAGCGCCGCGCCCGGCGGTAGGTCCAGAACGGTGGTGCGGCGATTGACTGATGGTCGGCCCACCCCGAGTGGCCGGTCCACCGTCAGGTTGACGAGCGCGGTGGGATGGCCGGGGACGGCCAGCAGTGGTGGTAGGTGGCCCGCGGAGGAGAGATGCACCCTCGTCCGGTCGGGTGTGATCAGGGCGTAGACGGCGGTGGTGAGAGTGCCCGCTTCGAAGTGGTGGATCTTGCGGTCGAGGGAGGTCAGCGCCGCGGCGGGATCGTCGGAATCGAGGGCGTAGGCGCGTAGCGCGCTGCGGATGCGTCCCATGACAACGGCGGATGGCAGCCCGTGGCCGGAGACATCACCGATGACGGCGCCCAGCCAGCCCGAGGGCAACGTGAACACGTCGTACCAGTCGCCGCCGATGCCCAGGTGATGGCCGGGCACGTACCGGGCGGCCAGGTCCAGGCCGGGAATGTCGGGTAGCCGGCCAGGTAGCAGGCTGTGTTGCAGGGCCAGCGCTGCCTGCCGGTCGAGGACCTGTGCTCGGGCCTGACCTGCGAGGCTGGCACGATCGGCGACGAGCTGCAACAGCTTCACGTCTTCGGAGCCGAACCGCCGCAGGGCCAGGGAGCCGACGTGCAGCACGCCGACGAGGTTGCCGTTGGCGAGCATGGGCACACCCAGCAGGGCACGTATGCCAGTGGCGAGCAGGATCGGATTGACCACGTCGTCGGGCGTGACGTCATGGATCGTGACCGGCGCGCGTGTCGCCGCCACCCGCCCGGCGAAGCCGCGTCCGACCCGGATGCGGAATCCGCGGCGTACCTCCTCCTCCAGGCCCTTGGCCGCGGTCGCGACGAGCTCGCCGGTGTGGTCGTCGAGCAGGAGGATGGTGGCGGTATCGACCTTGAGTAGATCCCGGACCCGTTCGAGGAGCTCGTCGAGCAGGTCGGCGACGTTCAGCCCTGAGAGGGCAGCATCGGTGATCGCCTCGATACGACGCAGCCGTTCCTCGTTCGTCACCACCTCGGCATCGGCCACCCAGGCAGCCTAGACGCCGGCACGCCGCCGATGGCACGTCAGGAGCGAGATCAACAGTGTTGTGCCTTCGATGTGGGGTATCTTCCCAGGCTCCATGTCCGACAGGGAGGGGAGTTGATGGTGAACCCGCCGCTCGACCACCATGCCCCCACCGCTCGGGAGCCCCTGCTCTCGACGTCGTTCACCCTCGCCGACCTCAACCGCGTCCGACACGAGGTCGAGGCCGTCAGTCGCCGGTGCGGCCTCGACCATGACGAGATCGAGAACTGGGTCATCGCGGTCAACGAACTGATGATCAACGTGATTCGGCACGGGGGCGGCGAAGGTGACCTACGCCTGCTCCTGAACGGTCAGCTCACCTGTGAAGTCACTGACCAGGGACGGGGCTTCTGCGCCCCTCGCTACGTTCCGTGCGCCGAGCGACCGCCGCTGTCCGACACCGGAGGAATGGGCCTCTGGGTGGTCGGGAACATGGCCGACTACCTCCTCGTCGACAGCGGACCCGCAGGCACCACCATCCGCATCGCGGCACGCACCCGCAGTACTCTCGGATAACTGTTGCACGGTCCAATCTGGAGCATGAGCGGGTGTACCGTCGCCGCATGACGGTGCTGCAGGAGTTTGTCGCCGCTCTTTCCAGCGGCCGGATCCAGGTTGTCGACCTCACCGCTCCGCTCTCGGACCAGACCCCGATCCTGGGCCTGCCCGAGCAGTTCGGCCAGACCTGGCCGTTTCAGCTCAGCGAGATCAGCCGGTACGACGACAGCGGTCCGGCCTGGTACTGGAACAACTTCTCCACCGGCGAACACACCGGCACCCATTTCGACGCTCCGGTGCACTGGGTCACCGGTCAACAGGGCGCCGACGTGTCGCAGGTCCCGGTGAGCCAGCTGATCGCCCCGGCAGTGGTGATCGACCACGCCTCCGACGCCGCCGCCGACCCTGACTTCCTGCTAGAGGTCGAGCACGTCAAGGCATGGGAGGCGGAACATGGCACCCTGCCCACCGGTGGCTGGCTGCTCTACCGCACCGGCTGGGACACGTACGGCGACGACCCGGAACGGTACGCCAACGCGGGGCGTACCCCGGGCATCTCCGTGGAGTGCGCCCGCTGGCTGGCCGAGGATTCACCGATCCAGGGCGTCGGGGTGGAGACGGTCGGGACCGACGCCGGCGCCGCCCACTCGTTCGACCCGCCGTTCCCGTGCCACTCGTACCTGCTCGGCCAGGACAAGTACGGCCTGACCCAGCTCCGTAACCTGGGGCAGTTGCCGGCGACCGGCGCGGTGGTGATCGCCGGGCCACTGCCGATCGTCTCCGGCTCCGGCAGCCCGTGTCGGGTCCTCGCTCTCGTCGAACGGTAGGCCGGGCCACCGATGCGGGTAGCCGAGGTGGTCGGGCGGGTCCTGTACGGACACGGCGCACGGCACGTCTTCGGGGTGGTCGGCAGTGGCAACTTCCATGTCACGAACGCGCTCGTCGCGGCCGGTGCCCGGTTCGTGGCGGCGGCCCACGAGGGCGGCGCGGCCAGCATGGCCGACGGGTACGCCCGCACCGCCGGGACGGTCGGACTGCTCTCGGTGCACCAGGGCCCAGGCGTCACCAACGCGCTGACCGGCCTCACCGAGGCCGCGAAGAGCCGTACCCCGATGGTGGTCCTGGCCCCGGAGGCGACAGCGCCGCTGTCGAACTTCTTCATCGACCTGCCGGCGCTCGCCGCCGCGGTCGGGGCCGACTTCCATCGGGTACGCGCGACGCACGCGGCCGAGGACACGGGCCGGGCGTACCGGGCCGCCGCCCGGGGCGCGACTGTGGTGCTGGGCCTCCCGTTGGAGGTGCAGCAAGCCGTGACCGAACCGTGGTCCGGCCCGGTCCCTGCGGCCGCGCCTATCCCGGTCACCGCCCCGCAGGTCGAGCCGTTGTTGGCCGCGCTCCAGGCCGCACGTCGACCGGTCTTCATCGCCGGTCGGGGCGCCCGGTCGGCCCGGGAACCGCTGACTCGGCTCGCCGACGCGTGCGGCGCGCTGCTCGCGGTCTCTGCCGCGGCGAAGGGACTGTTCGCCGGCAACCCGTGGAACCTCGACGTGGCCGGTGGCTTCGCCACCCCGCTCACCGCCGAGCTGATCGGCACGGCGGACCTGGTCGTGGCGTGGGGCAGCACGCTGAACATGTGGACCACCCGGCACGGCGAACTGATCCCGCCCTCCGCCGTCGTCGTCCAGGTGGACCATGACCCGGCCGCGTTCGGGGTGAACCGTCCGGTCGACCTGACGGTGGCCGGTGAGGTGTCGACGGTCGCCGAGGCGCTGCTCGCGCGGTTGGGCGTCGGCACCACCGGGCCCGCGGGCGCCGGAACCGGCGGGTGGCGTACGCCGGAGCTGGCACAGCGGATCCGCGACCACGGCCGGTGGCGGTCGGTTCCATACCAGGATGAGGGCGGCGGTGCCTCGGCGACGATCGACCCGAGGACGCTCTCGACCGCCCTGGACGACCTGCTGCCGGCCGACCGGACGGTGGTGGTCGACTCGGGCAACTTCATGGGCTACCCGTCGATGTGGCTCGACGTACCGGACGTGGCTGGGTTCTGTTTCACCCAGGCGTTCCAGTCGGTCGGGCTCGGTCTGGCCAGTGCGCTCGGCGCGGCGGTCGCCCGGCCGGACCGGCTCACCGTCGCCGCGGTCGGCGACGGTGGCTTCGTCATGTCCGCGACCGAGCTGGTCACCGCCGTCCGGCTGGCGTTACCCCTGCTCGTGGTGATCTACGACGACGCGGCGTACGGGGCCGAGGTGCACCACTTCGGCCCGGACGGACACCCGTTGGAGGCTGTCACCTTCCCCGAGACCGACCTGGCCGCGATCGCCAGTGGCTACGGCTGCGACGGGTTGACCGTCCGGACCGTCGACGATCTCGAACCGGTACGCCACTGGCTCGCCGGTCCCCGTACCCGGCCGTTGGTGATCGACGCCAAGGTCAGCGCGGCGCGCGGCTCCTGGTGGTTGGAGGAGGCGTTCCGTGGCCACTGAGCCACCACCGCCGTGCCCAAGGTCCCCAGCGCTCCCGGGCGTCAGCCGGGTCGGTGACAGGGCGTCATAGCTGACGTACGTTGACGCGGTGGCCACTCTCTGGACCCTGGGATGCGATGCCGACGATCCCCAGCGGATCGCTGCCTTCTGGGCGTTGGCCCTCGGCTATGTCAAGGAGCCCGGTTTCGACGAGCCCGACAACGCGTCCATCGTCGACCCGGACGGCAGGGGTCCTGCCATCAGCTTCCTCAAGGTCCCCGAGGGAAAGTCCGCCAAGAACCGGATGCACATCGACATCCGGGTGGCCGGTCCAGGCTCCGGGGACCTGGCCGAGCGCGCCCGGTTGATCCGGCAGAAGGTGCCCGATCTGGTTGCCGCCGGCGCGACTGTGGTCCGCGAGGAGTGGTACGGCGATGTCCTCGGCCACGTCGTCATGCTCGACCCCGAGGGCAACGAGTTCTGCGTCGCGTGATGCATGATCACGGCCCCGGTAGCCCTGCGGCCGGCTGATCGGGCAGCTCCGGCGGGACCGTTTGCTGGGGGAGCCGGAGGGTAGTGGGAATTCATGACGACGCCTGAGCAGAGCCAGCAGGAGAGGGCCCTCGAGACCGGGGCGGTGTATCAGGACGCCGAGGGGCGCCGGACGACGGATCCCGGCTCCGGGGCCGCGCACGCCGACAGCGAGGCCGACCGCAACGCGGAACACCTGAGGCGGGGAGAGGTCGGGCCGCGCGTCCCGGAGGAGTAGTGGGCGGGGGTGTGTGGGAAACATCTGGGGGTAGCGGTAGGGGCGAGGCAAAACCCCCAAGGAGGACGAGATGACCGATCCCAGGTACGTACCAATCGGTGTGGCCGACGCCGGGCGGCTGATCGACGACGACGGCGCGGATGCCGGTCCTGTCGGGGAGATCGTCGGCGCCGACGACGCGAAGGCGGACGCCGTCCGGACCGGTGCCGAGGTGGACCTGTCGCACGCGACCCGCGACGGCGACGGCACCCCGACCGGCGCGACGGACACCGAGGCCGAGCGGTAAGCCCGCGGCCCGTGCCCGGCCCTGGTCAGCGCCGAGGCTTTCCGGCTGCCCGGTCCACCAGTGTCTGAGCCACGTCGCGGAGCTTGCGGTTGGAGTCCTGCGAGACCTTCGCCAGGATGTTGAACGCTTCGGTGGCGCTGCACCGGCGCTCAGCCATGATGATGCCCTTCGCCTGCTCGATGACCGCGCGGCTGGCCATCGCGTCCTGCATCTGGCGGGCGAGGTTCGCGGTGCTCTCGTAGAGTTGGGCGTTGGCCAGGGCGACGGCGGCGTACGCGGCGAAGGTCTCCAGCGCGGCGACCGTGTCGTCGTCGAAGGCGTGCGGGATGCGGGCGTAGACGTTGAGCGCGCCGACGACCGCCTCCTGGATCGGCATGCCGACCGAGACGGAACTGCCGACTCCCGCCTTACGGCCGCGTTCGGCCCAGTCGGGCCAGCGATCCTCGGCGGTGAGTTCGGGCACGGAGAGGATGTCGCCGGCGGTGGCGGCGGCCAGACACGGACCGCTTCCCTGGGCGTACTGCCGCTCGTCCATGTCGAGAGCCAGTTCGTCGGTGAACGCCGCGGTGTACCCGGTCCCACCGCGAACCAGCGTGACCGACACCTCGACCGGCACGGGCAGCACCCGTTTGGCCAGCTCCGCGACTCGCTGCAGAACGTCGTCGAGGCTGGTCTCAGCGAGCTTGATGCGGCCGAGTTCGGCGAAAGCCTCGGCGGGGTCCGTCGGCGAGTGGGTCATGGCACCGAGTCCTGATGGCCGGTACGCCCGCGGGAAGTCGAAGATCGAGGTGGCCTGGGCGCGGGGATGGCAGCCCGCGTGACGCGGACCGCTGCACGGACCCCCTACCGAGCGGAGCCGGGACCAACGCCGGTTGCTCGACGCCGATTCGTCACATCCGATACGCGGACGTGGACTACAGGCCCGCCAGGATACCCGGATTGTCAGTCGGCGACGACGAGCGCCTGGGGCGCGGCAGCCTTCATCCGGGTAGGCAGCCACTTGAGCTGGATCGCGGTTTCTCCCTCGCGGCGCCGTACGACCGCGAGCAGTTCTGTATCGCGGGCTCACTCCACGCGTCGGCGATCCGGTCCACCACGATGTCCTCCTTCCGGTGACGACGCGGGCGCCGCCCACAGCGGCATCGGCCGGCCCGACACCCGTCCGTACAGCCAGTCGACGACCGTGACCAGCACCACCGCGCCGGCCACGACGAGCAACTCGGTAGGGGTACGGAGCAGGCCCAGGCTCACGATCAGTGTCGTCGCACCCGCCGGGGCGTGCGACGCCTTCAGCAACACCAGCACCGATGCAGTCACCGCCAGTGACCCGGCCACCGCCACGATCCTCAACCCGGTCACCCCCTCCTGGAGCGCCGAGGGTTCGTCGGCAAGCCCGCAGGCCACCAGGAACAGGTATCCGGCCAGCAGGGCCACCCCGTGCCCGATGAACGTGTTGCGCGGCGAGGACTCGGGCGACGCCGGCTTCTCCACGTGCAACATCACCGCCGGACCCAGACTGGGAAACAGCCACGGCTGATGCGTGACGAGTGCGACCAGCCCGGCGAGCACCACCGCCAGCGCGCCGCCCGCGAAGGCGTGCGCGGAGCGCACCGCTCGGCCCATCACGTTCCCCCTGTCGCTCGTGCCGCTCCGCGTCTGATTGGGGACGTCCGCCCTTCAGCATGTGCCCTACCCCGGGCCGGCGGACCGAACCGGATAGGCAACACCTCTTCGAGACTCGCCACCGCTCACGAATGGTGTCAACGGCGAACGCCGTGGGTAGGGTGGTTCGCGGGTCAAGACATGCGCCCAGGTCCGCCGCCCGCGTCTCATCGCCGCGGGAGGGTCCGACTCACCGATGCACCAGATCGGGAGGCGTCATGTCGATCCTCGAACAACCCACCCGCCAGCACGCTCAGCCCACCCGGCAGCACGCTCAGCCCACCCGGCAGCACGCTCAACCGACTCGGCGCCTCGCTCAGCCCGCCAAGCCGATCATGACGCTCGACCTGCGCAACGACCGGCATGCGCCAATGATCACCGTTTCCGGCGAGGTCGACATGAGCACCGCTCATCTCATCAGTGAGTTGGCCGAACACGTGATCACCCGGCGACCCGCACGTTTGGCGCTCGATCTCTCCGGGGTGACCTTCTTCAGCGCTCACGGCATCAGCGCCCTGCTGCGAACCCAGCACGCGGCCGAGACCGCCGAGGTCACGTTGACCCTGCACGCCACCGCTCCGTGCGTCACCTACCTGCTGGCAGTGACCGGCACCGGGTTAGACCTGGACATGCCGGCGACCAACGCGAGTCGATGATCCCGCCGGCTGGTGGATCTTTGACCGCGCACGTGTCGGTCTCCGCCATCCCGCCTTACGGCGACGCGCCGCCCGGGACAGGACCCGGGCGGCGCGTCTCCGACATGGCGGTTGGCGCGGTACTAGGCGCGCCTGGCCCACTGCTGGTTGGCGCCGCCGTGGCAGGCCCAGAGGTGAAGCTGCGTCCCGTTGGCCGTGCCGGAGGCGATGGCGTCGAGGCACAGCCCGGACTGGGCGCTGGTGATGGTGCCGTTGGAGTTCAGGTTCCACTGTTGGTTGGCCTGGCCGTTGCAGTCCCAGATGAGGACCGCTGTGCCGTTGCTGGTGCCCGCGCCGCTGGCGTCCAGGCACTTGTTGCCGTAGACGGTCAGGGTGCGGTTGGCGGTGTGGGTCCAGCGCTGGTTGGTGCCACCGTGACAGTCCCACAGTTGCGGGCGGGCGCCGTTGGCGGTGCTGGAGTTGGGGATGTCGATACACCGGCCGGACGGGCTCCCCACGATCTGCACGTTCTGCTGGCCGGGCGGCGGGGTCGTCGGCGGGGGAGTGGTGGGCGGCACGTCCGACCCGAACTGGGTGAAGAACCGCCACACCTCCTGCTTGACCCAGCTGCGCGCGCCGCTCTCACAGCCGGCGCACCCGTCCACCGGGCCCTGCTGGTGGCCGCCGTCGAACGCTGCCCAGAGCACCGGGTATCCGGGCTGGCAGGAGTACGCGGTGGTGATGTGGGTCAGGCTGCCGGCCCTCGGCTCGGGCGGGCTCTGTGCGGCACATCCGTTGTTGCGGACGAACCTGTCGCGCAGCGACCGTCCACTGGGAATGTTGTCGTTGATGCCGTGAATGCCCAGGTACGCCACGGGCTGGGTGCCGCCGCTGCATCCGCTGATCGCCCCCGGCGCCGCGATTGCCGCGACCGCCCGGAACACCGTCGGCCGGGAACACGCCAACGAGTAGCTCATCGCGCCGCCGTAGCTGAACCCGACCGAGAAGCGTTGGGTGGTGTCGACGCAGAGAGCGTTGTCGATCATGCGGATCATGTCGTCGGTGAAGGTGACGTCCTCACCGTTGGAGTTTCCCCAACCGTTGTTGAGGCCCTGCGGGGCGACGAAGATGGTGCTGTTGTTCGACTGCGAGAGCATGCCGTAGTAGGCCCACGAGGCTCCGTCAGAGCCCCCGCCCGCGACCTGGCTGGCGGTGCCGCCCAACCAGTGGAACCCGAAGGCCAGCCGGTGGGCGTAGGTGTTGTTGTAGTTGTCCGGCAGCCGAAGGATGAAGCTGCGGCTTTTTCCGCTGCTCTGGATGGTGTGGGTGCCGCTGTTCAGCCCGGGCGCCTTGCCGCAGCCGGCAGTGGTGGCCGCGGCCGCCGGTGCGACGGTCGTGAGGACGTACGTTCCGACGGCGATCAGAACCATGACCGCCATGGCTGCCCCCAGCCAGGGGGCGGAGAGTTTGCGAAGTGGCACTGTTGAGCCTCCTTGTGGGTGGTTGAACATCCGTTGGGCCGGTCCCCTCTGCGGGAACCTCGCCGGGCTCAGCTCCGGCTCCATCGTTGGTTGGCCGCGCCGGTGCAGTCCCAGATCTGGACGCGCGTGCCGTTGGCCGTGCCGTTGCCGACCATGTCCAGGCACCGGCCCGAACCAACTCCGGTGATCGAGCCGTCGGTGTTGAGCCGCCACTTCTGGTTGGACTGGCCGTTGCAGTCCCAAATGATCACCGAGCTGCCGTTCGCGGTGCCGGCGCCGTTGACGTCGAGGCACTTGCCACCGAAGACGCGCAGTTCCTGGGCGGCGGTCGAGGTCCAGCTCTGGTTGCTCTGGCCGTGACAGTCCCAGATGATCGCCGCCGCGCCGTTGGTCTGCGAGGCGCCGTTGACGTCGAGGCACCGTCCGGAGGACGTGCTGCGCAGGGCCGACGTGCCGCTCGGTGGCGGGGTGGTCGGTGGTGGCGTCGTCGGGTCGGTGCTGCCACCGAACTGGGTGAAGAACCTCCACACCTCACCCTTGGTCCAGGTCCTGGCGCCGCTGTCCCCGCCGCCGTCCACCGGTCCGGGCGTGTGCCCGCCGTCGAAGGCGGCCCAGACCACCGGATAGCCGGACCGGCAGCCGGAGTAGGTGGTGGTGATGTGGGTCAGGCTGCCCGCCCTCGGCTCGGGTGGGCTCTGTGCGGTGCACCCGTTGTTCCGCACGAACGTGTCGCGCAGGGACCGTCCGGCGGAGACGTTGAGCACTGAGTCTCCGATGCCATGGATCCCCATGTACGCGACCGGCTGGGTGCCGCCGCCGCACCCGCTGAGCTGCCCCCCGGAGTAGACCGCTACAGCGCGGAAGACGCTTGGCCGGGAGCAGGCCAGCGAGTAGCTCATGCCGCCGCCGTAGCTGAAGCCGAGGGCGAAGCGTTGCGTGGTCTCGACGCAGAGGTCTGCCTCGATCACCCTGATCATGTCGTCGACGAAGGTGACGTCCTGGCCACCGGGGTTGGCCCAGCCGTTGCCGTTGCCCTGGGGGGCGACGAAGATGGTGCTGTTGTTCGCCTGCTGCCGCAGCCCGTAGTAGGACCAGGCCGCCCCGTCGGACCCGCCGCCGTCGACGTCGTTCGCGGTGCCGCCGTTCCAGTGGAATCCGAAGATCAAGCGGTAGGCGTGGTTCCTGTCGTAGTTGTCAGGAATCCTCAGGATGAAACTACGGTTCTGGCCACTGCTCTGGATGGACCGTTGGCCGCTGGTCAACGTGGGCGCCTTGCCGCACCCGGCGGTCGCTGCGGCCGCTCCGATGTCCGCGGCCGACGCGGTGGTGCTCGAACCACCGGCCAGTGCCCCCGCGCTCACTGTCACGACGACGGCCGCCGCCGTCGCAAGCAGTCCAAGGATGGGTCTACGTCTTGTCATGAAGGGGCTCCCGCCACTCGGCACGAACTGGTTGAAAGCGGTCCACGGCAACCCGTACGCCGCCACGACGCGCCGCCGAGGGCCACCCTCGTCGACTACGTTCGACGCGGACGAACTCCAGAAGACGCGATGTGCCGGCGGCGCCCGGCCGGTCGTCGACGCAGGTTTCCGCCACTGGTCTCGCCGCCCACGCAGGACCAGTCGGTCGTCGAATCGACTGTGGCCACACCGTGTGCCCGAACACCACGCGACCGTTCGCCCGACGGTGCCTGAGCACCTGACTCGGCGTCGAATCGATTCGCCCCGACGCTAGATCGCGCAGTGAAAGATGTCAATGCTATGTCCGGCAGGTTGCGACTCCGGGTGGGCCGCTCAGGCCCTCGTGAGATCTGCCGCACCGAAGGAGACCGCGAACCGCTTGCACCAGATGGAGACGCTGCGGAAGTCGCCCGGCTCCACCGACGCCGGTAGCTCGTACACCTGGTTGCCCCTGTTGCCCTTGAGCTTCGCCAGCTCGACCCATTCACCGTCGTCGAACACCCGCCAGCCGGCCGTGCCCCGGATGACCGGCTGGTCGGTCAGCCACACCCGCAGGTCCGGACCGTTGGACGTGTTCAGGTCCCGGATGACGAGCTGGTGACGCCCGTCGGCGAGCCGATGGATCTCGGCACTGCCGGTCGTCCGGTGCTCATGGGTGACGAACTCGCCGGCGGTCAGGATCTCGTTCGCCGCTGGGGTGGGCGCCGAGGTCGCGGGGGCCGGCGTCGAGGACTCCGCGGTCGAGGACTCCGGGGTCGCGGACGCCGGGATCGGCGCCGCCGATGTCGTCCCTACGCGGGGAATCGCTTCGTCGACGTAGGTGTCGGTGAACAGCTTCCACGGCTGGAACCAGTAGAGGCCGAGCATCGCCACGACGACAGCGGCTGCGAGACCGGCTCGGACCACCGGCGACCGGAACATCCGTTTTCTCACCCTCGCAGCGTACGACCGCAATCGCCGTCGAACTGTTCGCGAACCCTTTCGGAACTCTTACGACACTCACCGCCCGGTATCTGCCAGCGCCTGTCCGCACGGGCAGGTCCCCTGGTCCTCCGGCAACGTCTGCACTGCGTCGCCGAGAAGGAGCCGCAGGCGATCGATGTTGCGGGCGAAGACAGTGAACACCTCCTGCTGGGTCACGCCCTGACCAACCTCGACGCCCGAGTCGAGGTCGGTCACCAGCGACAGCGCGGTGTAACACAGTGCCAGTTCGCGGGCCAACACCGCCTCCGGGTGGCCGGTCATGCCGACGACCGACCAGCCCTGCTGGCCGTACCACAGCGATTCGGCGCGGGTGGAGAACCGGGGCCCTTCGATGACGACCATGGTCCCGCCGTCGACCGGCTGCCAACCGGCCGATCGGGCGGCGTCGAGGACGGTGGCCCGTCCGACCGGACAGTAGGGGTCGGCGAAGGGCACATGAACGACCTGGGTGGGCTTCCCGTCCGCGCGTGGCTGCCCGTCGTAGTAGGTCTGCTCCCGGCCGCTGGTCCGATCGACCAGTTGGTCCGGTACGACGAGCGTCCCCGGGCCCAGTTCCGGTCGCAGGCCACCCACGGCACCCGGTGCGAGCACCTGGCGAACGCCGAGCGCGCGTAGCGCCCACAGGTTGGCCCGGTAGTTGATCCGGTGTGGAGGGAGAGTGTGCCGGCGCCCGTGGCGCGGCAGGAACACCACCGGCCGCCCGGCGACACTCCCGACGGCCAGTGTGTCGCTCGGCGGTCCGTACGGTGTGTCGACGGTGACCTCGGCGACGTCGTCGAGAAACTCGTAGAACCCCGATCCGCCGATCACGGCGACCGGCGGGCGATTGGTCGTGCTGGCGTGTCCTGCTGACATGTGTAACCCCTCCTGGGCGAACAGTGAAAAGCGGCTGGGGGTCGACTCAGCGACGGTCGGCCCGTCGGTTCGCGACGCGTCGGTCGACAGTGGTGGCGACGACCAGGACGACCACTATCGCGGCCCAGAGGACAGCCAGCCCGACAGTGAGCCCCAGCGGGTAGTCACGGTCCGGTAGGCCCGGATTTGGAGGCGCCGAGGGTGGTCGCCACAGCAGGGGCACCGCGATCAGCACCACCGTGGCACTGGCCAGCAGACCCGCGGTGATCCAAGCCAGGCGCAACCGGTTCGTCACCAGTCGACCGAGCGCCAAACCGACCAGTCCGACCAGCGGTGCCACCAGGACGTCGTGCAGCACCGGGCCGCCGATCAGCCACGGCAGGGCGGTGCCGAACTGGGGGAGGAGCAACCAACCGCCGTACGCGGTGGCCGCGACGCCGACCACGAACAGGAGCAGTCGCGCGGTTCTCACCGCAGCACCTCCAGCCGGGCCACCCACTTGGTCTGCAGGACGCCCGGCCGGCTCGGCGCGATGAGTCGGCAGGGGAAACCGTGGTCGGGAGACAGCTGCTCGCCGTTGATCCGCAGGGCGAGCAGGGTCAGCGGGTCGCGGGCATGGGCCGCAGGAAGTGTGCTGGCCGCGTACAGGCCGTCGGTCTCCAGTGAGGTGACCCGAACCGGTCGGCCGGTCGGCGCGCCGGCCCAGCGGAGCAGCTGAACGACGGGCACGCCGGTCCAGTGGGCCGAGGCACTCCAGCCCTCGACGCAGGCGATCGGCAGTTCTGCCGTCCGTTGCGGCAGGGCCGCCAGGTCGGCCAGGGAAAGGCTGCCTCGCCCGCCCGACCAGACGACCTCCAGACGCCAGTCCGGGGGAACGACGATGCGCGCGGCAGCCGCCGTGCGGTTGATCGGTACGCCCTGCGGCCCGGACGCGGAACGCCACGCCAGCGGTGACACCCGACGTAGCCACGGCACGGTTACCCCGGCGGTGGCCAGCACGGCGATGCCGGCGACGCCCGCCGAGGTACGTAGGAACGCCCGTCGTCCGGACGAGTCCCGATCGTCAGGCCCCGGTGTCGCAGCCGGCACCGCTCTGCGGCGCCGCAGTGGCGTGCCCAGCGCCGCGCGGGCGACCGGGAGCTTCACCGCGACGTGCAGCAGCATCGCCCCGACCACCAGCCAGGCGACCGCGTAGTGCGCCGTCGGGAAGAAGAACCCCCACGGGTACGACTGGGCGACGTTGAACAGACCCGTGACCAGTTCGAAGAACGCGCCGCAGACCAGCACCAGGACGGAGACCCGTTCGAGGGCATGGGCGGACAACCGGATCGGCTGACGCAATGGCGGACGGGCAAACAGCCGGGGGTAGACGCTCCACAGCTTGGCCAGCAGCAACGGGATCGCCGCGACACCGGAGAGCACGTGAACGCCCTGGGTGACCCGGTACAGGTTGACCGGCCGGGTCGGCCAGGTGAACCAGCCCGGCGGGTGCTGGATGTAGTGACTGAGCAGCCCGGTGCCGAAACACAGCCCGAACGCCACCCCGAGCCAGAGGCCGAGCCGGGCGGTGACCAGCGGTGAGTGCGAGGGTGCTGTGAAGTCCTCGGGGGCGGGGACGCGTGGCCGGCGGATCATGAGCGGGCCAACTCGGCGAACCAGCGTGGACCGAACCGGAAACTGTCGACGACGCGCAGGCCGGCAGCGGTGGCGGCACGGGCCACCGCCTCCGCCCCGACCCGCGCCCAGCGGAACACCGGCCCCCGCAGCTCCCGATCGCCGGACGATCCGGACGCTACGTACGCCTGTCCCTGCCACAGCCCGGCCCCCGGGGGCTCCACCTCGACCAGCAGCGTTCCGTCGGCCGCGATCAGGGTGCCGCACCGGCGCAGCAGGCGGACCGGGTCGCCACCGATGCCGATGTTGCCGTCGACGAGCAGGGCGTGCGCCCACCTTCCCTCACCGGGAAGGGGTTCGAAGACGTCGCGTCGTAGAGCCACCACACCCCGGCCCTGGGTCAGACGTACCGCCTCGGCGGAGATGTCCACCCCCAGTGCGACGAGGCCGCGCTGGGCGAGTGCCCTGGTCAGCCGGCCGGGGCCGCACCCGAGATCGATAGTAGGGCCGGTGCAGCGTGCGGCGACGGACTCGATCGCCGGTTCGGGCGGCCCGTGCCAGCGCCGCACCGGCAACAGGTCACGTCGCCCGTCGTTGTGCACCAGCCAATGGTCGGGTGGGGTCGTAGGCCTCGGGCCGACCGGCGTGCCGTAGGCGTCGTGGCCGGCGGACCACCCGCCCAGTCCGCCCAGCACCACGTCGAAACCGTCGAGGCTGATCGTCGAGTTCACCGGGGGCGTCCGCTCAGCAGATGGCCGCCCACCGACGCGACGGCGTCCGCGAACCGGGTGCCGGGCAGTTCGGCCGCTACCGCCAGCGCCGCCGACCAGTCGTCGACATCCCGCAGCACGGGCAGGGTCGCCGGTTGCACGCCGCGCCCACGCAATGCGGCGAGGGTGTGGCACCCGGTGTCGTCGGTCGACATGGGTACGTCGCGTAACGCGCTCGCGTACCTCGGATCGCGCAATCCGAGTGCCCACCAGCCGCCGTCCAGCGCCGGGCCGAACACCGCCTCGTGTTCGGCGAGCCGGTCGAGCGCGGTGGTGAGCACTGCCGGCCGGATCTGCGGGGTGTCCATGCCGATCTGCAGCACCGGCCGGCCGGGAAATGCTGCGGCGGTGTCGGCGTGGGCGTTCGCGAGGCGGTCGGCGAACGTGCCGCCGCGCTGCGGAAGCAGGTGCCAGCCCGCCAACGCGGCGGTCAGCTCCGCGCCGAACTCGGCATCGGCGAACCGACCGGTGTGGGCCAACACGGGAATGGTCGAGGCGGTGGCGCGCACGGCCGCGAGGGTGTCCAACAGCGACGCCGCCGCGATCCGAGCCGCCTGGGTGGGATCGGCGGGCGGGCAGAGGCGCGTCTTTGCCAGCCCGGGGACCGGTGCCTTCGCGACCAGGAGCAGGACGTTCACCGGCCACCACCGGCGTCGGCGCGCAGCACTCCGGCGAAGTCCCGGGTCGCCCGCAGCGTGCCCCGGACCGACCCGGAGACCTTCGACCTGGTCCCGGCGGTGCGGGGCGCGTACGCGACGTCCAGTTCGAGGATCCGCCAGCCCGCTCCGGCCGCGCGCAGCAGCAACTCCAGGGGGTAGCCGAACGCGCGGTCGTTGACCCCGAGGCCCAGCAGCGCCGCCCGGCGGGCCACCCGGATCGGGCTGATGTCGTACACCGGCACGCCGCGACGCCGCAGCAGGGCCGCGACCACCGCGTTCCCGGCGCGAGCATGCCACGGCCAGGCATCCGCCGAGACCGGCAGACGGCGCCCAACGGCGATATCGGCCCGACCGTCGAGCACCGCCGAGACGAGCCTGGGCAACTCGGCCGGGTCGAACGAGCCGTCCGCGTCGAGCACGCAGACCAGATCCGCCTCCGCCGCCAGCAGGCCGGTGTGCACCGCCGCGCCGTACCCGCGTCGCGGCTCGTGGACGACCCGGGCCCCGTACTCGGCCGCGACGGCCGGCGAACCGTCGGTGGAGCCGTTGTCGACCACTATGGCGCGGTAGCCGGGCGGTAGTCCGCTCAGTACGGCAGGCAGTGCGGCCGCCTCGTCCAGACACGGCAGCACCACGTCGATCGTTGTGTGCATACCGGCGACGCTAGGCCCGCCACCGGCCGTCCGGACCGCGGTTTCTCCTTACGAATCGCTTACACGGCAACGGATCTTACGACTCGCTGACGTCTCACCGTCTGGCCGTCGAATGCCTGGTGGGAGGTCGTATCGTCGGCCGTCACCATGACCATGATGACCCGGCCGGGACGAACCCGGTCCGCCGACCTGATCGTCCTCGGCGCCGAGGTGGCACTGCTCGCCGTCGCCGTCGCCGTCGGCGCCCTGCTCAACCATCAGGGCGTGCGGCTGCACGCCGACGCGGCGCCGCTCTACGCGAGTTGGCAGCCCCATCTGGGGCCCGGCACCCCCGCCGCGCTTCTCGTCGCGGCGCTGTTCGTCTGGCGGGGCGTGCGCTGGGGAACCGACACGCCGTGGCCGCGGCTGCTGGCGGTCGGCTATCTCGCCTCGCTGCTCTGGACGCTGTCGCTGGCCCTGGTGGACGGCTGGTCCGCGGGGTTGACCGAGCGGCTCACAGTGCAGGCCGAGTACCTGCACGAGGTGCCCCGGGTGACGGACGTCGGCATCATGCTGTCCGGCTTCGCCGACCGGATTCTCGACTTCCAGCCCGATTCATGGTCCACCCACGCTGCCGCTCACCCACCGGGAGCGTTGCTGTTCTTCGTCTGGCTGGAGCGGATCGGCCTGGGCGGCGGGACCGCTGCCGGGCTCGCCTGCGTCCTGCTCGGCGCCACGGTCTCGGTGTCGGTTCCGGTGACGTTGCGGGCACTCGGCGCCGAGGACGCGGCCCGGGCGGTGTGGCCGTTCCTGGTGCTCCTCCCGGGGGCGGTCTGGGTGGGAGCGTCCGCGGACGGGATCTTCGCCGCGGTGGTCGCCGCCGGGCTGGCGCTGCTGGCGGTGGGTGGCCGACCAGGGGCCGCACTGGGCGGGCTGCTGCTCGGCTTCGCGCTCTACCTGTCGTACGGGTTCGTCCTGGTCGGGTTGCTCGCGCTGACAGTGGTGCTGCTCCGGGCGCGGGACCGCCTCGCCGTGTTCCTGGTCGCGGCGACGGCGGTCGCGGCCGTCGTCGCCGTGTTCACCGTCGCCGGCTTCTGGTGGCTGGACGGCTACCACCTGGTGGCACGTCGTTACTACCAGGGCTGGGCGGCGGAACGTCCGTACGGTTACTGGGTCTGGGCGAATCTCGCCGCAGTGCTGCTCTCGGCCGGCCCGGTGGTCGGGCCGGCGCTGCGGCGGGCGGTGGCCGCCGTGTCGATCCGAGCACCGCGCCCACCGCTCGCGACGGCCCTCCGACAGCGGATCGCCAGCGCCGGACCCACCGTGTGGCTGCCCCTCGCGGCGACGGCGGCGGTGCTCGCGGCGGACCTGTCCGGGCTGAGCAAGGCCGAGGTCGAGCGGATCTGGCTACCGTTCACCGTCTGGCTGCTGGTAGCCACCGCGCACCCGCCCCACTGTCACCGACGGTGGTGGTTGGCCGCCCAGGCCGCCACGGCTCTCGCCGTCAACCACCTACTGTGGACGGTGTCGTGACCGATGCCGGTTCCCGCATGACAGCGGTGGTGAAGTCGGCGATGCCGGCGGCGAAGCCGACCCGGGCGGTGAAACCGAGCACCCGGGTGGCGCGTGCCGGATCGGCCACGACGTGCCGTACGTCCGCCGCTCGCCCGCCCCCGACCGTGACCGGCGCTGGTCCGCCCATCGCCGACGCCAGCTCGTGGGCCAGCTCGCCGACGGTGTGCGGCTCACCCGAGCAGACGTTGATCGGGGTCAGGGGCTCCGGTGCCGGTGTCGTGAGGGCCAGCAGGTTGGCCCCGGCCACGTCGGTCACGTGCACGAAGTCCCGCCGTTGCCGGCCGTCTTCCAACACCCGGGGCGGTCGTCCGGCGGCCAGGGCCGACCGGAAGATCGACGCGACACCCGAATACGGGGTGTCGCGGGGCATTCGCGGACCGTAGACGTTGTGGTAGCGCAGGGCCCAGACCGACCCGCCGGTCTGTCGGGCCCAGGCACCAGCGAGGTGTTCCTGGGCCAACTTGGTGGCGGCGTACGTGCTGTGCGGCTCCAACGGCGCGTCCTCGGGCACGAGACCGGGGGAGAGCTCCCGGTCGCAGCGAGGGCAGGTCGGCTCGTACTGGCCCTCGGCCAGGTCGACGACCCGGCGGCCGGCAGGCCGGACGATCCCATGCGTGGGGCAGTGATAGCGGCCCTCGCCGTAGACCACCATCGAGCTGGCCAGCACCAGTCGGCGTACCCCGGCGGCGTGCATCGCCGCGAGGAGGGTGGCAGTGCCGAGGTCGTTGTGCGCGGCGTACCGGGGGGCGTCGGCGGGGTCGATGCCGTGGCCGACCATGGCTGCCTGATGGCAGACAGCGTCGACCCCGGCCAGTAGCCGGGTCAGCAGCTCGCTGTCGCGTACGTCGCCGACCACCAGGTCGTGCCGCTCGGTCCACTGCGGCGCCGTCGCAGCGTGCGCCTCGGGTAGGAGCGCGTCCACTGCCACCACCTCGTGCCCGTCGTCGGTGAGCAGGTCGGCGACGTGTGAGCCGATGAAGCCGGCCGCACCGGTGACAAGGATCCGCATTCCGGTCACCGTATGACAGCACGTACGCCTGCTCGGGTCTTCGCGCGCAGCCGTAAGAACCTCGCAAGGTTTGCTGGTACGGGCGGAGTCTGCCGCGTGGTTACGCTGGGCCGATGGACACCTGGGGGAGACGTTGACGGGGCGGGACGGGGACGGTCCGTGACACAGCGCGTGCTGGTGGTCGACGACGATCAGACCGTGAGTGACGTCATCCGTCGTTACCTCGAGAACGACGGCTTCCAGGTGAGCCTCGCGGCCGACGGTGCGGCGGCACTGGCGGCCGTGGAGCGGCAGGCGCCACACCTGGTAGTGCTCGACCTGATGCTGCCGCTGATCAACGGCCTGGAGGTGTGCCGGGCGCTGCGGGTACGGCCGGACGGCGTACCGATCGTCATGCTCACCGCGCGCGGTGACGAATCCGACCGCATCCTCGGGCTGCAGCTCGGCGCGGACGACTACCTGACCAAGCCCTTCTCACCCCGGGAGCTGGTGCTACGGGTCCGTTCGGTGCTCCGTCGCGCCGGCGCTGCGACGCCACCCGAGCGGCCCGAGGCGCTCACGGATGGCAACCTGGTGGTGCACACGGCCTCCCGAACCGCCCGCCTCGCCGGCGCGGATCTGGCCCTGACGCTGCGCGAATTCGACCTGCTCGTGCACCTCATGAGGCATCCGTCCCGGGTGTTCGGCCGGGCCGAGCTTCTGGAGCAGGTCTGGGGCTGGAACTTCGGGGACCACTCGACAGTGACAGTGCACGTACGCCGGCTGCGGGAGAAGATCGAGGCGAACCCGGCCGATCCGCGGCGGATCGTGACGGTCTGGGGCGTCGGCTACCGCTATGAGCCTGCCCATGCGTGACGTACTCCTGATCTTCGCGATCGCCCTCGGCGCGGCGCTCGGCATCGGGCTCGCCGGCGCGGTGCTGCTCCGCGCGCTCCGGCGCAGCTCGATCACCGTGCACCTCAACGTGCTGCTCACCACCACCGTGGTCGCCGTCGCCGTCGGGGTGATGGCGGTCGCGGAAGCGATGTTCCTCTCCGCGCACGACCTTGAGGTGGTCCTGATCACCGTCGCGGCGGCAGCGGTGGTCAGTCTCGCCGTCGGCGGGCACTTCGGCCGGCGGCTGGCCCGCGCCGCGGTGTGGCGCGACCAGGCCCGGGAGCGGGAGCGGCAACTGGAGAAGGGGCGGCGTGACCTTGTCGCCTGGGTCTCCCACGACCTGCGGACACCGCTCGCCGGGCTGCGGGCCATGGCGGAGGCGCTGGAGGACCGGGTGGTGCGTGATCCGGATACGGTCGACGAGTACCACAGACGCATCCGGCTGGAGACCGACCGGATGACCCGACTCGTCGATGACCTGTTCGAGCTGTCCCGGATCAACGCGGGAGCGTTGCGGTTGTCGTTGACGGCGGTGCCGCTCGGAGAGGTGGTCTCGGACGCGCTGGCCAGCACCATCCCGTTGGCCGACGCTCGCCGGATCACGTTGATCGCCAGCGAGTCGGGGTGGCCGACGGTCGCCGCGAGCGAACCGGAGCTGGCCCGGGTCGTGGCCAACCTGCTGCTCAACGCGGTCCGCTACACCCCTGAGGACGGCACCGTACGCATCGAAGCCGGCCGGGAGGACGACCACGCCTGGCTGTCGGTCGCCGACACCTGCGGCGGCATCCCGCCGGCCGACCTTCCCCGCCTGTTCGACATCGCGTTCCGCGGTGAACCGGCCCGCACGCCCGGCCCCGGTGACGGCGGGGCGTCCGGAGGGCTCGGCCTGGCCATCGTCCATGGCCTGGTGGAGGCGCACGGCGGTCGGGTCGAGGTGCGCAACACCTCCGACGGCTGCCAGTTCATGGTCCGTCTGGCGACCGCCTGAAGCGACGTTCGCTCGGAGTGGCGGGATGAAGCCGTCGGACTGCGGCCCCATCCCGTTGTCGGCGGGCGAGGATCAGGCGCCGCCGTGCCAGCCGGGCCATCGCCAACTGTGGACTGCGGGCCAGGTTGTCGCAAGGCCGGTGGAGAGCGCGCCGCCGAAGGCCACTGTCCCCTCATGGGACGCGTAGGCGACCCAGTCGTGATGCTCGTCGCTCCAGAGCCCTTCGGGACCGGTGTACCGCGGGGCAAAGATCTCGGCATCCAGCAGGCAGTCGGCGCCGTCCTCACTCAATTCGACCACCCGACGGCGGCCCAGCCTCCGCAGCACCCGGCGGACCTGGTCGACGCCGTCGTCCTCCCACATCGAGTCTCCGGTCAGCACGAGCACGTCGTGCGGAACATCGCCGGCCAACAGGGGGTGCCAGCAGCCGTCCTGCACACCCCATCGTTGCCGCAACGACGCGTGCCAGGCCGATGACTCCTCAGAGGTCAGCACACGCCGGTACGGAAGCGGGTCGACGCTGAGGTCGGGCTGTGCCAACCATCGCCGCACGTTCGCGGCGAAAAGCCGACGCTCGTCCGCGATGGCGTCTGCCGCAACCTCGTCCTGCGTTGACGTGGTGAACCGAGAGTTCGCGCTCTCGGCAGCGGCGAGGAGGACGTGGGTCATCACGTCAATGCCGGGGAGGTGGTCCGGGTCGAGGCGCTCAACCTCAATGAGGATGGCTGCGACCACGTTGTAGCGGGGGAAGATTCGCTTCGCCTCAGTGGTGTAGAGGTATCCATCGGCTTGGCGGCCGTCGTTGGGCAGTTGGCCGTACCCAGTCCGCAGCTCGTCGTACCTCTGCGTCAGGTAGCGCCGCGATGCCCAGTGCACGGTGTTGGATTCCACGCGGGCATCCTCTCCCACGAGGACGCAACTGTGCGTATGACCCCAGATTGGCTCGGGTGCGCTGGCGTACGTACCCCGGCATTCGTGCGGGTCCGTCGACGGCTCGTAGCCGTCGACGAGCCTCGATGGAAGTCTGCCTCGCGGGACCACACGATTTGCCGGATCTGACTACGCTTTCCACTGTCTCGGAGGCGATTGATGGAGGGCGCATGTCGGTGAATGAGCCGGCGAGCGGAGAGTTCGCTCGCATGCTGGACGCGACGGTCGGCGCGTTGCGCGCCGCCGGCAACGCGCCGGAGGACGAGGAGGCCGCGCGCCTGCGTCGGGTCGGTGAGTCCGCCGAGGGACAGGTCCGTGCCGAGTTTGGCGCTGATGGCCGGTTGGAGTCGCTGACGCTGGACCCGCGGATGATGCGGCTCGGCTCGGCCGAGGTCTCCGACCACGTGATCGCGGCCGTGAACGCGGCGATCGACTCGATGCGCGGCGCCGGCCCGGTGCCGGCCTCCGGCGACCTCTCGCAGCTCACCGAGCAGCTGGAGCAGGTTCGAGACACGGCCGTGCCACGGCTCGGCGCGTTCCTGCAGGCGCTCACTGACGCGCAGGAGCGGATGGCCCGGGGAGGTTCCCGATGAACGGCTTCGAGGTCGAGCCCGCGTTGCTGCGTTCCGGCGGCGACGAGGTCATCGGCGCCGCCGAACGCTTCATCGGGCAACTGGAGAGCTTCGAGGCGCAGATGCAGGGATACGGCGAGCCGTGGGGCGCCGACGACATCGGCTCGCTGATCGGCATCGCGTACACGGAGACCTCAGCCTGGGTCCTGGACTGCATCGGCGTGGCCGCCGAAGAGATCGGCTCGGCCGGCAGCGACCTGACGAAGATGGCCGACAACTTCGAGTTGGTCGAGGAAGCCTCCGTGAGCGCGCTGCGAGACATCCAGGGAATGCTGGGGTGACGACATGGGACTGCAACTGCCGGGTGAGCTGATCACGGCACTCAGCTGGATCGGCTACACCTGGCCCGAGGCCGACGAGGAAAAGCTGTTCGAGATGGGCCAGGCCTGGCTGGACTTCTCCGGCACGGTCGCGGACGCCTCCGGGGAGGCCGGTTCGGCTGCGGCAGCGGTCTGGTCGCAGCACCAGGGCGAGTCGATGCAGGCGTTCCAGAAGTGGTGGTCCAAACCGGAGAGCGGTCCCGGCGCGCTGCCGGACTACTCCCAGGCCGCGATGCTGATCGGCACCGGGATGATCATCGCCGCCGCGATAGTGCTCGCGCTGAAGATCCAGGTGATCGTGCAGTTGGCGATCCTCGCGTTCGCGGTGGCGCAGGCGATCGCCACCGCCGTCGTCACGTTCGGCGTGTCGCTGGCCGAGATCCCGATCTTCCAGATGATCACGCGGGAGATCGTCGGCCTGCTGATCGATCAGGTGATCCAGGAGCTTCTCGATGCCTAGCAGGGCGCCGAAAAGCTCGAAACAACGTGGCGGGTCGGGCAAGCCGAAGGGCGGCAAGCTTGTCCGCGCGGCGGTGCAGAAGGCCTCCGCCAAGCCGGTGGTGCGCAACAACGACCTGCCCGAGGTCACGATCAAGGTGAAGCGCAAGTCGATGCACGCGCGGGCCCAGTTCGACCGCAAGATGAACGCGCTGAAGAAGCTCAGCGACGAGGGCAAGCTGTTCAAGCAGGCCAATCCGGTTGCCCGGGACGAAACGATTACGAAAGGCTACAAGGCGCGCATCCGGCAGAAGATCTTCGACAAGTACTGGCCCCACGACAAGAAGCTGTCGAACAAACTCACCGAGCGGCTCCGCCTGCAGCAGCCCGACCATGTGTGGGAGCTGCAACTCGGTGGCCCCGACGACGTTAGTAATCTGAAGCTGCTGCACGGCGACACGAACCGGGATGTCGGTCAGCAGATCTGGCAACAGATCATGAAGCTGCCCGACGGCACACCGATCCGAATAGAGGTAGTGGATTGAATCCCGAGCTGCGGGAGCTCATCGCGGAGCTGCGCACCGACCTGGAGGCGGACCAGCCCGCGACGCTGGTCTGGGCCCAGATCGACCAGGGCGCTCCGGCTGAGCGGATACCCGCTGGTCTGCCGCAGTCGGTCCGGGAGCTGCTGGAGACTGCCGACGGCATCCTGGCTGGCTCGTTCGACCTGCCCGCAGCCGCGAACATCGGCAAGATCCAGGGCTACCTCGAGCAGATGCCCGAGTTCACCGGCGTCGCTGACGAACCCGCCGAGTGGCTCGTCTTCGGCACACTGAAGGAAGAGCCACTGCTGATCCGCCGCGACACCGGCGCGGTCTGGTACTTCCCGGCGGAGACGACCGACGAGTGGTTCATGCGTGAGGCGTTCTTCGAAGTCGCGCCGGACCTTGACTCGTTCCTCGCCTACTACGTCTTCGGCGCCGGGTACGGCGAGGTTGGCTACGACGACGACGACTGGTGGGGCTTCCTCGACGAGCAGGGTCTGACCACGCCCGGCGACGAGGACGAGGAGACGGACGATTGACCGCCACACATGAGGAGCTCACGGCGCTCTGGGGCGCCGACGGGATGGTCTACTTCCCGCTCGACCGGTTCGAGGACGTCCTCGGCCCGTTGACGCCAGAGGTCTTCCCGCCGTTCGGGGCCATCCCGGTCGACGTGCCGATCCTGTTCACTGTCGACGTCAACGTCTCCGGCATGGAGTTGTTCTCCAAGCTGAAGATCGAGGTCGGCGATGCCAGCCCTCGCATCCACATCGTCCTCGGCAGCTCACCGGAGGACCCGCAGCTGCTCTTCTGCCTCGACGCGCTGACCGGAGCCGTCGTGTTGCTGGACCTGGAGACCCCCAACTTCGAGGCGGTCAACGCGACATTCGCGGCGTTCGTCGAGTTCCTCTACCGGCTCGGGCAGCTCATCGCCACGGACCCGGGCGGTCGGGCTCGAGCCGCCCGCGCTGCCGCGATCCGCGAGGAACTGATGGGCGTCGACTCGTCCGCGTTCGCCGACCCGAAGTCCTGGTGGAGCATGGCCTTCGATCAGCTGGAGTCCACCAGCGGCTAGCCTCGCCACTGCCGGCCGGCAGGTCGCCGTGACGCCACAGGTTCACCGTGCTCGCGGCACCGGTATGGACGCGACCGGCTGCTCCGACGGTGCCGCCTCTCGATGCCATGCCTCGGCGAGGAGCGCGTAGGTGTAGCCGTCCACCCAGCCCAGTTCGGCGTGCCAGGAGTCGCCGACGCCGTGCTGCTCACGACGCATGCCGACCTTCTCCAGGATTCGCACCGAGGCGAGGTTGTCAGCGAAGCAGCCGGCGGTGATTCTCCGAACGCCCAGCCGGTCGAACGCGTGCGCCACCACTGCGGTCACCGCCTCGGTCGCGTACCCACGTCCGCCGTAGGCGGGATCGAAGATGTAGCCGAGCTCAGCCTCGGTCCGCGGTGGCATGCCGGGTTGACCCATGCCGTCGACGACGCCGAGAGAGACGGTTCCGATCACCACGCCGTCGAGCGTGGCCGCCATGCTGTGATCGTCGGGGTCGGTGGCCGCGCGTCGCCATGCCGCGCGGAAGGACGCACTGTCGACCTGCGTACGGAGTAGCCAGTGCGTGACCTGCGGCAGGTTTCGGTACTCCAGGATCCGATCGATGTCCTCGTCCCGCACCGGGCGGAGTTCGAGGCGTTCAGTGCGTACCGTGGTGTTCTCCATGAGGCGGGACGCTAGTGGACGCGCCCCGGCGAGACGCCCGAATATCGGACCGATGGCCCCCGCCCCATTCGCAGTGGCAGAGGGCGCGCGGCTCAATCGACCCGTTGGGCCAGCACCTGACCCGGCCAGGATCCGGCCAGGAAGGTCTCGGTGGGAGTGAACCCGTGGCGCTCGTAGTACGCCACCAACTCGCCGCCACCGCCCGCCCAGCAGTCGACCCGTAGCAACCCCACGCCGGCTCGCCGGGTTTCCTCGACGGCGTGTGCCAACAGAGCCGACCCGAGTTTCCGGCCGGCGAATCGTCGGTCGGAGACCAGGAGGCGGACGAACCGCTCGGGTTCCTCAGCGGGCGCGATCGGCGCCCGAGGGTCGGGTCCGGAATCCAACACCAGGGCCGCGGCCGGCGTCCCGTCCACTTCCGCTATGTACGGGAGGTTCTCGGTCAGGTACCGATCGACCTGTGCGGCCCGTTCGGGCTTCTCCGAGAACGGCGTCGTGCCCCACTGCTCGGTGTTGCCGCGGTCGTTCATCCAGACCACAGCCGAATCGAGCATGTCCAGTACGGCGGGCGCGTCGGTCGGGCCACCGCGTCTGATGCGTACGCCGCCGGTGGTGTCGTCCATGGCGGAATGGTAATCCGAGGACTGGCCGATCAGGACCGAGGGCGTCACCCGTCGTGGCCGCCGCCCCCGGGTCCACGATCTCCGGAGGTCAGGGTTCGATTCATCACCGCCAGGAGGCGCTCGAGGGTTCGGCGGTCGCTGTCGGTCAGGCCGCGAAGGATGGCCGCCTCGTTGGCCAGATGTTCCTCGATGAGCCGGTCGGTCAACGCCACGCCGGTCGCTGTCAGCCCGACCACTCTGCCGCGCGCGTCGGCTGTGGAGACCGAGCGCGACACGAGGCCGCGGGCGATCAGTCGGTCCACCCGCTTGGTCACGGCTCCGGTGGTCACGAGCATCCGTTGGCTCAGCTGGCCCGCAGTGAGCGTGTAGGGCTCACCCTCGCGGCGCAGCGCCGCGAGCACGTCGAAGTCGCCGTTGCCGAGGTCCGCCGCGGCGAACGGCGGCCGCAGGGCCTCATCGAGTACGGCGGCCAGCTGCTGGATGCGACCGATGATCAGCAACGGGGTGGGGTCGAGGTCTGGTCGCTCGCGACGCCACTGCCCAACGATGTCGGCGATCCGGTCGTTTTCCACAGTTGCATCTTACCTTCCGAGGAAGATAAATTGTCTTCCGTGGAAGACAATTTGCCTCGAACGTCAGCTTCGGTGGTCACCGCGTACGTGGACCCGTCCTGCCCGTTCGCCTGGATCACCTCCCGCTGGCTCATGGAGGTCGCGAAGATGCGGCCGCTCACCCTGCGGTTCGAGGTGATGAGCCTCGCGGTGATCAACGAGCATCGTGACCTGGAGCCCTGGTACCGCGAATTCAACGACCGTGCGTGGGGGCCGGCCAGGGTGTGTGTGGCGGCAGCCGCGCAACACGGCTCCGCCGCCCTCGCACGGCTGTACCCGGCGCTCGGCCGCCGGATCCACGACGCCGGCGACACGGACTTCGACACCGTGGTCCCGCTGGCCCTGGCCGAGGCCCGCCTCCCCGCCGACCTGGCCGACGCCGCCCACCGCAGCGACCTCGACCCCCAGATGCGGGCGAGCACCACCCACGCACAGCAACTGGTGGGCGAGGAACTCGGCACCCCGACGGTCGTCGTTGACGACGTGGCCTTCTTCGGCCCCGTGCTGAGCTCGATCCCCCGCGGCGAGGAGGCCGTCCGCGTCTTCGACGGCGCTCGCCTGCTCGCCGGCTGCCGGGCATTCTCCGAGCTCAAGCGCGCCCGGTCCGACGGCCTCACCTTCGCGTAGCTCCACGACTGCCGATGGGGGAACTGGTCGACCGGCACCGGTCGACCCAGGTCCGTCGATGCTTCGTCACCGGATGTTCGGCGTCGCGTCGGCTCGAATCGATAGTGTCCGTTGGCCGGCCACCGCCGGCGGCCGATACGGAGGGACATCGATGCGCAGCACAACGGAATGGTCGGCCCGCGCCCTGGGCGCTCTCGCGGGCGCGGTCGCGTTGGTGGTGGCCCTGCTGCCGGCGGCGCCAGCCGCTGCCGCGAGCGTGGGCTTCAAGGCGGCCACGCTGAACATCTACTACGGGCTGAGCCAGGCCGACTTCGTGCACGACCTGAACCTGATCGCGTCCAAGGCCGACCTCGTCGGTCTCAACGAGGTCGGTGCCCGCAAGGCGTTCCTGGCGACCTGGGCCGCCGACAACGGCTGGTGGTTGTACGCGCCGGGCGGCACCAACCAGGCCGGCGAGGCGTTGATCGCCAAGAAGAGCGTGTTCGACGTACTCGACAAGGGCTCGAATTTCGTCTGTGACACAAACGGTCCGGGCGAGGTGCCGCCCGCGCGGTACAACAACTGGGTCAAGTACCGGCACAAGGCCACTGGCCGCAACGTGACCCACATCAACGCCCACGCGGTGGCCAGCATCGAGACCGCCGGCCGGCCGGAGGACCTGCCGCGCACCAGGTGCGCCGAGGCGCAGTTCCAGGGTCTCAAGGAACTGGCGGTCGACAAGCAGGACGAGGGTCAGGTCATCGTGAGTGGAGACCTCAACGTCGACTTCAGCGCAGACCGGAACTACGGATACGCGAAGTTCCCGTGGCAGGTCTTCGAGGCAAACGAGCTGCCGAATCTGCGCTCCAACTACAACCTGTACGGCGAGAAGGGCACCGGGACACACGGCAACCGGCACATCGACTACGTCTACTTCTGGAAGCGGCTGCCCGAACGCCAGTTGATGTGGATGACCGATTACGACATCGTCGGTGGCACCAGGTCGGACCACAACGGTGTTGTCGCGACGTTCTCCATCCAGAGCTGACGCGCCCGCCCTCCGCCGGGTCCTGCGCCCGCTCCCGGCCGAGGCGTTCCGTGCTGCCGGGCAGATGCGACGCGGCTGGCACGGCAGACGACAATGCGAGCGTGACCGACACCGTGCCGGCTTCGCTGCCTGCTGTGATCGAACTCGTCGATGAGTACATGTACCGCGTGCTGAAGGGCGCAGAGGATTCGGTGCTGGTGATCGGGGAGCTGATGGGCGCACTGACCGAGCCGGATGCCGAGGTCAGCGAGGGGAGTGTCGGCAAGCTCTACCCCTTGTTCGGGGACCTGTCGGACATCGTCGACGGCTTCCCGTTCGACTACGGCGACGGTACTGAGATGATCGCCCAACGGGAGATCCGCGACGCTGCATGGGACTGGCTGACCACGGCGCGTAACGCCGGCGGGTTGAAGGCCTACGTCGACCGCTGGATCGCGAGAAGCGAAGCCTTACCGACCATCGAGGACGGGCGGCCGTTCCGCGACATGGCAAGATAGTGGAGTGGCGGCGGGTTCGCATCAAGGGTGTGCGGGCTGACGCCCATCATCGGCGCTCGGGGTGTCCCCGGTGCTCCGCCCACTCCGGCGCGAGGATCGACATCACAGTGGCGTCAACCCAGTCGTCGCCGTCGCGCAGGACCTGCCGCAGCACACCCTCGGCAACGAAGCCGACCTTCTCGTACACCCGCCGGGCCCGGGGGTTGAAGGCGAACACCTCCAGGGAGATGCGGTGCAGGCCGAGCCTCTCGAAACCGTGGCCGACGATCAGGCGTACCGCCTCGGTGCCCAAGCCGCGGTCGCGGCCGGCGGCGGTGAGCAGGGTGCGGAAGTTGCAGTTCCGGTTGGCGGGGTCCCAGTCGTTGAGGACGACCTCGCCGACGCAGGCCCCGGTGGCGCGGTCCACGACCGCCAGGTCGAGTCGGTCGGTCTGCGCGTTGCGGCTGCCGTACCAGGAACGCATCCGCTCCTCGTCGGGAGCGTCGTCGGCCGGGCTGCCGGTCAGCCTGGCCACCTCGGGGTCGGCCACCGCCGCCCAGAAGGTGTCCAGGTCGTCGTCGACGAAGGGCCGCACGTCGAAGAGAGCGCGTGCCCGGCTGACCACATTCACCTGCCCGGAGTGACGGGATCGAAGCTGCCGGGGTAGACGGCTCGCAACCGTACGCGACCGGAGGTCCGTGCTGTCGGACGCGACGATTCGGGTGTCACTGCCGCAGGACCCGCTGCGCATCGCTGATGACCTGCTCCGAGGCGATCGGGGCCCACGACGCGAACAGCTCCCGGAAGTAGGCCCCGTGCCGGTCCGCCACCGCAGGATCGTGCTCGATGACGTCCAGCTCGTTGACGATGCTCAGGTCCACGAGCGACCGAAGTTGAGTCTCACCGGGCGTCCGCACCCGACGTGCGAAGCGGTCGAACACCTCGCCGGTCCTCGCCAGCTCCTGCCAGCTGCGTCCACGGTCGCAGGCGCCGTACAGATAGACGAGCTCCTCCGCGTCGGCGCCAACGAGATCCCGCAGCACGGCACGATCGGCCAGATCGAGCAGGGCGAGGTCGATCCCGTCGGTGCCGTAGACGGCGTGGGTGAGGCCCGCTGCCTGCACGTCGCGGGCGCAGCCGAGCACGGCGAGTCGTTCGCTGACTCGACAGAGGTGGGCGTACAGGGTGCCTCCGGGATGGGCGATCTGCTCAGCGCCCAGCCGGCGGAGCCAGGCCCGCGCGCCGTCGTTGCTCATGGTCCGACTGTAGGTATCGGCCGCCGATTTCGATGGCCGCCGGACGTGGGCAATATGTCACAGCGCCGTGGGCATACCTGGCGGCGCGGCGCCCGCGGACGCGTGAAAATGCGGGGTACGCGGAGCGCCGGTGCCGCACACTCGCCATCATGCTGGCATCGGTTCGGAGCGTCGGGGATCTGGCCACTGCGCAGGCGCAGGGTCAACGGGTCAGATTCCTGTTCTTCTGGGGGCACCAGCCCGAACGTGACGGGGGTGTCGGCGCAGGTTGCCTGAGCCAGTGGTGGCCGGCGCCGTTCACAGTCGACAAGCTGCGGTTCGCCACTGCGGAGCACTACATGATGTGGCGTAAGGCCACCCTGTTCGGCGACCGGGCGATGGCCGAACAGATCCTTGCCGCGCCGCATCCCCACGCCGCCAAGGCGCTGGGAGGGCGCGTCGCGGGCTTCGATGAGCAGACCTGGAGCGAACACCGCCTTCCGATCGTGGTGGCCGGCAACCGTGCGAAATTCGATCAGCATCCCGCGCTCCGGGCATTTCTGCTGGCCACCGGGCAACGAGTCCTGGTGGAGGCCAGCCCGCTCGACCGGATCTGGGGCATCGGCCTGAACCGCGACGATCCGGCTGCTGGCGACCCCGGCTGTTGGCGAGGGCTCAACCTGCTGGGCTTCGCGCTCATGCAGGTGCGCGAGGTGCTTGAGGATCACGGTCGGCAGGGGACGGTTCCGGCGTGACTCCCGGCTTCGCCGGACGTCCGGTCATCTTCCTCGATGTGGACGGACCGCTGATCCCGTTGACCCGTACACGGGCCTGACCGAGGCGGACATCGCCGTCGTCCGTCGATGGCTTCAGGAGGGTGACGGCACGGTCTGACCGGGACTGGGGATGGCGGGTGGCGTGATCGCGGTCGCGGGGGAGTGGCCATGGTCGATCCCTTGACACTCATAGATGCGATCGCTAACACTTGTCCGCAACGCGAGCTTAACGAGCCGAACACATTGTGTCTGTGGTCGTGTGACGCGCCGGAGGCACCGTGCGAGCACTCCACCCCGTCGCCAGGGCCGCTCAAGCCTGAGCCCGGATACTGCCTGCTCTTGTTAACGCTAACATAGATGATCTTGCGAGAGGGGCCGGGACGGTGATTCTGTCGGGAGCATCGACCAAGCGTCCACGTGCCCTCCTCGTGCTCTCCGCCGTGGCCGCTGCGGCCGTCGTCGTGGTGGCCGACGGGCCGGCGCAAGCCGCCACGCTGCCGACCGGCGCCGTCTCGCTGGAGGCCGTCAACCAGGCCGGACGGTACGTACGCCATATCGACTATCTCGGCCAGCTCGACCCGGTCACCTCCGGCAGCGCCAACCAGACCAAGCTGGATGCCACCTTCACAGTGGTCAACGGTCTGGCGTCGCCGACCTGCTACTCGTTCCAGACCAAGACCGGCATGTTCCTGCGGCACCGCGACTACCGGCTCCGGGTCGACCCGAACACCGGCGACGCGGCGTTCCGCGCCGACGCCACCTTCTGTGCCGTCGAAGGCTCGGCCAGCGGATCGGTGGCGCTCGTCTCGTACAACTACCCGAGCCGGCGGATCCGGCACCGCGACTTCGCACTCTGGCTCGACGCCTACCAGGACACGGCCGCGTTCCGCGCGGACAGCGCCTTCCGCCTCGTCGCTCCCTGGGCGCCCAGGACCACCAAGGGCCCGGTGATCCCGGGCCTCTTCGCCGACCCGCACCTCACCGTGTTCAACGGCCGCTACTACCTGTACCCGACCACCGACGGTTACGCGAGCTGGGCCGGCACCTACTACAAGGCGTTCTCCTCCACCGACCTGGTCAACTGGACCGACAACGGCGTGATCCTCGACCACGGTCCGGACGTGTCCTGGGCTGACAACTCGGCCTGGGCACCGGCGGTGGCCAGCGCCAACGGCCGCTACTACCTCTACTTCAGCGGCGGTGCGGCCAGCGGCAACACCGCCAAACAGTTGGGCGTGGCGGTGGCCGACAGCCCCACCGGGCCGTTCCGCGACGCGTTGGGCCGACCGCTGATCCGCAGCGACCAGTTCACCGGCGGGCAGACGATCGACCCCATGGTGTTCACCGACGACGACGGGCAGTCCTACCTGTACTGGGGGCAGGGCGTCGCGCGGGCGGTACGGCTGAACGCCGACATGGTTTCCTTCGACGCGGCGCAGGCGCGGGTCATCACACCGTCGGGCTACAACGAGGCGCCGTTCGTGTTCAAGCGCAACGGTCTGTACTACTTCATGTGGTCGGAGAACGACACGCGCAGCGAGGACTACCGGGTCGCCTACGCCACCGGCTCCTCACCCCTCGGGCCGTGGACAAGGCGCGGCGTGGTGCTGCAAAAACGCCTCGACGTCGGCATCAAGGGCACCGGCCACCACTCAGTGGTCCGCTCACCCGGCAGCGACACCTGGCACATCGCCTACCACCGGTTCGCCGTGCCGACCGGCAACGGCACCAACCGTGAGACCGCCATCGACCGGATGGAGTTCAACACCGACGGCACCATCCGCCCCGTCGTACCGACCCTCTAGCTGACTCGTCCGCGCCCCGCGAAGGAGAGAAGACCCATGTCGAGAGTCCTCGCCCGGCTCTGCGCGGTGGCGATCGCCGCATGCCTGCTGTTCACCACCTGGTCGGCGGCGACGCCGAAGGTGGCGTCCGCGCTCGATCCGACCGTCGGCTACCTGATGGCGCACTTCACCGGCGAGTCGTCGACCGACCAGCAGATCTACTTCGCCCACAGCGCCGACGGCCTGCGCTGGACCGACCTCAACAACGGCGGGCTCGTGCTGCGTTCCCCCATCGGCACCCGCGGCGTCCGGGATCCCGCCCTGGTCCGCTCACCCGGCGGTGACAGGTACTGGATCGTGGCCACCGACCTCTGCATCGCGTGCGGTCAGGACTGGTCGAGCGCGATCAACAACGGCAGCCGGAGCCTCGTCGTGTGGGAGTCCACCGACCTGGTCAACTGGTCGGCACCGTGGCTGTTGAACGTAGCCGGCGCGATCCCGGACGGACGCAACGCCTGGGCCCCGGAGGCGATCTGGAACCCGGACACTGGTGACTACGTCCTCTACTGGGCGACGAACGTCCCGCTCAACGGTGCGACCAAGCACCGCATCTACTACGCGCGCACGACGGACTTTCGCAGCATCACCACTCCGCAGATCTACGTCAGCCGACCCGGCAACCAGGAAATCATCGACACCCAGATCGTCGAGGTGCCATCCGGTGTCGGCGCCTACCGCTACGTCCGGGCCTCCCGGGACGCCCAGATCACCCTCGAGGGCAGCAACTCGCTCCTCGGCACCTGGACGAACCTCGGGAACCTGTCCGGCATCGGGCTGACCGGTGCTCAGGTCGAGGGGCCGATGTGGATGAAGGTCAACGCCCGCAACGAGTGGGTGCTCTACCTGGACCAGTACGCCAGCGGGCGCGGTTACCTGCCCGTCCTGACCACCAACCCGTCGAGCCCGAGCGCCTACCGGCTGCCGGCGTCCGGCTCGTACGCGATGGGCGGCACCAAGAAGCGGCACGGTTCGATCCTCAACCTGACCGCTGCCGAACAGAACCGGGTGCTCGCCCGCTGGCCCGCCGCAGCTGTCAACCGGATCCAGTCGTACAACTTCCAGGACCGTTACGTGCGGCACTACGACTACGACGTCCGCATCGACCCGAACGTCAGCCCCGCCCAGGACGGCCAGTGGCGGGTGGTGCCCGGCCTGGTCGGCTCCGGCACAGTCTCCATCCAGTCGGTCAACTATCCGGGCCACTACCTGCGCCACTACGGATACGACTTCCGGTTGGAAGCCAACGACGGCACCGCCACCTTCGCCGCCGACGCCACCTTCCGGCAGGTCGCCGGTCTCGCCAACTCCTCGTGGACGTCGTTCCAGTCCTACAGCCACCCCGACCGCTACCTCCGGCACTACGCCTACCTGCTCCGGCTCGACCCGGTGTCCGACGCGCAGAGCCGTGCCGACGCGACCTTCCGCGTGACCAGCTAACCCCTCAACATGTCGGGCCCGGAGAGGCACGAACTAGTGATTGGACAACGCATGAAACGGATCAGCCGGTCGATGCGCCGGACGTTGATCGCCCTGGTGGCCGCCATGACGGCGATGGTTGGCGGCGTGGTCGTCGTCGCGTCGTCGCCCGCCGCCGCCGCCACCAACCAGTTCCGAGGCATGAACTGGGCTCAACTGGGTGACAACTTCAGCACCAGCCCGCTCGTCGTGCAGGGCCTGAGCCAATCCGACAGCTACGCGACAGTGCAGGCCAAGGCCAACGCCCTCTACGACGACATGGCCTCCACCATGGGGATCAACACCGTCCGGCTGCCTATCAACACTCAGACAGTGGCCAACACCACCTGGTGGAACGCCTACCGAGGCGCCATTGACGCCGCAACTGCCCGTGGATTCAAGGTCATCCTCGCCTTTTGGACGGACCATTCCTCCGGCGCGAGGATCGCGAACCTCGCCGCGTGGAACACGATGTGGTCCAGCGTGACCAACGCCTACGGCTCGAACACCAACGTGTACTTCGAGCCAATGAACGAGCCGGGCGGTTACAGCTCGGCACAGTGGCGCGACATCGCAGCCAACTGGCTCAGCACCCACTACTCGGCCGTGCCCAGCCGGGTGCTCATCGGCGGCACTGGCGCAAGCCAGGACCTGCGCGACATCTGCAACGACAGCCGCTTCAACTCGACCCTGCTGTCCTTCCACCACTACGCTTTCTTCTACGGCTCGATGACCTACGACGCCTGGCGAAGTCACATGCAGACGCGTCTGGGCAACTGTGCCTCCCGGGCGGTCGCGACCGAGTTCGGCGGGCCCATGGACAACGGCCTCAACTACGCCGACGCGAACAGCACCGACAACTTCGTGCGCCACATCCGCGCCATGGCTCAGGTCATGCGTGACAACCAGATGGGCGGCACCTACTGGCCCGCCCTCGGCGGCAAGAACTCCGGCTCCGGTCACGACTGGTATTCGATGTTCGCCCTCAGCGGCAGCGGCACCAATCTCAACTTGACCATCCGCAACACTTCTGGCGCCGACCGGATCCGCTATGCCTATGGCGACACTATCGGCGGCGGCGACCCGACGACGCCTCCGCCCACGACGGGAACGTTCTACCGGATCGATGCGCGGCACAGCGGCAAGGCCATGGACGTCCAGCAGCCGAACACCGCCAACGGTGCGCGCATCGGCCAGTACACGTACGGCGGCGGTGCGTGGCAGCAGTGGCAGTTCCAGGACGCCGGCAGCGGTTACTGGCGCATCGTCAGCCGAAACAGTGGCAAGTGCCTCGACGTGGTGAGCGCGTCGACCGCCGACGGCGCCGAACTCGTCCAGTACACCTGCGGCAGCGGCACCAACCAGCAGTTCCAGATGGTCGCCAACGGTAACCACTTCCAGCTCCGGGCACGACACAGCAGCAAATGCGTGGACGTGCCGGCCGCGGCGACCGCGGACGGAGTGGTCCTCAAGCAGTACTCGTGCAACTCCGGCACCAACCAGCAGTGGTCTCGCACCACCGTCTGACGGTCATCTCGACGTGACGGCCACTTCACTGTGGTCGTCCCGGCCGGACAACGACGGATTGTGCATGTCGGCAATCCGTCGTTGTCCGGACGACGGCCCGCGTCGGGCGCACCGGCGACGCCGTCAACCGGGGTCAGCTGCGCTATCTCACCCGGCTCGACGGCAGGCTGCTCAACGGCAACTACCCGTTCGTGGCGGATGCGGATCCTCAGCGATCGGCTCTGCTCCGGCTCGCAGCCCGGTCCTGCAATTGACAGGCATGCTAGTTTGATGTCCCGCGAAGCGGAGTCCACGGAAGCACCGGGACAACCAGCGCGGACCTCTGTTCCTACTTCGTAGCCCAGCGTGCCCTCACGCGCGCCCGGGAGGAGCTGTCGTGCCCAGAGAAGTAATCGCCTTCGTGCCCCAACACACCACCACCAAGTCGCGTGTCATGGCAATCGTCGACAAAGGCAACGGCAACGAGTTGGATGCCATCGCGACGCTCGATTGGCCCCACCAGGCGATCGCCATTTGCAACCTGTTGAACTCTCCAGACAAGGGGCAGGAGAACTTCTCCGGCCTCTGGCTCAGTCTGCCGGCAAGCGTCCGAGCCGGGCTTGAGCAAGCAGCGCAACAGCGCGTCGACGTCACCGATGAACGGCAGTTCCTTGCCACCTGGTTCGTGAGCGAACTCGACGTCCCCAACCTGCCGAGGGATGGCAGCAAGATCGATTGGGCGGGGTTGTTTCCCGCCGCGCAGTGTCCCGCCGATGGGTGCGACTACTGCGACGGCTGTCCATCGTATGCCGAACGCCGAGGTGATGATGCCGGCAGCGGCCAGTGCGGTCCCGGCGGATCGTGCCGCTGCCTGATGGAGAGCGCGGACGACGACGAAGAAGTATGCGTATGTCCCATGTGGGGCGTCGGCCCTCGCTGGGCTGCTGCTCTCTACGAGTCGTTGTGCGGTATGGCGGAGGTCCTCGTTGATCAGGCGGATGGCCTCATGTGGGGGATCGAAGGTCCCGCGGTCGGGTTTCCGGCTTCGTTGATCGCGCAGCCGCCAGAATTCTTCGTTCGGCTCGCGCAGACCTGCGTCGACCTGTGTGACCTGCTGGCCAGGGGAGTGACGCCGGTGCCACACACCATCGCTGAGCTGCTGATGCTCGACGAGGCAGCGCGCTCTCACCTCGAGAGCCACATGACGAGTGCCGGCCTCGATGTCGACGAGATGAAGCAGGAGTTCGCACACCTTCCCGAAGGGCACGGTGACTTCGAGTTGGACGCCCTGTGGATGTTCCAGTTCACCAATTCCGACTGGGAGAAGATCGCCGAGTCCCAGACGACGTACCAGCCGTACTCCATGGGCCGCATCTTCGACCTGCTCCCGGAGGCTGCGGAGTGGCCCCGGAACGCGAAGCCGGCGTAGCGACGGATTCGTGTCCACCAGCACGGCGCACGGTGCCGAGCCGGCGGTGACAGCGTTTGCGCTGTCACCGCCGGCGTGGCCTACGCAGCGGCGGTCACGGCAGCGGACGGCCGAGGCGGGAGGACTCGCATTCCGGCTGGCTGCGAGTGTGGGCGGGGCTGGCGGCGACGAGCGTGCCCGCCAGCACGGAGCGGGGGAACACCTCGCCTGGGTCTGGCGTTGCGCTACCGTCAAGACGCGCACCTCGGCGTCGATCAGTCCACGGCCGCCGGCCGTCGATGGCCCGCAGGACCCCACCACACCAAGGAGAAGCCGATGCCGGAGCACGAACCCGCCCAAGACGACCCCACGGCGGCTGCCGACACCTCGACAACGGCCGAGACCGAGCAGCCGGCCGTTCCCGCGAATCGGGCTGCCCGACGCGCGAAGGGCAAGGTGGCCTCGCCTCAACCGCATGGAAAGGGTCAGCACCTCGGCGGCCGCGGCTCGGTCCAGAGCCCTCGCCAGTACGGTAACCGCCGTAGCGGTTGATCAGAAGATCCCGCCACGGCGCCCGCTATTGCGACCCGACCGGCTCGGATCCTCTGAGCCGGTCCGGAACCGGTGCATCGTACGGCGACAGTACACAGTGGAATCCGGAAGCCGGCGTACGTCGGCTTTGTCGTCGGCCACGGGTAGGGTTTCGGTGCTCGACACGTACGGGCATCGGCGGCACGTCCTCGGGGCGGGAGCGGCCAGCCCGGTGGCGACGGACCGTGGGAGGGAGCGACGGTGGCGCAGCGGAGAGCACTGGTGGTTCGGGGCGGTTGGGAGGGGCACCAGCCGGTCAAGGCGACGGAGTTGTTCCTCCCCTTCCTCGAACGTAGCGGCTATGCCGTACGCGTCGAGGGGTCGACGGAGATCTACGCCGACGCCGCCGAGATGGCCGAGACCGACCTGGTCGTGCAGTGCATGACGATGTCGCAGATCACCGCGGACCAGGTGGCGGGCCTCAGCGCGGCGGTCATCGCCGGCACGGGCTTCACCGGCTGGCACGGCGGCATCGTCGACTCGTTCCGCGCGTCATCCGAATACCTGCACCTGGTGGGCGGCCAGTTCGCGACCCATCCGGGCCGGGAGCCGTGTGAGCGCCACGGTGGCCCGGAGGACAACTTCCTGCCGCACACGGTGCGCGTCACCGACCTCGGCCGGGAGCACCCGATCACCGCGGGCATCGAGGACTTCGACCTGGTCACCGAACAGTACTGGGTGCTGCACGATGACCTGATCGACGTGCTGGCCGTGACCACCCACCCGACGCAGGCCTGGCATCCGTGGCGTCGGCCGGTCACCTCACCGGCGATCTGGACCCGACAGTGGGGTGCCGGGCGCGTCGTCGTGACGACCCCGGGGCACAGCCTCGACGTGCTGGAGCACGCGGATGTCCGTACCGTGATCGAGAGGGGGATGGTGTGGGCGACCCGCACCGCGTCGGCGTCATAGGTCTGGGGGTCATCTCCCGCGCGTACCTGGACACGCTCGCGGCCCACCCCGAGGTCGACATCGTCGCGGTGGCGGACCTCGACGCCGCCCGGTCGTCCGAGGTCGCGGCCACGATTCCTGGAGCCGAGGCGATGAGCGTCGAGCGTCTGCTCGCCCGCCCGGACGTGCAGACCGTGCTCAACCTCACCATCCCTGCCGCCCATGCCGACATCTCGCTGGGCGCTATCGACGCCGGCAAGAACGTGTATGGGGAAAAGCCGCTCGCCGTGACGTTCTCGGACGGTCGCTCGATCATCGAACGTGCCGCGTCGGCCGGTGTCCGCGTCGGATGCGCGCCGGACACCGTTTTGGGTACGGGTACGCAGACGGCGCGGTCGGCGATCGACGGCGGGCTCATCGGCCGCCCGATGTCCGCGTCGGCCGTCATGGTCACTCCGGGGCACGAACGCTGGCATCCCAATCCTGACTTCTACTACGCCCCGGGCGGCGGCCCGCTGCTGGACATGGGGCCGTACTACATCTCTGCGCTCATCCACCTGCTCGGGCCGGTCCGGGCGGTGACCGGAGCCGCCAGCCGCCTGCGCGCCGAGCGCGTCATCGGCTCGGGCCCCCGCACCGGGCAGCGGATCCCGGTGGGGGTGGACACTCACCTCACCGGCGTACTCGAGCACACCAACGGTGCGCTCTCCACCATCACGACGAGCTTCGACGGCGTCCGGACGACGGCCGCGCCGATCGAGGTGCACGGCGAGGCCGGCACGCTCGCCGTACCCGATCCGAACTACTTCGACGGTGAAGTCCGCCTCTTCGCGCTCGGCGACACCGAATGGCGCGCTCTCGATCCGCGGGCCGGTTACGCCGAGGCTTCCCGGGGCATCGGTCTGATCGACCTGGTCAGGGCCGACGATCAGCGCCCACCGCGCGCTGGCGGCGACGTCGCACTGCACGTACTCGAAACCATGACCAGCCTGCTCCGGTCGGCGGCCGAGGGCCGGCGGATCGAGCTGACGACAGTGGTGGAGCGGCCCGTGCCGGTTCCGCTCACGCAGATCGAGGATTGGAAGGCGTAGCAGGCCTGGTGAGGTGGCCGCGTCGACGGGCGGAAGGGCCGGCCGGCGCCGACAATGGGGGAGTGGCACCCGCCTTCGTCCTGCATCACCACCGCAAGCCACGACCGCACTTCGACCTGCGACTCGAAGAAGACGGTGTGCTGCGCTCGTGGGCAGTGCCCCGCGGTCTTCCGGACAGCCCCAGCGACAACCGCCTCGCGATCGCCGTGCCCGACCACGACCTCGATCACCTCACCTACGAGGACGTCGACAAGTCGATCGCCGACATCGGCACCTGGGAGGAGCATGACCGCACCGACCGCCGGATGCTGTTCACGTTGCACGGCCGCGCCGGTCGCCGTCGCTACGCGCTCATCCGCACCGGCGAGGGATGGCTGCTGCACCTGACGAAGGAGCAGCCCCCGGACGAGCACGGATAGTTGGTCACCGGCTCCAGTGGTGCCTGTACCGGGACGGCCTGGACACTGTGTGGTTGCACACCAGATGATGGACGGCGACCGCCTTTCGGGAAGTGCGCATGCCCCGTCGGCCCCCTGCCGCAGTTCGAGCCACCCACAAACGTCACCACCGGCGACAACCGCAGGCCCCCTGGCCCGCGCGCAGAGTCAAGGTTCGGCTCGATGTGCCTGGCCTGTCCGCCTCGACAATGCGACAGCTTCGCTTGCTCGACCGCCTCTACAACTGGCCGGACAACTGGACCGCCTCCGCCATCGTGACCTGGTGTCGACCGCCGGGTAAGGATCGCGGCTACGGCTGTCCCCGCACCCAGGTCCCCTGGCACAGTGACTACGACTGGCGAGCCAACTCAGATGATCCCCGCGCCGTCATCGACATCGCCTTCGGCCGGGTCTCCCAGAAGGCCCGCCGGGAGCTGCGTCGACTTGTCACTCCGGCCGACGAGAGTCGCCAGAGACTATGGCTGAACAACCCGTTCGCCGACCCCTGCCTCCCCTGGTGGCTACGAACGCTGGACTTCTGAACCCAGACTTGCGACATACGCTTCCCGCGTGAGCTACGACCTGTACTTCTGGCCGTCCGGGGCAGCGGAGGATCCTCGTCAGCTGGCTGATCGGCTCGCGGACGAGTCGGCGGATGGTCTCGTGCCGGATGCCCGCGTCCTGGCTTTCCGTGCCGAGGCGCTTCGCCGCTGGCCGGACCTTGCCGACATGATCGCTCCGTGGCACGACGATCTGGGTTGGCGGCAGCCGTGGGGCCACCCCGGTCTCGCCGATCGATTCGTCGGCATGGCAGTGCCTTTATGACGATCTCGACGAGGCAGCTCTGACCGGCGCGCTCGATGACACGAACGACGAGACAGCCGACCGTTGGTTCGAGTACCCGCTGGCCGGGGCGCCCACGCTGGTGGTCCGGCTGGCACAGTCACCGGGTAGCGCGGTTGTCAGTGTGGCCGTCGACGGCAGCATGGATCTGGTGCTGGCCGTACGGATAGAGACCGTTCTGGACGTGTGGTAGCGATTCGCCAGGCGTGGATGCGCCGGACACGTTGTGGCGGCCCGGCTGTGCCGGCGATCGGTGTGAACCCGTCCCTGACTACAGGTCGGGTGCTACCGCCGGCTCGACAGGCCCTAGCATCACGGCATGGCGACACGGCTTGTTCAGATCAACATGAAGGCTCGGGACGACTCCGCGCTGGGCGGTTTCTGGGCGCAAACCTTGGGTTGGGAAATCTCCAGCGAGGGCCCCGGCGTGACCAACCTCGAACCTGAGGGCTTCGTCTACCCTGACCCCGTCGCCGTCTGCGTCGACCTCGTCGTCTCCTCGGAGCCCAAGACGGTGAAGAACCGCGTACACGTGGACCTCGCCACCACCTCGGCGGCCCACCAGGCGCAGGTGGTCGCCCGCCTGACGGATCTCGGCGCAACCGTTGCCGACGTGGGCCAGGGTGACGTGCCGTGGACGGTCATGGCCGACCCGGAGGGCAACGAGTTCTGCGTGTTGGAGCCCCGTGAGCTCTACCGGGACACCGGACCGATCGCCGCCGTGGTGGTCGACTGTGCTGACCCGCGAGCCATGGCCCGGTTCTGGAGCGAGGCCACGGATTGGACACTGCACGAGGTGACCGATCAGGGTGCGAGACTGCGCTCCGCCAAGGGCGTCGGCCCCTACCTGGAGTTCGTCCGTACCCCTGATGTGAAGAGCGTGTGGAACCGCGTCCACCTCGACGTCCGTCCGTACCCCGGTGACGACCCGGAGGCCGAGGAAACCAGGCTCCGGAGTCTCGGCGCGACCCCCATCGACCTGGGGCAGGACGTCCCCTGGCGGGTGCTCGCCGACCCGGAGGGCAACGAGTTCTGCCTCCTCACCCCGAGCTGACCAACCGGCGACGCCCTGCCGACGGAGAACCGGACGGTCGCCGACTGAGTTCGGGCAACGGCCCTATTGTGGCGAAAAGTGGTGGAACGAGGTCCCACCGCGACCGTTGGCATTAGGGCAACCCCGCTCTATGGTGGGGGCATGCCGCCGGTGACTCTCCGCTCGCCCGCCGCCACCGAGGTGGCGGTAGGCGGTGCTGTGCGCGTGCCGACGGCGACCCGTCCCAAGGCCGACATGCGGGTGCCGGTCGTCCGCGCGCCGCACACCGTGCCCACGCACACCGTGCCCACGCACACAATGTTGAGCCCGACGCGAACCGGCCGAGGCCCACCTGCGGAGTCGTTGCATATCCAGAACGACCGCCAGGGCGAAGCTATCCAAGCTTCGGCCCTTTTTGTTTTTCCCGACCATTCCCCTTGAAAGGCAGATCATGAGCGTCGATCATCGTCCTACTCTCGACCAGAGTTGGCTGGCTGACCTGCGAGCGTCCCTGGCGGACGACTTCGCCACCCAGACGGCTCGGCTGCGGGAACTGACCGAGCTCAACGCGGACACCGGCGACCCCGGCGAGGCCCACAACCAGGCCGCGCTACTGCTGGCCACCCGTCAGAACATCGAGCAGATCACCGGTGCGCTGAACCGGATCAGCGACGGCACCTACGGTGCCTGCCACAGGTGCGGCCAGAGCATCCCGGCCGAGCGGCTCGAAATTCTCCCGCACGCTCGCTTCTGCGTGCCGTGCCAGGAGAAGCAGAACAGGTGACGCCAGGGTGTGGCTGCCGTACCGCCGGCACGGCAGCCACACCGTCAGGTGCGACAGGGGGACCGCAGCCCCTCAGCCTTTCTGCCGCTCGGGCTCAGCTCGGCGCAGGGCCGCCGCGGTGACGACCGGAGCCGGACGTCGCAGGTACCACTCGGCCACCGCAAGGTTGATCAACCAGCCGGCGACCACCAGGCCGGCCCGGAGGTTCCCGTTGGGCTGTTCACCGGTCGCGATGAGGTACGGCGCGTGGGTGAACGCCTGGGTGCCGGCGCCGAGGCCGATCGCGTAGCCGCGCGCCATCCATCTGCGGTGTTGGGCGATGTCCCGGCGGAGCACGGCGGCGAGACCGAGCAGGATCGCGCCGGCCATGGCCGAGCCGAAGACGAGTCGCATGCCGGCGAGCACGTCGTTGTCATGGGCCGGTAGGTCGTACGCGACGGCCATCCACAGGCCGGTGAAGGCGACCGTCAGCCCGCAGGGGACGAGCGCGCGGCCGGCACGGCGGTGCCAAGAATGACGGCGCAGACGGGGCACGAACTGGAACGCGCCGAGGATCGTGTAGACCACCGCGCCGACGATGTGCAGCACCACCGGCAGCGGATCGGCGACGAAGCGCGCGTTGGCCGCGGTGACCTCCGGTCCGCTGCCCAGCTCGGTGAGGCGTCCGGCGCCGGCGAGCATCGGTATCAGGCCCAGCAGGATCAACGCGGCCGGTAGCCGCCACTCGCGCATCGTCATGCCACCGATGGTGGACGCCGCACCCGCCCCCGCTCATCGGCACAAGGGCCGCGATCGGGTTGGCCCATTGTCGGAGACGGTCGTCGTACTTCCGCCGGTCACCAGTGCCGTCGACGGCGGTTGGTCTCGTACGCCCACATCGCCACCTCGACCCGGTTACGCACCCCCAGCTTGGTCATCAGGCTGGTGACGTGCGACTTGACAGTGCTCAACGTGATGTAGAGCTCGTCGGCGATCTCCTGGTTGGTGCGTCCCCGCGCGACGGCGACCAGGACCTGCTCCTCCCGGTCGGTGAGCGCCTCGATGGGCTGCGCGCGCGGTGCGGCCGGATCCGCGTCGGCGAACGCCTTCAGCAGCCGCGTGGTGACGCTCGGCGCGATCAGCGCGTCCCCGTTGGCGGCGGCGTGCACGGCCTGGCTGAGCAGGTCAGGGCCGGCCTCCTTGAGCAGGAAGCCGCGGGCGCCGGCCCGCAGCGCCGCGTACACGTACTCGTCGAGGTCGAAGGTCGTGATGACGACCACCGCGAGCGGCTCCGGGACCGTTGGCCCGGCGAGCGCCCGGGTGGCCTCGATGCCGTCCAAGCCCGGCATCCGGATGTCGAACAGACACACGTCGGGGCGGAGCCGCCGGGCGAGCTCGACCGCCTGGCGGCCGTCGCCCGCCCCACCGACGACCTCGATGCCGGGCTGCGTGTTCAGGATGATCGTGAGGCCGGTACGGACGATCTCCTGGTCGTCCGCCACGAGCACGCGAACCGTCACGCGCCGACCCCCTCGCGCGGAAGCACGGCCGTGACGGTCCATCCACTGTCGGGATCGGGGCCAGCCTCGCAGGTGCCTCCGAGCAGGTCGGCGCGCTCCATCATGCCCACCAGGCCGAAACCGGGCGAGCCGGTCGGACGGGCGGCGCCGGCCTCACCATCGTCGCTGACCCGCAAACGCACTGACGTGTCATCGGCCGCGACGCTGACCTCGATCCGGGTGGCGTGGCGCGCGTGGCGACGGGCATTGGTGACCGACTCCTGGGCCAGGCGGTAGAGCGCGGAGCCGACAGTGGGCGGAAGGTCGTCTAGGTCGCCGCGCAGCTCCACGTCGACGGCCGGACCGGTGCGGAACTGGCCGGCGAGCCGCCCGATGTCGGCTACCTGCGGGTTGGGCGCCAGATCGGCGGGCTCGTTGCGGCGCAGGACGCGGACCATCGCGCGCATCTCGGCAAGCGCGCGGGACGCCTCGGCCTCGATGGTGCGCAGCGCCTCGACGGCGGCATCCGGCTCGGTCGTCGACGCGGCGATGCCGGCCTGAGCGCGGATCGCCATCGCCGACACGTGGTGGGCAACCGTGTCGTGCAGGTCGCGGGCGAGCCGTTCACGCTCCAACAGCTTCACCCGATCGAGCTCGCGCAGCCGGGTGGCGGCGCGGAAGCGGATGGCGACACCCAGCGTGGCGGCGGCGAACATCACCGCGAAGCCGGCGACCAGTTCACCGCCGTCGACCGAGCCGACCAGCCCGGCGGCTGTCACCTTGGCCACCACGAAGAACGAACCGAGCACGGCTTCCCGGCCGGAGCCCCAGCGGAACAGCGCGTAGACCAGGAGGACCAGGAAGCTCGCAGTGAACAGCTGGCAGGGATCGCCGGGTAGCACGAACGGGGCGACCGTCGTGCAGCCGAAGGCGATCACCACCATCGCGAGCGGTGCGGTACGCCGCCACAGCAGCGTGGGCAGCAGCGCGAGCGCGACCACGACGCAGCCCACCCGCCAGGGCAGATCGGGTCGGAAGATTCCTTCCACCACGATCGCCGGCGCGAGAGCGGCGATCATCGCCCAGTCGCGCCACGTCCGCGCCGGAGCGGGGGAGACACGCGGCTCGGTCGACACCGCGTGCAGGCGAGGATGCATGGATTCATCGTACGAACGGTGGTGCGACTCCAGATCGTCCCAAAGTACGACCCGGGTGGCCGGTCTCTGGGCGATGGGCTCGATTACGTGAGCTGGAGCTTGGCGCGGACGGCGGCGGCGTCCGGATGGTCGAGGGCCGTGAAGATGTCCAGTGCCCGCTGCCAGTCGGCCCGGCCGGAAACGGGGTCGCGCGGGCGTGGCGGGTGTCACCGAGCCGGCTGAGAGTGTCCGCCTCGCCCCAGAGGTCCCCGAGGTCGCGCGTCAGCTCGAGCGTGCGCTCGTAGCACTGCACGGCCCGGCCGTACCGGCCGAGGTGATGGTGTGCGAAGCCGAGGCTGTCCCAGGTGGCGGCCTCGCCGGCGCGGTCGTCGAGCTGCTGCAGGAGTTCGAGTGCCCGCTCGCAGTACGCCAACGCCCCCAGGTGCTCGCCGAGCTGGGCAAGGCACCAGCCGACCGCGTTGAGTGCGTCGGCCTGGGCCCTGCGGTGGCCGGCGGCCTCGGCCAGCACAAGGGTCCGCTTCGAGTGCTCGAGGGCCTTCCGGGGCTCGCCCTGCCGGTCTCACAACGAGGCGAGGTTGTGGTGCGTACGCGCCTCGCCCTCGGTGTCTCCAGCGCGGACGTACAGGTCGAGGGCCTGTTCGAGGTGGTCCAGCGCGTCGGCGTATTGGCTGACCACGGTGTGGCCGCCGGCGAGGAAGCGATGCGCGACCGCCTGTGCGACCGGGTCATCGAGGCGCTGGGCGGCGAGCAGGGCCGCCCGGCAGGTCTCGACGCGGTCGTGCCAGTGCCCCTGTCGGTCGAGGAACGTGTCGAGGGCCCGCCCCAGCCGCCAGGTGTGCGCGTCGAACCCGGCGCTGGCGGCCTGCCGGAGCGCGGCGAGCAGGACCGGGTGTTCCGCGGTCAACCACGCCATCGCCTCCGCGTGGGTGGTGGGTCGCTCAGGATGCACGCCGTCAGCACCTGTTCCGACGGCGGCCTGCGCGCGACGCCGTCGAGCGGCTCGGCCCGCGCCGCCGGTGACATCACGACCAACGCGATTCCGGTGCCCACGCCGCCCGCGTTCCCGCCGGGCACCCCGTGCTACCGCGAGGAGGTCTACGAGACTGCCGCCTACACCACCATCTACGAGCTGTACTTCCAGGCGAGCGTCTGCCTGTTCTCCAACGAGATCGTGCTGTACGGCCTGGACACGTCCCTCTCCTTCCCCAACGACGTGCAGGACCCCCGACTGACCTCGATGCAGTTCGTCGTGCGGGACCAGGTCGTCAGCTACAGCCCGACCGAGAAGGACGGCTACTCCGAGCTGTGGGTGACGTTCTGCCCCGATCCGGCGCAGCCGAGCGCCTGCCAGCGGTATCTGCACCGGCTGGGCCTCATCTTCAACCCCGCCTGGGTCTACCCGTTCTCCGTGTTCCAGCGCCTGAGCTGACTGTGCGGGCGGCCTTCCTCCCGTGACTGGTCAGGGCGTCTTCCGCGTAGCTCCGAGGGCGCGGGGCGCCCTGATCACTCGTGCCGGCACCGGTTGCCAGCGGATCTCCGCGGCGTTACGTTGAGGTGCCATCGATGAGCTTCTACATCGCAAGGTACCGGGGGCCCGCATGTCCACGTCTGTCACTCGCCGCACCGTCCTGACCGGTGGGGCCGGTGCCGCCATCGGCCTGGCCCTGCCCGGCGCCGCCGCCCACGCCGATGGGCGCCATTCCACCAGCGTGAGCTTCACTCTCGACGCGAGAACGCTCGACGGCGGTGAGCAGGTCACCTCGGTCACCCTCGACACCCGCCGGCTCGGGTCGATCGACCCGGCGGGGCTGACCCCCGCCACGTTCAGCGTCCACGCCAAGGCCACCAGTCCGATCCCGATCGCTCCCGGCGATCAGATCTTCAGCGAGTACGACCTGGACCGCACGGTGACCGCCGCCCGACTCGACCGGCACGGCAACATCGTGCTGGAGTTGAGCCACGCCGAGGGTCAACCCGGCGGTGGGACCCTCGGCTACATCCTGAGCAGGGGCCGCAACGTCCGGCTGGACCTCGTCTACACCATCACCCAGAACACCCCGGTGGTCCGGCGTCGCGGCTCGCCGGTGATCATCAGCCGCTTCGTGCAGGCAGGGCTGTCGAACCCGGAGGTGGACGCCTTCAGCTACCACGTCTCGGGGTCGGGTATGAAGTACCGGCTGTACTCGCCCGACCACTCGCCCCGGCACGGCCGGCGACCGTTGATCGTCTGGTTGCACGGTGGCGGCGAGGGCGCCTCTCTGCCTGACGACTACTACGACAACGAGACCACGCTGCGCGCCAACCGGGGAGCGCTCGGCTTCGCCACCCCGCAGGCCCAGCGGATCTTCTCCGGCGCGTACGTCGTCGCCCCGCAGAGCACCTCCTACTGGATGGAGGACGGCCCCCGGTTCGCCCCGCTGATCCGCGAGATCGTTGCGGACCTCGTCCGCCGCAAGCGTGTCGACCCGGACCGGATCTACGTGGTCGGTTGCAGCAACGGCGGCTACATGTCCCTGGAGATGACCTCGACGTACCCCGACCTGTTCGCCGCCTCGGTGCCGATCTGCGGTGTCGTCGAGCCGCTCAGCGGGGAGGGCCCGCCGCTGATCACCGACGCGGAGTTGGCGAGCATTCGGACCCCGACCTGGCTGGTCACCTCGCGCGACGACGACACAGTGCCACCGGAGACGAACACGGTCCACGCCCACGACCTCATCCCGGGATCACTGATCAGCCTGTACGACCGCGTCGTCTGGAACGGCTACCAGTTCCCCGGTCACTGGTCCTGGATCTACGTGGCCCGCAACGACCCGAGCCTCAACGGCACCCATATCTGGCAGTGGATGGCCCGCCGCCGTCGGTGATCTGCTGGCCGGCGAGGCGGAAGTTCGGCTCCGGGTCGGCCCTGCGAGGTCGACCCGGAGCCGGGGACGTTCAGCTGACCCGGGTCAGGCGCCAGTTGTTCCTGGTGCTGCCGTTGTCGGCGTACTGGACGGCCTGGGTGCCCCAGGTGCTGGACCCGTTGAGGATGGCGAGCACCTTGCCGCTGTTGACGTTGCGGATCCGGTAGGACCCGTCGCTGTTGGCCACCAGGGTCCAGCGATGGTCGGCGGTGCCGTTGTCGCTCCACTGCATGACGCGGGCGTTGTCGGCGGTCGACATGTTCTCGACGCCGAGGACCTTGCCGCTGTTGACGTTGCGGAACCGGAACGCGTTGCCGTCGGTGACCCTTACCCAGTTGTGGTCGGCGGTGCCGCTGTCACCCCAGACCACGGCCAGACCGCCATCGGCGGTGGACATGTTCTGTACGCCGAGAACCAGGCCGGTGTCGACGTTGACCAGCTTGTAGGTGTCCCCGGGGCTGGTGGCGCTCACGCTGGTCACGAAGGTCATCACGCTTCGGGCGGGAAGCGTGACGGTGAGCGAGCCGTTCGACATGCTGAGCGCGCCCTGGGGCGCGACGGTCCTGCTGCCGTCGGTCAGCCAGTTCGAGACACTGCCGGAGGCGGTGGCGTTGGACAGTGTGAACTGTTGGCTCACCGACGAGGTGTTCTTGTTGATGGCGACGATGACGACTGTGTCGCCGCCCCGGTACGCCGAGACGTAGACGTTCGAGGCGGGGTTCGCCGTCGCGTCGATCCGTACGTACCCGGGGCGGACGAACCTGGCGAAGTGCGCCATCATGGCGCCGCGCTTGCTGATCTGGCCGTCCTCCCGCATGGGGCCGTAGCTGCGCCGGAGATACCACCAGACGTACGCCTGGAACTCGGCGTCCACCATGGCGCGGTGGACGTGTTCCCCCACGTCGAGCGCCTCGGGCCAGGCGTCACCCGAATTGGTGTTGCTGTTGGGGTAGTAGACCTCTGTCATCCAGAGTTCCTTGCCCGCGCCCTTCTGCTTGAAGAGGGGGTAGGGGAAGTTCGCGTACGACGTGCCGTAGAGGTGCGCACCGATGATGTCCACGTTGGCGAGCGCCGCGGAGTCGTTGAGGATCGGGTCCGACACGGACTTCACGTACTGGAAGGACTCCGGAGCGATGACCCTGGTGCTGATCGAGCCGGCGTTCTCCCGCAGGAACCGGAGCATCTCCGAGGACGTCCACCACGTCCATTCGGCCGCGTAGTCCGGCTCGTTCTGCACTGATATGCCGTACAGGTTGACGCCGTTGTTGCGCATGTGGGTGGTGAAGTCGTTCAGGTGCGTGGCGTAGGCGCCGTACGAGCTGTATCGGAGCCGTCTCGCGTTGGTCTGGTTGCCGCGAGTGAAGGTCTCGATCATGCTGGCCGGCGGGTTCCACGGCGATGCGAAGACTGTGGCTCCGAGTGCGACAGCGCGCTGCGCGGTCGCCAGATCGCGGCTCCAGTCCGCCTGGGTCTCGTTGACGGGGATCCTCAGCAGGGAGAACCCCAGCCGACCCTCGCCGGTGCCGAACGCCGTGTCCCGCTGGGCGGCCGTCAGGTCGCCGATCCAGGCCGCGTGGGCCATGGCGCCGAAGCCGCGGATCGTCTGCCGCGTTGCCGACGGGTTGATGCTGGCCGGCGCGGCAACGGCTTCGGTGGCCCCCACGACCGTCGCGACCGCTGCGACCGGTACGGCCCCCATCGTCGTCAGGACGGTGCGCCGGGTCAGCAGTTTCCGTTCGCCGCTCACCTGCTCATTCTGATCGTGCGTCATGTCTTGTCCTCCTGGGTGGTGGTGGTACGCGCCCGCTCGGTCCCGTCGGCCCGGTCGGCACCGGTCTGCTGCGCTGTCACGGGGTTGACCGTGCTCGTGACGATCGATCCGGCTCTGATTGATCGTCATAACTGTTAACGCTAACAGACTTGTTACGCCTCTGGCATCGGTAGGCGTGGATCATTACTTGCGGCGTAGTTCCCGCAACACGCCGTGCCGGCGCACCGCCCACGCGAGACGCCGGACGCGCGGGTGCCACACGAACAGCACCGCAGCCCGGCGGATCAGGCCGAAGCGGTTGTCGCTCAGCTGGTTCTCGATCGCCTGCCAGATCAGCTCGCGCACCTTGGCGCTGGCCAACACCGCCCGTACCTCACGCCGCACCACAGGATCCTCGGCCGCCGACGCGATGGCGGCAGCCTGACCCGGCCGGTCCGCCAACGGCTCCACCGCCGCCGCGACGAGCGGCCTGCGCACCTCGTCCCGCTCCAGAAGCAGCAACACCGCTTCCCGAATCTCGACGGTGTCCAAGGCGGACCGCAGCAGGCTCAGCAGGCTGCGCTCCACCTCGTGGTCATGGTCCGGAACGGACAGCGTCGCCAGCAGCCCCGCGATCTCCTCGAGATCGACGACGTGTCGCACCCCGGCACGGAACTCCGGCAGCTCCCACGCGACCTGTAGAGCCTTGACGAGATTGCGGTTCATGGGCCATCGCTACCCGCAAGCGCCAGCCGGCGAAACCCCGACCTGACGCCGGATGAACTGGATACCGGCGGTCGTGGTGGCCACCAGCGCCGCAGCTGCGGCGACCAGTAGCAGGGTGGTCTCCGCCAGGACGGCGTGCATGTATTCGCCGCCGTTCGCGGTGGCCGAAAGGTACCGCTCGGCTGCGATCAGGTTGAGGGGCACGGCGATGAGCGCGCTAACCCACCACCTCGTCCTTGGCGCGGTCGGTGCGCCCGCTGGTCGCGCGCGCCCGGTCCGGATGAACCAGTTGGCGACGCTGGCCGAGGCGGTGAGCAGCGTGAGGATCAGCAGACAGAATGTCGCTGTGGACAACTCACGAAGCGACACGATGCTGTCGAGGATCTCCACTATGCCGGACCCGTCATGGGTCACCCCGCCGACGCGGCGCTCGTATGCCCCAAGAGCGACGAGGGTGTGGGTGACGTCGACGACCGTGAGTGCGACCAGGGCGGTCACGGCGATGCGGGAGCTCGGCATCTGGCGACGATAGCCCTCGTTCGCAACTTTCGTGAGTCGCTCTGCCGAGTGCCTCTCAGCACCATGTAAGGGTCGAATTCACCCGGGTGACGTTGCTGATCGTGTTGTTCGCCCCACCGCAGGGGCTCTGGGTGATGTTGGTTCCGCTGACTGTCAGATTCTGGAACCGGATGCCAGAGGAGATCGGGAACTCGCTCCGGGCCGCGATCCGCACCTCGCCGCCGCCCGTCACCGTCCCGGACACCCCGGCGATGACGACGTTGTAGCAGTTCTCCACCAGGATCGAGTTGTTCCCCGTGTTCGAGATCGTCACCCGGTCGATGACCGCGCCGCCGGACTCGGACACGCAGAAGATCCCCCGGCCACCGCCGGACGCGAGCACGGTTCCGACCCGGATGTTTGTCGGGTACGAGTTGCCCACCCGGCCGTTGCGGTTGGCCATCCGGAACGCCGCGTACCCGGTTCCGGCCCCGGCGCCCTGCGCGTCGACGGTGCCCACCGTGGCGTTGATCGTGTCGTTGAGGAGCAGGCCGGAGTCCCGTGTGTTCCGGGCCGTGACAGTGCCGATCGTCAGACCGTCCACGCCGTACGTCTCCACCCCGTGAGTGCCGGTCCCCGACACGTACACGTTGTCGATGCGGACGTTGCGGACCTTCACCGCCCGATCTCCACCGTGGTTGTCGATGCGTACGCCCAGACCGGCGGAAAGCCGCATGTCGATCTGCCCGAGAGTCAGGTTGTTCACGTTGCGCATGAAGATCCCGTACAGCGGCGAACCGGTCAGCGTGAGGTTCTGCACCTCGACGTCAGTGGTTCCCCGCGAGTAGACCGGCGCCTGGTCTCCCGAGCCCGACCCGGTCACGTTGATCGTGCCGCACACGGCCAGGGTCGTGTACGACGGCAGCGACAACCGCGAGCCCGCGCTCATCGAGCCGGAACCGCGAACCACCACCCGCTGCTTCGACGTACGACCCGCCGACAGCGAGTTGACCGCCGCCTGCATCGCCGACAGCATGTCCGCGCCCGAGTAGACAGTCGACGAGCCATTGCGGGCCGTCCAGGTGCTCCCGCTCAGTACGGCCTCGGCGTTGGTCGACCCGCTGCCACAGCCGGTGGTCGGTGGCGTGCCGCCGCCTACCGCGACCAGCTGCCACTGCTGGTTCGGGCCGTTGAGGTCGGCGTACTGACTGATCCGGCCGCCGTCGGCGGTGGACCGCTCCCAGACCTCGAGTGCCTTGGCCGAGTGGCGGTTGATCAGTCGGACGTAACCACTGTCGGAGTCGAGGACCTGGAACTGCTGGTTGGTGCCGTTGGCATCGGGCCACTGGCGGTACTCGGCGCCGTCGGCGGTGTTCCACTCCCAGAGGTCGACGACCTTGCCGCTGTGCCGGGCCTTGAGGCGGTAGTAGCCGCTGCCGGAGGAGACGAACTGGAACTGTTGCCACGCGCCGTCGTTACGGGACCACTGCTGGATCACCGCGCCGTCTGCCGTCGAGGTGTCCCGGACGTCGAGGACCTTGCCGCTGTTCCGGTTGACCAGGACGTAGTAGGCGTTGGTGTCGATACTCGCCGCCGCAGCCGGCGGTGCGCCGACCAGAGCGGCACCGGCCGCGGCGACCAGCGTGGTGATCATGGCGAGCACCAGGCCCGTACGCCGGCCGCGACGGATCGACAGACCGCCGGACGGTCTTCTCGTGCTGATGAACGGCATCGCTCCTCCTGGCTGTAATGGGCTCCGGGCGTACCTGGACGGGTGTCGACGACAGCGGGCGCCTAGTCCAGGTGGAAGGTGGCCGAGGCGCGTTCGGCGCTCGAACTGACCGCCTCGATGTAGAGCAGTCCGTCGCGGTGGCGCACGTGGCGGCCCGGGAAGTTCTGCGACTCGAGGGAGATCCCGGCGCTGTCGGCGAGGCCGGCCTGGCGACGGAAGCTTGCGTCGCCGCCGAACAGCGCCGAGCCGTCGTTCTTCTCCACGTACAGGGCGTAGCCCCGGTGGCGTAGGTAGTAACCGGGGAAATTGGTCGATTCCAGCGACACCGAACCGCCGCCGGCGAGGCCGGTGACGATGCGGAACTGGGTGTCGGCCAGGTTGGTGACGTTCGGCTCGATCCGGGCTCGGTAGTCGTAGTGCCGGATGTAGCTGCTGGCCTGGTCATGTGACCGCAGCCGCACCGGTGTGGCACCGTCGGGGACCGGGATGCCGAAGTTCGGGGTGCCGTCGGCGTTCCAGTACACCTTCTGTAGCCGGGTGCGTCGGTTCGGGTCGTTGAGCGGATCGCCGGTGATGTCGCGGTAGTTCCGGTCGTGGTAGACGAGGATGTCGCTCTGCCCGTCCTCGGAGACGGTGAACGAGTTGTGGCCGGGGCCGTACTGGCCGGTGGCCGCGTTGCTGGCGAACACCGGGTTGGGGCTCTTGCTCCAGGAGGCGGCGTCGAGCAGGTTCGCGCTGGCGGAGGCGCTCAGCATCCCGAGGCAGTAGTTGGCGTCCGTGGCGCTGGCCGAGTAGGTCAGGAAGATTCGGCCGTTTCGTTGGATCACCGCCGGTCCCTCGGCAACCCGGTAGCCGCGGGTCTCCCAGTCGTACGTCGGCACGACGAGTCGAGTCACGGTGCCGGTGATCTGCCACGGATTGGCACCCATCCGGGCGAGGTAGACGTTGGAGTTGTTTCCGATCGACGGCTCCTGCTGTGCCCAGGTCAGATAGCGCACCCCGTTTGCGACGAAGGTCGAGGCGTCCAGGCTGAAGGTGTCCCAGGGTGTGGTGATCCGGCCGCGTTCGGTCCACGAACCGGCCAGCGGATTCGCGTTGGCGTTCTCCAACACGTACATCCGGATCCGCCACACGTCGTCGGTGCGGCCCGCGGCGAAGTAGACGTACCACCGGTTGTTTATGAAGTGGATTTCCGGCGCCCAAATGTGAGCGCCCATCTCTCCGCTGGTGTGGCGGCTCCAGATCGTCGTCTCCGCCGCCGTCGCCAACCCTTGCAGGGTGGTCGCCCGGCGCAGGACGATGCGGTCGTACTGCGGCACCGTCGCGGTCAGGTAGTAGTAGCCGTCGGTGTGCCGGAAGATGTGCGGGTCGGCCCGCTGGTTCACCAACGGGTTCGTGTAGGTGACGGCGGGTGCGGCCTGTGCCGGCGCGGCCACGGTCAGGCCGGCCGACACGGCCAAGACCGCCAGCACCGCGGCCAGCATCGACCGCAGACGCCGAGGGATGCCGTGGCCGGCGGGCCCCCGGTGGACGGCCCGACGGCTGTTCGGGTCGGTTCGAGGGAATGGCAGCGGCATCTGTCCTCCGCGAGCTTGGGAACGGTCATTGACCAGCACCGGTACGACTGCGGCGATCCCGTAGCCGATCCGGTCGTCGCCGCGCGGCGACGTCGGGCAGGACCGGGGGAGAGGCGCGAAGGGCTGGGAATGTGACTGTGGCGTTGCGATCAGGTGGCGGAGTTCATGTTGGCGTTAACATCGATACCTGTCAAGGTGTTGTGGCCGCCCACCTGGCCGGAACGGCGACCATCACGTACCTGGAGGTAGGGTCATCGGCGTGCTGCGACGGTGGGCTCTGGCGATCCTGATGGCGGCGTTCGGCGTGGTGGTGGCGGTGACCCAAGTGGCCGATGGTCTGCCCGTCGTCGGCGGCGTCGAGTTGTTGGTCCTCCTGGCGTTGGCGCTGCTGCTGTCACCGTGGGCCTTCCCCCGCTCGTTGGGCGCCGCCGAGGCGCAGCGGGCCAGCGCGGTCGACGGCCGGCCCATCGTGTACTGGCGTCCCGGCTGTCACTACTGCCTCCGGCTCCGGTTCTCCCTCGGCCGGCTCGCCCGGCGGGCGCACTGGGTGGACATCTGGCGTGACCCGGCCGCTGCCGCCGCCGTCCGGGCGGTAGCCGGCGGTAACGAGACGGTGCCCACCGTCGTGCTCGGCGATCAGGCCGTCGTGAACCCCGACCGGGCCTGGTTCCGCCAGCAGCTCCGCTCGTCCTGACCCGGCGACACCCTCATCTCACGAGGTGACCGGCGAGGTACACAGCGAGCGGGCGGCGCAGCACAGTGATGTCGCTCGTCGGATCGCCGTCCACGATCAACAGATCGGCGTCGAACCCGGGGTGGACGCGGCCCTTGCGTCGACCCAGGCCACACACCTCGGCGCCGATTGAGGTCGCCGCGGCGAGGGCGGCGGTGGCGGGCATGCCGCAGACCACGTACTCGACGAGCGTCTCGGGCAGGATCCCGTGCGGTTTCGCGGGGCCGAGACCCGCGTCCGAACCGGCCACCAGGCGGACCCCGGCCCGGTGCAGTGTGGCAACGGCGTCGCGCAGCGTGGCCTCGCTGAGCCCGGCCCGCGCCGCCATCTCCACCACCTCCGGCGGCGTGACCACGGCCGGGTCGGTGCCGAGCGTGGCACAGACCGCCACCCCGGACGCGGCCAGTCGGTCCGCGAGCTCAGCGGGAACACGGGCGCCGGCCGCGGTGACACAGGTGCAGTGCTCGATGCCGTCCACACCGACGCGCAGCGCCTGCTCGACCGCGCTGAGCGCGTGCGCGTGCGCGGTCACCGGCAGACCCAGCTTGTGGGCCTGTGTCAGTGCGGCGGCCAGTTCCTCATCGGTGAACTGCGGCCTCGTGGTGTCGGTGCCCGGGGTGAACACCCCGCCGCTGGCCATGACCTTCACCAGATCGGCACCGGCCGCCGCCCGGAGACGTACGGCCTCGCGAACCCCGTCGACACCGCTCGCCTCACCCCCCAACGACCAGCAGTGCCCGCCGACGCTGGTGAGCGGTGCGCCCGACCCCACCACCGTCGGAAGGTCGTCCCGCACCCGCCGATCCCGCCACCGCAGCACCGCGTCACGCCGGTCGCCCAGGTCCCGGACCGTCGTGACGCCGGCCGTCAGGTGCGTACGTAGCGACGCCTCGACGACCGCTTCGAGGTCCGATTCGGGATGATCGGCGAGCTGGCCCAGCGCGTCGGGCCCGGCGTCGGCGCACAGGTGCACGTGCGCGTCGACCAAGCCGGGCAGCAGCGTGCCGTTCGGTTCCTCGCGTACCGGCCAGCCGTCCGGCGCCTCGGCGTTGCCTCGGTGCACCGCGGCGATGCGCCCCTCGTCGAGCAGGACCAGCACCCCACCGTCCACGAGCCGTTCGCCGTCGAACATCCGGGCCACCCGGACACCAAGCTTCGTCATCGTCACCCCAACCCGCCTGCTCGGACACTGCCGTCACCACCGACGCCCACGATGCCCTCGTCCACTGGCGGCCGCCGGTCATGGCTTGACCATCGCACCGCCACTGGCGCACGGCCTCCCTCACCAGAGCGATATGCCATCCCCCTGCCGGGTCGGCACCTGTTGGGTCGGTCGGGACATCACCAGCCGCAGTGGCGTTTTCGCAAACATCTGCGGGGGATACGCCGCCCGACTTCTCGCGCTGGACGGGCGACGACAGGAGGACGGCATGGAGTTGGCCAACCCGGCACCCGACTACTTCGAGCCCGAGGACGGCATGTTCCTCGCGACATTGCTGATCGTTCGCGACCTGGCGCGGTCCCGGGAGTACTACGAGCGGGTGTTCGGGGCGACCTGCGTCCACGAGAGCAGCCCGCTGATCATGAAGTTCTTCAACAGCTACATCATCATCAACGTCGAGGGCGGTCCGACGGACGACAAGCCGACGGTGCAGGCCAAGGCACCGGCCGACTCCAACACCCTGAGCTGCGCGATGAACGTCCGGGTCCGGGACATTCGGAAGCTCTACGAGGAGTGGAAGTCCCGGGGCGCGGACTTCCTCACCGAGCCGAAGGACCACGGAACGGAGATCCGCTGCTACCTGCGCGACCCGGACGGCTACCTGGTCGAGGTGGGGCAGGGGCTCTGACCATCGAGCCACCCGGTCGCCTGGCGTCCTCTCGTCGTATCCGCGTGGCATCATGCTGGGCCATGGATCATCAAGGGCAGCTCCGCCGTGCCGCGATAGAGCTGGGCATTCCGGACGACGAGATCGGCAGGTTCGCCGAACACCTGCGCCTCGCGATCCGGTTGGGCGGGGGTTCCGGCGGTGCCCCGGTCGGGCAGTTCGGTGGCTTGCCCCGACTGCCGGTGGGCACCGACTGGCCGACCGCCGGAGCCAGCCCGCTGCCGTTCGTCTTCTCCGTCGACTGTGCGGCCCTGCCGAGAGTCGACGGCTTCGGCCTGCCGGCCGATGGGTCGCTGCGCTTCTTCCTGGCCCACGAGGAGGACCACCTGGCCGGTGGCGCCGGCGACCGGAAATACGCGCGGGTCCTGTACGTGCCGGCCGACACCGCAACCGAGGTGGCGGAAGAACCCAGCATCCTCAACTTCGTCGGCGAGCAGTACGACGTCTTCGCCACGCTGAGCGCGGAGCTGCCCCCATGGATCGCCACGCACGACGATGAGGACGAGGACGACCTGTCGCCCTTCCAGCAGCAGCTGGCCCATGACCTGAAGCGTGACCTGCCGCATCTGGAGGAGCTCCGCGCGCTGGCCGACGACCTCTGGCCGCCCGTCGAGGGGCTTGCCAGCGCCGATATCGGTGGGTATGCCGACGACGAGGTGATCAGGAGCATCGCGGAGCAGGCCCTAGCCGGGCGGGAGAAGGCCGGTCAGATCGTCGTCCCGGTGGCGCAGTGGTATTCCCAGGTGGAGAAGGAGAAGCACCGGCTGACGAGCGAATGGGTGTCGCTCGCCCGGTTTCCCCTGCCCGATGGTTTCTACTACGGCAGCTTCGTGATCCGCCACGACCACCTGGCAGCCGGCCGGCTGGACGAGACGCTCTCCGTGACCGAGTTCAGTGAGTAGAACAGCCCCTGCGCTGCCTGCGGTCATCCGTCGATCAAGCGGCGGACTACTCTGACCTGCGGTGCCTCGAACCCGCGTGACCAGAGGAGTCGATGCTGACATGACGGCAGGACGATCGATGCCGACCCAGGACGAGGTGCTCGGGTACTTCGACACGCTGTCCAACTGGGGGCGGTGGGGCGGCGACGACGAACGTGGCACGCTGAACCACATCACCGACGATGTCCGGCTGGCGGCGGCGCGGGCCGTACGACACGGCAGAAGCGTGTCCTGCGCGTGGGAGGTCTCCGCACCGGGAGACATGGAGCGGTCGACGACGACGTGCCCGTGCACCGCCGACATGCCGGGTGCCGAGAACATGCCGCCCGCCTTCCACGCCGACCGGCGCTGGGGCTTCTCGTCCGAGCGGATCGGCATCTCGTACCACGGCAACACCCTCACCCACCTCGACTCGCCGTGCCACATCTACTGGGACGGCACTATGTACAACGGGCGATCGCACTCGTTCGTCGACGCGGCGACGGGCTCGGCGTGGGCGGCCGTCACGGCGGCCGCGAACGGGATCGTCACGCGTGGTGTCCTGCTGGACGTCGCGGCGGCCCGCGGTGTGCCGTGGCTGGAGCCGGGGGAGGGCGTGTATCCCGACGATCTCGTGGAGGCCGAGCGTCGCCAGGGGGTGCGGGTGCGACCCGGCGACGCGGTACTCCTGCGGACCGGCTATGGCCGTTTCCGGCACGAGAACGGTGCGGCCAGCGGTTTCACGCAGGCCGGCTGGCACGCGTCCTGCCTGCCGTGGCTGCACGAACGCGGGGTGGCGCTGATCGGCGCCGACACCCCCCAGGACGTTCAGCCGTCGGGGTACGACGACGTGTTGATGCCGGTCCACGCCGTGAGCCTCGTCGCGATGGGCCTGTGGATGCTCGACAACTGCGACCTGGAGGCCTGCGCGACGACGGCTGCCGAACTCGGCCAGTGGGACTTCCAGCTGGCGGTCGCACCGGTCCGCTTCGCTGGCACGTCCGGCAGTCCGATCAACCCGATCGCCACGTTCTGACCGGGAAGGAGTACGCGGCGAGGGCTTGTCGCGGCGCGGCTCAGTTCAGCTCCAGGACGGGTCGGGTCAGGATCTCATCGGCGTACCGGTCGTCAGAGGCGAGCCACTGGCCGAAATCCTTGTCCCGGTAGGCGGTTGCGAGGGTGAGCCACCCCACGAAGAAACCGCTGCCTCCGCAGGTGGTGCCGCCGCCATCGCCGCCGTACACGATGGTGCGCTCGGTGGTCGCCTCGTGCTGCGGATCCTCATGGCTTCTCCAGTCGTCGAAAATTGGCTGCACGCCGGCGGTAGTCGGCGGCCACGGCTATGACGAGCGGGCCCCACGCGAGCATTGGGGCGTAGTAGCGGAGCACCTCCCAACCGGGAGTCGGGTGCACCGGTTCGTCCTCACCGATGCCTACCCAGATGCTCTGCACAAAGTGGAACCTGTGGTTGAGGAGGAAGTACACGCAGACAGCGACGAGCAACGAGCCGCCGGTCAGCGCGATGCGCACGACCGGACGCGCCGGGATGGGACGGCCTCCGACGTCGGGTACCCAGTGCGGAACTCGCTGTCCCCACCGGTGCACCAGCCCGAGTGTCAACAGGGCCAGTCCCATCGACAGCGCGGACAGGAAGACCATGTACCAGTGCGTGGTGCCATCGTCGGTGAACACCAACGACAGTCGCCAGAGCGCGGACGGCAGAACGCAGAGCGGGACGGCATAGGCGGCCCAGATCGCCCAGGGCGGCGGGTCGGTGGCTGCGACGCGGGCGGAGTCGGTGGGGCTCATGGGTGCTCCGATCCGGGGAGGTCGGTCATGGAGGTGGCGGCTGAGGTGGCGAGGGCGTAGCCGGCGGTGGTGACGGCCAACGACACTCCCCAGCCGAGGAAGACCAGCAGCGTGGCGGTGACGGCCCACCCGTCCCACACGTCGGACCAGCGCGTGTCACCTGTGAGCAGTCGGCCGACGAGCACAGCGATGCTCAGCACGCCGTAGGCGACCAGCGTGAGCGCCACCACGCCGGCCGGGATCACCGCCAGCGGTCGGGGGACCTGTCGATCGTGTAGTCCCGGCACCCAGCGCGGAAACTGCTGCCCCCACCGCTGGACCAGACCGAGAACGAGCAGGCCGGCGAGCGGCGGGACGAGCGTGATCGCCAAACCCGTCGCCGTGGAGAGGTTCCGCTCGATGTCGTTCAGTTCCCGCCCGGAGATGCCGACCGGAACGCCGAGCACCCACAGCGCGTGGGGCACGGCCCAGCCGACCACTGGCAGCGCCACGGCGACGTACGCCCAGCGGCGCGTCCACCGCGGCACCGGCCGGTAGCCGACGGCGGCCGGTCCGCGCCGGGGCCCGGATGCGTTCGCGAGCCCGGCGAACAGGACGCCACCGGCCACCAGCAGGAGCCGGGCTCCGAGGTCACGCCAGTCCGAGGGCCGTCCCGCGAGCGCCGCCGGGATCTCGAAGAGCAGGTGCAGCGGGAACGCGGCCACCAGGAGCAGCGCGGCCGCAGCCCAGCTGCCGGCGGTGGCCCAGCGGCCGGGGAACCGGACCGTGCACCCGAGCACCACCGCGAGGGCGACGCCGACTCCCACCGCGCCCCACCCCGACCAGAGCGGCAACGCCACGACCTGGTCCGCACCGCACCCGCCCGCCGGGTCGACCAGATCGGTGCGGTCGCACGCGGTGTACCCCCACCGGCCACCCGCGATCCAATAGAGCCGCTGAGCCACCGCGGCGACGACGAACACGGCACACGCCAGTGCCCACGGTCTGGCACGGGTCGGTATCTCAACGACAGCCATGGTCCAACGATCGCTGGCTGCGGAACGGCTCTCCTCCCCGACAGATGGGGAGGCGCTTCCTCGGCCGGGGGAGAGGCCGCCGAGGTTACTGACGCGGCGGCGCGGAGTCGGCGACGGTCGCCTCAAGGAATGCTCAAATTCGATCGACGTGAACCGCTGGAGCCGCTAACGCACATACGCTCACCGGACCGGTCCGCCGGCAATCACCCGTCGTAGGCAGAAGGAGGGGGAATGCGGCGATCACAACGGCGCATCGCGCTGCTCGCGCTGTCCACCCTGGTGGGCAGCATCCTCGTGACAACCGGCCCTGCGGGCGCGGATCCCACGGGGCCATCAGCCGCCGCCAGCCGATCCCAGCCTGAGGATCGGGAGTCGGTACGCCTCGTACACATCAGGCTGACCGGCGCCGACATGCTGGACAAGGTGGCCGCTGCCGGCTTCGACCTCGAACACGGCCTCCGGCGCGTGCCGAACGGCATCGAGGGCGAAGCGGTGGTTACCGCCGAGCAGGTCACCGAACTGACGGCGATGGGCGTCGAGGTGCTCGGCGCCGACGCGGGCTTCGTGTGGAGCGACGAGGCCGACGGCGGTCTTGGCATCGGCGCGGCCAGCGCGCGGGCGGCCCAGCCGGCGAACCACGACGCGACGGTACGCGTCGTCCGCGCCGACTGGTTCACCACAAAGGGTCAGGGCTTCCTCTACGTCGAAGCGCGGACCACCGAGGGGCAGCAGGAGGACCCGATCGTCGGGATGCAGGTGGAGAACGACTCGGGGAAGGGCACGCCGTTCGGCTTCGCCCGGACGATGAGCCGGTTCGTCGACTCCGGGCAGTACATGTTCCACCGGAACCTCTTCAAGCTCGACGTACGCCCCAGCAAGATCAAGCTGACGAGTTCCACAGGTGGCGTCGCGACCGGCGTCGTCTCCAACTGGCTGGAGGACGCCCCACCGCCGCTGACGGAGAACCCGTCCTACAAGTCGGACTTCGTGGACGGCTACCGGCACCCGCAGCAGCTCTACAGCCGTGCCAAGGAGATCGCCCGTCAGTACCCGGACATTGCCGAGATCGTCTACCTGCCGAACCAGACGAACGGGTACCAACGCAAGGCGCAGGCCCAGATCGGCGGCGCGGGGCAGGCGGCGGTCGTCGTCTCCTCGGCCGCATGGGGTCACCAGGGCGGCAACGACGTCACTGTGGACTTCGTGGACCGGGCTGACCCGGGTCTCCCGCTGGCGGTGGAGGTCACCGGCACGGCGGTTCGTGTCCTGCTCGCCACTGACGCCTCGGGTGCGCCGACGAGCACGGCCGCCGAGGTGGCCGAGGCGCTGCGAAGCCGCTCTGCGGGGCTCATCGACCGGGCGCACCCGTACCGCACCAACGAGGGCACCGGCATCGTCGCTCCGACGGCCGGCCCGGTCGCGCTGACCGACTTCCTCGACCAGAAGCGTGTCGGAGCACCGGAGGGCGAGGTGCCGCGAGGCCCCGCGACGATCCCGGTACTGCGGATCGGCAAGCACCGTGACGGTAAGAAGCCCGGTGTGCTCATCCAGGCGCAGGACCACGCCCGCGAGTGGGTGCCGGCGACGACCAGCCTGGAGTCGGCCGAGCGTCTGGTGCACAACTACCGGTCCGACCGGGAGACGAAGAAGATCGTCGAGAACACCGACGTCTTCTTCATCCTGTCCAACAACCCCGACGGGGCGAACTACAGCTTCTACAACTTCGCCTCGCAGCGTAAGAACATGACCAACCACTGCCCGGACGCGAGCGCCGACCCGGCGCAGCGGAACTCCTGGGGCGTCGACCTGAACCGGAACTACCGCGTCGGGTCGGGCCACGACGGCTACGCGGGTGGGTCGACCAACTGCGTCAGCGGCACCTACCAGGGGCCGGAGGAGCTGTCCGAGCCCGAGTCGAAGAACATCATCTGGCTGGTCGAGAAGTACAAGAACATCAAGTTCATGATGTCGGTGCACTCCAACGGCGGCCAGCTCTTCTGGCAGCCCGGCGCCTACATCGCGGACGGCCGGATCACCACCCCGCGTCCGCCACTGGGTGACGAGGCGTTCTACTGGCAGTCCGCCGCCCGGATCCTGTCGCAGGTCAAGGCGCACCGGGAAACTGTCGTGACGCCGGAGAACGTCGGCGGCTCGTCCGACGTCCTCTACTCCTCGGCGGGCAACGTGCGCGAGGACCTCTACCACACCTACGGGATCTACGCGTTCGGCTGGGAGGTCGGCGGCTCCGTCTACAACCCGGCCACCGGCGACTGGCAGGGCGGTTCGTTCCAGCCGGAGTGGGACGGGAACCCCGAGCTCGTCAGTGGCCACGCCGAGACGATGGAGTACGCCAACGGGATCATGGAGATGTTCCGGGTCGCGGCGGACTGGGGCAGAGACAAGAAGGACCCGACGTCCCGGTTGGTCCCGGGTGCGGGGCGCTACTCCGGGCCTGTCGACGTGCACTTCGAGACCAGCGAGCCGGCCACCATCTACTACACGACCGACGGCAGCCGGCCCACGCTCGAGTCGCCCCGCTACGCGGCAACCGAGTTCCGTGAGCCGGGGCAGGTGTTCCACGTGACCGAGACGACGACGTTCCGCTGGTTCTCGGTCGACAGCGCCGGCAACATCGAGAAGAACTACGACCCGACGAAGAACGACAGGCGCAACAACTACCGCAGCGCGACGATCAGGATCGCCAAGGGGTAGCGCCAGTCCGACAGTCGTTGCCCCGTCGGTGCGGATCACCCGCGCCGACGGGGCAGCCTCTGCACGAACAGGTCGCGTCGGTCAGCCTCGTCGGCCGGCCCACAAGGGGCTGTCCACGTAGTGGTTGTCGTAACGGTCCTGGGTCTCGGCGACGTCCTGCCAGGTGGCTTCGCCCCGGTGCACCTTGTCGAGCAGTCGGTAGTAGTCGAACCGGGGCTTGCCGGGGGTGATCACGACGAGGAAGTCGGCGTCCCGGCCGTCGGCGGGGGCGAAGGCGTGTGGGGTGTTCGGCGGGACGAAGAGCACGTCTCCCCGATGCAGGGTGCGCAGTTCGTCGTTGACGAGTATCTCCAGGGCGCCGTCGAGCACGAAGAAGAACTCGCCGGAGTGGGTGTGCAGGTGCGGCGGCGCACCGTCAGTGCCGTGCTTGAGCACTGTGCGGTTGCTGGTCAGGGCGCCGCCGGTGTGCTCGGGGTCGAGGAGCAGCGTGATCACGCTGGCCGGATCGCTGTCGAGAACCTCGGCCTGGGCCGCGCGTACCACAGTCATTTTTCGACTCCTTCGTCGTTCACCGATTCCTAGACACTAGATGTCCAGAATCAGCGACGCCAGCGATCACATCCGACGTCCCAAATTCTGGACAGGTAGAGTCCAGGATCATGCGGATGAGTCAGGGCGTCGAATGGGCCCTCCACACGTGCCTCAACCTGAGCTGGCTGGACGCCCCGGTGCCGACCAGCACCCTCGCCGCCTTCTACGAGCTGCCGCCGGCGTACCTGAACAAGCAGCTCCAAGCCCTGGCCCGAGCCGGAATCCTGACGTCGACCTCGGGGCCACGCGGGGGCTTTCAGCTCGCCCGCGGCCCGGCGGAGGTCTCCCTGCTGGACATCGTGGCCGCGATCGAGGGCCCGGAGGAGCTGTTCCAGTGCGACCAGATCCTCCGTAAGGGCCCAGGCGAGCACGCGGGCGTCGACTATCGACAGTCCTGCGCGTTCGCCCAGGCCATGCGTGGCGCCGACCTGGCCTGGCGGCGGGAGCTGGCCGGCAAGACCGTTGCTGACGTTCGGGCCGACGTCGAGCGCGGGCACCCGGAGGCCCCAGCCAACACCCGCGCCAGGATCGTGGAACTGCGCTAAGGCGTGTTTCAGAAGTCGTGGGTGGCCGGTGAGGTCACGGCGGGCGGTGATCGATAGCTGAAGAGGTCTCCGGTAAATGGTTCAGTGACGGCTCGCTCGGCGGCCACGTCCCGGGATCGGCCGGGGCGGTGGTGGCGCCGTCGAGGCGCGGACGACGAGCTCGACCGGTTGGTCGGCCGCCGGTGGAAGCTCGACGTCCGGCTTCTCGATGACCTGTACCAGCAGCGCGAGGCCCTGCCGCGTGACCTCGTCGAACGGCTGCCGCACGGTGGTGAGCGGGGGAGTGACGTAGGCGGCGACCGGGATGTCGTCGAACCCGACGACGCTGATGTCCTCGGGCACGCGGCGCCCGGCCTCGAGCTGCGCGCGGATGAGACCGATCGCCATGTCGTCGTTCGCGGCGAACACTGCGGTCACGGCACCGTCGCCGGCCAGTTCCCGGCCCGCCGCGTAGCCGGACGCGGCCGACCAGTCGCCCTCGACGACCGGCGGCTCGTCCGCGCCGTGGGCTCGCAGCGCCTCGCGCCAGCCGGCGAGACGGTCCCGTGCCGAATACCACCGCTGCGGGCCCGCCAGGTGATGGACGGTCGCGTGCCCCAGCTCCAGCAGGTGCTCGGTCGCAGCCCGCGCGAGCCGGCCCGCGCCGACCCTGGCGGTCACCACCTGCGGCGCGGCGAAGGTGGGCGGCGCGCCGAGGACCAGGACCGGCACGTCGACGCTGATGAGGCCGACGCCCTCGTCGATCGGCTCGGAGATGACGACGCCGTCCACGCCTTGGTCCAGCAGCGACGCCAGGGCGCTAGCGATGCCGACCGGGTCGCCCTCGATCGTGGTGGCCACCCGCAGCGTGTAGCCCACCTCCCCGACCGCCCGCTCGATGCCCATGAGCCACGACGCCGGCCCGTACAAGGCGCTGCCGAGCGTCACCACGCCGATCGACCGGGTCCGCCCGGAGGCCAGCGCCCGGGCCGCCTGGTTGCGCCGGTAGCCGAGCTCCTCGGCGGCGTCCAGGACCCGCCGGCGCACGTCGGCCGACACATACGGCTCGTCGTTGAGGACCCTGGACACCGTCTTCTGGGAGACGCCGGCCAGCCGCGCGACGTCCACGCTGCGCGGCGTCGGAGGGCTTCCACCCGGCCTCGCCAGTCGCGTCACGGCACCTCCCATCGCCGGCCATAGTCCTGTATGATTGCGTAGTCATGTCTACGCAGTCAGACACTCACCGTCAGGGCCCGTAACCTGCACGTGACGCTGGCGACGCACGTTCCTTACCAGCACCCTAGCTCCATTTTCGACCCGAACAAGTCAGGCCGGGCCGCCCGCCGACTTCGCCGAGGACCACAGTGCTGTCCACGCCTTCGAGGTGTCACGGCCGAGCGTCGCAGAGGCGAATCGGTTCGCTATTTGATCGGCGCAGCGTCGGTGGGTCGGCGACACGGAATGCCTGGAGCACGATGCCCCAGCAATCCGCAGCGGTCGTATTTGTCGCCGGCCATCGAAGCTTGTGAGGCGTCAGGAGCAGGAAGTAACCGTCTTGAAACCTTGACTTCACGCTCTATGTGCCCATTAATACAGATATATGTATCTGGGCCGCGACCACCCTTCCGGGGTGGTCGGCGACGCCGGCAGATTCGTCGAATCGATTCGAGTATCGGCCATGTGGCTGTGCCCTGAACGGTGTTGCCGAGCTGCCGGGTGAGTCACAGGAGGTAACCGTGCATCGTACGAACGTCCACTGGGGTGGCCGATTGTCGGCGCTGGCCAGAGGGCTGGCCGCGACCGTGGCGCTCGCCCTGCCCCTGACGCTGGGTGGCCTGACCCTGCCCCCCGGGTCGACCCTGGCCGCGCCGGCCGCGACGCAGAGTGTCGCGGCCGCCGGACTTGACGGTGTGGCGGCCGGTAACGCCGCGATCGCCTCGGTCGACCTGGCCGGGACGTGGAACTTCACGCCCGCGGGTCGGGGGGCGACCACGATCGCGGTGCCCGGTGGCGGCTGGTACAAGCAGGGCTTCACCGACGTGAACGAGGCCGTGTACTCGCGCAGCATCACCGTGCCGGACTCGGGGCAGCCGCAGTCGACCTGGATCGAGTTCGGCGCCGTCAACCACCAGGCGACACTGTCGGTCGACGGCCGCGTGGTCGCCACCCAGACGACGGCGTTCACCCCGTCGAACTTCGACATCAGCACATACGCGGCGCCCGGCACCACCCACACGATCACGGTGAACGTGAAGGGCCGCGGCGCGTTGAAGGCATCCAACGGCCGGTACCTGGTGCCCGACGCCGCAACGTGGTCCGAGGCTGTCCCGCAGGGGATCTTCGGGTCCGCGTTCCTGCGGGTGTACCCGGCGGTGTACGTCAGCGACACATTCGTGCGCACGTCGGTGGCGAACAAGACGCTGACCTACGACGTGACGGTGCGGAACACGTCGGGCAGTGCCCGGTCGGTGACGTTGACCGGGTCGCTGTCGTCCAGCAACGGAACGGCTTTCAGCTACCCGGCACTGCCCAGCCGTACGGTCACCGTGGCGGCCCGCTCGACAGTGACCGTGACCGTCGGGCCGGTCGCGTGGAACCTCGACAGCACCTCGTACTGGTGGCCCAACGTGCCGTACCGGTCGGGGTACCGGGCGCAGCTGCACGGGCTGACGGTGCATGCCGTCACCGACGACGGCCGGACGAGCGACGCCGAGTACCGGTTCGGGTTCCGGGAGGCCACCCAGAACGGTGACTACTACTACCTCAACGGCGTGCGCACGAACTTCCGCGGCGACAACCTCCAGGGTGCCGACTATGACCGGATCAACAACGGCGGCAAGGGCGACGCGTACCACACCCTGCCCGGCTTCCTGCCTCCGTCGTCCGGCAACGGCGGCTGGCCGCAGGCGGTGGACAACTACCAGCGGCTGAACTACAACGTGGTGCGCATCCACCAGGAGCCCGGAAGCCCGTACATGTTGGATGTCGCCGACGAGATGGGCCTGATGATCATCGACGAGGTCGCGATTCGCGGCTCCCAATCCTCGCAGGAGTGGCAGAACTCCGTCGGGCGCGAAAACATGATCAACCACGCCCGTGCGCTGGTCCTGCGCGACCGCAACCACCCCGCGATCATCCGCTGGAGTCAGAACAACGAGCCGAACCAGAGTGGCCAGGATTCCGAACAGTTCGAAAAGGACCTGTACGCGGCGATGAACGGCGCCGACGGCACCCGGCCGATCATTGTCGAGGTGGGCGTCGGCAACAATGTCAGCCTGTATCCCGGGATGACGTACGCCAACTTCGCGGTGATCCCGCACTACGTCGACGGCTTCGGCAGGTACGGGGAGGGCCTGGTCAGCGTGAACGGGCGGCCCGACGGCGAGGGCGAGTTCATCTGGCCGGCATGCAACAACAAGCAGGGCTTCGAGTGGTTCGCCACCGCGACTGCTGCCAAGCGCGGCAAGGGCGCCACCGACCTGCGTCCGTACACCCTGCTGTCCGCCTGGGCGAGCGTCGTGCCCGGCGTGCGGAGCACCGACTTCACCCCGGAGGAGGGTGGTCACCCGATCTACGGCGTGGACAACCTGCCCGACCCGTGGAGCAACCCGCAGATCCAGCGCGTGCAGGCGGCGTTCAACCCGGTGGCCGCGATCGACCTCCCGTACTGGTCCGCCTCCGGCAATTCGGACTCCAACGGCAACTTCCCGCTGGCGCAGGCGGTGCCCAGCTACGCCCGCAACGCCACGGTGACCCGCAACATCACCGTGTTCAACGACGACTTCACAAACACCTCGGTGGGCTTCGCCTGGACCGCCCGGCTCGACAGCCCGACCGGCGCGGTCGTCGCGTCCGGCAGCACCACCCTGACCGTCCCGCTCGGCTCACGGGTCACCCAACCGGTGTCCTTCACCGCCCCCGCCACCGGCAGCCGCGTGTACCTGCAGCTGTCGACCACGAAGTCCGGCAGCACCGTCTTCACCGACGCGGTCGAGTACCTCAACCTCAGTGGAAGCGGCGGAACCGGGCCCGCAGCAGGCACCTACCGCATCGTCAACCGCAACAGCGGCAAGCCCCTCGCCATCGCCGGCAACTCCACCGCCGACGGCGCCAAGGCGGTCCAGCAGAGCGGCTCCCCCACCTGGACGATCAGCACCACGCAGGACGCCTACACCCTGCGCTACACCGCCTCCGGAAAGATGCTCGACGTCAACGCCGGCAGCACCACGCAGGGCCTGCAACTGCAGCAGTGGTCGGCAAACGGCGGCACCAACCAGATGTGGTACCTGCGGCCCACCGGTGACGGCTACTACACCATCGTCGGCCGCGGCAGCGGACTGGCAGCCGACGTCTACGCCGCCTCGACCAGCGACGGGGCGCAGGTCGTGCAGTGGACCGCCAACGGCGGGACCAACCAGCAGTGGCAGTTCGTACCCGCCTGACCAGTAGCAGAGGTGAGCGCCAAGTTCGGCCGCCGGTAGCGGGCTGCCGATTGTCGCGCCGACTCGGGGGCACGGTTCGTGCCCCCGAGTCGGCCGCGATCCAATCGCGCTCAGCTGCCGTGCACCTCCAGCTCCCAGAGCGAGTAGCCGTACGCGGGCAGGGCGCGCTGGGTGCTCTGCACGCGCAGGTAGCGGCCGGTGGCCGAGACGGCGATGTCGTCGACACCGCCGTCGCCCGTGGTAGTGGTGTGCGCCGTCGACCAGGTGACGTTGTCCGGGGATACCTGGATCTGGTACGCCCGCGCGTACGCCGCCTCCCAAGTCAGCCGGACCCGGTCGAGGGTGCGGGACGCGCCGAGGTCCACCGAGATCCACTGTGGGTCGGTGTACGCGCTGCCCCAGCGGGTGGTCGTGTTGCCGTCCACGGCGTTGGCCGCGGCGTGCGCGCTGCCCGGCTCGACGCTGGACGCGGTGACCGGCTTGCCCCGGGAGAGCAGGGTGCCAGCGGCGGCGGTGCCGTAGACGTTGAGGTCCCACAGCGAGTAGCCCCACTGGGTGGCGCGTTGGGTGCCGTAGACCCGCAGGTAACGGCCGGTGCCGGTGACAGTGAGGTCGTCGACGCCGCCGTCTCCGGTGGTAGTGGTGTGCACCGGCGACCAGGTGACGTTGTCCGGCGACACCTGGACCTGGTACGCCCGTGCGTGGGCCGTCTCCCAGGCCAGCCGAACCCGGTTGATCGCGTACGAGGCCCCCAGGTCGACGGTGATCCACTGCGGGTCGGTGTACGCGCTGCCCCAGCGGGTGGTCGTGTTGCCGTCCACGGCGTTGGCCGCGGCGTGCGCGCTGCCCGGCTCGACGCTGGAAGCCGTCACCGGGCGGCCCTGGGCCAGGTCGGTGGCGGGCGGCTCACTCGGGCCGTCGGTCTTGATCCGCACGTTGCGGTAGTTGATGTCCATTCCGGCGCCGTCGTTCTGCAACCCGATGTAGCCGTTGGCGATGGTCCGGCTGCTGACGTAATCGTTGATCTTGACGCCGTTGAGCCAGATCTCGACCCGCTGGCCGTGCACGCCGATCTCGTAGGTGTTCCAGGAGCCGGGTGGGTTGAGCGCTGTCGCGCGGGCGGCCTGGTTGGGTGCCTGGAAGCTGTAGACACTGCCGGTGGTGCGCGTCGGGTCGCCGTCGGTGGCGTCGATCTGGATTTCGTGACCGGCGGCGACCGGGCCCCACGGATCGCCTTGCGGATCGGGGAACCCGATGAAGACCCCACCGTTGTCGTCGCCCGGCATCATCCAGTCGACCTTGAGCGAGTAGTTGGCGAAGGTGCGCACCGGGTACCAGAGCAAACCCATGCCACCGTTCGACGTGAGGGTGCCGTCCGCCACTGTGAACCCGCCCGGCCCCGCCTGCCGCCACTGCCCGAGGCTGGCCTGGGTGCCGTCGAACAGCGGGGTGTAGCCGGGCTCGGGCCGACAGTCGGCCGCCACCGCCCCGGCCGCCACCTGGATGCCGCCCAGCAGCATGCCTGTGAAGTTCGGGTCGGCGTAGCTCTGCTCGGTGTGGCCGAGGCCGGTGTACCAGGAGCGTCCGCCGCCGTAGCTGTGGCACCAGGTGATGGGGTGGTCACCACCCATCGACCCACCGGTGTACGACGACTCGTCGAGGCTTGCCAGCACCTTGACCGCCGAGCGGGGGTTGGTCCGGTAGTTGTACCACTCGTCGGTGCGGGTCCAGGTCGACGGCAGGTGCGCGGTCGAGGCGTTGGCCCGGTCCTCGACCCGCACCGTCGCCTGCTGGGTGGCCGGGTGCGAGGCGAAGTACCCGCCGACCAGCCCGCCGTACCACTGCCAGTCGTATTCGGTGTCGGCGGCGGCGTGCACTCCGACGAAACCACCGCCGGCGGCCACGTACGCCTCGAAGGCGCTCTGCTGGCCGGCGTTGAGCACGTCGCCGGTGGTGCTGAGGAAGACCACCGCCTGGTACTGGGCGAGGTTGGCAGTGGTGAAGGTAGCCGCGTCCTCGGTGGCGGTGACTGTGAAGCCGTTCGCCGCGCCGAGCTGCTGGATGGCGGCGATGCCGTTCGGGATGGAGGAGTGCCGGAAACCGGCGGTCTTGGAGAAGACCAGGACCTTGCCCAACGGTGCGGCCTCGGCCGGGGTCGAGGCCACCGTCGCCGCACCGGCGGCGAGGGTGAGTCCGGTGACGACGGCGGCGGCGAGCGTGCTGATGGCGCGTCTACGCATGTGGTACTCCTTGTGGGAGGGGGTGGACGGGCGGGGCGCGGCAGGCTCGGAGCCGGCGGGGTCCGCTCGGACCCGCCGGCTCCGACGTCAGAGGGTGACCAGGTCGAACTTCTCCCAGGGGCCGATCGCGTCCCGGTTCGCGACCAGTGCCTCGGCCCCGCCGTTCTCCGCGACCACGTACCTGTTGTTCACAGTCGCCCGCAGGCTGACCGAGCCGTCGGTGTTGCGGACCAGGGCGAAGGTTTCCCACGACCCGGTCGCGTACGCCGACAACGGCTTGGCGGTGCGCTCCACCACGTACACCGTGTTCGCCGCGGTGGCGAAGCTGATCTCGGCGGCCGAGGTGGTGGTCAGCACGGCGTTGTCCGAGGTACGGCGGACCCGGACCTCCTGACCACCCCACGGGTTCACCACCCGGGCGGTCTTGCCGTACTGGCTTCGCAGCCCGACGTACTTGACCTCGCCGGCCTCCCGCTCCGAGCTGACCAGGAACCCGTCCTTGGCGAGCAGCGTGAACTTCCCGACGAAGCTGGCGTCGGTCGGCACGGCGGGGAAGACCCGGATCTTGTCGTTGTACGACTGGAGCAACGACTCGTTCATCGCCGTCAGGTGCACGCCGAGGTACTCGAGGACGCCGTTGGTGTTGTTGGTCATCCCGTTCGGGAAGTTCTGGTATTTCTGCAGCATCGTCCGCATGCCCTGGAACGCCTGGTGGCCGAGGCCCAGTCGGGCGGCGTGCACGTGGTCGTTGGACCACACGTTGCCGTACGGGTGGGGTCGGCCGGGCCCGAACGCGGTGTCAGTGGGTGCCGCGGTCGCTGACTCGGCCGGCCCGACGGCGACGACACCACCGGCCAGCAGGACAGCGAGCGCGATTCGTAGTGCCGGCGTCAACTTCATCGACACGATCTCCTCTGGATCGTCGCGGACGCAGGTCTCGCACCCCGGGAAGTGCCCCGGTGTGCCCACGTCCGCCGAAACGAGGGCGATGTCGAGACGACGCGGAGCGGTGCCCCGGTGCCGGGTCGACGGCAACCGGATAAACATCGATCCACATCGTGGATGTGCAGTTAACAACGGGCGTCTGTGAGGGTCAATCCCTCGGGAATGCCGAGATCACCTCAGGCGCGGTGAGCCGCCACGTTGATGACGTTGCCGTCCGGAGCGCGGACGAAGAACCGGCGCACTCCCCACGGCTCGGTGGTCAGCGGGTGCACGATCTCGTAACCGAGCCGCTGTGCCTCGGCATAGGCGCCGTCCACGTCATCCACCTGAACGCTGATGACCGAGTCCTCGGGTGCTGTCGCGTCGCCGGAGACGAGCTGCACTGCCACGTCACTGTCGGACGAGGTGTAGCGGGCCACCCAGCCCAGGGTGAATGCCTCGGTGCTCAAACCGAGGAAGTCGGTGTAGAAGCCCTTCGCGGCGCTGACGTCGGCCACCGGAAGGTTGGGCAGAATGCGGATGACGCGCATGGGAGTCCTCCAGCTCAGGCGATCGGACCCTCCTGATTATCCGGACGAGTGCCGGAGAGGGTCTGTCTGCCAGGCGGTCAGCCGACTAAACTGCCGGGCCTGGGACGGTAGCGGCGATGCCAGCGGGGGCGACGATGAGCACCGAAGATCGAATCGTGCGGGCCCGGGAGATCTATGAACGGGCGGTGTTCGGCGGCGACACCAGCGGGTTGATCGACGCCGAGAAGGGGCTGGACGCCATCGAGGCCGAGGCGGCGTTGGCGCGGGGGATGATCCTGCACGCCCGGTTTCAGAACGCGCCCGCCGACGCCGGCTCGTCGCCCACCGAGGATCCCGCCGAGCTGCCGCTGTTCGAGCGTGCGCTCGAGCTGTACCGGGCACTGGGGGACCCGCGCGGGGAGGCGGAGGCGTTGTTCTGGATCGGTTGTCTGCACCAGTTCATCCGCCGTGACGACGAAACCGCGGTTCCGTACCTGGAGCGGTCCTGCCTGCTGGCGGCGCAGACCGGCGACAAGCCGACCCGGTCGGAGGCACTCCGGCACCTGGGCATCGCGGCGCACGCCGCTGGCCGGCTGGACGAGGCGCGCGAGCGGCTGGAGGAGTCGACCCGGCTGCGTCGGGAGGTCGGTGCGCTGCCGGGCGTGGCTTCCAACATGATCGGGCTGGCCTACATCGCCGCCGCCCAGGACCGTCGCGCGGACGCGCTCGCCACCCTCGACGAGGCTCACATCATCGCGCGCACGCACGGCGCGCACGCGATCGCCGGGCACATCGAGCAGGCGAGAACGCAGATCTGAGCCTGCGGCCATGGGCAGGCGAGCGGGCCTCGGTTTCGGCCGACGTGCCGGAGCAGGTCAGCTCAGCGCGGCCACCTTGCCGAGCAGCACCGAGCGTTCGCGCTGATTGGCGCAGAGCCGGGCGGCCAGCTCCAGCTCGGCACGCGCCTCCGGAAGCCGGCCGAGGCGGTTGAGTTCGACCACCGGCGAGGGCGCGACCCGGCCGAGCGTCTCGTAGAGCTGGACGATCCGGGCCCAGGCGGTCTCCTCGACCGAGGGTGCCGACGCGTGCGTGGCCGCGATCGCGGCCTGTAAGCAGTAGGGGCCGGAGCCGCGCTGCGATGCCCTGGCCAGCGCGGCCAGCCCACGGCGGATCGCCGGGAAGTCCCACAACCGGCGATCCTGGTCCGCAAGGAGGATCGGGGTGCCGTCCGGGTCGGTCCGGGCCGGGAAGCGCGCGGCCGTCAGCTCGCACAGGGCGAGCAGGCCGTGCACCTCCGGCTCGTCCGGCTGGAGCGCGGCGAGGGTGCGGGCCAGCCGGATCGCCTCGTACGCCACGTCGGGGCGCAGCAGCCGGTCGCCGAACGTGGCCGTCGACCCCTCCGTGAAGATCACGTAGAGGGCGCTGAGCACACCGCCCAGCCGTTCGCGGCGCTCGCCGGCCGGCGGCAGCTCGAACGGCACCCCGGCCGTCGCGATCGCCTTCTTGCCCCGGGTGATGCGGGCCTGCACGGTCGGCACCGGCACCAGGAACGCACGGGCGATCTCCTCGGTGGACAGGCCGCCGACCACCCGCAGGGTCAGCGCCACCCGTGCCTCGCGGGAGAGCACCGGGTGGCAGCTGACGAACATCAGCGCCAGCACGTCGTCGTCGATCCGGTCGGGGTCGATCTCCTGGTCGAGCGCGGGATCCGCCGCCAACAGGGCGTATCGCTCCTGGAGGGCGACCCGGCGGCGGATCGCGTCGATCGCCCGCCGCCGGGCCGTGGCCATCAGCCACCCGGCCGGATTGGCCGGAGAGGCACGCGGCCAGGACACCAGCGCCTCGGCCACCGCCTCCTGGGCGGCGTCCTCGGCCAGCCCGAAGTCACCTGTGAACCGGGTCAGCGCGGCGACGATCCGCGCCGACTCGATCCTCCAGACGGCCTCGACGTCGGCCGTACCCATCAGACCTGGCCGTTGCTCTCGCCACCCTGCGGGACCTCGTCGGCCTCGGCCACGCGCCGGACCTCGATCTTGGACCCGCGGACCGCCGGGACCCGCTTGGCCCACTCGACCGCGTCGTGTTTCGTGGCGACGTCGAGCAGGAAGTAGCCCCCGAACAGCTCCCTGGTCTCGCCGTACGGACCGTCGGTGACCACCGGTGCCTCGCCAACGAAGTCGACAACGACGCCCTGGCGCGGATCGTCCAGCCCTTCGGCCGCGACGAGAACGTCGGCCTTCACCATGTCCTCGATGAACTGGCGTGTGGTGGCCATCATCTCGTCGATGGTGGCCATCATGGCCGCATTCGTCTCATCGGTGCCCCGCATGATCAACATGTACTTCGACATCGTGTTCTCCTCATCCGACGGGGCCGTCTCCCGGTCCCAGCATCCCCACGTCGAACGGGCAACCCGCGGATCGACACGGCCCCGGAAACCTGTCCCTGCTCCGCGATCTTGCACTTACTGTCCCGACATAAGTGGCATCCCGCCCATGTCGGCAACTGAAACTGCAAGACCGGCGCGGCAGGCGAGCGTTGCCGACGCTTGATTCGATCGGCAATCGTCAATAGATTGAGGGTGGGCGCCGCCGGGGTCCGGGGGACCGGACCGTCGGCGGCTGACAGGTCCACCCCGAGCCGGGCACTTCGGTCGTACGCGCGACCGGTCGCTGTGGCGCACCGCCGCGCCACATCCAGGGCACGTTGTCGCACCGCGTCCATCCAGGACGCGCCGCCGTGCCGTCTCCGCTCAGCTCGATGGCAGAAGGACCCTCATGACGATTTTCCGTGCCCGCCCCGCCGCGACCCTGGTGGTCGCCGCCGCGCTGGCCGCCGCCGCGGCCACCGCCGGAGCGGCAGTGCTCAGCGGCCCGGCCGCAGCCGCCCAGGGATGCCGGGTCGACTACACGCCCAACCAGTGGCCCGGCGGATTCACCGCCACCGTCAAGGTCTCCCCGGGGGACGCGGCCGTCTCCAGTTGGACCGCCACCTGGACATACGCCGGGGACGAGCGGGTCACCAGTGGCTGGAACGCCACGATCAGCCAGTCCGGATCGACCGTGACCGCCCGCAACGCGTCGTACAACGGCAGCATCCCGGCGGGCGGGTCCACCGAGTTCGGGTTGCAGGGCACGTACGGCTCCAGCGGTGGCGCTCCGACCGGGTTCAGCCTGAACGGCGTAGCGTGCAACGGCGCCACGCCGCCGACCACCCCGCCGCCGACCACGCCGCCGCCAACGACGCCTCCGCCGACCACCCCTCCGCCCACCACCGAGCCGCCGGCAGGGTGTGCCGGCGCGGTGCTCTGCGACGGCTTCGAGGGCCAGACCGGTTCGACGCCGTCCGGTGACTGGGCTGTGGTGAGCCCGGACTGTTCCGGCGCGGGTGCCGCCACCATCGACACGGCGACCACGCACAGCGGCAGTCGCTCGGTCCGGATCAACGGCGCCGCCGGATACTGCAACCACGTCTTCATCAGGTCCACGAAGAACCTCGGCAGCGTGGGCACCGTCCGGTACGGCCGGGTCTGGGTCCGGCACACCACCGCCCAACCCACCGAACACACCACGATGATGGCGATGGCCGATGCCGCCGACGGCAACAAGGACCTGCGGTTGGGTGGCCAGAACGGCGCGTTGCAGTGGAACCGCGCCTCCGACGACGCGACCCTGCCCGAGCAGAGCCCGGCCGGGGTGGCGCAGAGCCTGCCGTTGCCCACCAACCGGTGGACCTGCGTCGAGTTCATGGTGGACGGCGCGGCCGGTCAACTGCGCACCTGGGTGGACGGGACCGCCATCCCCGGGCTGACCGCGGACGGCGCACCGACGCACGACATCGACGGCCAGTGGTACAACCGCACCTGGCGGCCGCAGCTCACCGACCTGAAGCTGGGCTGGGAGAGCTACGGCGGCGGAGCCGACACCCTCTGGTACGACGACGTCGCGCTGGGGTCCAGCCGGATCGGCTGCTGACCCGTCCGGGTCGTGGGCGGGGGCCGTCAGCGGTGCCCCGCCGTGGGATGAATGCGTCGAGGGTGTGACCCAGGTTCCGGGTCACACCCTCGATCGCGTCGGCGTCGGTCTGAGCGGGCGCTGGCCGGAACAACGCTGACCGGCGCACCGCACCCCCGCCTGCCAGGCCGCGCAGGCGCTGTTGATATGTTCCCGCCCATGAAAACCGTTTTCATTAAGGCGGGCCTGTGCCTGGTGCTGGCCGCGGCCGGCTGCTCCGACGGGGGAGCCGCCGCACCGGCCGCGCAGGGCCACCTGGCCGCCCCGGTCCATCTGACAAACTGCGGACTGCCGGTCAGCGTCACCGCGCCACCCCAGCGCGCGATCGCACTGGAACAGAACGCCACCGAGATCATGCTCAGCCTCGGCCTCGCCGATCGGATGGTCGGCACCAGCTACCAGACCGACCCGGTGCTGCCCGACCTGCGCCAGGCGTACGAGAAGGTGCCGGTGCTGGCCAAGCTCTACCCCTCACGAGAGGCGGTCCGAGCGGCGAACCCGGACTTCGTCTACTCGACCTACACCTCCGCGTACGCCTCGGACGCCGCGGGCTCGCGCGCTGACCTGGCCACGCTCGGCGTGCCGGCGTACCTCTCCGAGTTCGCCTGCGAGAAGCCGGCGGACGCGACCCAGACGGTCACCTTCGACGGGATCTTCGACGAGATCCGCGACATCGCCAGCGTCTTCGGCGTCCCGGAGCGGGCCGACAAGCTGATCCACGACCAGCAGAGTCGGCTGGACGCCGCCCGAGGTGCGGCGCCGACGGCCGCGTCGAGCGCCGGCCCGTCACTGCTCTGGTACTACTCCGGAACGAGCACCCCGTACGTGGCCGGGCACGGTGGGGTTCCGGACGCGATCAGCTCGCTGCTGGGCGCCCGCAACACGTTCACCGACGCCAGCCAGAAGTGGCCGGCCGGCAACTGGGAGGAGATCGCCAAACGCAACCCGGAGGTGATCGTGGTAGCCGATCTGACCAGGGGCGGCGATGGCGACAGTGCCCAATCGAAGATCGACTTCCTGCGCCGCAACCCGGTGACCTCGAAGCTGGACGCTGTGGTCGCCGGACGGTTCGTCACGGTGCCCGGCTCGTCGATGGACCCGTCGATCCGCAGCGTCCAGGCGGCGGAACTGGTCGGCGCCAACCTGCACGGGACCGCCCGATGACCCCGCCGGCCGGCGCCGAGGTCGCGGCGCTGGACCAGTCGGCCGCCCGCCGCCTGCTGGAACTCTGGAACGACCAGCAGTCCGCCTACGTGGCCCACCGCGACCTGCGGTTCGACGCGATGGCGGACGTGCTGCGGCTGCACTGCCCGGACGACCTCACGATCCTCGATCTGGCCTGCGGTCCCGGTGCGATCAGCGACCGGATGCTGGCGCAATTCCCCCGTGCCAGCGCCGTCGCGGTCGACTACGACCCGATCCTGCTGGAGGTCGCGCGGCGTGCCCTGGACCGGTACACCGCACGGATCGAGGTCCACGACGTCGACCTGGTGGCCGACGGCTGGGAGGAGGCGCTGACCGGAGGGCGGGTCGACGCCGTGCTCACCTCGACGGCACTGCACTGGCTCGCGCCGGAGCAACTGCTGCGGGTCTACACCACAGTGGCACGGCTGTTGCCCGCCGGTGGTGTGCTGCTCAACGCCGACCACCTCCGCTACGACGAATCGGCGCCCACACTGCGCGACATCGCCGGTCGGCACGACGCACAGGCGCAGCAGGAGACATTCGCTGCCGGAGCGCTCACCTACTCCGCCTGGTACACCGAGGCGGCCCGACACCCGCAACTGGCCGGACTGGCAGCCCAGCGGGAACTGCGGTTCGCCGACCGACCGCCGCAGGCCCCGGCGTCACTGGAGTTCCACCTGGCGGCCCTCCGCACGGCCGGGTTCGCCGAGGTCGGCACCGTCTGGCAGTACCTGGACGACTACGTGGTGTTCGCCCGCCGATGAACCCGCGAGTCGCACGATCCCTCGTCTCGGCGAGCGGCCGGCGGGAGCCGCCACCCCCTACCGGCATCTCGAGAAGCGGCCGGTACGTCCTCCCGTTGGCCCTGCTCCTGCTGCTGGTCACCATCGCGGCGGCGGTCAGCGTGGGCTCGGCCGACCTGCCGGTCGAGAGCGTTCTGCGCGCTGTGGCCAGCCATGTGGGCCTCCCGGTCCAGCCCCTACCGGCGTTGCCGGACAGCATCGTCTGGGATCTCCGGTTGCCCCGGGTGCTGTTGGCCGCGTTGGTCGGTGCCGGTCTGGCGGTGTGCGGGGCGGTGCTTCAGGCGCTCACGCGTAACCCGCTGGCCGATCCGTTCCTGCTCGGTGTCTCGTCCGGCGCCTCCACCGGAGCGGTGGCGGTGCTGGTACTCGGCATCCGGATCGGCGCCGGCCCGGTCGACCTGACCACCGGCGCGTTCGTCGGCAGCATGGCCGCGTTCGGCGCGGTGCTGCTGCTGGCCGGCCGGAGGGCCGGCGAGCCGACCCGGATCGTTCTCGCCGGGGTCGCCGTGTCGCAGCTTTTCAGCGCGGTGACCAGCCTGATCGTGATCTCCGACGCGCACACCCAGGACACCCGTAGCGTGACGTTCTGGTTGCTCGGCTCGCTGACGGCGGCCTCCTGGTCGTCGGTGACGCTGAGCGCCGTGGTTGTCGGCGTCGGCCTGCTGGTCTGCTGGGCCAGTGCGACGGCGCTGGACGCGTTCGCGTTCGGCACCGATACCGCCCGCTCGCTCGGTTTCTCTCCCGGGCGCACCCGGCTGCTGCTGTTCACCGTCACCGCTCTGATGGCAGCCGCGCTTGTCGCGGCGAGCGGCGCCATCGGTTTCGTCGGGTTGACAGTGCCACACGCCGTGCGGTTCCTGTTCGGCTCTCGGCACCGCACGTTGCTGCCCGCCTGCGCGGTGATCGGCGCGATCTTCCTGATCTGGGCGGACACCGTGGCGCGGACCGTCTTCTCGCCACAGGAGCTGCCGGTGGGCGTGCTCACCGCGCTGCTCGGGGTGCCGGTGTTCGCGCTGGTCATGCGACGCCGGACGGGTACGCCGTGATCGCGCCGGGCACCACCGGCCGGGGGGTGGGCGGTGACCCTTTCCCGGCGGGGGCGTCGTCGGCGCGACTGGACGCGGACGGGATCGGGTGGGGCGTGGCCGGCGTACGGATCCTGGCCGGGGTGGCGCTCACCGCCGAACCTGGCGCCACTGTCGGGCTGCTCGGGCCTAACGGCTCCGGCAAGTCGAGCCTGCTGCGGCTACTGGCCGGGCTGGCGCGGCCGGGGTCCGGGCGGGTGTTGCTCGACGACGTCGCGCTGGACGCGATTCCCCGGCGTGCGCTGGCTCGGCGGATCGCTGTGGTCACCCAACAGGTGGCCACCGACGTGGAGATGTCCGCACTGGAGGTGGTTCTGCTGGGCCGAACCCCGTACCGGCCACGTCTTGCCGGGGTCGGCGCCGCGGATCTGGACCTGGCGCGGCGCGCGCTCGCCGAGGCCGGCCTCGGCGGGTTCGAGCAGCGGCGCTGGTCCAGCCTCTCCGGTGGTGAGCGGCAGCGGGTCGACCTGGCCCGCGCTCTGGTGCAGGAACCGGATCTGCTGCTGCTCGACGAGCCGACCAACCACCTGGACATCAGGCATCAGCTGGATCTGCTGCGGTTCCTCGCCGAGTCGGCCAGCACCGTCGTGGTGACCCTGCACGATCTCAATCTGGCCGCGCAGTACTGCGACAGGCTGGTGCTTCTCTACGCCGGGCGGGTGGTCGCGGCGGGTACGCCAGTCGAGGTCCTCACCACCAGCCGAATCGAGCAGGTCTACCAGGTGCGTACGGACGTCGACATCACCGCTGACGGTCGGCCCCGGATCTGGTACCGCAGCCACGCGACGTGACGGCGACGGAGCTGCGGCACCCGGTCGCGCAGCTGAGGCGGGAGGATGTCCGCACACTGTGGTCCGCGCGGTGGTAGGGGATGGGACGCGCGCCGACGCGTCCGCTCTCGGCGGCCGCGCGGTCCGGGACCGAGCGGGGAGCGACAATGGACAGCAGGTTGGCCGACATCCTGGACGCGGCGGCGCACGGCCACTTCCCGCCCCCGGACGGCGGGACCACAGTGGTGTCGCAGCCGAGCCGCCGCGACGCGGGAGTCATCGCCTTCACCGGACACTCGGTGGTGTTCACCGACGAGGATCCCCACTGGGTACGCCGTACGCTGGCCACCCTCGACTGCGACTCCCTGGCGGCCACGATGAATCCGCGCTTCCTGGGTGCCCTGCTCGACCGCACCCGGCGCTCCATGGACACGATCGACCTGCTGACCGTCGCGAGTTGCCTCGCCGGGCCACCGCCATTGCCGCTGAGTGAGCTGGCGGATGCCGATCATCCGCGCGAGGTCAGGGCACGTCGGCGCCGTGACGACGTCCGCGTCTGGGCCGCCGAGGGTGGGGTGGTCGTGCTCGGCCGTGGGGTGGCCGGTCGTTGGGAGGCGGCGATAGAGGTCGACGACGAGCGTCGCCACCGGGGTCTGGGGCGGGCGCTGGCCACGGCCGCCCGACACCTGGTGCCCGACGGTCAGCCGGTCTGGGCCCAGCAGGCCGCCGGCAACGCGCGCAGCGTGCGCGCCTTCCAGGCGGCGGGCTTTCGACCGGTGGGCGCCGAAGCGCTTCTTCTCCCGACGTAGGCACCCCACCGGACGATCCGCACGTACCACTGTGGGCCAAACCGTGATCAGCAGGAGGTTTCCGAGATCACGCCCGGGGGCATCCCGGCGGATGAAGTCAGCCGCTCGTTACCCCTGATCGAGGAGAGCACCATGTCGGTCCAGGCATTTCTCTACGTTGTCGCCGTCATCCTGATCGTGCTCGCTGCTCTGCCGCTGCCCACGAGGGGTGTCTCGCTCGCGCTCCTGGGTGCCGCCTGCGCCCTGCTCGCCTACGCCTGGCCGGTGATCACCGACTGACCTCTCCGAGAGGCGTCGTCGACGCGGCCGGTGGCCAGCAGCCAGAGCATGATCGGCTGCCAGCCACCGGCCGCGAGCCTGTTTCGCTTGCTGAGTCTCTTTCACACGCGTAGGAAGAACACCACCCGTCGATCCGCCGTCCAGCGTCGAAGGAGATGCGTGTGACCACCTCCAGAGGGCTCCGTCTCGCCGTGTCCGTGCTGGTGACAGCAGGCGCCGTCCTGCTCGGCACGGCGGCCCCCGCCGCACCGCCAACGACTACCGCACCGACCGGGCACCCGTCCTGCGACCCGATCGACCCGACCGCCTGCCTGCTGCCGTTCCCGAACGACTACTTCACAGTGCCGGACCGGAGCAGCCCCACCGGCAAACGGGTGCGGTTCGCGGCCGCCGCGATGCCCGCGAACGTGCAGGGAACCCCGATCGACCCGACGGAGTGGAACCGGCAGGACGGATTCAGTCCGGGCTCACCGATCCTGGTGCGCGTACCCGGACTCGACGCCGCGGCGAGCGGGATCGCGCCGGTCACCGACATCGGCCGCTCGCTGGCGCCGAACGCGCCGATCGTGCTGCTCAACGCCCGGACCGGTGAGCGCACGCCGTACTGGGCCGAGTTGGACGCGCACGCGGCCGGCCAGCCTGACCGGCAACTGCTGATCATCCGGCCGGCGGTGGCGCTGACGGAGGGCACCCGCTACATCGTCGGGTTGCGCGGCCTGCGGGACGGCAGCGGCGCGTTGATTCCGGCGCCGAAGGCGTTCACGGCGTACCTGACCGGTGCCGGCCTCAAGCAGCGAGACGCTCGGGGGCCGCAACTGAGGCGCATCGCCGCCGAGCTGAGCCGGGCCGGCGTCAAGCGGCACAACCTCTACCTGGCCTGGGACTTCACTTTGGCCAGCCGGCACGGGCTGACCGGGCGGATGGTGGCGGTCCGGGACGACGCGTTCGCCGACCTCGGCCGGGCCGCGCCGTCGGTCACCGTCACCCAGGTGACCGACTATTCACCGGAGCAGGATCCGTTCATCGCCCGGCAGGTGACCGGCACGGTCGGCGTACCGTCCTATCTGACCGGTGACGGCGGCCCCGGCTCCCGCCTGCACTACGGGCCGGCCGGCGGCACCGGGACGCCGCCCACACCGAACGCCCTGCCCACGCCGTCCGGAGCGACGGTGGCGGCGGACTTCGTCTGCAACATCCCGCGCAGCGCCTCGGCCGCGCGGCCTGCCCACCTCTCGCTCTACGGCCACGGACTGCTCGGCAGACCGACCGAGATCAACGCCGGCAACGTCAAAACGATGTCGAACGCCCACAACTTCACCTTCTGCGCGACCAGTTGGATCGGCATGGCCGCCGCGGACGTTCCCTTCGTGGCCAACGCCTTCACCGACCTCAGCGTCTTCCCCGCTGTGGCGGACCGATTGCAGCAGAGCTTCCTGAACTTCCTCTTCCTGGGGCGCGCGATGATCCACCCGGCCGGGTTCGCCGCCCACCCGGCGTTCCGGGACGCCACCGCCCGGCCGCTGATCGATCGCGTCGGCGGGCTGCACTACGACGGCAACAGTCAGGGCGGCATCAACGGAGGTGCCCTGACCGCCATCGCCCAGGACTGGACCCGGTCGGTGCTCGGCGTACCGGCGATGAACTACTCCACGCTGCTGCAACGCAGCGTGGACTTCGCACCGTTCCAGACAGTGCTGGACGGCTACTACCCGGACACTGTCGACCAACAGTTGGTCCTCGCGCTGCTGCAGATGTTGTGGGACCGGTCCGAGGCCAACGGGTACGCCCAGCACATGACCGCCCGGCCGCTACCGCGCACCCCGGCGCACCAGGTGTTGATGCACGTGGCCTTCGGCGACCAGCAGGTCTCGCCCGCCGCGGCGGAGGTGCAGGCGCGCACCATCGGCGCACGCCTGCACACCCCCGCGCTCGCCGACGGCTGGTCACTGGACGTGCGGCCGTACTGGGGCATCACGCCGATCCGTCGCTACCCGTACACCGGCTCGGCGATAGTGATCTGGAACAGCGGCGCTGCGTACGCGCCGCCACCGACCAACCTCGCCCCGGCCGGGCCGGAGTTCGGCGACGATCCGCACGAGTTCCCCCGCGCCCAGGCCGCAGCCCAGAAACAGAAGGCGATCTTCCTGCTCACCGGCACTGTCGTCGACGTCTGCGCGCGGACACCCTGCCCGTGACGCCGGGCCCGCCGGGACCACCATCCCGGCGGGCCGGCGCCGCGCTAGGACCGTGGCGTCATCCCCACCAGCAGAGCCTTGAGTACGCGGTCGACGTACTGGTGGGTCAGCGGCTCCTGCGTGATCAGGAACTGGAAGTAGAGCGGGCCGGACAGGATCGCCATGGCCACGTCCAGGTCGAGGTCGGGTGAGATCTGCCCCCGCTGCTGTGCGCTCCGTACGGAGGTCGGCCGGCCGGCGATTCGACGTCGACCGCTGGCGGCGGCGATTCGACGAGCTGCGCCACACGTACCACGTCCCCGGCGCGAGCCTGGCCGTGCTGCTCGACGGGCAGTTCCACGAGCTGGCAAGTGGTGTGCTGCACCGCGGCACCGGCGAGGCAAGGCTGTCGCCGCCATGCGACAGCGTTCTGTCGACGTGCCCGACAAGTGGACGGTGAGCGCCGACGGGTGGGGTCTGGGTTGGACGCTCTACGACTGGGACGGCATCCCCGGCTACGGCCACGACGGCGCGGCCATCGGCCAGTACGCCTACCTGCGCGTCGTCCCGCACGCGAACCTCGCAGTGGTCCTGATGACCAACGGCGGCGCGGCTCGCCTGCTCTACGCCGACCTGTTCCGCGACCTGCTCGCCGAACTCGCCGACGTCACAATGCCCGCGCCGTTCGCCCCGGCCCCCGTGCCACCCTCGGTCGACCTCGAACCGCTGCTCGGCACGTATCGGCGCGAGGGGGTCGTCCTCACCGTCTCCCGCGACGACGACGGCTCGTCGCACCTGCGCTACGAGTTCGTCGACGACATGAGGGACATGTCGCCACCCCTGGAGATGGACCTGGAACCGTTCACCGCAACGGTCTTCGCCGCCTCCGGCGCGGGACCGTCGTTCAGCGAGGACTACATGCCGGTGGTCTTCTCCACCCTCACCAACGGCACCAGGGTCTACTACGTGGGCATGCGCGGCACGCCCAAGGTCGCCTGACCGTGGAGCGGGGCGCTGGCCGTGCCAGCACCCCGCCGGGGAAACGTCGACCTCGCCGGCAGGGTGTACGCCACGTCGGGAGAATGGGTGGCCCCCTCCAGTGCGCCGGGACGGTCGAGCCCGGTGTCGTCGATGCACCACATTGATGGCGGCCTTGTCCCGTTCGGTACCCTCTGACACGCTCTGACAACGCCTGACGACGTCGTCTGACATGGGGGAGTGATGAAGGACCAGCGTGCCGCCGCCCAGTCGATTCAGGACAGACAGGCCGCCGAGAGGTTCGCCGAACAGCTACGGGCCCTGCGGACCGCCGCCGGTGACCCGTCGTTCCGCAAGATGGCGGGGCGGTCGGGCCGGATCTCGCACACCACGCTGCACGAGGCCGCCGCCGGGACCAGGTTCCCCTCCTGGGAGACCGTGCGGGAGTTCGTTCGCGCCTGCGAGGCGGACGAGGTCCAGTGGCGGCGTCGCTGGGAGGACGCACAGCGCCCCGCGTCTGCGCACGGCACCGAAGACGGCGATACCGCCCCGGTCAGCACCGAGTCCCCGACCGGCGACGAGACCCCGATCACGACCGGCGGAAAGAAGCCCGACACCGGCACCGACACCCCGGAACCGGACGGGCCTGTCGTGTCCGTCGTCCCCGCGTCGTCCCCGAATGAGCAGAACGCGCTGCGCAGCACGGACTATCCGCCGACCGACGAGGACGTCGCGGGTGCACGACGGCACCGCCTGCCATGGCTCGCCGCCGCAGCGGTGGTCCTGGTGGTGGCGATGGTCGCCGTTCTGGGCGTCGTCGTTCGCGGCCGGTCGTCACGGGACGGCTCCGGCGCGGTGGCGGCGTCATCCGCGCCGTCGCCGTCGGCGTCACCGTTCTCGGACTCGCTGATCCCCGGCGACTCCAGCAAGTTCATCTCCGACGTCACCATCCCCGACGGCACCCGGGTGCGGGTGAACTCGCAGTTCGTCAAGGTGTGGGCCCTCAAGAACGTGGGGAAGGTCGCCTGGCACAACCGTTTCCTCCAGCGGACCAACCCCACCGCCGACGCCGACGGTTGCCAGGTGCCGGACCGGGTGGCGATCGGTGACACACCGCCCGACGAGCAGGTGATGATCAGTGTCGAGGTCACCGCGCCGAGTCGTCCCGGGAAGTGCTGGGTGAGTTGGAAGATGGTCGACGAGAACGGGCAGGAGTACTTTCCCACCCGCCGGCCGGTGTACTTCATGGTCACCGTCACCGCCTGAGTGCGCTCCCCGGTCACCTCGACCGGTGTCAGATTGCTGACCATCGATGTCAGAGCCGGGCGCCGCCAAAGCTGACAACACCACATCCACCGAGGTCGGTGACGGCCTGACGGATCTGACAGGACAGCAGGGGTACCGAACAGCAGGCCGATTCTCGCAAGGTGATGTCCGTTCCGAACGACTCACCAACTGCGAGGAGGATCGACAGTGCGCCGTCCCTGGCTATCCGTCGGGCTCGCCGCGCTCTGCGTGGCAGTCGGCGTCCCGGCCCACGCGTGGGCCGCGACATCAGGCGCCACAGCGCAGCGAACCGTCACCGCGGCCGCGCGACCGGTCGTGGACATGGAGGCCACCGTCCTGGCCGCTCAGATCGACCCCCGCCGGGCCGACAACACGCTGACCCCGGGCGCGAAGAACTCCGTACTCGCCGTCGAACAGGCGCTGCAGGCGCAGGGTCTGCTGAACGCGCAATGGGTCGACGGCTACTTCGGCACCGTGACCGTCTCGGCGTACGCGGCGTACCAACGCTCGCTCGGCTACACGGGGCTGGCCGCGAACGGGCTGCCCGGCACGACGTCACTGACGAGACTCGGGCAGAACCGCTACACGGTCGCCAACACGATCGGCCCTGGCGCGAAGGTCCCGCGTGACGGGTACGTCGTCAACGCCCGTACGCAGGCGATGTTGGCCGAGGCCCAGCGTCTGCTCGGCTACCCCCTGGTGCTCGACCAGGGCTCGTACAACCCAGGGGGCGACCCCACCTCGGCCGGTACGCACGACGGCGGGGGTGTGGTGGACATCGCGGTCACCGGCATGACCGCGGCCAGACGCACCGCAGTCGCCCGGGCCCTGCGCAAGGTCGGCTTCGCGGCCTGGGTCCGCAACCCGAATCAGGACGACTGGCCGTGGCACGTCCACGCCACGGCGATCAGCGACACCGACCTGTCCAGCCAGGCACAGCACCAGGTCGGCGACTACCACCTCGGCATGAACGGCCTGGCCAACCAGGGGCCGGACGACGGCCCCCAGGTCCCGATCAGGACCTGGGAGCAGTACCAGCGCGGGCAGTGACCCGCACCCCCTCACCGTTTCTGAAAGGACACCATGAACATCCGTAAGAGCCTCGCGGCCGCCGGCATCGCGCTGGCCGCGACCACCTCGATCCTCAGCGTCGCATCGCCCGCGTCGGCGGCGGCCCGAGACGGGGTCTGCGACAGTGGCGAGTTCTGCTACTACTACAACAGCGGCAACGCGGGATCGATCTCGGACTTCACCGGATCGCTCGACGACTACGGCACCGAGCAGCCCTCGTGCTACGACTTCAAGGGCGCTGGCGCTGGCAAGGGCCTGTGCATCAAGAACGAGGCCGCCTCGGTCTGGAACCGCAGCACCAAGACCGTACGCGTCTACTACAACAGCGGCTACGCCGGTTCATACCAGGACTTCGCGGCCGGCGCGAAAGGCAACCTCAACGCCACGCTGAAGAACAACAACGCCTCGCACCAGTTCTCGCCGTCGACTCGCACGAACCTGTCGTACGCCCTCTACCAGGCCAGCGGCGGCACTGTCACGTGCGGCTTCGACGGTTACACCACGACGCCCGGTCGGCACGAGGGCATCGACATCGCCCGCAGCGTCGGCTCGGACGTGCGTGCCCTGGTCTCCGGAACTGTCATCTACGTCGCGCGGGGCAACACCGGCAGCGGCGGCCTGTCCACTGTCTCCGTCTACAACTCCTCACTCAACAAGTCGGTGATCTACCTGCACACCGCGCCGAGGTCCGGGGTGAGTGTGGGCGACGCCATCAGCAAGGGCGAGATCATCGCCGATGAGTCGTGGCACGGGGTGTCCTCCAGCTCGGGTGCGCACACCCACGTCGAGGTCCGGGCCGGCCGGCAGACCCACGCGGCCGTCAGCGTCGGCGACTCCACACTGGACAACGCCGACCCGACCGCGTTCTGGAACTCCCAGGGCTACAACGAGAAGTAGGACGCCATGAATATCCGCAAGGGCCTCGCCATCGTCGGCGCCGTCCTCGCCATGTCCACCTCCATCCTGAGTGTCGCGTCGCCGGCAGCGGCGGCCACACGGGACGGAACCTGCGACAGCGGCGAGTTCTGCTACTACTACAACAGCAACCAGGCGGGCTCGGTCTCCGACTTCACCGACTCACTGGACGACTACGGTACGACCCAACCGACCTGCTACGACTTCAAGGGCGCGGGCAGCGGCAAGGGTCTGTGCGTGAAGAACAACGCGGCGTCGGTGTGGAACCGGACCAGCAAGACGGTGCGGGTCTACTTCAACAGCAACTTCGCCGGTGCCAGCCAGGACTTCGCGGCCGGCGCGAAAGGCAACCTCAACGCCACGCTGAAGAACAACAACGCCTCGCACGAGTTGGTGAGCGGGCCGACGGGCTGTAGCACCGACGGCACCAACAGCAAGCTGCCGAGCACCATCCTCGTCTACCGGGTCAGTCTCGGGCGGGTCGACCGGGTCGACTTCAAGACGTACGTCAAGAACGTCCTCCCGAACGAGTGGGTGACGAGTTGGCCGGCCGCCTCGCTGGACGCCGGTGCGATGGCCGTCAAGAGCTACGGCTGGTACTGGGCGCTGCACTCGACCCGGAAGACGTCCGGCGGACAGTGCTACGACGTCCGCGACGACACCGGCGACCAGGTCTACCGGCCGTCGTCGGCGCAGACGTCGACGTCCGCCGCGGTGGACCGGACCTGGTCGGCCCGGATGACCCGCAGCGGCAACATCCTGCGGGCGCACTACTGCGCGACGACGACCGCGTGCGGTGGCTGGGTGGACGGGGACTGGCTGTCGCAGTACGGCTCGCGTGATCTCGCTAACGAGGGCAAGAACTACCAGGCGATCCTGCGCTACTACTACCGCGACATCGCGCTCTCCTGACGTACCGCACGAACCGCGCCGCCCGCCGCAGCTCTGCGGCGGGCGGCGCAGCAATGGGTACGGCGCCGGCTACGCCGGCGGCTCGACCGCCTCGACGAGCACCTCGAGCACATGCCGGTACGGCTGACCGGTGGCCCGGCTCATGCCCATCTCGCAGGTGCGATTGCAGGAGGCGTACGCGTCGTGGTCGCGTTCGTTGATCTCGGCGGCCTGCGCCGCGGTGGCGCCGGCGGTGACCTCGGGGTGCAGCAGCCCTCGGTCACCGGCGAAGGCACAGCACCCCCAACTGTCCGGCACGGTGACGGTGTCGGCCACCGCCCCGGCCACCGCGCGCAGGTCGTCGATACCGCCCAGGTGCACAGTGGAGCAGGTGGGGTGCAGTGCCAGCGAGCCCAGTCGCCGGGGCTGCGGCAGCACCGGCAGGAGGTGCTCGGCGGTGAAGGTCACGCTGTCGACGAAGCGCAACGCGCCGTAGCGTGCCCGGTCCTCCTCGGCCAGCGCGGCGGTCAGTTGCGTCAGCCCGTGCGTGCACGATGACGCGTCGCACACGACGGGCAGGCGAGCCTCGTCGCTGGCCGCCCAGAGCGCGGCCAGGGTCCGCTCGGCCATCTCACGGTGACCGGCGGGGTAACCCTTCGACTGCCACGGGGTTCCGCAGCACAGACCGGCCGTGCCGGTCGGGACGACGAGCGGCACCCCCGCCAGTTCGCAGAGGCGCAGGAATGCCGCCGCCGAACCGCCGGACGAGCCGTCCTCGGGTGCGAAGAGGCTGCCGACGCAGGCCGCGAAGAACACCGCCTGGGCGTCCGGCGCGCTGCGCGGGGTGGGGCGGGGCGCGCCGGCGCGCGGCATGTCGCCGCTCCACAGCGGCACGAGATCGGTGGCGCCGAGCCCACGGATCATGCCGGTGGCGGCGCGGGTGACCGGCGTCGGCACGGCGTGCGCGGCGGTCAGTCCCACCCGGACGCCAGTCACGGCGGCCTGCCAGTGCCGGGCGGCGGTGCGGGCGGTGCGCTGGGCGCGAGGGCTGTGCCGCTCGGCGCGCAGCCGTTTCATCGCCGCGCCGGTGTCGATGCCGACCGGGCAGGCGGTGACGCAGAGGCTGTCCGCGGCGCAACTGTCCACTGCTGCGTACTCGTAGTCGGCTGTCAGCTCCCGGCGGCGCTCCTCGTCGCCGGCGGCGGTGGCGAGGGCGATCTGCCGTTGCAGGACGATGCGCTGCCGGGGCGTGGTGGTGACGTCGGCGGTGGGGCAGACCGGCTCGCAGTAGCCACACTCGACGCAGGCGTCCAGCTCGGGGTCGACAGTCGGGACAGCCTTGAGCTGCCGCAGGTGCACTGTCGGGTCGTCGTTGAGCAGCACACCGGGGTTGAGCAGGCCGCTCGGGTCGCACAACCGCTTGAGTTCGCGCATCACGTCGTACAGCTCGTCGCCGTACTGCCGGCGGACGAAGGGCGCCATGGCCCGACCGGTGCCGTGCTCGGCCTTGAGTGTTCCCCCCTCGGCGAGCACCAGGTCGACCATGTCGTCGGTGAACCGGGCGTAGCGGTCGATCTCGGCCGCGGTGTCGAAGGACTGGGTCAGCATGAAGTGCAGGTTGCCGTCGCGGGCGTGTCCGAAGATCACCGCGTCCGGGTAGCCGTGCCTGTCGAACAGGCGGATCAGCCCGTCGCAGGTGCCGGTCAGGCGCGGCATCGGCACCGCGACGTCCTCCAACAGGGCAGTGGTGCCGGGCGGACGGGCCCCGGCGACGGCGGTGTAGAGGCCCTTGCGCAGGTGCCAGAGGTTGGCCCGCTCGCGCGGGTCGCGGGTCAGCTCGGTGCCGGTGACGGCCGGCAGCCGGTCGAGCACGGGACGGGCGTCGGCAAGCGTCGCGGCCAACTGCTCCGCGCTGTCCTCGGCGAACTCCACAAGCAGTCCGGCGTGCCCGGTGACCGTCAACCCGCGCAGGGCCGGGCTCGCACCCGGGTCGCGCTGGCTGACCCGCAGCGCGGCAGCGTCGAGCAGCTCGGCGGTACGGGCGCCGGCGGCGAGCAGGGCCGGCAGCGCGTCGGTGGCATCGGTGAGACCGGGCAGGATCAGCAGGCCGGTGGCGGCGTGGTCGTGGATCTCGACGGTACGGAAGACGGCCTCGGCCACGAAGCCGAGCGTGCCCTCGCTGCCGATCATCAGATGGGCGAGCATCTCGACCGGGGTGCTGTGGTCGAGCAGCGAGTTCAGCCCGTACCCCATGGTGTTCTTCATCGCGAACAGCCGCTCGATGGTGGCCCGTGACCCCGGCGTCGACCGCACCCGGTCGCGCAGGCGCAGCAGCCCGGCGTGCAGCTCGGGCTCGTCGGCCCGCAGCCGGTCGTCGGCGTCGCGGGCGCCGGAGTCGACGACGGTGCCGGACGGGAGCACGAAGCGCAGCGACTCCATGGTGCGGTACGCGTTGTCGGTGGTGCCGCAGGTCATCCCGCTGGAATTGTTTGCCACCATGCCGCCCACAGTGCAGGCGGCCTCGCTGGCCGGGTCCGGGCCGAGCCGGCGTCGGTAACGGGCCAGCCGGGCGTTTGCCTGCCGGATCGTCAGGCCCGGCTGGAGCCGGATGCGGCGGCCGTCGTCGAGGACCTCGGCGTGGCGCCAGTCGGTGCGGACGTCGACCAGCACGCCCGCGCCGCCGGCCTGCCCGGCGAGGCTGGTGCCGCCGCCGCGCAGGGTCAGCGGCACGCCGGCCTCCCGGGCGCCGGCCATCAGCGCCCCCACTTCGGCGGCCGAGGCGGCGCGCACCACTGCCTGCGGCTCGAAGAGGTACGGCGAGGCGTCGTGCGCCGCCGCCAGCCTTCGGGGCAGCTCGGCGCTGGCCCGGCTCGGATCATCGAGGTGCGAGCGCAGCAGCTCGGCGACCGCGCGGGCGCGAGCGCCGGCCGCGGTCGGTGTGGGTACGACGGTGCTCATGGTCGGTTCCTCCTGAGAGGGGTGTTCAGTCGGCCACCGGGGACGCGACGACCAGCAACCGGGCAGGAGCGGTGTTGGCCGGAGCCGGCAGCCGCAGCGGCTGCCGGCCGGGGGTGATGCTGCCGAGCACCGAGGCGTGCCGCGCGCCGGTGCCCGAGGGCAGGGTGCCCGGCAGCCCGTGCACTGTCAGGTAGCCGAGCAGCGCGAAGGCCAGCGCCTCCTTGGCGTCCGACACGATGCCCAGGTCGTCGCTGGAGGACAGCTCGACGCCGGGCAGCTCGTCGGCGATCATGCGCATCAGCGTCGGGTTGTGTGCGCCGCCGCCGGAGACGACGAGTCGGGTGACGCCGTGGTCGCGGCAGGCGCCGGCCACAGTGACCGCCGTCAGTCGGGTGAGCGTGGCCAACACGTCCCGCGGGTCCGGTGTGGGCGCGTCGGCGAGGGCGGCGAGCAGGTAGGGCAGATGGAACAGCTCTTTGCCGGTGCTCTTCGGGCCGGGCAGCCGGTAGTACGGCTCGTCGAGCAGCCGCCGCAGCAGGTCCGGGTTCACCTGCCCGGCGGCGGCGCCGCGCCCGTCCTGGTCGTACTCCTCGGTGCCGCCGCTGAAGTGGCGGACGGCGGCGTCGAGGAGCGCGTTCGCCGGCCCGGTGTCGAAGGCGAGCGGGTCCGCGTCCGGCGCGACGACTGTGATGTTGGCGATGCCGCCCAGGTTCAGCGCGGCCGGAACGCCGGGCAGGCCACCCAGCAGCAGTGCGTCGAAGTGGGCGACCAGGGGAGCACCCTGGCCGCCGGCGGCCACGTCGCGGCTGCGCAGGTCGGCCACGACCGGAAGGCCGGTGGCCTCCGCTATCCAGGCCGGCTGACCCAGCTGGAGGGTGCCCCGAACCGTGCCGTCCTCGACCCAGTGGTGCATGGTCTGCCCGTGCGAGACGACCAGGTCGGCACTGCCGTCGCCCAGCTGGGCGAGGGCCCGCACGCCGGCCTCGGCGAAGGCCTGGCCGATGCCGGTGTCCAGCACGCAGATCGCCTCGGTGGTGGTCGCCGCGGGCGGCAGGGCCGCGGCGATCTGCGTGCGCAACTCGTCGGAGTACGGGTGGCTGAGCCGACCCAGCGGTCGCATCCGCAGTGTGTCGCCGCTCATCTCGAACTCGGCAGCGGCGGCTTCGATGCCGTCGTAGGAGGTTCCGGACATCAGGCCGATCACGCGCATCACGTTCTCCTTCACGCCCGGCCGGCTGGCGTCGCCGCCGCGTCGTCGTCGATCTCGTCGCGACGTCCATGGTCGTACGGTGTCTCCGGGGCCGGGTGGAACCGGCTGGACACCGCGCCGACGACCAGGGTGATCAGGACGCCGATCGGGACCAGCCACTGCGCGGCGATGGCGGTGGCGGTGGTGGTCCCGGCCGTCGTCACATCGATCTTGACGTAGCGGACGATGTAGGTCATCACCGCCACGGTGACCAGGAAGGCGATCACCGCGTCGACCTGGTTGGCCCGCTTGACGAGACGGCCGAGCAGGAAGGCGCCGAGCAGCGCCCCGTAGGTGTAGCCGGCGATGGTCAAACCGGTCAGGTAGACGTTTCCGGTGCTGGAGCTGAACGCGCAGGCGAAGACCGCCATCAGCACCGCCCAGACCAGGGTCATCACCCGGGCGAGGCGGAGCATCGCGTCGTCGGACGGGACCTTGCGGAAGAAGCTGTGGATGAAGTCGGCGACCGTGGAGTTCGACATCGAGTTCAGCGCCGAGGACAACGAGCCCATCGCGGCGCCGAGGATGCCGGCCACCAGCAGACCCGAGATGCCCACCGGCAGGGCGTGCAGGATGAAGCTCGGGTAGAGGTTGTCGCTGCTGGCCAGGCCGAGTTCCTTGAAGGTCTGACCCTTGTTGTACGACCACAGCAGCGCGCCGACCAGGGAGAACGCCGCGAACTGGATCACCACGAAGATGCCCGAGGAGATCATCGCCTTCTGCCCCTCGCGCAGCGTGCGGGTCGACAGGATGCGCTGCACGATCAGCTGGTCCGACCCGTGGCTGGCCATCGCGAAGATCGCGCCACCGATGATCGCGGTCGGCAGGGCGAACGGGCTGGTGAGCACGTGCGAGAGGGCGAAGTTGGTGTCGAAGAGCTGGAACTTGCCGGCGTCCAGCGCCTGCGAGTAGCCGTCGAAGCCGACGGCGTGGCTCAGCACGGCGATGGCCAGGATCGCCCCGCCCAGGTACAGCCCCATCTGGATGGCGTCGGTCCAGATGACCGCTTTGATGCCACCGAGGTAGGTGTAGACCACTGTGATGAGCGTCAGGACGACGATGATGGCCTGGTAGCCGACATTCAGCCCGAACTCGTCGAGAAGAAGCTTGATGGGGATGGCCGAGGCGAACAGCCGTACGCCCTCGGCGAGCAGGCGGGTGAAGACGAACGTCACCGACGCCAGACCCTGAAGTTTCAGGCCAAACCGCTCACCGAGGTACTGGTAGGCGCTGACGAACCCACCCCGCTTGTAGAGCGGGATGAGCACAGCGGCCACGACGACCCGACCGATGACATAGCCCAGGGCCAGTTCGACGTTTCCGAAGCCCTGACCGCTGTAGGCGCCGCCGGGAACACTGATCACGGTCAGGACGCTGGTCTCAGTGGCGACCACGGAGAACGAGACGGTCCACCAGGGCAGTCGACCCTCGCCCACGAAGTAGTCCTTGGCGGACTTCTGTTTACCGGACAGGCGTAGTCCGACGTAGGCGATCACCACGAGGTACAGCACGATCACGACGAGGTCGAGTTGACGCACGGCTCGCTCCCAACCAGCGGTTGTCAATAAGTGACGTTGGGCCAGCCTAGCGCGAAACTTTTTGCCACTGCCCGTCCGGGCTGGTTACGCTGTGGTTTCAGCCTGCTGATACGGGGACTGTTCGCAGCTGCGCCCTCGGCCTGGCCGCGGCGGCGGGTCGCGAGGACACGCTCGACGGCGAGCCGCCGGGCCACCGGAGGCCCTCTCCCCGCCGGCCGGCGACTGCACACCAGCGAGAGGAACGAGCACCCCGTGGACCTCAGCACCCTCGGCACCGAGACCCGCAACGACAAGACCGGCGACCTCGACCGGATGTCTCCCACCGAGTTGCTTCTCGCGATGAACGACGAGGACCAGACGGTCGCCGACGCCGTCCGCCGGGCCGTGCCGGACATCGCCGCCGCCGTCGACGTCATAGTGGCGTCGCTCCGTCAGGGCGGACGGCTGATCTACCTCGGCGCCGGCACCAGCGGCCGGATCGGCATGCTCGACGCCGTCGAGATCCCACCCACCTTCGGTACGACGCCCGAGCGGGTCATCGGTCTGCTCGCCGGCGGGGCACGAGCCTTCGGCGTCGCCGTCGAGGGCGCGGAGGACGACCCGACCCGCGCCGTCGCCGACCTGGACGCCGTCGGCCTGACCGCCCGCGACACTGTGGTCGGGCTCGCCGCCAGCGGCCGTACCCCGTACGTGGTCGGTGGGTTGGATCACGCCCGCGCGCTCGGCGCGGCGACCGTCTCGGTGGCCTGCAACACCGACGCGGTGACCAGCCGGCACGCCGACGTCGCCATCGAGGTGCCCACCGGCCCCGAGGTGCTCACCGGCTCCACCCGGCTCAAGGCCGGCACCGCCGAGAAGCTGGTCTGCAACATGCTCTCGACTGCCACGATGGCCCGGCTCGGCAAGGTGTACGGCAACCTGATGGTGGACATGAACGCCACGAACGAGAAGCTCGTCGACCGGGCGCGGCGGATCGTCGCCGAGGCCGCCGACACCGACCTCGACACGGCCGCGCGGGCGCTCGCGGCGGCGCACGGGCATGCCAAGACAGCCATCGTGCTGCTGTTGGCGAACTGCACCGCCGAGGAGGCCGCAGCCCGGCTGCGCGCCGCCGACGACGACGTCCGGGCGGCCGTCGCGGCCTGACCCGGGGGTTCGCGGCGGCGTCTCGTTGCCCGGTCCGGGTCAGTCCGCCACGTCGAACGCGAAGGTGCCCGCCTCGATGCGGTCAATGAGCTGGCTGACGTCGTCGGCTCGCCGGATGGCGTTGTCCCACCCGCCGCTGGAGATGTCGACGAGCAGCACCGGGGCGGGGTCACTGCCCAGGTCGAGGACGAGCTGTTCCCTGGAGCCGTCACCGCCGATGATCGCGATACCGGGGTGCGCGAGCGTGGCCTCGTCCCACGCCTCATGCAGCTCGAGCATCTCGCGCGGGGAATTGAGCCACACGTAGGCCCCGGTTCTCATCCAGCCCAGCCGAAACCACGACTCGCCTTGGAGGTAGGTGCGCCACGCCTCGGGCAGCGCCCGGCCCAGGGTCTTCTCCGCGTCGACGAACTCCTCGTCGTCGACTGGGCCCCGGTACTCGGCCTCCGCGATGATCGCCCCGACGATGTGGGCGTTGAGGTCGGCAAGCTCCCCGGCGGGGATCCAGTACTCCAGCACATCGCGCCCACCGGCCTGCTGCACCTCGTAGCGGTCCAGGTACGAACGTCGCACGTCGAACCGGGTCACGTAACCGACGCCTTCGGCGGGGACGTTCCACTCGCGGGCGATCTTCGTGGCGTACCAGCGGTTGAGTACGGGGTAGAAGATCGGCTGGTCGGGCAGGCGTGGCGGCCAGCCCCGCCAGCCGGCCGCCGCCACGAGGTCCAGTTCGGCCTGCCCCGTGGGCCGCCACAGCGTGATCGTGTCGGAGTTGCCGATGGTCTGCTCCCTGTCAGTCCCGGTGATGGCGGCATGATGCCACCGCCCGACATTCTGCCCTCTCGGCCCCGACACTTCGCCGATGAGCGCGACGCCGTGGACGACGGCAGACTGCTACTTCGACGAAGCGCCCCGTCCATAGCGGACGGGGCGCTTTCTGATGTCAGTCGAGCTGTGTATCCGAAACCGTTCGGTCCTCGTCCGCGTCGCCGTCGGGGGAGTTGGCCAGCTCGATCCGGGGGGACCGATCCGGCGGGAGGTGGGCGAAGTCGGCGATGACGACGACATCCACCTCCCCGTCGATCATTGTCTGCTCGACGGTCTCCCAGGGTGCCCGCATGATTCCTGCGAATCGGTAGGAGTGTTCGCGAAGGTGACTGAAACACCTCGCGACGGCAGGCTCTGACGGCTCGATGTGGGCGGGGATCCAGATAACGGCGATTTCCATGAACCTCTCCTGATCAACGTCGTGGACGCGAGTGGGTGATCAGGAGGTGTCGGGGCGGGGGAGGACCCCGCTCGACGGGACGGCTGGTAGCGCGCATGTCGACGGCGGTGACGGTGAGCCCTGGCCGCAGCGGCGGGGCGGGCGGCGAAGCTTCGGCTGTTGACGTGGGTGGATCAGCGCCGCCGGCGCCGACGCCGGTCGGTGCGGACGCGAGCGCCAGCACGAACGCCAGTGGCCCCGGTGCGGGACGGGCGGGCGGGTTGGGCCGCTGTTCGGTGACGGCGGTCATCGTCGCCTGCTCCGACGTCCGGCCATCGGGCGTGCCGCGAGCGCCGGTTCGGGTCACCGTCGCGGGTACGTGCGTCGACGGTGCCGGCGATGGCCGCGAGGCGACCCGTGCCTCCGGGGATGCCGAGGCGGATGGTGCCCGTGTGGCCCGCGGCGACGACGCCGGGGTGCCGGCCGGCCGACTTGGCCGGGCGGTGGAGGGCTCGGCCGACGGCGTCGGCAGCGGAACGGCCGACGGCAGCGGGTCCGTCGACGGTAGGGGCACGGGCAGGGGCAGGGACACGACCGCCGTCGGCAGCGGCAGAGGGACGGTCAGCTCCACCTCGACCACGTCGGCCACCGAGACCCTGATGGCCGCCGGCGAGGTGGCGACCTCCACCAGCGGGAGCCGCGACGGCGATGGGGTGTCGGCGTGGGCGGGATTGGCACCCAGAGCCGCGCCGAGCGCCACCGCGCCGAGCGCCACCGGGGGGAGGCTGTGCCTCAGCCGCATCAGACGGATGCCGCCGGCAGCGGGGTCGCCAGGCCCGCCCGGTCCGGCTCACCAGTGTGGTGCCGCCGGCCGAGTTCTTGCCCCTCGCACCCTGCCGTTCCCTCCATGTGCGGGTTCTTGCCCCGCTGGATCGGGGGCTACACCTTCTGTCGATATCTCTCGGTGAGCGATGTGGACAGACCGGGAGCGCACCAGGCCGGGTCACACCCGGGCCTCGGTGGGTGTCGGCGTGGGGTCGAGCGGCAGGTCGCGCAGTCGGCGGATCGGCGTCGACAGGTAGATGATCGGGGACAACACGGTGAGCCCTCCGAAGATCAGCAGGGTGGTACGGGCGCCGAGAGGCCCGGCCAGGATCCCGGCGAGCAGGCCGCCGACCGGGATGGCGCCCCAGGAGACGAACTTGACAGTGGCGATCACCCGGGACAGCAGTTCCGGTGGGCTGGCGAGCATCCGGTAGGTGCGGGTGGTCACGCTGAGCACCACAGTGGAACTCGCGAAGATGAGGTTTCCGACCGCGAAGGCCAGGAACGCGGCGGTGCCGGTGCCCAGCGGGATGATGAGCGCGCCGACCACGCCGACGAAGGCCGCGATGATCAGGCCGCGTGCGGTGCCGAACCGACCGGTGAAGCGGGTCGTCAACGCCGCGCCGATGAGCGCGCCGAGGCCGTCGGCGGCGATCAACAGCCCGACCATGAGCGGCGACGCGTGCAGTTCACGCACCAGGTAGAACGGGAACAGGGCGAGCATGGCGCCGTTGACGAAGTTCGTTGCGGTGGCGTCCCACATGGCCGGTCCGATGATCGGGTGTCGGAGCACGAAGTGCCAGCCCTCGCGGATCATCGTGATCATCGGCGGCCGCTCGGCCGGTCGCTGCACCCGCCGGGCCGGCAGGGTGTGCAGCAGCACGGCGGAGAGCAGGTAGCTGACGGCGTCCACGAACAGCGTCGGCACCGCACCCAGCAACTGCACCGCGAGACCGCCCAGGGATGGCCCGCCCAGCGCGGTGGCGGCGTACGTGCCGGAGGTGAGGCTGTTGCGGGCCTGCAACTGCACGGCCGGCACGATCTCCGGCAGGAAGGTCTGGTTCGCCACGTCGAACAGCACGTTGGCGAAGCTCACCACCAGGGCGACAGCGACCAGCTGGGCCACCGTCAGCATGTCGTACCACCAGGCCAGCGGGACCGACGCGATGGCGAGGGCCCGGACCAGATCCAGGACGACCTGCATGCCGCGCAGCGGCAGGCGCTGCACGATCACGCCGGCCGGCAGGCTGATCAGAAGGTACGCCAGGTAGCCCGCCGCCGTGATCAGACCCATCTCGAACGCCGACGCGTGGAGCACCGTCAGCGCGGTCAGCGGCAGGGCCAGCGTGCCGACCGCCGAGCCGAGTTGGCTGGTCGTGCCGGCGACCCACCATCGCCAGAACGCAGTAAGTCCCATAATGGAACTCACTATAGGGGCGCGCGGGAGACGGCGTCGACCCCGCCGATGCGGGATCGACCGAGAACCCACTGCCTATCCCGCTCGGCGCACCATTTCGCTGATCCAGGTGGGCGCGAACGGAGACGTGCAGCCGGGGGAGGTGGGGTAGTCCTTGAGCACCTCGAGGCGTTCGCCGATGTTGATCGCCCGTTGGCGGTGCTCGGCGTGCTCGATACCGATCTGCGCCAGGCAGTGGTTCATCGCCCACTGCAGGCGATCCGGCGCGTCCTTCATGTCGGCCTCGATCACATCGAGCAGCCCCGGGAGGTCGAGACTCTCGGGCTTCTTCGTCACGCGTTCGGTGGTCAGCGCCCAGCCGGCACTCGCGACCACGGGATCCGGGTCGGCGAACCAGGCCAACCGCAGCTCTTCGGAGTGCGGGCTCTTCTTCACCACGTAGTTCACGAGCCAGTCGTGCACCTTCGGGGTGCGCGCCTCGCGCGCCATGACGTCCAACTCGTCCCGCTCGAACGCCCTGGGACGGCAGATCAGGACTGCCAGCAGCCGCGCCGAGGCATCGCCCGTCGACCAGAGCTGGCGCGCGAGGTCGTGCTGCGTCTTCAGCCTTTTCGCGAGCGCCCGAAGCGCGCCGAGGTGCACACCATGATCGTCACCGTGTCTGGCGTTCACCTCGCGTGCCTTCGGGTCCTCCAGCGCGGCCAGTTCGGCCAGCACCTCGGCCAGCGTCGTCGTAGCCATCACAGCCTCCTGCTCGTCGGGCCGGACGTTTCACACTCTCGTAACGGGTATCCAGGCGTACCAGTGCGACCGGCGGTGAACAGCTTCACGGAATGAGGGGGCACCTGTCATGCCTGATCCACAGCCCACCATCGTGCTCGTGCACGGCGCGTTCGCCGAGTCGGCGAGCTGGAACGGTGTCCTTGAGCGGCTGGGCGCCGCGTACGACTCGGTGGCCGTCGCGAACCCGCTGCGGAGCGTCGCGGGCGACGCCGCGTACGTGCAGGACGTCGTCCGCGGGATCGGCGGTCCGGTCGTCCTCGTCGGCCACTCGTACGGCGGCATGGTGATCACGCAGGCCGCAGCCGGCGACACCTCGGTGCGGGCCCTCGTGTACGTCAACGCCTTCGCCCCGGACACCGGAGAGTCGGCGATGACGCTGTCCGCGAAGTTCCCCGGCAGCACGCTCGCCGACACCCTGGTGCAGTACCCGGTGTCGACCGGCGGGAACGAGGTGGCGATCGGCCAGGACCAGTACCACGCGCAGTTCTGCGCGGACTCGTCGGACGACGTGGCCGCGCTGATGGCCCGGACCCAGCGGCCGATCACCGAGCAGGGCCTGGCCGACAAGCTCACCGGCGACCCCGCCTGGCGGTCGCTGCCCAGTTGGTTCGTGTTCGGGGACGCCGACAAGAACATCCCTGCCGAGGTGCACCGTTTCATGGCCGAGCGGGCCAACCCCCGGGGGCAGCGCGAGGTCGTCGGCGGCTCGCACGCGATGACTGTGGCCCGTCCCGGCGAGGTCGCCGAGACCATCATCGAGGCGGTTCGGGGCGTGAGCTGACAGTCCGGACGGACAGCTGGCGGTGGGCCGACGAAAGGTCGCCGGCCCACCCCTGCCTGTTGGCTAGCGGACCCGCAGCCGCTGGTGGACCGCTGCGCTGGGGGCGTGGACCCTGTCACCCGAGTACGCGACGTGCACCGGGTACACCCCGGCGGGCACCCCGTTGGTCGGCAGTTCGACGATGGCCGCGCCGTCCCGGAGCGGCACCACCCGGGTGGTGCCGCCGAAGGTGACGGCGACCTCGCCGGTCACCTTCGGAGCCTTGCGGTGCGGAGACTGAGCCCGTACGTCGACGGTCAGCGTGAACGTGCCACCGCTGACGACCGAGGCCGGCGTGGCCTTCGCCTTCACCGCGACCCGGGCCGGGCCCGCAGGCGTCAGGGTGACCCGGGACGAGCGTGACGTGGCCGGATCGACCACCGACGTCGCCACGACGGTGAGCGACGACGCGGTCTCCGCGGCGGCGACCGAGAGCAGACCCTCCGCGGAGATGCTGGTGCCGGTGGAGGTCGCTCCCTGGACCGACCACGTCACCGCCGGGCTCACACCCTCGTTGGTCGTCACCTGGGCGGTGAACTGCCTGGTCCAGTTCCAGCCCTTCGTCAGGTTGACCGTCGCGGGCGTCACCGACACGGAGTCGACCCCCGACCACAGGTGGTCCCGGGCGAAGATCGTGAACAGTTGGCCCGCCGTCATTCCGTCGTGCGCGCCGGGGACCTGGGTCGTCGCGGCGGCGTATCCCCGGGCCCGGAAGTTGTCCGCGATGGCGTTCTGGACGTTGAGGTTGCCTTCGAAGATGCCATTGCCGAGGAAGACGGAGAGGTCGTCGTCCCCGACCGCGCTCGCGATGGTGTCGTAGTCCTGGGTGGTGAGCGATGGATTGCCGGAGAAGTGTCCGTAGAACCCGAAGGTGGTCGGGAAGTTCTTGATGACGACACCGCCGGTCATCCCACCGTACGAGAACCCGGCGTAGGCGCGCCCGGAGCGCTCGGTCGAGACGTTGTAGCTGCCCTCGATGAGAGGAAGGATCGTCCGGACCAGGTTGTTGGCCGCGTTGGTCTGGTTGTAGGACCCGAAGCCGAGGCTGGTGCCCGTGAAGTGGTTGCCCATGGTCACGACCACTGTCGGCTCGATCTCACCCCTGGCCGTCATGTTGTCCAGGATGTTCGGGACGTTCGCGGGGACCATGAAGTCGGTCTCGTCGCCGAAGATGCCGTGGGCGAGATACGCGACCTTGTATGGCTGCGCCCGGTTGGCGTCGTAGGTGGCCGGCAGGTAGACGCCGAGGTGGTGGCCGCTGTCGCCCAGGATCGTGGTGTACGGGACGTACCTGACGGTTCCTCGCTTCGCGCGGTCGGCCACCGGCAACTCGTAGTCCGCACGCGCCTTCAGCACCGGGTCGTTCTGCTTCCTGGCGTACGGCACGTGCACGACATCGAGCACGTCGTTGTTCCGGACCCGGAACGAGGACTCGCCCGGAGGTCGAGGGTTCGTCGAGGCGGGGTCCCAGATGCGCTTGTTCTCCCAGCCCTGGGTCGGGTCCCAGACCCGGTACCAGTAACTGAGACCTCCGGCGTGCAGCGGGACCGAGACCGACCAGTTCCCCTTCGGGTCCCTGGTCATGTCCCGGAGAAACTCTGTGCCGCCCGCGTGGTAGCGCCCCGGTTGCCACTCTTCCGGCTGGTAGCGCGTGGTGCCGGTGTTGACGTCGAGCAGGGTCAGGTCTCCGGCGAGGCGGACCTGGGTGGCGTGGGGATTGCGGTAGACGAAGGTGACTGTTTGTCCGGTCGGTGAGGTGCGGTCCGCCTTGACCGTCGCACCGGGCACTGGTGCGGGCCTGCCGGCGGCGGCAGCCGGCGTGGGGACGGCGGCCCCCGCTCCGAGTGCCGTGAGCGCGAGAATCGAGATCGCAAGCCGGAGCCTGCGTCTTCCGGTCGTTTCCCTCATGCGCGAAGACTCCTTTGTGGTGGTCGCTCGTCGCGGTCTGGTCCGGTGCGGGGAGTTGAGGGCTTCGATGGTCGCTAAATCGAATTAGCATCGGGAGTCTCGCTGGCTACACCTTTCGATGTCAAGGGTGTCCGGAGCCGAGGCCGGCCAGCGCCTCGATGGGTGCACCACCTGCGGCCTGCGGGTTCTCCCAGCTGACCGGCGCTCGGATGGCAAGGTGAGGGCCATGGACAGGAAGCACGTCGAGGATTGGCTAGCCACCTACGAGCGACTCTGGCGGACCCCGGGCACTGACGCGCTGGTCACGCTCTTCACCGAGGACGCGAGCTACCAGCAGGGGCCGTACTGGACGCCCGTCGTCGGCCTGCCGGCCATCGCCCGGATGTGGGAGAAGCAGCGCAAGGGCCCCGACGAGGTGTTCCAGCTGACCACCGAGATCGTCGCGGTCGAGGGCGACACCGCCGTGTCGCGCCAGGAGGTCCGCTACGGCGACCCGGTCGAGCAGGAGTACCGCGACCTGTGGGTCATGCGGTTCGCCGACGACGGACGGTGCCGCTCGTTCGAGGAGTGGCCGTTCTGGCCGGGACAGCAGCCCGCCGACCCGCCCGACGGCTCCTGACCCGCAATGGTTGCGGCGGCGACGCCCCAGCCACCGGGGTAGGAGACCTGACCGACGCGCCGTCGGACCGATCGCACTACCTACAGTGAGCTGGGGCGTCACCGTGACGACGTCGACCCGTCAGACCGGGGCCGCCGGGCAGCTCGCGCCGACCGGCGGTGTGGTTCTGGTGATGAGGTACCGCTCCACCTGACGACGGGTGCACTCGGTCCGTGGGTAGCTGGCGTGGCCCGACCCCTCGTAGGTGACGAGGTGGCCCCGACTGCCGAGCTGGCGCACCACCCGCTGGGCCCCGTCGTACGGGGTGGCCGGGTCGTACCGCCCGTTGAGCACCAGCAGCGGCGCGCTCGTCCGGACCCGCAGCCGATGTTGTGGGTTGTTCGCCGTCCAGCCCAGGCAGATCGCGGCGAAGCGGACGGCCAACGGGGAGGCCCGCAGGTGCGGTGCCGTGGCGCGGGACAGGCTGAGATACCGGTTCCAGTCGGCGAACCCGTCGACCGGCAGCGACCAGTCCTGGCAAAACGCCGGAAGCGCGTACTCGGTCAGGTCCTTGTCGCCGTCGACCGGCACCATCGGGGACGCGAGTGCGGCGGGCTCGCCCCGCTCCAGCGCGAGCAGCATGTTCGCGAGGTCGGCCCAGGTCGCGTCGAAGAAGTTGACGACTGTCGCGAACCCAAGCTCGAACCAGGTCAGCGGGGTGCCGGTGGCCGCGTCGACAAGCGTGCCGGCATCGGCACGGCGCATCAGACGGTCGTAGAGCGCCGGCACGTCACGTCCGTGCAGGGCACAACCAGAGGTCCGCTCGCACCAGGTCACGAATTCGTGGAACAGCGCCTCGTTACTGGCCGCACCGCTGCGGAAGTATTCCCGGACCCCCTGGCTGTGGTCCATCACGCTGTCCATGGCCAGGGCGCGGACACGGTCGGGAAACAGTTCGGCGTAGGACTGCCCGATCAGTGTGCCGTAGGACCACTGATAGAAGCTCAGCTGCCGCTCACCGAGTGCGGCCCGGATGGCGTCCGTGTCACGCGCGACGCTCACACTGTCCAGGTGGTCGAACAGTGGGCCACTCTGAGCGCGGCAGTCGTCGCGCAGCTGGCGGTTGTAGGTGCGGAGCCGCTCGAACTCCGCCGTGTTGGCGGGTGTCAGGGAGGGGTGCCGGGCCAGCAGCGCCGATGAGCAGCGCACCGGCGCGCTTCGGACAGTGCCCCGGGGGTCGAAGCCGATGATGTCGAAGCGGCGCAGCACGTCCGGCCCGAGCTGGCTGTCGGCCGTCAGTGCCACGTCCACCCCGGACAGGCCCGGACCGCCGGGGTTGAAGACCAGAGCACCGATGCGGGCGGCCGGGTCGGTGGCGGTGCGCCGGGCCAGCGCCAGTGGGAAGGTTTCCCCTCCCGGCCGGGCCCAGTCGACAGGCAGGCGCAGGGTGCCGCACCGCGTGCCCGGATCGTCGGGCCGTTCCGGGCACGCCTGCCAGTCGATCCGACCGTTCCAACCGCCGGTGGTGTCCACGGTGGCCGGCCCGGTGCCATCGGCGTCGGATGGCGTGGTGCCCGCCAGCGACGGTGGGGCGTTGAGCGAGAGGGCGACGAGGACCGCGACGACGGCCGAGAGGCTGCCAAGGACCCGCCGTCGTCGACGGTCAACCCCGCGGGGATGCCGGAAGGTGATTCTCTTCGTGGTCAACATTCGTCCAGCCTGCCGACGCCCGGTCCACGTCGGATCCATGCCGGTCCGGGGACGGCCGGCGCGGGGATTTCATCGGTACGCGGCCAGTCGTTCGGACAGCACCGCGGCCTGTGGATGACCGACGCGGTCGAGGATCGCCAACGCCTGCCGCCACAGGTCGACCGAGGTGTCGTGGTCGCCCACCGTCTGATGAATGTCGCCGAGGCGGACGAGCGTGTCCGCCCTTCCGCACGGGTCCTGGACATCGGAATAGAGCGTGAGCGCGCGCCGGTAGCAGTCCGCCGCGGTCTGGTGTTTCCCGAGGCCGTGATGGGCGAACCCGAGACTGTCCCAGGTGTTTGCCGCACCGAGCCGGTCCTCGGCCTCCTCATAGAGCGCGAGCGCCTGCTGGCAATAGGTGATGGCGCGAGCGTGCTCGTCCAGCCGCGCGTGGCTCCAGCCGATGGCGTTGAGCGCCGCCGCCTCGCCGAGCCGGTCGTCGGTGCTGCTGGCCAGCGCCAGCGCCCGCCTGGCGTGCGGCAGTGCCGCCCCGGCATCGCCCTCGATGTCGGACAGCCAGGCGAGGTGCAGGTGGGCGCTGGCCTGCCCCGGGCGGTCGCCGGCCTGGTCGTACCGGGCCATCGCGTGCCGGAGGTGATGGTGGGCCGCACCGAACCGGCGGTGCTGGATGTGGGCCAGCGCGAGGTCCCGGTGGGCCACCGCCTCGGCCCGTGGGTCACCGCGGCGCTGCGCCACAGAGACCGCGATGGCCTGCACGGTGGCCAGGTCGTGCCACTGCGAGAGCCGGCCGAGCAGGGGAGTGAGGGCCTGGGCGAGCTGCCCGGCGTGGGCGTCGAAGCTGTGCGCTACCGCGTCGTCGACGGCGGCCAGCAGCACCCGCGCTTCGATGGTGAACCAGGCCAGCGCGGCCCGGTGGTCGGCGAACGCCGACGGTGACGCGTCGGCGGGCAGGGGCGGCGGAGCGAGCGGCTGCCAGCCGGGATCGACAAGCCTCGCCGCGTCCCGGGCGACACACAGGTAGTGGTCCAGCACGCGCCTGCGGACGGCGCTACGGTCGGCCGGACGATCGAGTGTTCGCGTCAGCTCCTCCCCGTAGGCGCGGAGCAGATCGTGACAGCGGAAGCGGTTGGGGGACGGTTCGGCCAGCAGGTTCGCCCGGGTCAACTCGTCGAGCGCCGGCCGAATCAGGTGCGGTGGGGCCCCGGCGAGGCTGGCCGCCGCCGCCGCGCTGACGTCCGGGGCGGGGTGCAGGCTGATCTGCCGGAACAGTCGGGCCGCGTCCACGCTGAGCAATCGGTACGACCAGGAGAGCACGGTGCGCACGTCGGTGGCGGCATCGTCGGTGGCCAGGGCGGCGAGCCCGCCCCGGCTCGCCGCCAGATCGTCGGCGATGGCCTGGAGCGGAAACGTGGGCCGGGCGGAGGCTCGCGCGGCCACGATGGACAGGGCCAGGGGCAACCGCGCGGTACGTCTGATCAGCTCGTCCACCGCTGCCGGCTGGGCGGCGGCCCGCTGCGAACCCAGTCGGCGGACGAGCAGTTGGCGCGCCTCGTCGTCGCTGGGCAGGTCCAGCGCGAGAGGGTGGGCACCATCGGTGGCGACCAGACCGGGCAGGGTGTGGCGACTCGTCACGAGCACACCGCAGCCTGTCGACCCCGGAAGAAGCGGCCGCACCTGTTCCGCGTCGCGGGCGTTGTCGAGCAGCACGAGCAGCCGCCGGTCTGCGGTCAGGCTGCGGTACAGGGCGAACTGGGCCGCCGGCTCCGCCGGGATCTCCAGGGGTTTCACACCCAGGGCGGGCAGAAGCGAGCGTACGACGACGGCGGAGGGTGACGCCTCGTGCGTCGCGGTGCCGAATCCGCACAGGTCGACGTGGAGCTGCCCGTCGGGGAAGTGATGCAGGTTGTCGTGCGCCCAGCGCAGCGCCAGCCAGCTCTTCCCGACGCCGCCCGTACCGGTGATGACGACGGTGTTGCAGTCACCGAGCAGTAGCGTGGTGAGCCGGGCCAGCTCCGCGACCCGACCGGTGAACGACGTCGGTGGGCCCGGCAGCTGCCGGGGGACGATTCGCTGCGGGATTCTTTCCGGTGGCTGCGGATCGGGTGTCAACAGCTCCCGCTCCGCCCGCAGGATGCGGCCGTGCAGGTGTTGGAGATCGGGACCGGGCTCGACTCCCACCTCCTCGGCGAGGAGCTGGCGGAGCTGCCGGTACGTCGCCAGCGCGTCGGCACGCCGGCCGGTCCGCGCCAGGGCCACCATCAGTTGCCCCCAGGGGCGCTCGCGCAGCGGATCGTCGTCGACCTGGCTCCGCAGCGGTTCGATCAGCTCGTGATGCCGCCCGGCGCGCAACTGGAGGTCCGCGACCTCCTCCGCCAGGCTCGACCGCTGCTCCTGGAGCCGCGCTCGGACGGAGAGCACCACCCCCCAGCCGGGAAGGCCCGCGAACGGCTCCCCACGCCAGAGCGCCAACGCGGCCTCGAACGACTCCTGGGCGGCTGACCAGTGACAGTGCCGCAGCGCGGAATACCCGCGCTGGGCCAGGTCGTCGAAGGCCACGCTGTCCACTGTCAGCCCGTCCAGGGCGAGGCGGTAGCCGGTAGGCCCGGCGAGGATGGCGGGGTCGGGGAAGCCCGGGGCGCGCAGCGCCCGGCGCAACGCCCAGACATAGGTCTTCACGTTGCCGGCTGCCGTCTTCGGTGGGCGTCCCTGCCACAGCTCGTCGACGAGTTGGTCGATGGACCACCCGGCGCCCGGCTGCGACATCAGTACGGCCAGGAGGCGCACCCGCATCGGCGTGCCGAGGGCCAGCCGTTCCCCGCAGGCCGACCGCACCTCGACCGGCCCGAGCAGTTGGTACCGCGCCGCCGGTGGCGCCCCCGCGGGGTCCATCGCCTCATCGTAGGGGCCCGAATCATTCCGTCTCATCGGCTGGGCGGCCGCGGTCCGCCCCGTCTGTCGAGTGGTGTGCTCCGTCACGCAGGTGGGCATGGTCAGGACGTTGGGGTGCCGCAGGGGCGGCTGCTACAGTCGAGATTGTTGCGGCCGCAAATTTATCAGCGGCAACTACTTTGGGAAGGATGCCTCCGATGACCAAGCTCTCCGTCATCTACTACTCGTCCACCGGAACCCTCCACGCCATGGCCAAGCGTCTCGCCGAGGCCGGCGAGAAGGCGGGCGCCGAGGTGCGGCTGCGTCAGGTTCCGGAGCTCGCCCCGGCCGAGGCGATCGCCTCCAACGCCGCCTGGAGCCAGCACTTCGACGCCACGAAGAACGAGCCGAAGGCGACCGCCGACGACGTCGTCTGGGCGGACGCGGTGCTGTTCGGCACGCCCACCCGTTACGGCAACGTGGCCAGCCAGCTCAAGCAGTTCATCGACACCCTCGGCCCGCAGTGGGCGCAGGGACTGCTCGCCGACAAGGTGTACGCCGGCTTCACCGCATCCATGACCGCGCACGGCGGTCAGGAGTCGACCCTGCTGGCGCTCTACAACACCGTTCACCACTTCGGTGGTCTGGTCGTCGCCCCGGGCTACACCGACCCGCTGAAGTTCGCCGACGGCAACCCGTACGGCGTCTCGCACGTCACCGGCGGGAGCAACGACGCCCCGCTGGGCGACGCCCAGTTCGCTGCCCTCGACCACATGGCCGAGCGGGTCGTCAAGATCGCCGGCAAGCTCAGCGCCTGATCGCGCTGGCGCCGCAACGGACGCCCGCGTCGCCGCGGGTGCTCAGTTGGGCGAGGGCCGGTCTCCCACGACGGGAGGCCGGCCCTCGGCGTCCTCAGACCGCGATCGCCGCGATGGCGGCAAGCGGCCGATGCTCGTCGGTGCCGGGCCGCCGGAGGCGTTCGACCTCCCGGAAACCGGCCCGGCCGAGTCGTTCGGAGATCTCGTCGACCGGCCAGCGGTAGGCGGTCAGGACCTTGTGATCGAAGGCGCCGACCTCGTCGGCGTCGAAGACGCCCAGGACCAGTCGCCCGGCCGGGACCAGCACGCGCCGGAACTCCTTGAGCATGTCGTCGACCTCCGGCGGCGGAAGATGAATCAACGAGTACCAGGCCAGGATGCCGTCGATGGAGTCCTCGGCGGCGTCCAGGCGTTCCATCGAACCGATGTGAAACTCGACGCCCGGGTGGGACGCGCGCGCATGCGCGATGAACTCGGGGACCAGGTCGATTCCCGTTGCGTCGACGCCCAGCTCACGAAGGTAGGCGGTGAGGTGGCCGGGCCCGCACCCCAGATCGAGCACCCGGCCGGGTCGGCTGCCCAGATGTCGTCTGATCAGGGCGAGGTCGTCGGTGTCCACCTGCTGGCCCGTGCCGAACAGCTCGATGTAGAGCTCCGCGACGGACCCGTAAGCCTGCCGTACAGTGTCCGTTTCCATCGCGGCACTATATGGGGCACCAGACCTTGCTGAGGCGGCCTACCGTGATGGCCATGACGCGTCGAGCCACACTGGCCGGCATTTCTGCGGGCCTGCTCCTGCTGGGTTGCTCGGTTGGCGCGCCGACCGAGAACGAAGCCAAAACTGCATCCGCCCCGATGTCGGCCGCCAGTGCTGACGCCACCACGACGGCTGAGGCGATCGGTCTGCTGCGTGGGGGCACGGCGTTCGTCAATCAGACGAGTTATCGCAGCGACGTCGACATCGCCAGCCAGATCACGACGCTGTCGCACACCGACAACGTCCACAAGCGTCTGAACGCCAAGATTTCGGCGCCGGGTGGGGTCATCGAGATCCGGATGATCGACGACGAGGTCTACATGAAGACCGGTCTACCCATGCCCGGTGTCGGCGACGGGTGGATGGCCCTCGACCCGGCCCGGATGCCGTCGGACTTCGGCCTGAGCTTCGCGCCGGGCAGGAACGACTCCGGCGGCTCGGGCCGCCTGATCGACGCCATCGTCACCGCACGAGCTGACGGCCCGCAGATCTCGGGGACACTCGACGCGACCCGGATTGGCGCCGGTAACGGGATCAGCTTCCGCCCCGGTCCCGGTGCCGTCTTCCCGGACAGCGCGCGCAGCCACGCGTTCCGGGCATCGCTGGACACCGAGGGTCGGCTGGTCAGCTTCCTGATGCCGGAGGCCAGCGGGCTGCCGAACGCGTCGCTGCGCTACAGCGACTTCGGTACGACAGTCACTGTCGCTCGGCCGGCCGGAGTGGTCGCCGCCCCCGACGCCCTCTATCCCCAGCTCGGCATGGGCGGAGGGAAGTAGCGGGGACCGGCGTTTGCCTTCTCAGGCTAACGCGGTTAGCCTTTAGCTAATCACGTTAGCTTCAGTGGAGGACGTCATGACCGAATACCTGGATATTGCCGGCAACACCATCGCCTACGAGGTCACCGGGCAGGGCCCACTGGTCGTCCTGGCGCACGGCATGGGCGACACCCGGCACTCCTACCGCTTCGTCGCCCCGGCCCTGGCCGCGGCCGGATACCGGGTCGCCAACGTCGACATCCGTGGCTGCGGCGACTCCAGCCTCGGCTGGGACGGCTACAGCCGCACCGACATCGCTGGTGATCTCGTCGCCGTCGTGCGCCACCTCGGCGGGCCGGCCGTGATCATGGGCCAGTCGATCAGCGGGGGTGCCGCGACCATCGCGGCCGCCACCGCGCCCGAGCTGATCGTCGGCGCCATCGAGCTGGCGCCGTTCACCCGCGCGCAGTCCTTCGACCTTGGCGGGTTGGTGCGGGTGAAGCGCTTCCGGGCCGGCTTCACCCAACTGGCGCAGGTCCTCCTGCGCGGAAGCCTGGCGAACTGGCGCAAGTACCTCGACCTGGCCTACCCCACCAAGCCCGCCGACTGGCACAGCGAGCTGACGCGCATCGAAGCCACGATGAGTGAGCCCGGCCGGATGAAGGTCCTCCAGGCCATGGCCAAGAGCAGCCCGGACGACGCCGGTCGGCAACTGCCCAACGTCACCTGCCCGGTCCTGGTGATCCATGGCAGCGCCGACCCGGACTGGGCCGACCCGCGGGCCGAGGGCGAGCGCATCCTCGCCGACCTGCCGCGAGGGCTCGGCGAGCTGGCTGTCATCGAGGGGGCGGGCCACTACCCGCACGCCCAGACGCCCGACGAGGTCCTCGCCCTGGCCCTGCCCTTCCTCGCCCGGACGCTGACCAATGCCTAAGGCCCGGCTCACCCCGGCATCGGTCACCGAGGCCGCGGCCGCGTTGGTCGACGAGGTCGGCTTCGACAACCTCAGCATGGGTCTGCTCGCCGAACGGCTCGGGGTCAAGACCCCCTCGCTCTACAAGCACGTCACCAGCCAGGCCGAGCTGGCGCACCGGATCGCCGTCCTGGCCATGACCGAGGCCGGCGATGCCATCCGCGACGGCATTCAGGGCCGGTCCGGCAGCGATGCCCTCGCCGCTGGCGCGCAGGCGATGCGGGCGTACGTGCGGGAACACCCGGGCCGATACGCAGCCGCCAACGCCACCCGCCCGACCGGCCCCGACGACCCGTTCATCCCGGCCAGCGAACGGGTGCTCGCCTCCTGGGCGGCCATGCTGAGCGGGTACGGCCTGGATCCCGGCCAGGAGATCCACGCCATGCGGACGCTGCGCAGCGTCCTGCACGGTTTCGCCACCCTGGAGGCGGCCGGTGGCTTCCAGATCGACGCGTCCGTCGACGAGAGCTTCACCTGGTTGATCAACTTCATCGATCAGGGCCTTCGCGCCGGCGCCGCCAGCGGCAGCGACGCCGCCCGCTGATCGCCTGGACCGGTACCGGTCGCCTGCGGTGCCTACCCCTGGCAGGGAGTGGCTGGGGTCGGCAGGGCTCGCAATACTTCGAGCCATGAACGCGAGAGGACAGCTCGGCGACTTCCTCCAGGCCCGGCGCTCCCAGCTGCGGCCGGAGGACACCGGCGTGCCGACGTACGGTGAGCGGCGCCGGGTTCGACAGCGACTTCGCCTTCGTCGGTGACCACCAGGTCATCGCGACGCTGAACGGACCGAACACTGTGGTGGGCGTCGACGCGGCCGGCCGTTCCCGAACGTTGATGACCGCCGCCGACAGGTTGCAGAACCCGACCTCGGTGGCTGTGCGTGGCCGCACCGTCTACGTGCTCAGTGCCGCGTACAGCACCGGCATCGACCCCAACCTCGCGCTGGCCACCCTGCCGCTCCGCTGACCCGCCACTCCTTGGACGACCCCGTCAATCAGTGGGGTCCGCTCCCTCGGTACTGAGCGCTCGGGTCGCCCGTCGCCGTCCGATGACGGCGACGGGCGATCCAAGGCTTCCGTGCAGGCGGGGGAGAGGCGGATCGGTCACGGCGCGGGTCGGAAGTGCTGCTGCTCGCTCGACGAGCCGTCGGGTCTGCTCGGTCGACGACGGCCGAGGTGGAAGGCAGTTGCCGCGGCCAGCGCGGCCACGACGATGAGTGCGGCGAAGACCGGGTGCATGTCCTTGGACAGGCTCGGGGCGCGGTCGGGCCCGATGGCCCAGAGGATCAGTGGGACGGCGTAGGCGGTGGCGAGCGCTACCGTCCAGCGGCGTAGTCCGTGTAGGTGGGCGTGCCGCAGGCTGACGGTCAGCGCAAGGACGACCGGGACGATGGCCAGCATGGCGAACTGGCCGACGACCAGGACCGGGACCGTCCAGATCGAGATGATGACGGTACGGTCGACGCGCCGGGAAGGCGAGATGGGGGGCATTGTCGTCTCCGTCATCGGGTCGGGTTGGTGGTCGAGGGACGCCACGCCAACCAGCCACGGCACAGCAGGTAGGCGGCCGCGACGACGGCGACGAGCCCGAAGTCGATGATGGCCGACAGGCGTGCCTCGGGGACGTCTCCGATCAGCGCGCCGAACACGACGAGCGCGGCCTTGCCGACGAGAACGATCTCCCAGACACCGGCCGCTTGTCGGGGCCTGACCGCGAGCAGGGCGAAGAGCGCGGCGAAGATGCCGAAGCTGGAGACTCGCCAGCCTTCGATGAACAGGCGATCGTCGCCGGCGTTGAGTGTCAGTAGTACGCCGTTGACGAACGCGACGCCGGTGGCGAGGGATGCGAGGGCCGCCAGCCCACGGCCGACGAGGTCCGCGCGGTGCGCGGGGCCGGCGGTGTCGATTCGGGTAGCGGTAGCGGTGGTCATGAGAGGCTCCATCCTTAGATAACGCCTGTGAACTTACAGTCGTTAACTTACGCCCTCGCCTAACGCCTGTAAAGTCAGAGTGTGACCACACCGAGAACGCGGGCCCGCAACAAGCGCGGCGAAGGTGCCCAGCTGCGCGACGAGATCCTCGACGCCGCCATGGCGCTTCTGGAGGACGACCCGCCGCAGAACGTGACCCTGCGGGGGGTCGCCCGGCGGGCCGGCATTTCCGCACCGTCGATCTATCCGCACTTTCCGGACCTGGATTCGATCCTGCTCGCTGTCGCGCAACGCGCGTTCGGCATCCTCGAGCAGGAGTTGGGCGCACTGGATGACGCGGATCCGGTCGAGCGCCTGCGCGCGATCTGCGTGGCCTACCTGACCTTCGCCGAACGCCGGCCCCATCAGTACCGGGTGATGTTCGGTGCCGTCTGGGATGCGGGGCAGGCGCTTGAGCGGGCCCCGGCCATGGCGGACGAGCTCGCCGTGCTCGGCATGGGAGCCTTCGAGGTCTTCCGGCGTACGCTCGCCGACTGCGTCGCGGCGGAACGATCGACCAGCGCGGACCTCTTCGCCGACGCGACGGCCCTCTGGGTCGGGCTGCACGGATTCGCCCAGCTCCAGGTGGCGGCGCCGTTGTTCCCGTGGCCGCCGGGGCTGCTCGACTCCATCATCGACCGGATGGCGCTGCTGCGCTGAGTGAACGGCTCAGGCGTCCGCGAGCAGGAAGTCGACGGTGCCCGTGCCGCCCTGTCGAGCCGCCGAGGACGGGCGGGCGAACGGGTCGCCTGATCGTGTCGGCGTCGTGCGACGATCTCCGGCGTGGCAGAGACTGCGGCGACGTTGACCGAGATCCGTGCGCGGATCGACGAGTTGGATCGAGAACTGGTTGGGCTGCTCGCCAGGCGGGAGGCACTGGTCCGGCAGGCCGCCCCGCTCAAGAGCGATGCTCAGGCGGTCCGTGCGCCGGACCGGGTGGCGCAGGTGGTGGCCCGCGTCCGCACGTTGGCCAGCGAGGCCGGCGCCGACCCGGATCTGATCGAGAAGATCTACCGGGGCATGATCCAGGCCTTCATCGACATGGAGACCGACGAGCACCACCGCGTCACCGGCGGGTCGGCGCCGACAACGCGGTGATTGCCCGCTACGCGCGCGCTTAGGTCGCGGAGCGGCTCTCACCGTCCGGGATCGACAGTGCGGGCGGCGCGTAGCCGAGCTCGTACGAAATTTTGTCGGCGGTCTCCAGGAGCAGCGGAAGGTTGCTCTTGAGCTGGTCGAGGCTTGCGATGACCTCGATCGCCGTGATCGAGGCGGCGGCGATGACCTGTCCCCTCGAATCCCTGATCGGCGCGGCCACGCACATCACGTACGCGTCGTGCTCGCCGTTGTCCACTGCCCAGCCGCAGTCGTGGATGCGGGCAAGTTCGGCTTCCAGGGCGTCGTGGTCGGTGAAGGTGGTGTCGGTGAACTTCTCGAAGACGACGTGGGAGAGAAGGCGGTCGCGTTCCTGCCGGGGAAGGTAGGCCAGGATCGTCTTGCCGACGGCGCTCGCGTAGATGGACACCGCGCGTCCCACCCGCGAGGGCAGCTTGACGGCGTCGAAGGCCGGGCTGTCCACCTTGTCGATATAGATGATCTCGTCGCCGGTCAGTTGCGCCAGGTGTACGGTGTGGCCGGTCGCGCGTTGCAGCGCACGCAGGTGCGCGGCAGCGGGCTGGCGGAGGTCCATCGAGCCGAGCGCGAGCTCGGACAACTCGATCAGGCCGCTGCCGAGCACGTAGGTGCCCGCGCCGGTGCGGCGGACGAAGCGCGCGGACTCCAGCGTCTGCAGGATGCGCAGGGCTGTGGACTTGTGGACGCCGAGCACGTCCGCAGCCTCCGTAAGGGACAGCGGGTGCTCCGCGGATCGACGGATGAGGTCGATCGCGCGGCGGATTGATTGCGCCAAGGCTGTGTCTCCCCTCGCGCGACGGACATGCCGTCGCTGTCATTGCACATGATGCAACATAGATGACGCGATGCGCAATCGCCACTTGACACCGTTGCACATGACGCTACGATCGTTGCAATTTCATCGGCTTGACGCCAACTCGTAACAGTGGAGTAACGATGGGTAATAAGCGCGCTCATTTCGGCATCGCCAGGGCGACATGTGCCCTCGGTTTGGTCGCCACCCTCCTGACCGGTTGCGGCTCGGACGGTGATTCCGGCGACGGCGTCACCAAACTGACCTTCGCCGCCTCGACCTTCGGCGACCCGGGCCGCGGGCCCCTGTTGACCAAGTGGCTCGACGAGTTCAACCAGAGCCAGACCAAGGTCCAGGTGTCCGCCGCCGCGGTGCCGTACCCGACCTTCGGCCAGACCGTGCTCACCCAGATGGGCAGCGGCAAGGGCCCCGACCTGGTCCGCTTCGACATGCCCGAGTTCGAGGCGGCCTCCGACGCCGGCCTCATCGCGCCGCTGGACAAGGTGATCGACGCCGGAAAGTACGACCTGCTCAAGCAGCCGGACCAGTTCATGGTCCACGACGGCGTCCGGCACGGCGTCATCTTCGAAGCGTCGAACTACGCGATGTTCTACAACGCGGACCTGATCCCGACGCCGCCGACCACCTACGAGCAGTTCACCTCCACCGCGAAGTCGCTGACCAAGGGCGACGTCTTCGGCCTGGCGTTCCGCCAGACGGAGGCCGAGGAGGCCGGTGTCTGGCAGGACATCTTCAACTACGTCTACGGCTTCGGCGGGGCGTGGTCCGACGGGAAGAACCTGACGATCAACTCGCCGGAGAACCTCAAGGGCCTTCAGGCGTTCAAGGACCTGTACGACGCCAACGTGATCCCGCGCGGAGCGGACGCGGCCACCTTCCGGCGGATGTTCGCCGAGGGCAAGGTCGGGATGGAGCTCAACAACGGCGGCTACGTGACCGCGACTCGCGGCCAGAACGCCAAGCTGAACTTCACCGTCGCCCCCATCCCGTTCCCGGTCCGCAAGCAGGGCGCGATCCTCGCACCGATCGTGATCAACGAGGCGAGCGAGGGCAAGGACGAGGCCGGCACCTTCATCAAGTGGGCGCTGGAGCCGCAGAACCAGGTGAAGCTGCAGGAGATCCTCGGTGCGAGCAGCGTCGCCACCACCACGCAGCGCAGCGCGGAGGCGCTCAAGGCGACCCCGTTCCTCCCCGTCTTCGACGGGCTCACCGAGACCAGCCTGCCGCAGATCGTGCTGGGGTTCGAGGCCAAGACGCCTGACATCCGCAAGGTGGTCGTGCAGAACGTGGTCGCGGCACTGCAGGGCAAGGCTGACCTCAAGTCGGCACTGGATCGCGCCCAGCAGCAGGCGAGCGAACTGGTCCGCTGACCGCTCGACACGGCGACGCTGCCGGCGCAACGATCCGTGCGCCGGCAGCGTCCTTCCCCCAGAAGGACCGAACCCGATGACTGTGGTCGAGCAGACCGGAGCACCGAAGACACCAACCCCAGGCCGACCCCGGCGTCGACCCAGCCCGCTGGGTAGCAAGTGGACGCCGTACCTGTTCCTGGCCCCCGCCGCCCTGTTCATCCTCGTCTTCCAGGCGGTGCCCCTCGTTCAGGAGGTGTACCTCAGCTTCACCAGGACGAGGCTGCTCAACCCCACCCGCAGCGAGTGGGTCGGGCTCGACAACTTCAACCGGATCTTCGGTGACCCCGAGTTCCACCGCACCCTGCTGATCACCTTCGTCTACGTGATCACCTGTGTGGTCGTCGCGATCGGCGCCGGGCTCGCCGTCGCGCTCCTGCTCAACAAGAAATTTCGCGGCCGGGGCGTGGCACGGGCGCTGGTGACCGTCCCCTGGGCCGCTCCGGGCATCGCTGTCGCGCTCATCGCCACCTGGATGCTCAACGCGCAGTACGGCATCGTGAACCGCTTCCTCGACGCGGTCGGGCTCGGCGTCCCGGGTGGGGCCATCCTGGACAGCTCGCGCTACGCGCTGCCGGCGGTGCTCGCCACGACCATCTGGCAGCTGTTCCCGTTCACCTCCGTGGTGCTGCTCTCCGCCCTCCAGTCCGTCCCGCAGGACCTCAACGAGGCCGCGACAGTGGACGGCGCCGGACGGTGGGCCACCTTCCGGGCAGTCACCTGGCAGGTCATCAAGCCGACGGTGGGCCTGCTGGCACTGCTGATGACGATCTGGTCGCTGCGGCGGTTCGAGCTGATCTGGCTGATGACCAAGGGGGGACCGGTCGGTGCCACCGAGACGCTCGTCATCGACCTCTACTCGCAGGCGTTCGACTCGAAGGAACTCGGATCGGCGGCGGCCATCGGAATGGTCGGCGTCGTCATCTCGCTCATCGTCATCATCGGCAGCCGCCTGGTCGCCCGTGCCGTGGAGAAGGGGGACGTCCGATGAGGCGCTTCCGATTCGGTGTCACCGCACGGATCGTCGCCGTGCTCGTCGTGCTGGGTGTCGCGGTGTTCCCGCTGTACTGGATGTTCGTCACCGCGCTGTCCAGCAACAGCGACCTCTTCGCCGATCAGCCCCGGCTCACGCCCGACCTCGGTCAGTTCGGGGTCTTCGTGGACGCGCTCGCCGAGGGCAAGGCGGCCGGGTGGCTGCTCAACAGCCTGATCATCGCCGTCGGCACGATGGTTCTCTCCGTCGGCCTGGGCATCCCGCTCGGCTACGCGCTGTCCCGGTTCTCGTTCTGGGGTAAGGCCGTGCTGACCGTCGTGCTCCTGTTCACGCAGATGCTTCCCGAGGCGCTCATGGTCGTTCCGCTGTTCGCGCTGTTCCGCCGCTTCGAACTGCTCGACTCGCTGACCGGCCTCGTCCTGGTGAACTCCGCCTTCGTCCTGCCGATCGTCGCGCTGATCCTCAAGGGCGCCATCGACGGAATCCCGAAGGAGTTGGAGGAGGCCGCGCGCGCCGACGGCGCCCGGCCCTTCACCACCCTGACCCGCATCAACGTGCCGCTCATCGCGCCGTCGATCGCGGCGACCGCTGTCATCGCCTTCTTCCACGCCTGGAACGAGTACGTGTTCGCGGTGACGTTCATCTTCAACCCCGACCTCCAGCCCGCCTCCGTCGGCATCGCGAACTTCATCGGCGAACTGGGTACACCGATCCAGACGGTGATGGCTGTCGCCTTCCTGTTCACGTTGCCCGCCGTCGCCTTCTACCTGTTGGTGCAGAAGTACGTGGTGTCCGGCATGACCGCCGGTGCGGTGAAGGGTTGAGCCGAAAGATGAAGATCGTCTCTGTCGACACACTGGTCGTCGACTTCTACCGTACGAACCTCGTCATCGTGCGGGTCCACACCGACGCGGGGATCATCGGGCTCGGTGAGGCCACCCTGGAGGGCAAGGAACGGGCCGTCCAGGGAGCCATCGCCGAGCTGGCCGAGGCGGTGGTGGGCCTGGATCCCACAAGCATCTCGAAGATCCTCTACGAGACCGCACGGGACTGGTACTGGCGCGGCGGGCCGGTGATCATGACGGCGTTGAGCTCGCTGGAGATGGCCCTCTGGGACATCTCGGCTCGCGAGCTCGGCGTACCGGTCTCCCGGCTTCTCGGCGGCGCGACCCGCGACCGGGTCCGCGCGTACGCCAATGGTTGGTTCTCCGGCGCCGTCACGCCGGAGGACTACGCGGCCGCCGCGCGCCGGACTGTGGAGTCGGGCTTCCGGGGCCTCAAGTGGGACCCGTTCGAGAACTACGACCTGACCATCACCACGGCGCAGTTGGACCGGGTGCTGGCCCAGATCGACGCCGTCCGCCAGGCGGTGGGCCGCGAGGTGGAGCTGTTCGTCGAGGGGCACGGCCGCTTCGACGTCCGCCACGCCATCAAGGTCGCCAACGAGATCGCCCAGTTCGACCCGGTGTGGTTCGAGGAGCCCTGCCCGCCGGACAACCTCGATGCGCTCGTCGACATCCGTCGCGCGTCGCCGGTGCCGATCGCCGCGGGGGAGCGGTGGTACGGGCGGCAGGGGTTCGCGCCGGCGCTGGCCCGCCAGGCTGTCGACTTCGTCCAGCCCGACGTGACGCACGCCGGCGGGATCGCCGAGCTGGCCTTCATCTCCACGCTCGCCGCGACCAGCTACGTGGGCTTCGCGCCGCACAACCCGAGTGGTCCACTCAGCACCGCCGCCACGCTGCAACTCGGGGCGACGTTGCCCAACTTCCGCTACCTGGAGATCATGGCGACCGACGTGCCCTGGCGTCCCGACATCACCAACGAGCGGCTGGTGCTGACCGACGACGGCGACATCCTCATCCCGACCGGGATCGGCCTGGGCATCGAGGTGGATCTCACAGCGATCGAGCAGCATCCGTTCACACCGCACCCGCTGCGGATGTTCCAGGACGCCGTCTTCGACATCCGTCCCCGCGACGAGCGGTCCTTCTTCAACCTGGAGAGCGACTCATGACGCTGCCACGGCCCCGGGGTTCGGCCGCGGCCGCGGACTGGGTCGGCACCGCCGCCGAAGCGTTGCCGGACGATGCCGACAGCGTCCTCATCGGCCGGATCTGGGACCCGTCCGGCGACGGCCCCTCACCGGTGACCGTCCGCGACGGCGAGGTCATCGACATCAGCCACCGGTTCCCGACCGTCCGCGACATCTGCGAACTGCCCGATCCCGCCGCGACGGTGGCCGGGCTCGACGGGCCGAGGGTGGGCGACTTCGGGGAGATACTGGCCAACACGGGGGCCGCGACCCGGGACCATGGCCGGCCCTGGTTGCTCGCCCCGGTCGACCTCCAGGCGCTCAAGGCCGCCGGCGTGACCTTCCCGATCTCCATGATCGAGCGGGTGATCGAGGAACGGGCGCGGGGAGACCTGGCACTGGCGGCGGACATCCGGCACCGCATGCTCGCCGACGTCGGTGTCGACCTGCACAGCCTGGAGGCCGGCTCGCCGGAGGCGGATCGGCTCAAGAGCATGCTGGTCGCCGAGGGCATGTGGAGCCAGTACCTGGAGGTGGGCATCGGCCCGGACGCTGAGATCTTCACCAAGGGACAGATCCTCTCCGCCGTCGGCACCGCCGTTCCGGTCGGCGTGCTCGCCGCGTCGACCTGGAACAACCCGGAACCCGAGGTCACGCTCATCGTCCAGTCCAGTGGCCGGATCGTCGGCGCCACCCTCGGCAACGACGTGAACCTGCGCGACATCGAGGGCCGCTCGGCGCTCCTGCTTCCCCTGGCCAAGGACAACAACGCCTCCTGCGCCCTCGGCCCCCTGATCCGGCTCTTCGACGACCAGTTCGGCATGGATCGGGTACGCGAACTCGAGGTGCGCCTGGAGGTTCGCGGCGAGGACGGCTTCCACCTGGAGGCGGTCTCGGAGATGACCCAGATGTCGCGCGATCCCGAGGAGCTGGTCCGGCAGCTGATCGGGCCGCACCACCACTATCCCGACGGCGCCGCCCTGATGCTCGGCACCATGTTCGCGCCCATCCAGGACCGGGACCGCCCCGGTGAGGGCTTCACCCACAAGGTCGACGACGTGGTACGGATCAGCTGCCCGGCGCTCGGCACCCTGGTCAACCGGGTGCGGCACGCGGAGGAGTGCGAGCCCTGGCACTTCGGCGTCCGCGATCTCATGGGCAATCTGGTAAGGAGAGGACTGCTGTGAACGTGGTCATCACTGTCGATCCGCGCGACGGTCAGCGTCGCGCGACGGAGCTCACTGAGACCGACGAGTCTCGGCTGGAGGTGATCGCCGCTCAGATGTCCCCGGCGGCGCAGTGGCTGGCCGCGCGCGGGAGGCTCGGCCGCGCGGAGTTGCTGGACGCGATCGCCGCGTCGCTGGAGTCCCGTCGGGTGGATCTGGTCGCTGCCGCGGAGGCGGAGACCGGGCTGAGCCACGCGCGACTCGACGGGGAACTCACCCGGGCTGCGCTCCAGTTCCGGATGTTCGGCGAGGTGCTGCGCGACGGAGCGTACGTCGAGGCCACCATCGACCACGCCGCCGACACACCGCTCGGCCCCGGCCCGGACCTGCGGCGGATGCTGGTACCCCTCGGACCGGTCGCGGTCTTCGGGGCCAGCAACTTCCCGTTCGCCTTCTCGGTCGCCGGCGGTGACACGGCCGCCGCGCTCGCCGCCGGGTGTCCGACGATCCTGAAGGCTCACCCGTCCCACCCGCTGACCTCACACGCCTCCGCCGCCGCGATCGAGTCGGCAGTCCGCGACCTCGGCGGGCCCGAGGGTGTCGTCGCGACCGTGTACGGGGAGCAGGCCGGTCGCGCGCTGGTGCGTCACCCGGCGATCCGCGCGGCCGCCCTGACCGGCTCGGTCAACGCCGCCCGTGCCATCCAGGCGGCCATCGACGAACGACCCGACCCCATCCCCCTGTACGCCGAACTGAGCAGCGTGAATCCGATCGTCGTCCTGCCCGACGCGGCCGCCGCCCGAGCGGACCAGATCGCCGAGGGGCTGTTCGGCTCCTTCACGAACTCGGGCGGTCAGTTGTGCACCAAGCCCGGCCTGGCGTTCGTTCCGTCGGATCCCCGTGGTGACGGCCTGGTCGAGGCGCTGCGGGCCAGAGTCGACGCGTCGGGTGGCACGGTCCTGCTCAACGAGCGCATCCGGGACGCGTACGAGAACCGGTCCACCGAGTTCGAGCGGGCCGGCGCCCGGGTGTCGGCGCGGCCGAAGGTCGAACCCGGCGAGGGCTTCACAGTGGCACCGACCCTCCTGGAGGTCGGCCTCGCCGGCCTGACCGCCGAGATCGCCGACGAGTGCTTCGGCCCGCTTTTGGTAGTGGTCCGCTACGACGACGCCGCCGACCTCGACGCCGCGCTGGCCGCCGTCCCGCCGTCGCTGACCGGTTCGCTCCACAGCGGACCGGGCGACGACGCCGACGTCGTACGCCGACTGGTCGACGTGCTCGCCGCCCGCGCGGGTCGCATCGTCTTCGACGGCTACCCCACCGGTGTCCGGGTCTCGTGGGCCCAGCACCACGGTGGACCGTGGCCGTCGACGAACGCCGTGCACACGTCGGTGGGCGCGACGTCGATCCGACGGTTCCTCCGCCCGCTGGCGTGGCAGGACGCCCCGGCCTGGGTCCTCCCCGAGGAGTTGCGCGACGAGTACACCGCCATCTCCCGGCGAGTCGACGGGAGGTTGCAGCCAGCGGTCGAATAATCGCGTCCGCCGGTCTCCCGGGTACGTTTCGGGCCACCTGTGACTGGCGCGCGAATTCCTTGACGACATTGACCCGACAGAGAATTCGCGCGCCAGTTGTCCTGGCGCCGATGAAGCGCGCCCGAATTGTTTGGATGCGATTCTCCACTCCGATTTCCGTCTTGACCGTCAATGCAATTCATGGTTGTGTTTTCGACAGGGAACGGTGTTAGCGCTCGCAATAGCTGCATCGCTCGTTACTGGTATCCCTTCACCTCACCATCGAATGGTCGGTCGGCCGCTCGGTGCGGTCTGACCACACGCCGAAGAGGGAGCAGGACCATGCCCGTCGCACCTCCCCGTCCCCCGATGCCGACACGCCGGCTGATGCTCGCGCTGCTCGCCGCCGTCACAGTGACGGCCGGAACGGTCGCCGCACCGGCGGCCTCGGCCGCACCGCCCGCGCCGCTGGGCCCGACCGTCACCCGCACCGACAAGCCCCCGACCGGGTACACAGTCACCTTCCGGTACCGGGCGCCCGAGGACGTTCAGCAGGTCCACGTCTACGGCGACTGGTTCTACTCCCGACCGGAGAACATCGCCTGCCAGGACTGCGGTGACGCGCGGCCGCCCGCCGAGTGGCAACCCGGCGACGTCGCGGCCACCCCGTGGCACATCCAGGCCATGCGGAAGGGCCCCGACGGGGTCTGGACCTTCACCACCCCGCTGCCGGCGGGCACGTTCCGGTACGCGTTCACCCACGACTGCGCCAACGAGCTCGCCACCGGCTGTGCCCTGCACGACGACCCCGCCAACCGGTGGCAGATCCAGCCGCAGTACCCGGGAGCGCCCGGCGCGGTACGCAGCACGATCTACGTCCCGGCCAGTCGGAAGTTCCCGACGTACGACACCGGTTACCAGGCGCCGGTTGCCAGGGTCGGCCGGCTGGAGTCCCGGCGGTACACCTCGCCGCTGTCGACAAACCCGGTGGGAGTCCACGACATCGTCGTCTACCTGCCGCACGGCTACGACCCCAACCGCGTCACGCCGTACCCGACGCTCTACCTGAGCCACGGCAGCGGCGACCACTCGACCGCCTGGACGATGCAGGGCGTGGCCCACCTCGTCCTGGAGAACGCGATCAAGGACCGTGCGGCGCAGCCCATGGTGATCGTGTCCACCGACTTCAACGGCCTCCCCGGTGGCAACGAGGGCTACGTCAACGAACTACGGAACAACATCTTCCCGTTCGTCGAGCAGAACTACCGCGTCTCGACCCGGGCGCAGGACCGCGCGTTCGCCGGCTTCTCCGCAGGTGGCAGCCGGGCGTACACCATCATGTACAACCACACCGACCTGTTCGGCTACCACGCGGCCTGGAGCGCGGGCGGCCCGGCCGCCACCCAGGCCCAGGTCGACAGCATGAAGTCGGTGGCCGGCGGCATCATGATCGGCACCGGGCTGCAGGACCGGCTGGGCAACATCGCCGAGAACTCGCAGCGCAACGCCGCCGCCCTGCGGGCCGCCGGCGTCGAGCTGGACGAGTACAACGTGCCGGGCGTGCACACCTGGCACGTGTGGCGTCCGCTGCTGAACCACTACCTGCGCACCCTGACGTTCCGGGCCACCACCACCGATCTCGACGTCGCCACGTCACCGGCGGGCCCGTCGCACCACACGAAGGTCACCGCCACCGCGACGGTCGGCACGGTCAGCACCAGCACGTCGACACCCTCCGGCACCGTCGACTTCTACGCGGGTGACACGCACCTCGGGTCGGCCCCGGTGCACCACGGAGTCGCCCGGCTGAAGAAGACCGTCAATGGTGCGCTGAGCGCGCCGGTGGTCGCCCACTACCAGGGCGACAAGCTCTTCAACCAGTCCCACAGCGATCCGGTCGACGCCCGGTAACAACAGGCTGGATCCCGTACTCCCTGTGGTGGGGAAGCCCCCGGCCGCGCACCCCTGGTGATCGCCAGGTGTGCGCGGCCGGGGCACGTCCGGGGAGCGCTCGTCAGCCGATCACTGGGTCGTGTCGGTGGCGCGCAGGCGCAGCATCGTCCACGACGCGGGCGGAAGAGTCAGCTGGACGCTGGCGTCGACGCCGCGTGCCGTGTCGTTGGGGCGCGGCGCGGCGTGGTCCGGACCGTCGGCGGTGTTCTTGGCGTGCAGGTCGGTGCCGCCGACCGTGACGCACTCGATGATGTCGCTGACCTGGGCGCCGGCGACGTCGATGGTTACCTCGGCCGGGGTGTCGAGGGCGCGGTTGACGAGGAAGACGGTCATCTCCCCGGTGGTGTCGTCCCAGGTGGAGGCCGCGTCGACCGCGTCGATCTCACCGAAGCGGTCGGTGGTCGTCGTGCTGCCCTCGCGCAGCACGTCCAGCACGGTGCCCTGAGCGTGCCGGGCGGTGCGGGCGAAGGGGTGGAAGATGGTCTGCCGCCAGGCCGAGCCGCCCGTCTCGGTCATGATCGGTGCGATGACGTTTACCAGTTGGGCCTGGCAGGCCGCGCTCACCCGGTCGCTGTGCCGCAGCAGGCTGATGAGCAGGCCGCCGACGACGACAGCGTCGGCCACGCTGTAGTGATCCTCCAGCAGGGGCGGCGCGACCGGCCAGTCCTCGCCGCTCGGCGGCGTGGACGGGGCTGCGGACTGGTACCAGACGTTCCACTCGTCGAACGCGATCATGATCTTCTTGGTCGACCGGCGGATCGCTCCGACCGAGTCGGCGATGGCGGTGACGGCGTCGATGTACCTGTCCATGTCCTCGGCCGAGGCGAGGAAGCTGGCCAGGTCGTTGTCGACCGGCTGGTAGTACGCGTGCAGCGAGATCAGGTCCACGTCGTCGTACGCCTCGGTCAGCACGTCGCGCTCCCAGCTGCCGAAGGTCGGCATACCGAGGTGTGAGGAGCCGCAGGCGACGAGTTCGAGGTCGGGATCGAAGCGGCGCATGGCCTTCGCGGTCTGCGCCGCGAGTCGCCCGTACTCGGTCGCGCTGCGCTGACCCACCTGCCACGGGCCGTCCATCTCGTTGCCCAGGCACCACAGCTTGATCCCGTAGGGATCGACAGCGCCATTGTCGCGGCGCTGGTCGGCGAGGTGGCTCCCACCGCGATGATTGGCGTACTCGAGCAGGTCGACGGCCTCGGCGGTGCCTCGGGTGCCGAGGTTGACCGCCATGATCGGATCGACGCCGGCCTTGCCGACCCAGCGCATGAACTCGTCGAGCCCGAACGCGTTGGTCTCCAGGCTGTGCCAGGCGAGGTCGAGCCTCGCCGGTCGTTTGTCGACCGGGCCGACGCCGTCCTCCCAGCGGTAGGAGGAGACGAAGTTGCCGCCCGGGTAGCGCACCGTGGTGACGCCCAACTCGCGCACCAGCTCGAGGACGTCGCCCCGGAAGCCGTCGGCGTCGGCCGTCGGGTGCCCCGGCTCGTAGATTCCGTTGTAGACGCAGCGACCCAGGTGCTCCACGAACGAGCCGAAGAGCCGACGGGGCACCGGCGCGACGCGTCGGCGGGGGTCCACTGTCAGGCGGGCCGTGTTCACGCCGTTCTCCGGCGCGCTGTCGAGGTGGGTGTTCAGGGCTGGCTCCCTTCGTGCAGGTCCGACGCCGGCAGCACTGCCCGAGCGCCGGGACCGAGGGGTGGTGGAGGCACTGTGAGCTCTGGACAACGTGATCGACTTCGATTACGTTCTCGATCTATGTAAACGTTACCGATTACGTTTACGTAAGGGAACACGACGCCTGGATCAATGTCTGGCCGGCATCCCCGCGGGTCCTGCCGCCCCGGCCGAAAGACCAGCTTGTCGCGGTGATTGGGGTGACCGGGTGACCACTGTTGAGCCGGAGATCGAGGCGACCTACACCGATGCGACAGCGCCCGTCGACCAACGGGTGTCGGACCTGTTGGCCCGGATGACCCGCGAGGAGAAGCTCGCGCAACTGGGCAGCACGTGGGCGTTCACACTGCTGGAGAGCGGACGGTTCGCGGCGGAGCGGGCCCGGCCGATCCTTCGACACGGCCTCGGGCACGTGACCCGCGTCGCCGGCGCGACCAGCCTGAAGGCGGCGCAGGTGGCGCGGGCCGCCAACGAGATCCAGCGCTTCCTGGTCAGCGAGACCCGGCTGGGGATCCCGGCGATCGTGCACGAGGAGGTCTGCTCGGGGGTGATGGCCCGCGAGGCGACCATCTTCCCGCAGGCGATCGGCGTCGCGAGCACCTGGGCGCCGGAGCTCAACCGGCAGCTGGCGGACGCCGTTCGCGTACAGATGCGCGCCATGGGAAGCCACCAGGGGCTCTCGCCGGTGCTGGACGTGGTGCGCGACCCACGGTGGGGTCGCACCGAGGAGACCTACGGCGAGGACCCGTACCTGGTGTCCCGGATGGGCGTGGCATTCGTCAGGGGCCTCCAGGGTGCCGACCTGACCGACGGCGTCCTCGCCACCGCCAAGCACTTCGTCGGCTACGGGGCGTCCGAGGGCGGGCTGAACTGGGCGCCTGCCCACCTGCCGCCGCGACTGCTGCGCGAGGTGTACCTGTATCCGTTCGAGGCGGCGGTCCGCGACGGCGGGCTCCAGTCGGTGATGGCCGGCTACCACGAACTCGACGGCGTCCCGTGTCATGCCAACCAGGAACTCCTCGCCGACGTCCTGCGCGGGCAGTGGGGCTTCACGGGCACCGTGGTCTCCGACTACTTCGCCGTCAACGACCTCCACTCGTACCACCACTTCGCGCAGGACAAGCAGCAGGCCGCGACGGTGGGCCTCGGCGCGGGCGTGGACGTCGAGCTTCCAGCGACGGACGCGTACGCGGACGCTCTCACCCGCGCCCTGGACGCTGGCGAGGTCAGCGAGGCCCAGCTCGACGAGGCTGTCGCGCGGATCCTTCGGCACAAGGTCGAACTCGGGCTCTTCGAGAACCCGTACGTCGACGAGGACGCGGCCTCGACGTCGGCAAACGCCGAGCGGCACCGGGACGTGGCGCTGGAGATCGCCCGCCGCAGCCTCGTCCTGCTCAAGAACGACGGAGTGCTGCCACTGCTCGCGGATGCCGGAACTGTCGCTCTCATCGGCCCGAACGCCGACAACGCCCGACACCTGCTCGGTGACTACTCGTTCGTGGCCCACATCGAGGCGTTGGTCCAGGCGCGCAAGCGGCGCGGCCTGCTCGGCGAGATGATGACGATCCCCGACGATCTGGAGATCGACGAGAGTACCGAGGGTGTACCCACCGTGCGGGACGAACTCGCGACGCGGCTGGGCGACCGGCTGCGCTTCGCCCCGGGCTGCGACGTGCTCGACCCGTCGACCGAGGGGTTCGCCGAGGCGGTCGCGGCCGCCGCGGCGGCCGACGTCGCGGTGCTGGTCCTGGGTGACCGCTCGGGGGTGACGCCCGGGGCCACCTCTGGCGAGTCGCGGGACCGGTCCAGTCTGGACCTGCCGGGCGTGCAGGAAGAACTGGTCCGTGCCGTCGTCGCCACCGGCACACCCGTCGTGGCAGTGCTCGTCGCCGGCCGACCGGTGGGCAGTGACTTCCTGCACGAGGAGTGCGCAGCGGTGCTGATGGCCTGGTTGCCGGGGGAGACCGGGGCGCAGGCGATCGCCGAGGTGCTCCTCGGTGAGGTCGGCCCGAGCGGAAAGCTGCCGATCTCGTACCCGCGCGGCGTGGGCCAGATCCCCGTCTTCTACGGCCACAAGGTGTCCGGCGGGCGGTCACACTGGCACGGCGACTACGTGGATTCGCCGGTCGCCCCGCGATACGTCTTCGGCCACGGCCTCGGGTACACCTCGTTCGTGATCGAGGAGGCCACGCTGGAGAACGCCGAGGTCCGCGCCGGGGACCGCGTCGGTGTCGAGGTCACGCTCACCAATACCGGGCACCGGGCGGGGGAGCAGGTCGTGCAGCTCTACGTCCGCGACCCACAGGCCACGATCACCCGGCCGGTGCTGGAGCTGAAGGCCTTCGCCCGCGTCGAGGCCGCCGCCGGCCAGCGGGTCGCGGTGCGGTTCGCGCTCCCCACCGGCCAGCTCGGTTTCTACGACCGGAGCATGGCCTACGCGGTGGAGGCCGGGCAGATCGAGGTGTACGTCGGCTTCTCGGCTGCCGACCATACCCATGCCGGCACCTTTGTCATCAGTGCGGACCCGGACCGGCCGCCGGCGAAGGTCTTTACCGGGACCGTCGAAGTTCGGCAACTGTGATCGTTCACCCGGGGACGGCGAATGGTTCTTGACGGAGCGTGCCGTCCTGTTGTCAACGGGTGGCACCAACGCGGAAATCAGGCCCCACTTCGACCCTCGGCAGAGGATGCGATTGCATTATCCGCAACGGCGTCCGAGGGGAAATCGCGCCCTTGCGGGCGTCCAGTTGGGACGTTCTTCTCCGTGGTCGGGTAAGGACGAAGAGGTCTTGTGTTCGTAATCGTTCTCGGTTACGTTGGCAACATCCTGGAAACGTAACCGATAACGATTGCAGTCCAGAGAGAGCGGCATGATTGAAGTCAATGCGCCGGTAACAATGAGTGATGTCGCCCGGGCTGCTGGCGTTTCCACCGCCACCGTCTCGCGCGTCGTCAACGGGCATTACGGCGTCAGCGCTCGCACAGTCGCTCAGGTGCGCTCCGCGATCGAGCAGCTCGGCTACGAGTCGAGTCTGGTGGCCACCAGCCTTCGGCGCAGCCGCACCAACGTTCTGGGCCTCGTGGCGCACAGCTTCCAGTCGTACACGGCGGAAGTGCTCAAGGGCGTGATGAAGGCGCTGAGCCGCTCGGGCTTCGATCTGATCATCTACGCCAACAGCGACCTCTACGGGTCGTATTCGGAGGGTTGGGAGCAGCGGCACCTGACCCGACTGTCGGGCACCCTCACCGACGGCTGCATCGTCGTCACGCCCTGGGGTGATTTTCGGACCCGGACGCCGGTCGTGGCCATCGACCCGGTGCGGGGCTCGACGGCACCCTCGGTGATTTCCGACAACCTCGCTGGCGCCACCACCGCTGTCGAGCACCTGCTCGGCCTGGGCCATCGGCGCATCGGGTTCATCGCCGGTCGCGACAGCCTGGCCTCGGCCTGGTCGCGTGAGGAGGGCTATCGGGCCGCGCTGAGCACCGCCGGGGTTCCGGTCGACCCGACACTGATCGGCCGAGGCGATTTCAACCCCGAGTCGGCGACTCCGCTGGCGCGCGTCCTGCTGCAACGACCGGACCCGCCGTCGGCGATCTTCGCGGCGAGCGACGGGATGGCGCTCAAGGTCCTGGAGGTCGCCAGGGAGCTGGGGTTCTCGGTGCCGGGGGACCTGTCCGTCGTGGGGTTCGACAACATCCCGGAGTCGGCGTTGACCCAGCCGGGTCTGACCACCGTGGACCAGTCGATGTATCAGCTCGGGTACGAAGCCGCGCGGATGCTGAAGTCGCTGGTGACCGGCGAGTGGGACGAGCCGAGCCAGATCGTGCTTCCGACCAGCCTCGTCGTGCGCGAATCGACAGCACCACCGAAGAGCGCGGCACGACCATGACATCAGCGTGAAGGAGGTGCACCAGCACACACGGCCAGATCCACAGTCGAGTTGAGCCGGTCAGTCGGGTCGCATCCGCTGCCGGCACATGAAAGGAGTGGAGCGTGACTACCGAACAGTATCATGGGCGCTTACGCCGTCTGGGCGTACGCCGGCGGCTCTCGGCGGCGTTCACCGCCGGGGTGATCGCCACCGCGGCGGTGCTCATCGCGCCGCAACCAGCAGCGGCGGACACGCCGTGGCTGAACGTCTCCGCGGACCGCTACGCCACGTTCGCCGTCCCGGCGGCGTACGTCCAGGAGAACCTGGGCACCGTCTCGCAGGTCGTCGTGGAGGGAAACTTCGGTCCGTCGGCCAGTTGGGCGGAGTTCGGTCTGACCCGTCGGGGTGACGTGTGGTCGGGCGTTCTCGGCGCGCTGGAGCCCGGGCTGTACAACTACCAGCTCACCGCCGACGACACATTGACCATCAAGGACCCGACGAACAGCACCAGTGTCGCGTCCAAGCCGCTCCTGAGCACCTTCCTCGTCGCGGGTGACTCGGCACGGTGGCTGCTCGACGCGCCGGCCGGCACCGGCGGAAAGATCGAGACGCTGACCTATCGGACCACTAACGCGCAGCGCTCCGCCCTGGTCTGGACGCCACCGGGTTACGCGGCCAAGGGCCCGAAGGGATACCCGGCGCTCTTCCTGCAGTCGGGTGACGGTGTGGCCGCCACCGACTGGCTCGACCTCGGTCGGTCCAAGCAGATCCTCGACAACCTCTCGGCCGCCGGCAGCATCCGGCCGATGGTGGTGGTGATCAACGATGTCGACGGCTCGGACCACAAGGGGTTGAAGGACCTCCGCAAGGCGGTCGCCGACAGGTACCGGGTCCTTCGCGACCCGGAGCACCAGGCGATCGCGGGCGTGTCCGACGGCGCAACGGACGCGTTGCGGGCAGCGCTCACCAAGCCGGGTCAGTTCGGCTACGTCGGTTCGTTCTCGGGCACGTCGGCTCCGGAGATCGACCGGAAGGACGCCAAGGCGATCAACCGCGGCGTCAAGCTGCTCCGCCTCTACACCGGCAACGTCACCGATCCCGCGTACAACACCACCTACCGGCTGACGAAGGCGCTGGGCCGAGCCGACGTCCGGTTCGAGTTCGACGGGGTCAACCCCGACGGCGGCGCGACCTGGACCACCTGGCAGGAGAACCTCGTCGACTTCGTGCCGCGGTTGTTCCGGCACGTGGCCGACCACGGGCCGAGCCCCGGTCACCAGCCGCTCAAGCGGGAGTTCACTCCGCCGCCGGCCGGCACCACCCCGACGCCCTTCGTCACCGAGGACGGGTTCGTCACCTTCGAGACCACCACGGACTTCACCGACGCTCAGCACGTCACGGTCTGGGCGAACGTCGCGCCGGGCGGCAGTTGGCTGCGACTGCCACTGACCCGCGACGGTGACCGGTGGCGGGCGACGGTGGGCCCACTTAAGCCCTGGTTCTACTACTACCGGCTGATCGTGGACCGGGTCGCGGTGAAGGACACCTCCAACCCGACGACTGTCACCACCGAGCCGATGTGGAGCACCTTCTTCATCCCCGGGCCGGGTGCCCGACTGCTGTCGGACGTACCCGCCGGTCGCGGCGGGAAGGTCGAGAGCATGACCTACACCAGCACGGTGGCGGGCCAGGACCGGACCGCGCTGGTGTGGACCCCACCCGGGTACGACCCGAACCGGACGCAGCCGTACCCCGTCCTCTACCTCCAGCACGGCGGCGGCCAGAACTACACGGACTGGGTCGAGATGGGCCGCGCCAAGCAGATCCTCGACAATCAGTTCCTCGACGGCGACCTCACGCCGATGGTCGTCGTGATGGGCAACGGCAACTCGTCGAACTTCAACAGCGAGTTGCGGGAGAACATCGTTCCGACGGCCCGTGCCCGCTACCACATCTCCAGCGATCCGTCGCAGCAGGCCCTCGCCGGCCTGTCGATGGGCGGCGGGCAGGCGTTCGGGGTGCTGAAGGCATACCCGGGCGAGTTCGCCTACGTCGCCGCGTTCTCGGCCGGCTTCGGCAGCGGCACCGGCGTCGACGTGGCGGCGATCAACAACGGCACCAAGATGCTGCGTCTCTACGTCGGTGACCAGACCGACTTCGTGTACCCGAGCTTCATGGCATCGCTGACCACGTTGAACAACCTCGGTATCCGCTACGAGTTCGACGGGGTCACCCCCGGGCCGCACGGCTGGGACGTGTGGCAGAAGAACCTCATCGACCTGGCGCCCCGTCTGTTCAAGCGCTAGGAGCCTTGCCGGCGACGCCACCGGGAGCAGGGCCTCCTGCCCCCGGTGGCGCCCGCCAGCGCATGGATGCAGTGCACCGCCATCGCCGAAGGGAACCATCTCAATGAAGAGAAGACGAATACTCGCCACGGTAGTCATGCTCGCGGCGGGGACCGGCCTCGTCGCCTGCTCCTCCGACGAGGGCGGCAGCGACGCGAGCAATTGCACGAACACCATCACCAAGCAGAACGTGCCCGTCGTGACGATGTGGGGCTGGTACCCCAACACCCAACTCGTCGTCGACAACTTCAACAAGCAGCACGACGACGTGCAGGTCTGCTGGACCAACGTCGGTCAGGGCAGCGACGAGTACGACAAGTTCCAGACCGCGATCTCGGCGGGCACCGGCGCGCCTGACGTGATCATGGTCGAGGCGGACCGGATCCCGACCTTCCAGATCCAGGGCGCGCTCGTCGACATCAAGCAGTACGGCTTCGACGCGGTCAAGGCCAACTACAGCGAGGGCGCCTGGAAGGACGTGTCGGTCGGCGACCAGGTCTACGGCGTACCTGTCGACGGCGGCCCGGTGGCGATGATCTACCGGAAGGACATCTTCGACAAGTACAAGATCACGCCGCCGAAGACCTGGGCCGAGTACGAGCAGGCAGCGCAGAAGGTGAAGGACGCCGGCGGCCCGCTGTTCGGGGACCTCGGCGCGAACGTCCCGGCGCTCACCATGGCGCTGCAGATCCAGAAGGGCGCCGCGCCTTTCACCTATGACCCGGCGCAGCCGAAGGCGATCGGCGTGAAGCTCAACGACCAGGCGTCCAAGGACGTCCTGGACTACTGGGGCGGCCTCGCCAAGAAGGGCCTGGTCGGTACGCAGAACCAGTTCACCCCGGAGTACATCTCCGGCGTGATCAACGGCAACTACGCGACGTACATCTCGGCGGCGTGGGCGCCCGGCTACCTCACCGGCGCGGGTGTCGGTAAGGGTCAGGACACCGGCAAGTTCGCTGTGGCGCCGCTGCCGCAGTGGGATCCGGCAAACCCGGTGCAGGTCAACTGGGGTGGGTCGGCCTTCTCGGTGACCAAGCAGGCGAAGAAGCCGGAGCTGGCCGCGAAGGTCGCCTACGGGCTCTACGCCGACAAGGAGTCGCTCACCGACGGCTGGACCAACCAGATCATCTTCCCGCTGAACCTCACGGCGCTCAAGGACCCGGCGCTCGTCGACCTGAAGGTGGCGTTCTTCAACGGTCAGCAGGCGAACAAGGAGGTCTACCTTCCCGCCGCCGACGCCTACAAGGGCGTCGCGTACGCCCCGTTCGGCCAGTACTACCTCGACGCCATGGAGAAACAGGTCAGCGAAATCATCAAGGGCTCCGTCACCGGTTCGCAGGCTGCCGACCGGCTCCAGGAGGACGTGGCGAAGTACGCCAAGGAACAAGGTTTCACAGTTCAGTGACCGGATGGGTGGGCCGCGCCGGCACTGGGCGGCCGGCCCACCCTCCACCCCTCAGCGTCCACGTCCCGGAGACCAAGATGACATCCCTGACCGAGAAGCGCGCACCGCGTACTCAGCCTGAGACGCGCAAGATCCGTGGCAAGGTGCACCTCCGCGAACACCTGATGGGGTGGCTCTTCGTCGGGCCATTCGGGGTGGTGTTCCTGGCGTTCCTCATCGCGCCGCTGGCGTACGCGTTGTACCTCAGTCTCTTTCAGAAGAAGCTGATCGGCGGCACCAGCTTCGTTCTCTTCGACAACTACGTGAAGGCGTTCACCGACCCGAGCTTCCTGTCCGGGGCGTGGTTCGTCATCCGCTTCTCGCTGGTCTCGATCCCGCTGCAGATCGTCATCGCGCTCGCGCTGGCCCTCATCCTGGACTCGGTGACCACAGTGTTCGCCCGCTTCTCCCGCCTCATGATCTTTCTGCCGTACGCGATCCCCACCGTGATCGGGGCCGTGATGTGGGGGTTCCTCTACAGCCGCGGCTTCGGCCCGCTCACCGACATCTTCGGGCTGTTCGGCGCCACCGCACCCGACTTCCTGAGCAGCGACCTGATCTTCTACGGGCTGCTCAACGTCGTCACCTGGCAGTGGGCCGGCTACTACATGATCATCCTGTACGCGGCGTTGCAGGGCGTCGACCCGACGCTCTACGAGGCGGCCCGGATGGACGGCGCCGGGCGGTGGCAGATCGCGACGCGGATCAAGATCCCGCTGATCGCGCCCGCCCTGATCCTCATCCTGGTCTTCTCGCTCATCGGCACACTGCAGTTCTTCAACGAACCGCAGATCCTGCGATACCTCGCCGCGGGCACGATCGGCTCGGACTTCACCCCGAACATGTACGCGTACCAACAGGCGTTCTCGCTCGCCAACTTCAACTACGGCTCGGCGATCTCCTTCGCCCTCGGCGGGCTCGTGTTCATCTGCGTGTACGCCTTCCTGTTCTTCACCCGCAAGCGGAGGAGCTTCCTCTGATGACCGACCACACCAGCGTCCGCGCCGGCGCCCGCCGACCGCAGCGCTATCTCCCTCTTCAGATCCTCCTCGGCTTCCTGGTGATCTACTTCCTCGTACCGTTCTGGTGGGTCATCGTCAACAGCTCAAAGGACGCACCGGGCCTGTTCGGCGGCGGCAACACCCTCTGGTTCACCGACCAGATCGACTACATCGGGAACCTGCGGGATCTCTTCACCTACGACGGTGGCATCTACCTGCGGTGGATGCTCAACTCCACGCTCTACGCCATCGCCGGCGGCGTCGGCGCCACGGTCCTGGCGGTCATGGCCGGCTACGGGTTCGCCAAGTACCGGTTCGCCGCCCGACGCTTCAGCTTCGCCGTCGTGCTCGGCGCGCTGATGGTGCCCGCCACCGCTCTGGTCATCCCGACCTTCATCATGTTCTCCCGGCTCGGCCTGACGAACACGGTCTGGGCGGTGATCCTCCCGTCGCTGCTCAACCCGTTCGGCGTCTACCTGATGCATGTGTACGCGCGCGACGCGGTGCCCGACGAACTCCTGGACGCGGCGCGGGTCGACGGCGCGGGAGAGATGCGGACGTTCCTTCAGATCGCTCTCCCGCTGATGCGTCCCGCGGTGGTCACAGTGCTGCTCCTGTCGGCCGTGGCGTCCTGGAACAACTACTTCCTGCCGCTGGCCATGCTCTCCGACAACCGGCTCTTCCCGGTCACCGTCGGTCTCGGCCTCTGGCAGGGGATCGCGTCCGCGAACAACGCGGGAACCACCTCGCTGTGGAGCCTCATCATCCTGGGTTCCCTGGTGTCCGTGATCCCGCTGATCATCGCGTTCTTCAGCCTGCAACGACACTGGCGCGGCGGCCTCTCCGTCGGAGGTCTGCGGTAGGCCTTCCCGACGTCACCAAGCCAATCCACCACACGCGCATTGATCGCCGCGCAGGACGCGGCCGGACGGATGACAGAGAGGTGTGCTGATGTCGACGACGAATCGACCGCTGCGCAGCGGGGAGTGGTTCGGTGCGGAAGGCCGCAACGGGTTCATCCATCGGTCCTGGATGCGTAATCAGGGTTTCGCGGACGACGTCTTCGACGGTCGCCCGGTGATCGGCATCGCCACCACCTGGTCGGAGCTGACACCCTGCAACGCCCACCTGCGCGACCTCGCCGAGTCGGTGAAACGGGGCGTGTGGGAGAGCGGCGGCCTGCCGCTGGAGTTCCCGGCGATGAGCCTGGGCGAGCCGCTGATGCGACCCACGACCATGCTCTACCGCAACCTGCTGGCGATGGAGTTGGAGGAGTCGGTCCGCGCCAACCCGCTCGACGGGGTGGTGCTGCTCTCCGGCTGTGACAAGACCACCCCCGGCCTGCTGATGGGAGCGGCGAGCGTCGACCTGCCGACAGTGATGCTGACCGGCGGCCCGATGCTCAACGGCAAGTTCCGCGGCCAGGACATCGGCTCGGGCACCGTCGTCTGGCGCTTCACCGAGGAGATGCGGGCCGGTCGGATGACAGCGGCCGACTGCTCCGAGGCGGAGGTCGGCATGTCCCGCAGCCGCGGCCACTGCATGACAATGGGTACCGCATCCACTATGGCCTGCGTGACCGAGGCGCTGGGTGTGCAGCTTCCGGGGGCGGCCGCCGTGCCGGCGGTCGACTCCCGGCGGTACGCGCTCGCACACGCCGCCGGCCGCCGGATCGTCGCCATGGTCGAACAGGACCAACGGCTGTCCTCGGTGCTCACCAGGCAGGCGTTCGAGAACGCCGTCCGGGTCAACGCCGCCATCGGCGGCTCCACCAACGCCGTCGTACACCTGCTCGCGATCGCCGGACGCCTCGGCGTTCCCCTGTCGCTGGAGGACTTCGACACCCTCACCGCCGACGTGCCGATGCTCGTCAACCTCATGCCGTCCGGGACGTACCTGATGGAGGACTTCGCCTACGCCGGCGGCCTTCCGGTGGTGATGAAGGAACTCGCCCCGCTGTTGCACATGGACCACATCACCGTCAGCGGGAGGAGCGTGGCGGAGAACGTCGACGGCGCCCAGTGCTGGAACCGGGACGTCATCGCCACCCTGGAGGAGCCGTTCCAGCCCGCCGGCTCGGGCACCGTGGTGCTGCGCGGCTCGCTCGCGCCGTCCGGGGCGGTGCTGAAGGTCTCTGCCGCCTCCGCCCACCTCCTCACGCACACCGGCCCGGCGCTCGTCTTCGACCGGATCGAGGAGTACGTCGTCGCCGCCGACGACCCGGACCTCGACGTCACCCCCGACACGGTGATCGTCGTCCGCAACGCCGGACCACGGGGCTACCCCGGCTTCCCGGAGGTGGGCAACGTGCCCATGCCCCGACGGTTGCTCGCGGACGGCATCACGGACATGGTGCGGATCTCCGACGCTCGGATGAGCGGCACCGGCTACGGCACCTGCATCCTGCACGTCGCACCGGAGGCGTCAGTGGGTGGCCCGCTCGCGCTGGTACGCACCGGTGACCTGGTCTCCGTCGACGTCTCGACGCGCCGCCTGGAACTCCTCGTCGACGACGCCGAACTGGCCCAACGGCGCACCGCCTGGCAGCCTCCGAAGCCGGTGGCCGACCGGGGCTGGGTGCGGCTCTACAGCGAGCACGTCCTGCAGGCGGACAGCGGCGCGGACCTCGACTTCCTCGTCGGTGGCAGCGGCAGCGCGGTGCCCCGTCACTCACACTGACGGCCACGAACGGACGAGGCTCACGAGGAACTGATTCCATGGAAGAACGGACGGCCCGCCAGTGCGAGTTCACGCAAAGGCCGCTGTGACAGCGGCCGACCGGCCCCCGGTCATGGCCGACGTCGCTCGCCTGGCGGGTGTGTCACACCAGACGGTGTCCCGGGTCATCAACGGGGCACCCAGCATCAGGCGCGAGACGCGGGAGCGGGTCCTCGAGGCGATTCGACGGCTCGACTACCGTCCCAACACGGCTGCCCGCGCGCTGGTGCGCGGACGGTCCGGGATGATCGGCATCATCGGCACGGCCAGGACGCTGTTCGGCCCGACGAGCATCCATCGCAGCGTCGAGGACGCCGCCCGCGCGGCCGGCTACTTCGCCACCTCGGTGAGCCTCTCCGAAGTGACGGTACGGGCGCTCAGCGACGCCACCGAACACCTCATGCGTGTCGGCGTGGAGGGCGTCGTGATGATCGCCGGCAACGACGAGGCCCTCGAGGTGGTGCGGATGACGCGCTCGGGTGTTCCCTTCGTCGTCGTGGAGGGCGATCTGTCAAGGGCCAGCGTGACAGTCGGCGTCGACCAGGTGCTCGGCGCCCGGATGGCCACCGAGCACCTCCTCGACCTCGGGCATCGAGAGATCGTGCATGTCAGCGGCCCGCTCAACTGGGCGGAGGCCCGCGCCCGCCTCGAAGGGTGGCGTCAGGCGATGAGTTCCGCTGGCCTGCGCCCGCCGGAGCCGGTCGAGGGAGACTGGAGGGCGCACAGCGGCTACGCCGCCGGGCTGCGGATCGGTGCGATGCGCGCAACCACTGCGGTGTTCGCCGCCAACGACCAGATGGCCATCGGTGTACTGCGCGCGTTGCACGAGCGGGGGCGGCGGGTGCCACACGACGTCTCCGTCGTCGGATTCGACGACGTGCCCGAGGCGCCCTACCTCATCCCGCCGTTGACGACGATCCAGCAGGATTTCGACGCTGTCGGTCGGCGTGCCATCACGGCAGTCACCCAGGCCATCGACGACACGGTGCCGCAGCGTCTGCCGCTGGTCGTTCCCAAGCTCGTGGTGCGGCAGAGCACGGCGGCGCCGACCGCTCCTTGAACAGCCGACGATCTGGACCGGCTGCCCACCCGACGGGCGGGAGCCCCGGCGTGTGGCCGGGGCTCCCGCGACGTCGACGGTGCTCGGGGCGAACGAGGTGTTCAGAGGGTGAAGACGACAGTGGAGATGCTGCGGGCGCCGACGTTGATGGTGGCCTGACCGCCGTTCACGCTGGTCGGCTGGCTGGCCGCGTTGGCGTTCTGTGAGGTGAGGTAGTGCTCGGCTCGGCTGACGTTCTGCGGGGCCTGGATCACGGCGTTGTTGACAGCGCTGTTCGAGCGGTTGAGGATCACCAGGGTGATCTTCCCGTCCCCCTGGTAGGCCGTGACCTCCAGCGGTGAGGCCTTCGAGCTCTTCGACAGGGCGACCCGCTGGTAGCCGGGGCGGACGTACTTGGCGTACTGCGAGAAGGCGTACCCGCGCTTGAGCGGAGCGCCAGCGACGGTGCCGAACGCCGACTCGCCGTCACCGATGAAGGAGTAGTACCGCTTGCCGTACCACCAGATGTAGGCGTTCCAGTTGGCCTCCATCGACTTGTGCACGGTGCGCATGATGTCGTCGAGGGTCTCGTTCCAGACCGCCGCGTTGGCGGGGTTGCCCCAGATGTTGGAGCCTCCGCCGTCGGCGGCGTGCAGGTTCCACTCGGTCATCCACACCGGCTTGTTGTGCTGCTCCGCCAGGGAGTACGGCCGCAGTCGGCCCGACTCCTCGGTGCCGTACAGGTGCCCGCCGACGTAGCCGATGTTGTTGCGGGCGGTCGCGTCGTTGAGGGTCGGGTCGGTGAAGTTGTAGTTCATGTTCACCGCCTCGGCCACCATCAGCTTGGTGTTCTGTACCTTGGTGCCCTGGTCGCGCACGAAGGTGCGCAGCTCGGTGCCGCTCCAGTCCATCGAGTCGTAGTCCGGGTGCCAGTCCGGCTCGTTCTGCACCGACGTGACGTCGACGGGTACGCCCTGGCCGCGCATGTACTGCACGTAGCTGTTCAGGTGGTTGGCGTAGTCGTCGTAGTAGTCGGTCCTCAGCTTGCCGCCGTTGACCCGGCTGTTGTTGGTCTTCCACGCCGCCGGCGCGGTCCAGGGCGAGGCGAGAATCTTCACGTTGGACCCGTACGACTTCGCGGTCTTCAACGAGTTCACGTGCGTCGCCCACTCGCTGGATTCCGGCGACAGGCCGGTCCGCACGATGGAGAGCCCCAACTGGTTGGCACCCATCCCGACCAGCGTCTGGGTGTCCGCCGTCGACCAGGCGCTACCCCAGATGGACTGTGCGGCCCCGAAGCCGTCGACCGTCTGGTATTTGGTCGCGCTGTTCACAGTGATGTCCGCCGGCCCGGTCGGCGGCGGGTCCGTCGGTGGTGGGTCGGTCGGCGGCGGGGTCGGCTCGGTGCCACCGGTGCAGCCCACCCCGTTCAACGCGAAGGTGGTCGGATCGGGGTTGCTTCCGGTCCACGAGCCGTTGAAACCGAACGAGACGGTCCCGTTGGTCGCGATGGCCCCGTTGTAGCTGACGTTCTTGGCGGTGACGGCGGTGCCGCTCTGCGTCAACGTCGTGTTCCAGGCCTGCGTGACGGTCTGACCGGCGTTGTAGTTCCAGGTCAGCGTCCAACTCGTCACCGCGTCGCCGAGATTGGTGATGGTGACGTTGGCGCCGAAGCCGCCCTGCCACTGCGACGACACGCTGTAGTTCACCCTGCAGCCGGCGGCTGCGGCCCCCGCTGGCATCGCCACGGCGACCGCTGCCGACGCCAGCAGGACGGCGCCGGCCGACACCATGGCGGCGTTCGTCACTCTTCTTCTTCTCATGAAACTCCTCCTGAAGTGGTGGGGGCTTCCACGCCTCGGGAGGGCTCGTCTGCGGCGAGTTCAGCGGTGGTGTGAGTGGCGGAAAGGATTGGGAGCGCTCCCAGGTGTTGATTCCAGAAAGTTAATTCGTCCAACGAATCCTGTCAATGCAACCGGCCCACGATCAGTGGTGCCGTCACCGGCCGCACGCGCCGCACTGCCTGCGAGTGCGCAGGTGGTAGTCGGTGGAGCCGATCACCAGGCCCATCCCCAAGACGAGGTACGCCGACATCGCCACCCACAGGAACGCGTCGGAGAACTCGCTGTGCGAGCCCGACGACACCTGCGCGATCCCCATCCCGAAGTAGGCCACGATGCCCGCGCCGAGCCCGAAGCCGGGCACCAGCAGCAGCAGGCGAGGAATGGTGCGCCCGGCGAGCAGCGGAACCCACCCCGGCCAGACCTCACCCCAGTGGTACACCAGCGCCAGTGGCAACAGCACTCCGGCCAGCACCAGGCCGATCTCCAACCCGAGCAGCGAGGCGCTCTGGTCGACGCTGTCGAACCCCACCACGAACTGGGCCGCGAAGCGGGTCACGAGACCGCCCACAGCGGCCCACGCCGCCCAGCGCGCCCACCGCGCGGGTGCCGAGCGCCGCGTACCCGGTCGGACCGTCCGGCAGCAGGCTGGGCAGTCGCCACGGCTGCGCCGCTGGTAACGCGCGGTGGCGAGAGCGAGCAGTACCGCTCCGGTGACACAGGCCAGCCGGCTGACGAACGCCAGCGGGTCGAAGAACGGGCCGACGGTGAACAACAGGAAGCCCACCAACTCCGGCAGCAGGATCGCGGCTGCCGCGACGAGCGCTCCGGCGACCGCCCAGGCGAGCCCCGCAAGCGCCGGCCGCCAGGTCGCCACCCGGTCCAACGCGACCGCCAGCCCGCCCGCGGCTGCGCACAGCGCCACCGACCGCCAGCCGGTGAAGCCGAGCAGGTCCAGCCCGAGTCGCCCGAACTCCGGAGCCTCGCCGACCGTCCAGGCCAGACGCACGCCCCCGTATGCCACGGCCCAGCCGAGCACTGCGTACGTCAGGCCATGGACGCTCCGCCCGGCGACCTGTGTCGATGTCGTCATGCACCGATCCTGCTGGCGTCCCGCAGCGGGGGGACCCCGCTGGCAGGGGACGTCACTCCCTCGCGCGAGGGATCGACCGGACCGTGGATGCGCCGAACAGAGCGCGGGGACTCCTGCTACCCGGCGTTCCCCGCTGCCTGTTCGTGCGCCCGGCGCAGGATCGTCTCCGCCTCCCGGCGGGCGGCGCTCACCGTCTTCTCGGCGTCGAGCCGCGCGGCGTTGCGGTGGTCGTCGGCCTGCTCCTCGGCGAGTTTGAGGATCTGCTCCACCCGGGTGCTCAGACCGCTGAGCGTGGGTCTGTTCACGTCCCGCTCCTGTCGTCCGGCGACGCCCACTGTGCCCGTCGCCGTTAGGTATCCGGCGGGCTCTTCGCGGTCGACCAGGCCGTCCCCCACCAGATCGGACTCCGCCGTGCCGATCAGGGAGAGCCCGATGCCGAGCGCGGCGACAGCGACGCCGAGCCAGACCGCAACCGGTCCGAGGAATGGACCGACCGCGAGGCCGACGCCCAGCCCGAAGAGGACTGCCGCGGTCTTGACCGGCTTTGCCATCGGGTCCTCCTCGGGTGGTGCGGGACAGGGGCGTGCGGTTCCAGCATGGCGAGTGAGTCAAGCAGTGTTGGTCTCCTGTGGAGCGACCGGGTGTGGTGCGAATCCTCTGCCTTCTATACCGTGGCACGGTCACGGGTGGCCGCTTCCTCGACTGGGCCGTCCCGCGACGACGTCGCGTACGCGTTCGACATGGGGGTTCGTCGTGAGCATGGAATCGCCGACGACCGGCCGGCACGAGGCCGGTGAGGCCGACGTGCAGCAGAAGATCGACACGTCGGTGCCGCATTCGGCGCGGATCTGGAACTACTGGCTCGGTGGCAAGGACAACTTCGCTGTCGACCGCGAGGCCGGGGACCAGTATCGCCAGGTCTTCCCCGGCGTCGTCGACGTGGCCCGGGCCTCTCGGCAGTTCCTGGTCCGCTCGATCATGTTCCTCGCCGCCGACGCGGGCATCCGTCAGTTCCTCGACGTCGGCACCGGGCTGCCGACCGCCAACAACACCCACGAGGTGGCCCAACGGATCGCCCCGGACGCGCGGATCGTCTACGTCGACAGCGACCCCCTGGTGCTGGTGCACGCTCGCGCGTTGCTGGTGGGCACGGCCGAGGGCAGGACCGCCTACATCGACGGCGACCTGCACGACCCGGCCGCGGTCATCGCCGAGGCTGGCAAGACGCTGGACTTCGCGCAGCCGATCGGTCTCATCCTCAGCGGCGTCATGGGTCACGTGCCCGACTACGAGGCGGCCCGCTCGGTCACCCGGCAGCTGGTGGCGGCGCTGCCGAGCGGCAGTTACCTCTCGCTGAACGACGGCACGAGCCTGATCAGCGCCGAGATGCAGCAGGCGCAGGACGACTACAACGACAGTGGCGCGACTCCGTACACCCTGCGTTCTCCCGACGAGATCGCCGGCTTCTTCGACGGCCTGGAGCTGGTCGAGCCCGGCGTCGTGCCGTGCCCGCAGTGGCGACCGGACGACGCTGTCGACACGCCTGCCGACATCGACGCCTTCGGCGGGGTGGGCCGCAAGCGCTGACGCTGTCAGTCGGTCGGCGGAAGGACGCTCCGCACCGCCACGCAGGGGTCCGTGGCGGGTGCGGCGGCGTGGATCGCTTCGGCGGCCCGGGCGGCGAGGTCGCGAAAGACCTCGCGCTGCTCCTCGGGTAACCCACCCAGCACGTGGTCCTCGGCGTGGGCGACCCGCCGCTCGGCCTCGGCGAGCGTCTGGCGTCCGCGTTCGGTGGCCACGACCCGTCGGGCCCGCCGGTCCTGGGGGTCGGGCCTGCGCTCGATGAGACCGGCGTTCGCCAGGTCGTCGATGACGTAGGTCAGCACGCTGCGGTCGATGGCCAGGCGAGCGGCCAGGGCGCCCTGCGTGGGCACCTCTTCGTGTACGACGACGGCCAGGATGTGGTAGCCCCGACTGCCGTGCGGCAGGTCCTTCAGTAGTTCCTCGACGCGTTCGTGCCAGCGGCGCAACACCATGCCCAGCGACCAACCGAAGTTCGAGCCGCGCTTGCGGTCGGCCGGCAGCTCGCAGGGATCGCTCGCGGACATGTCCCGATGCTAGTGGCCGGCCCGTTGATCATCATCCGACATCGCCGCACCCCAGGAATGATTGGCGGGGAAGATAGGTTGTCCGACAAACGATAGGCGAAAAATATGATGGGTTGATCAAACGATTGTGTGGATGGTGAAGCAATGTCGGACTACGGGCACGAAGTCCGGTTTGGGTCGTTCCTGACACCCAACGTGCACGACCCGGATCAGGTGGTGGCGCTGGCCGAGCTGACCGAGGCTGCGGGGCTGGACCTGGTCACCTTCCAGGACCACCCGTACAACGCGGAGTTCCTCGACACCTGGACCCTGCTGAGTTGGGTCGCCGCCCGCACGGAGCGGCTCCGGATCTCCGGGAACGTCCTCAGCCTGCCGCTGCGCCCGCCGGCCGTGCTGGCCCGGGCGGCGGCGAGCCTGGACCGGTTGTCGCACGGCCGTTTCGAGCTGGGCCTCGGCGCCGGCGCGTTCTGGGACGGGATCGAGGGCATGGGCGCACGTCGACTGACAGCGGGGCAGGGAGTCGCGGCCCTGCGGGAGGCCATCGACGTCCTGCGCGGCGTCTGGGACGACACCGCCACCGAACCGCTCCGACTGGACGGGGAGTACTACCCCGTACCCGGCATGCAGCGCGGCCCCAAGCCGGCACATGACATCGACATCTGGCTCGGCGCGTACCAGCCGAAGATGCTGGCACTGACCGGCCAGAAGGCCAACGGCTGGCTGCCGACGCTCGAATACCTGCGATCTCCGGACCGGGTGACCGCCAACCGGCTCATCGACGAGGCGGCCATCGCCGCGGGCCGCGAGCCCCGGGAGATCCGACGGCTGCTCAACCTGTTCACTGTCGATGTCTCGTCGCGCAGCCGCGGCTTCCTCCAGGGGCCCGCCGAGCAGTGGGTCGACCAACTCCTTCCGCTGGTCATCGAGGAGGGGTTCAGCACCTTCCTGATCGGCCGCGACGACCCACGTCTCATTCGGACCCTCGGGCAGGAGATCGCCCCCGCGCTGCGGGAGGCGGTCGCCAGGGAGCGCACCGGGGGTGAGGTCGGCACCGGGCCGGTCCGCACGACCGTCGCGCTGGCCGAGCGGCACCCCGGCCTCGACTACGACGCGCTGCCCCCGTCGCTGGCCGCCAGGTCCGTCGAGCCCGGTGACCGGGAGTACGAGCGGGTACGCCACTCCTACAGCTGGCACGGCGCGCCGGCCCTGGTGATCCGTCCGCAGAACGCCGCCGAGGTGGTCGCCGCCGTGTCGTACGCCCGGACGCAGGATGTCCCGCTGTCGGTGCGCAGCGGCGGGCACGGCATCAGCGGCCGGTCGACGAACGACGGGGGAGTCGTCATCGACATGTCGAGGATGAACACTGTCGAGGTGCTCGACCGGGCGACCCGTCGGGTGCGCCTGGAGCCGGGTGCCCGCTGGGGTGACGTGGCCCAGGCGCTGGCCCCGTACGGCCTGGCCATGAGCTCGGGCGACTACGGAGACGTGGGCGTCGGTGGTCTCGCCACCACCGCCGGTGTCGGATACCTGGCGCGCAAGCACGGCCTGACCATCGACCACGTCGTCGCCGCCGAGATCGTCACCGCGGACGGCCGTCTGCTCCGCGTGGACGACGAGCATCACCCCGACCTGTTCTGGGCCATCCGTGGCGCCGGGGGAAACTTCGGAGTGGTCACCGCGCTGGAGCTGGAGGCGTACGAGGTCGACAAGGTCGTCTACGCCCAGCTCGTCGCGGACGCGACAGACACCGCCCGACTGCTGAGCCGGTGGGGCCAACTGGTCGAGGACGCGCCACGGGAGTTGACGAGCTTCCTCTCCCTCTTTCCCGGCCGCCGTGGCAACCCTCCGGCTGCCCAGGTCACTCTCGTCTACGCCGGTGACGACGTCGAGGCGGCGCAGTCCGCCCTGAGCCCGTTCCTGGAGATCGGGCCGATCCTCGACCAGCAGGCGCAGCTCGTGCCGTACCCGGAGATCGTCGTGCCGGCGGGCAACCAGCATCGCGGGCAGGGGTTGAAGGACACCCGCAGCGGTCTGCTGCACCACGTCACACCGCAGGCGGCCGACCTCATGGAGCACATGATCCATTCCGGCGATGTGATGATCATGCAGGTGCGAGCCGTCGGCGGGGCGGTCAACGACGTCGCCCGCGACGCGACCGCCTACCCGCACCGGGAGCAGAACTTCTCGGTGCTCGCCGCCACGGTCCCGGACCGCCGGCCCCAACTCGACAAACTGTGGGCCGAGCTGTACCCGCACCTCGACGGCCTGTATCTCAGCTTCGAGAGCGACAGCGATCCGGCTCGACTGCTGGATGCCTGGCCCGAGCCCACGCTTGGCCGGCTGCGCGCCATCAAGGCCAGCTACGACCCGGACAACGTCTTCAACCGGAACTTCCCCATCCCACCGGCTGAGCCGGTCGGCTAGAGGGCACCGGACAGGTAGTCGCGGCGACGCTGCGGTTCGAACTTCTCGATCGCGTACCGCAGCATGACCCGCGGCATGACCCGGTAGCGGCGGGCGAGGAACTCATCCTCCGCCGCTTGGTCCCGGTTGCCCACCTCATGCAGCATCCAGCCCACCGCCTTGCGGACGAGGTCGTGCGGGTCGTGCAGGAGCCGGTCGGCGAGTCGGAAGGTCCACTCGAAGTCGCCGGCCCTGATGAAGGCGAAGGTCGCCATGATGGCGATGCGCCGCCCCCACACCAGGATGAGCAGCGCTGTCAGCCGTTCCTCGTGCGCGCCGCCGGTGAGCAGTTTCGTCGTCTCGGCCAGCGGAAGGTCGCGCCAGAACCGGGCGGCCACAGTGCGCTGGTCGGGCACTGAGACACCGAGGGCCCGGTCGCCCTCGCCGTACCCACCGGGGACCATCTGGAGGAACCTGCTCGACGCCTCGGCTCGACGTGGATCGGCGAGGCTGGCGAGTGCCCGACGCACGTCGACGGTGGTGGCCATGACCGTCGACGCTACCGGGGGTCAGCCGGCGCGGCGTAGGCGTCCGAGCATTCCGTTGAGGTCCTGGACGAACAGGTCGTGGCGGAAGAAGTGCCCACCCGGCACCTCGCGCCACTCGTGCGGGATGCCGGCTCGGGCGAGTGCACCGCGGAACTCCCGCTGACCGGCGAGCACCTGGGTCTCGTTGGCGGTGTCGAACCAGTTGATCGGGTCGGGTGAGGTCCCGGCCGCCAGGAAGATCCGCTTGTTCTGGAAACTCGGAATGCGCTGGACCGGGTTGTCGGCGTTGACCCGGGCCTCGTCCCAGAACGGGACCCCGTAGACGGTGCCTCCACCGAGGTCCAGCGCTGCGGAGGTGGCATTCGCCCAGTGCACTACCAGTCCGAAGTCTCGGCGGAGACTGGCCGGCCCGGAGTGCGAGCTGACCGAGCAGAAGTGGCCGTAGTACTTCGCCGCGTACTTCAGCGCACCGAAGCCGCCCATCGAGAAGCCGGCCACCGCGCGCCCGTTGTACTCGGCGAAGGTACGGAAGTTCGCGTCGACCCACGGCAGCAGTTGGGCGATGTGGAACGTCTCCCAGTTGCGGGGCCCGACGAAGCTGGTCACCGGATTGCAGTACCAGCCGGTCGACGCGTCCGGCATGACGACGATGACCTCCCGGCCGGCGGTCAGACCGACGATGTTGTCCTGGAGGTGGAAGGTGCGGAAGTCGGCGTTGCCGCCGTGCAGCAGGTACAACACCGGATACCGCTTGCCGCTGGTGTGGTAGCCGTCGGGCAGCAGCACGTTCACGCCCGGATCCCACTCGATCGCGTCGGTGGCGAAGCGGTAGTACTGGAGCCGGCCACCGTTCTCGTTGCGGTCGACGATGCGCAGGCCGTACCCGTCACCGGCGGCCTGGGCGGCGGACGACCCGGCGAGGGTGCCGCCGAGCATTCCGGCGGCGGCGGCCGCCGCGGAACCGCCGATCAGCCGGCGTCGGCTGATCGACGCGGACGGGGGTACGTCGAACATCGCTGTCTCCCGGGGGTCAGAGGGTGGTCTCGTTGGGCAGCCCGAAGAAGTCGTGCCACTTCGCGCCGCCGAGGAAGCTGGTGCCTGTGGAGAGGCCGACGTAGACGTCGTTGAGGGTGCCCCTGGTGAAGGCGATGACGTCGTCCCGGCCGTCGCCGTTGTAGTCGCCCAGGTAGGGGAACTCGCCGGGCAGGCAGAAGAAGTCGTTCCACTTCACAGTGGTGCCGACGAACGAGGTGCCGGTGGAGACGGCCGCGTAGACATCGGCGTCGGCGTTGCAGGTGAACGTGACGATGTCGTCGCGCCCGTCGCCGTTGATGTCCCCGACGCGCGGCAGCTCGGCGCCGACCGCGAAGACGTCGTGCCAGGTCTGCGCCGCCCCGAACGCGGTGCCGGTGGACAGGGCGACGATGACGTCCGACGCCGCGACCGGTCCCTGGGTGAAGGTGATGATGTCGTCGCGGCCGTCGCCGTTGACGTCGCCGAGGGCGGGGTACTCACCGGCGATCGAGAAGTACTCGTGCCACTTGAGCGCCGTCCCGGCGAACGACGAACCGGTGGACAACGCGACGTACACGTCCCCGGCGCCGTCATGGGTGAAGGCGACGATGTCGTCGCGGCCGTCGCCGTTGACGTCCCCCACCGCGGCGACCTCGGCATTCGGCGCGAACCAGTCGTGCCACCTGGTGGCGCCGGCGAACGTCGAGCCGTTCGACAGTGCCACGTACACGTCGGCGAGCGAGCCGTGGGTGAACGCCACGACGTCGTCGCGCCCGTCGCCGTTGAAGTCCCCGGACAGCAGCGTCTCGTCGTTGAGCCCGAAGAAGTCGTTCCACTTCACCGACGTCCCGGCGAACGAGGAGCCGGTGGACGCGGACACGTACACGTCGTTGAGCGAGCCACGGGTGAACGCGACGATGTCGTCGCGCCCGTCGCCGGTGAAGTCAGTCGGTGAACCCGCCAGGTACCTGCCTCCCGAGCCGCCGGTGTTGACCAGGGAGATGTAGTAGTTCCAGTTCCAGTTCGGGCCAGGGTCGGTGTGGTCGTTGCCGGGCAGCTCGTTGTGACCCCTGATCGACGCACGGGTCTTCGGCAGCCCGTACTTGTCGCAGAGGTAGCGGGTCAGCGCGGCGGACGACCGGTACATGGCGTCGGTGAACCAGGCTGGATTGTCCACGAACCCCTCGTGCTCGATACCCACCGCGTACGGGTTGGCCGAGCGTGCGTGGTAGGCCGTGTCGCCCTCGCGCACCATCTGGGTGATCTCGCCGTTGCTCGACTTCACCACGTAGTGCGCGCTCACCCCCGCCGACGGGTTCTGGAACCAGCTCACCGTGCCGGCGTACGACCCCTGGGTCACGTGCACCACCACAGTGGTGATCCGCGCCGATCGGCCGGCCTGGTAGTTGCCGCCGTAGGCGGACACCCACCGGGCCGGCGCGTACTCAGGCACCGCCGCCGCGACGTTCGCACCGGCGGCGCCCGCGGGGGCGACCCTCGCGTAACGGCCGAGTTCGGGTCGCAGCGGTCGCGGCGCGACCCGTACCGGTCCGGCGGCGATGCCGGTACGCAGCAGGTCGTAGACGTGGTCGGCGTAGAGCCGGGCGGTCGAGGCGTCGACGGCGGCGCTGTAGCGCGCCACCACCGGATACCAGGCGGAGAGCCGGTCGCGTGCCTCGCCGGTCAGCCCCTCGTCGTCGGCCAGGTCGCGGAGCACCGCAGCGCCGCCGCGGATGTTGGCCGCGGTGACCGTGCGCAGGCGGTCGACCGGCTCGCCGGTGAGCGTGGCCGCCCGCTCCAGGCTGTGCTGGGTGGGGTTGCTGACCAGGTGCATCACCCCGTACCCGTTGGCCTGACTGGGCAGGCCGCCGTGCCCGTCCAGCCGGGACTCACCGTGTGCGACGGCGACCAGCAGGTCCCGGGGCACGTCGAACTCGGTGGCGGCCCGGGTGAAGTCGGCGGTGAGCGAGCCGGACGCCGGGGGTCCGGCCGCGTCGGCCGGCGCGACCGCGACCTGACCGGCAAGCACCGCCGCCAGGAGGAGGGCGCACGTGCGCCTGGTCAGTCGCATGAGATCTCCAATCCGCTGATCACAGCGTCGTCTCGCCGTTGAGGCCGAGGAAGTCGTGCCATCTGGTGGCGCCGCCGGCGTAGGAGCTGCCGGTGGACGTGCCCACGTAGACGTCGGCGAGGGCGTTCTGGGTGTGTCTCACGCTGCTCCTCGTCGGGTCGGGGATGGTCGACTGATGGCGTCACGAGACCGCCACCGAGCGGGAGACCGGTTGCTGAGAGTTTCTTCAGGGCGCTGATGGCTGTCAATGTTCTATGAAGAATTCCTTCAATGCATCGTTCAGGGCGGGCAGGTATTGACAGCGGTCGTTGTCAGCGGGTTTACTCGCCCGCAACCGCTGTCCAGCCACCCGGCGGGGCCAGGACGAGTGCGACAGGAGAGGGCAGCCATGGGTGTACGTCGTCGCTCGTTGCTCGGCCGTGCCGCCGCGATCGGGGCCGCCGGCGCGTTCGGTTCCGTCGGCGCGATCCTGACCACTGCCGCTCCGGCCCAGGCGGCGGTCTGGAAGAAGCGGCTGACCGGCGCGGACCTGGACACCAGCAGCCGATGGCGGGTGGCCGGCACCGATCTGGGCATCCCCTACGTGCTGGAGAACGGATCCATCGGCTACCTCTTCGGCGACACCTTCGACACGCCGTGGCCCGAGGGCCCGCCAGTGCCGAACGACTGGCGGTCGCCGGTCATGTTGCGCTCCGCCGTCCACCCCGGCGCACCGGGCGGGATCGTCTTCGACAGCGCCGCACGCGTCGCCGGCAACGGGCGGGCCCCGGAGTTGATGCACAACGGCCACCACGGCATCGGCATCGACGATCTTCCCGAGGTGACTGTCATCCCCAACGACGGCATCAGCTTTCCGGAGACAGGTCGGCAGCTCATCTCCTACATGAGCATCGAGAACTGGAACTCCGCCGGCCCGGCCGGGCCGCAGTGGAAGTCCCGCTACGCGGGGCTGGCCTTCTCCGACAACGGCAACGACTTCATCCGTACGCCGCTGAAGTGGTGGAACAGCCCGGACAACAAGGATCCGTTCCAGATGTGGACCATGCAACGCGACGGCGAGTACGTCTACGTCTTCTCCGTCCGGTCGGGGCGGCAGGACGGTCCGATGATGCTGCGACGCGTCCGGTGGGATCGGCTGTTCTACCCCGAGTCGTACGAGGGCTGGGGCTGGAACGGCACCAACTGGGGTTGGGGGAGGCCCTGCACACCCATCCTCACCGGCCGCTTCGGCGAACCATCGGTGCGCCGGCTGGCCGACGGGACCTGGGTGATGTCCTACCTCAACTGCCAGAACGGGTGTCTGGTCACCCGGACCGCGTCCGGACCCGACCGGGCCTGGACGGGGGAGAAGATTCAGCTGACGGGTTGGCAGGAGCCCGCGCTCTACGGGGGGTTCATCCATCCCTGGTCCAGCCGGAACGTCGACGACCTGCACCTGATGGTTTCGAAATGGACCCGCACACCGGACGGCCGCAGCACCGCCTACCACGTCAGCCAGTTCACCGGCTCGGTGTGACGGGGTCACTGACCGATCTCGTCCTGGCTTTCGAGGTCAGCACGGGTGTGGGTGCCTGAGCGGTGGGTAGGGCTGCACCATGCTGAAGCGAGCGGTGTGGCAGGGACTGGTGGCGGGCCTGGCCGGGGCGGCGGTGATGACAGCCGCCGAGAAGATCGAACAGCGGATGACCGGTCGGCCCGACTCCTACGTACCGGCCCGGGTTCTGGCCAGGCTGACCGGCCTGCCGGAATCCTCCGGGCAGCAGCCCCGGTGGCAGAACCTGGCGATGCACTACGGGCAGGGCGCGCTGGTCGGCGTGCTGCGCAGCATCATGGCGCAGGCCGGGCTGCGGGGCACCTGGGCTTCGACGATGTTCACGGCGATGCGCCTGACCAACGACCAGATCCTGGAGAACGCCACTGGCGTGGGGGCGCCCCCACTGACCTGGCCCCGCCCCGAACTCGCCATCGACGTGTTGCACAAGTCCATCTACGCGTTCGCCACCGGGGCGGTCGCCGACGCGCTCGCCGCCCGCGACGGCGCGGGTCCCGGGCAGCGGCACGCGGCGCTGCGTCCCGGTCGCCACTCGGACGTCGGTCCGCTGCCCCGGGCAGTAGCCCGCCGGGCATAGCCCCGGAAGAGCGCCAACGGCCAGGAAGCTGCGTGCGCGCCCGGGGAGTGCTTAGCTGCACGGATGATCACACCCGTTCCCCTCGGTAGCTGGCCGACGCCGCTGGAGGCCGCGCCCCGGCTCGCCGCCCGGCTGGGGCTGACCGAGCTCTGGTTCAAACGTGACGATCTCACCGGCCTTGGCGGGGGCGGCAACAAGATCCGCAAGCTCCGGTACACCTGCGCGCAGGCGATCGCCGACGGCGCCACCACGGTCATCACCTCGGGAGCGCCGCAGAGCAACCACGCCCGGCTCACCGCTGCCGCGGCCGCGCGGCTCGGCCTCTCCTGCGTGCTGGTGCTCGCCGGCCCGCCCCCGGAGAGCAGGCGAGGCAACCTGCTGCTCGACGGGCTCGCCGGCGCGGAGATCGTCTGGGCCGGAGACAGTCCGCTCGCCGAGGTGGTGGCGGTCGAGGCGGAGCGGCGACCGGCGTACGTCATCCCGTTCGGCGGCACCGCTCCCGCATCGGTGCAGGGCTATGTGGACTGCGGTCGGGAGCTGCGGGCCCAGGTGCCGGACGCCGACGGGGTCGAGGTGGTGGTGGCGCTCGGTTCCGGCGGGACGATGGCCGGCCTGGTGCGGGAGTTGGGCGCGCAGCGGGTCGTCGGGGTGGATGTCGGCGCCGTGCCGGACCCACGGGCGACCGTCGCCGGGCTGCTCGTCGGCGAGGTCGAACCGGACGCGCTGCGGATCGACGGTACTCAGGTGGGTGCGGGGTACCGCACGCTGACCGACGCCGTCCGGGCGGCGCTGGAGGTGACAGCGCGTACTGAGGGGGTCTTCCTGGACCCGACGTACACCGGTCGGGCGATGGCGGCGCTGCTGGCCGGCAGCTTCCCGCACGGCGACCGGGTCGTCTTTCTGCACACCGGCGGGCTGCCGGGACTCTTCGGCCACCCCGAGCTGTAGGGGCGCCGGTCCGGCACGCACCGCGGTGCCCTCCAGTGGAGTCGCTCCGGAGGGCACCGCGCCGAGCTGTCGTCGGATCAGACGCTGGCGAAGTGCTCGCGGTGATCGCGAACGAACTCGGCGAAGGTCCGCGGCTGCCGGCCGACGATCCGCTCGACGTGGTCGTTTGTGAAGTCGCCCCATCCGGAACCGTAGGCGACCCGGTACTCGGCGAGGACCTCGGCCGACCACTGGTCGAGGCCGGCCTGGAGCAGTCCGTCACGTGCCTGCTCCGGGCTCTGCGGCACGTAGCGCACCGGCTCGCCGAGGGTGCGGGCGATCTCGTCGGCAGCCTGGTCGAGAGTGATGCTCTCCGGGCCGGTGGGGGTGTAGATCTTGCCCTGGTGCTGCTGTGGCGCGGAGAGGATCGCCGCCCCGGCTGCGGCGATGTCCCGGGCGTCGATCAGGCCGACCTTCGCGTCACCGAAGAGACCGTAGAGGTGCTCACCGGCCTTGGCGCCGAGCAGGTTCTGCATGAAGTGACTCGGTCGCAGGATGGTCCAGGGGATACCGGCCTCCTGGAGCTCCGCGTCGGAGAGCGCGTGCAGACGGCCGTTGCGGGTGGGCGCGTCGTGCGCGGCGCCGATCGCGGAGAGCCGGACGATGTGCCGTACGCCGGCCTGCCGGGCCGCCCACACCGCGTTCATGCTCTGGCTCGGTGCCAGTGGGCCCATCGGCATCAGCAGCCACAGCGTCGTCACGCCCTCGAACGCCCGGGTCAGTGTGGTGGGGCGGTCCAGGTCGCCGACGACGTACTCGACCCCGTCGAGCCCTGGTGTGCGCGACGCGTCCCGGACGAGGGCGCGCAGCGGCTGCTTGCCGGCCAGCTCCCGCAGTACCTCCCGCGACACGGTGCCATTTGCCCCGGTTATCAGAATGGTCATGGTCATCCTCTCGGTCAGGCGGACCGAGGTCGGACCACGGTCGCCGCCAGCGACGATATAGTCCAAAACTTGTACCGTCCAATGATTGGACCAAATTATGAAGCGCAGCACACTGAAGGAGCAGGACCCCGACCTCGGGATCCTGGCCGTGCAGCTCTCCGCGCGTGTCCAGCGGGAGATCTTCCGACGCTCGGCCGAACAGGGGTTCGACGACGTCCGGCCGCGCCACGGCGCGGTCCTCGCGTACCTGGACGCCGAGGGCACCCGCCCCGGCGAGCTGGCCCGGCTGGCCGGCCGCAACAAGCAGACGATGGGCGCGATCCTCGACGAGTTGGAACGGCTGGGCTACGTCCGGCGTACGCCGGACCCGGCCGACCGCCGGGCAAAGTTGATCGTGCCGACGGATCGGGGTCTGAGCTTCATCGCGGCCTCCGACGGCTTCGTGCACCTGATCGAGCAGAAACTCGCCGACACGCTCGGCCCCGACCGGTACCGCGACTTCCGGGACGCGCTGGCCCGTGGCGTGGCGAGCCTCCCGGCGACCGGCCAGGACACCGAGGGCTGAGCTGGCATGTGCCGGCGCCAACCGGGTACGCCGCCGTGGCCCCCGGGGCCGGCGGAACGCCCAGGCTGGCCGCCTTTCACGCAGCCGAGGAGCACCGACATGCCTATCGCGGGGCGGGCCCGACTCACACCGACGGTCTCCCTGATCCTGCTGGCGTCGATCCTGGTGTCGTTCCTGGCCGCGTCGGCGGCCCCGACCCCGCTCTACGGCGTGTACCAGGAACGCTGGCACTTCTCGCCGGTCACGACGACAGTGGTGTTCGCCGTCTACGCCCTCGCGGTGCTGGCGTCGCTACTCACGTTCGGCAGGTTGTCCGACCACGTCGGTCGGCGGCCGGTGCTGGCCGTCGCGATCGTGGTGCAGATGCTCGCGCTTGTCGTCTTCATCTTCGCCAACGGCGTTGCGGCCCTGCTGGTCGCCCGCCTCGTGCAGGGGCTGGCAGCCGGCGCCGCCACCGGTGCGGTGGGTGCCGCCATGCTCGACATCGACCGAGCCCGGGGCACGCTCGCGAACTCGATCGCCCCCGGCATCGGAACCGGAAGCGGCGCCCTGCTCTCGGCGCTGCTCATCCAGTTCCTACCCGCGCCGACGCGACTGGTGTACCTCGTCCTGCTCGTGATCCTGCTGATCCAGGCCGTCGGGGTCGCGCTGATGCCCGAGACGGTCACCCCGACGGCCGGGGCCCGGGGCAGCCTGCGGCCGGACGTCACGCTGCCCCGCTCGGTGCGCCAACCGGTCCTGGTCGTCATTCCGGTGCTCTTCGCGGTCTGGGCACTGGCCGGGTTCTTCGGCGCGCTCGGCCCGGCGCTGATCCGCAGCCTCATGAACACGTCGATCGTGGTCGGCGGTCTGGTCCTCTTCGTCTTCGCCGTCTTCGGGTCTGTCGCTGTGCTGGTACAGCGCAACACCGCCGCGCGGACCGTGATCCTGACCGGGATCGTCGCGCTCATCCTGGGCATGATCGTCACGTTGGTGGCGGTCACGGCGCAGTCCATCCCGGTGTTCTTCGTCGGCCTCGCGCTCGGGGGCGTCGGCTTCGGCAGCGGCTTCCAGGGCAGCCTCAAGACGGTCATGCCGCTGGTCGAGGCACACCAACGCGCCAGCGTGCTGTCAGTGCTCTACGTCGTCTGCTACGTCGGCTTCGGTCTCCCCACGGTGATCGCAGGCTTCCTCGTGGTCTACGCCGGCGGTCTGCCGCGGACCGCCGACGAGTACTCCGTCGCCGTCATCCTCCTCGCTTTGGTCGCCCTGTTGGGGGTACGCAGGGCCACCAGGATGGCGCCGGGCTGATGCCGGGAGCCGGCGCCGAGCACTGACGCAAGCAGCAGCGTGATGATCAGAAAGGGAGGGGCGATGAGCCCGAAGGTGACCCAGGGCGAGGCGAGTGCGACGTCACGCATCGAGAGCCTGGACGTCAAGCTCGAGGTGATCGTCATCCCGGTCTCGGATGTCGACAGGGCGAAGGCGTTCTACGAACGGCTCGGGTGGCGGCTCGACCAGACCCCGCCCGGCATCGTCCAGTTGACTCCGCACGGCTCCGCGTGTTCCGTACAGTTCGGCCCTGGGCTCACGTCGGCGGCACCCGGCTCGGCCATGGCGTACCTGATCGTGTCCGACATCGAGGCGGCCCATGACACCCTCGCCGCCGCCGGTGTCGAGGTCGGCGACGTCTTCCACGTCAGCCCGGACGGCCCGGTCGACGGGCCGGACCCGCAGCGGCGGAGCTACTTCTCGCGCGCCACGCTGCGCGACCCGGACGGCAACACCTGGCTGATGCAGGAGATCACGACCAGGCTTCCCGGACGCATCGAGGGTGGCCTCACGTCGTTCGGCTCCACGAGCGACCTGGCGAGCGCGCTTCGGCGCGCGGCCGCCGCGCACGGCGAGCACGAGAAACGTACGGGCGAGCATGACGACAACTGGCCCGACTGGTACGCGGCGTACATGGTCAGCGAGCAGTCGGGGGCCAAGCCACCCGAGTGAGCTACGCCCACGCGTAGGACCTACTGATCGACGTGCTGCCGGTGAGTCACCTGACGACCCACCGGCGGCACCGTTTCCGTTTCGGATGCGCGCGGCTACCCGCCGCGCGCTGTTCGTGCGGGCGATGTACGCGAGTTGTACGCCGAGCGTCCTACCATCCCCCGGACGCGATGATCTTCGATCCAAGCGGCACCGCCGGATTCAGAGCCGACCCGGGTGGCGTGCCGTGCCTCGTCGCCTGTGCGCGGTTCCCCGGCCGCCGGTAGGGAGGAGACCTCGATGACGAGTCCTGGTGCGGGCGGTGCGAGGCCGTGCGATGCCGTGACGGGGGTACGGTTTCTCGCCCTCGGCCCGCTGCACGCCGAGGTCGGCAGAGAGTGGCTCGACCTCGGGCCCGTCCGGCAACAGGCGGTCTTCGCGATCCTGCTGTTCAACGCGAACCGCGTTGTCACACCGGCGTCGATCTTGCAGGGAGTCTGGGGTGGCCAGGCCCCGGCGACCGGCACGAAGCTGATCCCGCCCTACATCTATCGGCTGCGACGCACGCTCCAGGCGGCGTGCGTCGGCCACGACGGTCCGGCGATCGACAGCTCCCGGATCGGCTACCGGCTGCGTCTCGGTTCGGCCCGCACCGACGTGGCGGACTTCGACGAGGCGGTTGAGCGGGCGGCTGCCGCCGAGACGGCCGGCGACCTCGCCGGGGCCGCGGCGCTGCTGGCCGAGGCCGAGCAGAGCTGGGCGGGTGAGCCGTTGGCGGGCCTGACCGGTCCGTACGCGGAGAGCCGTCGGCAACACCTGCTCGAACGCCGCATCGTCTGCCTGGAACACCGGCTGGAGCTGCACCTGCGGCTGGGCGACTGCCACCGGGCGATCCCCGCGCTCGTCGCCTTGCAGGCGGAGTACCCCCTGCGGGAACGGCTGGCGATCATGCTGATGACCGCCCTGTACCAGACCGGCAGGCAGAGCGAGGCGATGGACGTGTTCGGCGCCTTCCGTACCCGCCTGGCGACCGAGTTGGGCGTCGAGCCGACCCCGGCGCTGCTCGCGGCGTACACCTCGATGTTGCGCGGTGACCTGGGCCCGCCCTGGGTGCCGAGCCGTTTTCCCGAAGGACCCGCCCGGACACGGGCGGCCACCACCACGTGATGCGCGGCGACGCCGCGCGGTGAGGCGGAGCAGATGGACGACGGCCTTGCCCCGGTGCAGCCGGGGGACGCCGGATGGTTTCTGGGTCACTCCCTACGGGAGCGGCTGACCGGCGCAGTGCCGACGGGCCCCGTCGACGAGGATCTCGGCCGGATCCGGCTGAAGATGTGGCTGGACGAGCCGGTCCACGCCAGGCGGCCCGACCTGATCCCGCAGCGGCTGGCCCAGCACGGGCTCGACGAGGCCGGACTGATCCGGGTCCTGGGCGAGCAGCCGGAGACCGTTCGGTCCCGGTTCGACACGGCACCGGATTACGCCCGTCGGCTGGTCGAGGCTGCGCGGCGACATCCGGCCGCCGCTGTGGCGCCCGGCCACGGCGCGGCGGAACACGATGACGCCGCGGGATTCGCGGTGCTCGTCGCGCCGCTGATCGCCGCCGCGCTGCAACGGTTGGGCACGCGGGTGACGGCGTTGGTCGACGGCCACCCGCACCTGTCCGCCGAGGCGCTGACCACGCGGTTGGGTCCGGGGCCGGTCGACAGCGTCAACATGTTGGTGGCCCGGACGATGGCGCTGGAGCTCAACGTGCTGCGGATCCAGGGCGAGCTGTCCGGGAGCAACCCGCACGAGCGCTTCCACGCCTTCCTCCACCGGTTGGAGCAGCCGCAGCACGCACTGCGCCTGCTGCGCGAATATCCGGTGCTGGCCAGGGATGTGGTGCGGATCGTCGACAACTGGGAGGCCAGCCGGCTCGAGTTCGCCGAGCGTGTCGTCGCCGACTACGCGGAGCTGGCCGACCGGTGCGGCGGGCCGGACTCGCTCGGCGATCTGGCCGAGGTGAGCTTCGGGGCGGGCGACAACCATCGCGGCGGTCGCTCGGTGGCGGTCGTCCGCTTCGCGACCGGCGCGCGGGTGATGTACAAGCCCCGGCGCCTACAGGTCGACTGCCACTTCCAACACCTGCTGGCCTGGCTCAACGAGCGCGGGGCACAGCCCGCGCTGCGGACGTTCTGGGTCGTCGACCGCGAGGTGTACGGGTGGACGGAGTTCGTCGAGAGTGGACAGTGCTCCGACCGGGACGCGCTCGGCCGGTTCTATCGTCGGCAGGGCGCGCTGCTGGCCCTGTTGCAGACCCTCGGTGCGACGGATTTCCATCTGGAAAATGTGATCGCCTCCGGTGAGCACCCGATGCTCATCGATCTGGAGGCGATGCTGCACAACTGGCAGTGGGAGCGGCCGATCGGCGACCAGGCGGGTTACCTGCAGAGCGTCGGGGTCGGGTTGATGAGCAGGTCGGTCATCACTGTGGGGCTGCTGCCGGCACCCGTGGTCTGGACCGAGGGCAACCAGGTCAACCAGTTCGACATGAGCGGGATGTCCGGGGCCGGTGGGCAGTTGACCGCCCGGCCGGTCACGGTCTGGGACGGGCTCGGCACCGACGAGATGCGCCTGGATCGGCGGCGGGTCCTGCTGCCCGGTTCGGGGAATCTGCCCACACTGGGCGAGCAGCCGCTGGACGTGACGGAGTTCGCCCCCGAGATCGGCGACGGATACCGCTCGCTCTATCGGATCCTGCTGCGACACCGGGACGAGTTGCTGGGGCCGTCCGGTCCGTTGGCCGCGTTCGCGCACGACGAGGTGCGAGTGGTTCTGCGCGCCACCGAGTCGTACGTCCGGCTGCTCGCCGAGGCGCAGCATCCGGACCTGCTGCGTGACGCGTTGGACCGGGACCGGTACTTCGAGAACCTGTGGGCGGGGCACGAGCACCGCGAGCACCGCGACGCCCTCATCGCCGCGGAGTTGGCGCAGATCAACGCCGGCGACGTGCCGATCTTCGTGACCACACCGTCGTCGACGCACCTCACCGGTGGCGACGGCACGGTGTTGCCGGGCGCGTTGCGCCAGACCGGCCTGGACGCGGTCCGCGAACGACTGGCGGGCATGTCCGAGGACCACCTGGCCCAGCAGAGCTGGATCATCGAGGCCTCGCTCACCGCGCTGATCATGGGAGACCCGTCGCGGTGGCGTGCAACCAGCCGCACGGGCGCGAGGGTGCTGCCGCCGCCGGTCGTACCCGCGACTGGTGTGCACTCGACTGTTGCGCCCGCGACCGTCGCACCTGAGCGCCTCGTCGACGCGGCGCGGATGATCGGGGACCGCTTGCTGGCGACAGCGCTCGCCGAGGACGACCGGATCTGCTGGCTGGGCCTGAGCCTGATCGCCGACAAGGTGTGGATGCTCGGCCCCAGCGCCATGGACCTCTACAACGGCATCAGCGGCATCGCCCTGTTCCTCGCCCGGCTGGCGGATGTCACAGGCGACACTGTCTATCGGCAGGCCGCCGACCGGGCCGCCACGATGATGCTCCGCGAGGCGCAGAGCTGGCTCGCCGGCCCGGCGGGGGCCGCGGGCGTCGGCGGCTTCGACCACCTGGGCGGCTCGGTGTACGCCCTGAGCCACCTCACCACCGTCCTGGACCGCGCCGACCTGGTCAACACCGCAGTGAGCCTGGCCGCGTCGATGGTCACGCATGCCACCGAGACCCGCGAGTACGACATCATCAACGGCAGCGCCGGCGGGCTGCTGGCCCTGCTGTCGCTGCACCGGGTCACGGCCGACCCCAGCCTGCTCGACGGCGCCCGGACGCTGGCCCGGCACACGCTCACCGGCGCGCTGCCGGTCGGCGACGGGGTCGGCTGGTCCGGCACGCTCTACGCGGAGGCGCCGCTGGCGGGGTTCTCGCACGGCGCGTCCGGTATCGCCACCGCCCTGGCTCGATGGGACCGGTACGCCGGCACGCGTGAGCATCGCGACACTGTGGACGCGGCGCTGCGCTACGAACGCACCGTGTACGACGAGGTGACCGGCAACTGGCGCGACCTGCGCCCGGACACGCCGCAGGGCGACTCCATGGTCGCCTGGTGCCACGGGGCGGCCGGTGTCGCGATGGCCCGCGCCGAACTCCTGGGCTACGCCACCGACGACGCGTTGTTGCGCGACGACCTGCGGCGTGCCCTGACGGCGACGCTGGAGCCGGGCAACCTGCTGCACAACCACTCGATCTGCCACGGGGACCTCGGCAACGCCGAGGCGGCGCTGACCGCCGCACGAGCCCTCGGCGACGAGGGGGCGGCCCAGCGCGCCGCCGCGATCGTGGCGAGCGCCGTCGCGGACATCGAGAACCGCGAGTGGCGGTGCGGCGTGCCCCGCGGAGTGGAGACACCGGGCCTGATGAGCGGCCTGGCCGGCATCGGCTACGCGCTCCTGCGCTGGGCCGACCCGGCGGGTGTGCCATCGGTGCTGCTGCTGGAACCGCCGACCGACCATCGCGATGCCATCGATCTGCCATAGCGCGGTCCTACGGTTCCGCCCGTGGAGGCCCATCCACGTATCGCACTTCACCACAGATAGATCGGAGTTCAGATGGACTACATCAGGGCGTGGAAGGACCCGGTCTACCGGGCGTCGCTCAGCGACGAGGAGCGTGCCAGCCTGCCGGCGAACCCGGCCGGCTTCGTCGAGCTCAACGACCAGGAGCTCGACGGGGCCGACGGCGGCACGTGGACCCCGACTCCCACGATCACCGTGGTCACCGGGGCCGCCGGCTGCTTCTCCTTCAACGGCACCTTCTGCAACGGCACCTGCGCGGCCTTCACCGTCGGCTGCTGCGGCTGATCGGTCCACCTCGGCGGAGAAGACGGACCGTCCTCGACAACCGCGTTCTTCCGCCAGCACATCCCGAACCCCTTGAGGAGAGCCCTTAATGAACATCGTGCAAGCCTGGAAGGACCCCGAGTACCGGGCGAGCCTTTCCGCCGAGCAGTTGGCGGCGCTGCCGGAGCACCCCTGCGGCGTGGTCGAGCTCGGCGACGACGTTCTCGCGCACATCGCCGGCGCGCGCACCGAGGGTCTCTGGACCCTCGGCTGCTGCGGCGGCTTCACCGCCCGGGAGACCCCGTGCGGTTCCTGCGGCGCGACGTGCGGCGGAACCACCTGTGGCACCTGCCAGACGCAGTCGACCTGCGGTCTGTGCACCGCCTGATCCACCTGCTCCACCGGCGGTGCCCGGACGCCTGCGGTGTCCGGGCACCGTCCCCCGCGAGACCCGACCGCTGCGCGAGAGAGAGCACCCCCGATGACGCAGTCGCACCTACCCGGTCACGACCCGGTGGACGTTTCGAACCCCTGCTGGTACCTGGCGTACTCCCTGCCGGAGAGGCTCGGCGGCGCGGCGCCGACCGGCTCGGTGGACGACGACCGGGGGCGGCTCCGGCTCGATCGGTGGAAGAGCGAACCGGTCTTCGCCGGTGACACGGACCTGTTCGAGAGCTGGCTCGACGCCCTCGACCTCGACGAGCCCACACTGACCACTGTGCTCGGTGAGACGCCGGAGACGGTCCGCAGCAGGTTCGCCGACATCCCGGACTACGTGCGCACCATCGAGCGCGCATGGCGCGACCACCGGCCGGGCGAGGCCGCTGACGCTGACCACCACGGGCACGACCATGACCACGACCACGACCACCACCACGAACCCCACCCGCACGCCGCGTTCGTCGAACTGGTGCGCCCACTGGTGGACGACGGCGTCCGCCGGGTACGCGAGGCCGTGCACGCGGCCTGCGCGGGTACGCCGGGACCACACCTGGACGCCGATCTGCTCGCCGACCAGCTCTGCGAGCCGCCCTACGGGGCGATCAACCTGCTCGTCGGCCGGGTGCTCGTGCTGGAACTCAACGTCCTGCGGTTGCAGGGGCAGTTGGAGGGGGAGACCTCGCAGCAGCGCTTCCAGGACTTCGCCCGGCGGCTACGCGACCCGAAGTACACGCTCGACGTCCTGATGGAGTACCCGGTGCTGGCCCGGGACGCGACAATCCTCATCGACAACTGGGTGGACGCCCGGATCGAGTTCGCCCAGCGCCTCACCGCCGATGCCACCGCGCTGACCGCCCGGCTGGGCGACCCGGCGGAGCTGGGCAGCGTGACGGAGGTGTCGTTCGGCGCCGGTGACTCCCACCGCGGTGGCCGCTCGGTCGGGTTCGTCCGCTTCGCCAACGGCGCCCGCGCCGTCTACAAGCCCCGAGGGCTCCAGGTCGAGCTGCACTTCCAGCAAGTGCTGGACTGGCTCAACACACGCGGCGCGCAACCGTCGCTGCGCACGATGTGGGTGCTCGACCGCGGTGACTACGGCTGGTCGGAGTTCGTCACCGCCGGGCCCTGCGCCGATCACGACGCGCTGCGCCGCTTCTACACCCGGCAGGGCAGCTACCTGGCGTTGCTGCACAGCCTCGCGGCCGTCGACTTCCACCTGGAGAACATCATCGCCGCCGGCGAGCACCCGATGCTCGTCGACCTGGAGGCCCTCTTCCATCCGCAGGGCGAGCAGACGGACCAGCAGATCGGCGTTTCGGCGGAGTCGTTCCGGACGATGCGGGAGTCGGTCCTGGAGGTCGGGCTCCTGCCCCGGCCCATCATCTACCAGGACGACGACGGCGTCGGCGGTGTCGACTTCAGCGGTCTGGCCGGCACCGCCGGGCAGCTCACGCCCACCCCGGTCGCCACCTGGGAGGAGTCCGGCACCGACGAGATGCGCCTGGTCCGCAAGCGGATCGAGATGGGCGGCGGGCAGAACCTGCCCAGCCTGAGCGACGCGGCACACCACACCCTCGACTTCAGCGCGGACATCATGGCCGGGTTCGAGCAGACCTACCGGCTGCTGCACCGCCACCGCGACGAGCTGCTGGCACCGGACGGGCCGGTGGCCGCGTTCGCCGGGGACGAGGTACGCGTGATCCTGCGCGCCACCCGCACCTACGGCAAGCTGCTGCAGGAGAGCCGCCACCCCGACCTGCTGCGCAACGCGCTGGACCGGGAGCGGTTCTTCAGCTTCCTGTGGTTGCAGGAGGAGTGGCCCGGCGCCGAGGCCCGGATCGCCACCGCCGAGCAGGCACAGCTCAGCCGCGGCGACATCCCCTTCTTCAGCACGACACCCGCCTCGCACGACTTCGTCGCCGGAGACGGCTCGGTGGTCGCCGGGGTGCTGCCCACCAGCGGCCTGGAGCGGTCGCGGCAGCGCATCGACGCCCTCTCCGAAACGCACCTGGCCCAGCAGACCTGGATCCTGCGCAGCTCGCTCGCGGCGCTGACGATGGGCGTGGAGAGTCAGGGGCAGTGGTCGGAGTACCAGGTCACCGCCGCCACCGTTCCCGCCGACGTGGACCGGTTCATCGCAGCCGCGTGCGCTGCCGGTGACCGGCTGCTGCTGTCGGCCGACACCGGCGAGGACTCGATCGCCTGGCTCGGGCACACCCTGGTGGCGGACAAGATCTGGCAGCTGGGCCCGGTCGGGATCGACCTCTACAGCGGGCTGTCCGGGATCGCGCTGTTCCTCGGCTACCTCGGCGAGGTCAGCGGCGAGCAACGCTTCCGCAGCGCGGCCGAGGTCGCGGCGGGCATGCTGGTACGTCAGATCGACCTGCTCGACGAGACGCCGACGGAGAGCCTGGAGAACTTCACAGTCGGCGCCTTCAACGAGCTGGGCGGCCCGCTGTACGCGTTGAGTCACCTGGGCGCCCTGTGGCAGCGCGACGACCTGTTGGACGCGGCCGGACGCATCGTGCCCGTCCTGCTGCACCTCGCGCCGCAGGACGAGGCGTACGACGTGATCAGCGGCGCGGCCGGAGCGATCCTCGCGCTGCTGGCGCTGCACGCGGCACGGCCGTCGGAGCCGGTCCTCGACGCGGCCCGCACGTTCGCCCGGATCCTGGCGGACAAGGCCGAGCCGGCCGGAGACGGGATCGGCTGGGCGGGCGCGGTGAACCCGAGTCGGCCGCTGGCGGGTTTCTCCCACGGTGGGTCCGGCATCGCTGTCGCCCTGGCCCGGCTGGACCGGGCCCTCGGCAACCGCGACCACCTGCCGCTGGTCGAGGGAGCGATGCGCTACGAACGCTCGGCCTTCGACCCGGAGCACATGTGTTGGCTCGACCTGCGTGACACCACGCCGGAGCGGTACTCCATGGTCGCCTGGTGCCACGGCGGGCCCGGCATCGCGCTCGCCCGCGCCGACCTGGCCGGCTACGTCGACGACCACGAACTGCTCGACCGCGACCTCTCCGACGCCAGCACCGGCATGCTGCGCTTCGGCCTGACCGGCGAGGTCATCACCGGCACCGGTAACCACAGCATCTGCCACGGCGACCTCGGTAACGTCGAGGCCCTGCTGGCCGCCGCACGGGTCCGCGGCGACGAGGACGCCGCCCGGCAGGCCGAGCTGGTGGCCGCCAGCATCCTGGACTACATCGACCGGGACGGCTGGCTGTGTGGGGTTCCGCTCGGAGCGGAGACTCCCGGCCTGATGAGTGGCATCGCCGGCATCGGCTACAACCTGCTGCGCCTGGCCTTGCCGGAGCGGGTCCCGTCGATCCTGCTGGTCGAGCCTCCGGCCCCGGCGGTGGGCGGTGACCCGCGTGGCTGAGCAGCAGGTCTGGCCGTACCGCCCGCAGGCGTTGGCGAGCTACCGCGGTGGCGTGCACGACGGCCCCGCCCGCAGCCCGATCCGGTCCTCCGGTCGGCCGCTGGTGGCGCTCGCCGTGCTGCTGCTGATCGGCCTGGGCTTCGCGGCGGTGATGCGGGTGCCGCGCACCGTCGACGGCGCCGCGATCGGTGCCGACGGGTCGAATCTGGTCTCCATGTTCGCCGGACGCCTCGACCCCGAGCCGGCGCAGGGCACGGAGGTCACACTGGTCCAGGAGGGCGGACGGGCAACACTGCGGGTCGTCCGGGCCGAGGTCGTCGTCGACGACGCCGCAGCTCGGCGCTGGAACATCCCTGCGGAGGTGGCCCGGCCGGTCACCATCGTCCTGCTCTCCGGCGAGACGCAGCAGACCTTCGGCCGGCTCAGTCTCGTGGTCGCCAACCCCACACTGCTGGAGTTGGTGCCGGGCGTGGGGAGGGTCCTCCGATGACGCCGAGCTGGCTGCGACAGCGCCGCCGGGTGCCGATCATGCTCCAGATGAGCGCTACCGAATGCGGCGCCGCGTGTCTGGCCATGGTCTTCAGTTCCTACCGGCGGTGGACCTCCGTCGCCGAGTGCCGCGAGCAGTTGGGCATCGGCCGCGACGGCGCCACGGCGTTGCAGATGGCCCAACTCGCCCGCCGGGCGGGCATGCGGGCCCGAGGTGTCAGCGTCGACCTCGACGGACTGCCGCAGCTGCGGCTCCCCGCGATCGTGCACTGGAACTTCCGGCACTATCTGGTGCTGGAGCGGTGGGACCGACGCGGCGCGGTCGTCGTCGACCCGGGGATGGGCCGGCGGCGGATGAGCCGTGAGGAGTTCGCCGAGGGATTCACCGGCATCGCCATCGAACTCAGCCCCGGTGAGGAGTTCGAGCGCCGCCCCAGCCCGGGACGCCTGGCCTCGCTGCGGTTCGCCCGCAGCATGCTGACCTTTTCCCGTCCGCTGCTCGGCCTGGTCCTGGTCGTCTCGCTGCTGCTCCAACTGGCGGTGCTGCTGCCGGCACTGATCACCAAGTTCGCTGTCGACACGGTGATCGGAAAGGGGCAGGTCGAGGCCCTGACCGTCCTCGGCCTCGGCATGCTCCTGTTGTTGGCCACCCAGGGCGTCGGCACCTATGCCCGCGGTGTCGCTCTCAACGTGCTGCACGCCCGCATGGACGACACCATGATGCGGCGCTTCTTCGACCATTTGCTCGCCCTGCCGTACTCGTACTTCCAACTGCGCAGCAGCGGCGACCTGCTGATGCGGATGTCCAGCAACACGGTCATCCGCGACCTGGTCACCAGCCAGACGATGTCGCTCGTCCTCGACGGACTGTTCGTCGTCGTCTACATCGGCATGCTCCTGGCGTTCACGCCGCTCTACGCCTGGCTGGTGCTGGGCCTGGGTCTGCTGCAACTCGGCGCGATCGTGGCGACGTACCGGGCCATGCGGGAACGCACGCACCGGGACATCGCCGCGCAGGCCGAGGAGCAGAACTACGCCGTCGAGGTGCTGGCCGGCGCCGAGACGGTGAAGGCGATGGGCGCCGAGCAGCAGGTCCTCGGCCGCTGGTCCGGGCTGTTCCAGACCCGGCAGTTCGCCTCGCTGCACCGCCGTCAGCTGGAGACCGGGTTGGAGGCGACGCTCGGGGTGTTCCGCATGGGCTCGCCGCTGCTCCTGCTGTGGGTCGGCGCGCACCAGGTCGTCGCCGGCGCGATGTCGCTGGGCACCATGCTGGCCCTCAACGCCCTCGCCGCGGCCGTGCTCACCCCGTTGATGGGCCTGGTCAACACGGCCCGCCAACTACAGACGGTCGGCACCCACCTGGAACGGATCCGGGACGTGATGGACGAGGCCGCCGAGCAGGACCGGTCCACGTCCCAGCCACCGGGCCGCATCTCCGGGCAGGTGACGCTGAGCGGAGTCGGCATGCGCTACAGCGCCAACGCCGCCTGGGCCGTACGCGGGGTCGACCTCTCCATTCCGGCCGGCGCGAAGGTGGCGCTGGTCGGACGGACCGGGTCGGGTAAGACGACGCTCGCCAAGACGATCATCGGGCTGTACGTCCCCAGTGAGGGTGAGGTCCGCTTCGACGGGCGTCTGCTCCAGGACCTCGACTTCCGCGAGCTGCGCCGCTGGTGTGGCATGGTCACCCAGGAGCCCGCCCTGTTCGCCGGATCCGTCCGCGACAACATCTCCCTCGGGCATCCGTCGGCGACCTACGACGAGGTAGTCCTCGCCGCCGAGCGCGCGCAGATCCACGACGAGATCATGGCGATGCCGATGGCGTACGAGACCCGACTCACCGAGGGTGGCGGAGGGCTCTCCGGCGGCCAGCGGCAACGGCTGGCCCTCGCCCGCGCCCTCGTGCACAACCCGCCGCTGCTGCTGCTCGACGAGGCGACCAGCCACCTGGACGTGGTCACCGAGCGTCGGGTGGACGAGATCCTCTCGGCGCTGTCGTGCACCAGGATCGTCATCGCGCACCGGTTGAGCACGGTGCTCAACGCGGACCTGATCGGTGTGATGGAGGAGGGTTCCCTGGTGGAGCAGGGCACACACGACGAGCTGATCGCGCACGGGCGCTACTACGAGGCGCTGATCCGCGACCAGCTCCAGACGGCCCGGCCGCTGTAAACGGGGCGTCTCAGTCGGGCGGGGTCACCGGGCCGGAGTGGCCGGGCGCGACGCGTGCCAGCAGCTGTCGCACCACCTCGGCGGCGGGGTCGCCGAGGTCGTCGTAGATTCGGATGGCCCGCTGCCATGCCTCGGCAGCGGCCGGAGGGTCCGCCATCGCCTCGCGCGCCTCGCCGAGCCGGACGAGGGTCAGCCCTTCGTGATACCGGTTGGCCGACTCCTGGAAGCGTTGGACGGACTGCTCGTAACAGAGCGCCGCCCTGGCCGGGTCACCGAGGCGGTGGTACGCGAAGCCCAGACTGTCCAACGTCGCGGCCTGCCCGACGCGGTCGTCTATCGCCTCCTGTTGGGCCAGCGCCTCGGCGCAGTCGACGACGGCCTGGTGGTAGTCACCGGTCAGGGCGTGCAGGTAGCCCTTGACGTTCAGCGCGCGCGCCTCGGCGTACCGGTTGCCGATGAGCTGCGAGACCCGCAGCGCCTCGGCGCTGTGCTTGAGTGCCTCGTCCAGCCGGCCGTACTGGGTGCAGTGCTCGGTGTACTGGCGCAGGATCAGCGCCAGGCTGTCCAGGTCCTCAAGCTGTTCGTACAGTTCGAGCGCCCGCTGTACGTGGTGCTCGGCCGCGTGCTGGTCGCCGAGCCGCATGAGCGCGCGGGCGAGCATTCGGCTGGCCTGCGCCTGCGCCCGGACGTCGCCGATCCGCTGCGCCGCAGCGAGCGCTGCCTGCTGGGCCGCGAGCTGCTCCTGAAACATGCCCCGAGGCGCGAGGTACGCGGCCAGGGCCCAGGCGAGCTGACAGGCGTACCGCTCGAAGCCGGTCTCCGCGGCCTGACGCAGTACCCGCAGCAGGACGGGGTGCTCGGCGTGGAACCAGGCCGCCGCGACGACTCGATCGGGCATCGGCACGTGCACGTTCGCCGGCATCCGTGGTTCCAGCTCGATGGGCGCCCAGGTCGGCTGGAGTGACACCGCGCCGGGGTGGGCGCTGTGCAGGTAGTGGTCGTACATTCGGCGCGCGGCGGCCTGTCGCTCCTCGGCCAGGTCGGATGCCTGGGCCAGTTCGGCCGCGTACGACCTGAGCAAGTCGTGCAGGGCGTACCGCTCGGGTAGGTGCTCGGTCAGCAGGTGCAGCCGGGTCAGCTCCTTCAGCAGCGGGGTGACGGCCGCCCGGGGGCGGCCGAGCAGCGCGGCGGCGGCGTCTCCGGTCAGGTCGGGGCCCGGGTGCAGGCCCAGCAGACGCAGCAGGCGGGCCGCCTCGGTGCTCAGCGCCCGGTACGACCAGGAGAAGATCCGGCGGACGTCCCCGTCGGCCAGTTGCTCCAACCGGGACTCGGACGGGCGTAGTTGGGCCGCGACGGCGTCGATCGGGAAGGTGGACCGGGCGGTCAGCCGTGCCGCCACGATGGACAGGGCGAGCGGGAGGCGACCTGTCGACTCGATCACCTCGCTGGTCGCCGCCGGTTCCGCCGCCACCCGGTCGTCACCCAGCCGGCTGCGGAGCAGCCTCGTCGACTCGGCGGCCGTCAGCACCTCCAGCGTCAACGGTCGGGCGCCCTCGGCCACAGCGAGGCTGCTGAGCTGGTCGCGGCTGGTCACCAGGACCGCGCACCGACCCACGCCGGGCAGCAGCGGTCGTACCTGGTCGGCGTCGCGCGAGTTGTCGAGGACGACGAGCATCCGACGTGAGGCCAGCAGGCTGCGGTACAGCCCGGCCCGAGCGTCGACGCTGCTGGGGATGCGGCCGACCGGTACGCCGAGCGCCTCGAGGAAGTCGACCAGGGCGTCGGCGGGGGACACCGCGTCCGCGTCGTCGTAGCCTCGGAGGTTGACGTACAGCTGGCCGTCGGGAAAGCGGTCGGCGGCCCGGTGGGCCCAGTGCAGCGCGAGTGTCGTCTTGCCCACGCCGGCCATGCCGCTGATGGTGACGATGTCCACTGAGGCCTGTCGATCGGGTCGGGCTCCGAGGGTCGCGTCGAGGAGGTCGAGTTCGGCGGTGCGTCCGACGAAACCGGGTAGGGCCAGTGGCAGTTGCTGAGGGCGGCCCGGTGCCGCGCCGGCCGACGCGTCGTCCGCCGGCCCTGTCGTCGCGGCCTGCTGGCTGAGGCGGTGGTGCAGGATGTCGTCGTGCAACCGGGTCAGCTCGGGGCCGGGGTCCATCCCGGTCTCCTCGGCCAGCGCGCGCCTGGCCTGCTGGAAGGCTGCCAGGGCCCCGGCGATGTCGCCGATCTGGTAGAGACCGGTCATGAGTTGGGACCAGGCCCGTTGCCGCAGTGGGTGACGGTCGAGCAGCGCCCGCAGCCGGGGGATCACCTGGGCCGCCTCGCCGAGCGCGAGCCGCGCCGCGGCGTGGTCCTCCTCGGTCAGCAGCCGCCGCTCCGTGATCCGCGCGACCCGGCCGGTGAGGAGCCGGGGCAGCGGCAGCCCGGCGAAGGCGGGCCCGCGCCACATGCCGAGCGCGAGCGCCAGTTCCGGCTGCGCCGCCGCCGGGTCGCCGGCGGCCAGCGCTGCCCGTCCGCGCGCCGCCGCCACGTCGAACCGGTCCACGTCCCGCTCGTCCGGCTCGACGCGAAGCAGGTAGCCACCCGGTGTGGTGAGGATCCGGCGGCGCTCGCCCGCGCTGCAGTCGAGTGCCTGGCGCAGCCCTCGCAGGTAGGTGCGCAGGTTCGCGGCGGCCGAGGCGGGGGGCTGGTCGCCCCACACCATCGTCATCAGTTCGTTGGCGGAGATCGCCTCACCCGGGCGTAGCAGCAGGGCGGCCAGCACCAGCTGCTGTTTCGTCGACCCGAGGGCGACCGGCCGGCCGTCCCGTGACACTGTCAGCGGGCCGAGCAGGTCGAAGTGGAGGGGCATCCTCACCTCAGTTTGCGGTGCCAGCCGGGCGAGACTGACGATCGTATGCGCATCGATCGATGACGTTAGCATCGATTGAACATGATCTTCATGTTTGGTCGGGTGGCCGCCCCGGGCCCTGTCGATCCGTATCGTGGTGCGTTGGCCTGACCGCTGGTCGGTCAGCGCAGTCCGCGGATGAGGTTGTCGACAAGGGTGCGGGCGAAGTCCTCGGTGAGCGGCAGGTCGGCGATGAGGAGCCGGTGGTAGCAGGCGCCCCAGAGTTGGTCGACGACGGATTCGCTGTCGATGTCGGGCCGTAGCTGTCCCCGGGCCATGGCCCGGGTGAGGGTTTCGACGGCGAGGGCCCGGCGGGGTGCGGAGTAGCGCTCGCGGTAGGCGGCGGCCAGCTCCGGATCGGTCTGCGCCTGCCCGATGAGCTGGCTGATGACCCGCCCGGCGGTGGTGTCCCGCACCAGGTGCACGAAGGCGACGAGCTGGTTGGTCAGGTCGGCGACGATGTCGGCGGTGTCGGCGAAGGCCAGGGTGGGCGCGACGACTGTGAAGTAGCCGTCCAGGGCTAGCGCTCCCTTGGAGGGCCACCACTTGTAGATGGTCATCCGGCTGGCTCCGGCGTGGGCCGCGACCTTCTCGATGGTGAAGCCGGCCATGCCCTCGGCGAGCAGGAGTTCACCGGCGGCCGTGAGGATCTCCGCGCGTACCTGATCGGCGGGGCGTCGGCCGCGACCACGGCGCACTGGCTTCTGGGCATCCGGCGTGAGCTCGGCCACTGGTCCTCCCGGTTATATGGACACGCTGTCTACTTGCTGGTTATATGGACACAGCGTACACAGCGGTGCCCGCGCATTACGACGCACCGCGACGACGACCGAAGGAGACGAGGGACATGACGGGTCTACGACGGCGACGGTTGGGTGCCTCCGGGCCGGAGGTGTCGATCATCGGGCTCGGCGCGATGGGCATGTCCGACCTGTACGGGCCGGCCGACGAGGCGGAGAGCGTCGCGACGTTGCACGCGGCGATCGACGCCGGTGTGAACCTGATCGACACGGCGGACTTCTACGGGTCGGGTCACAACGAGATGCTGATCGGCCGCGTGCTGCGGGAACGTCGCCGGGACGAGGTGGTGCTCAGCGTGAAGTTCGGCGCACGCCGCACACCCGACGGCGGCTTCCAGGCGGCACCGTACGACGTGTCGGCGGCGGCGGTGAAGGACCGGCTGGCGTACTCGCTGCGCCGGTTGGGCACCGATTACATCGACATCTACCGGCCCTCGCGGCTGAACCCGCAGGTGCCGATCGAGGAGACAGTGGGCGCGCTGCTCGAGATGCGGCAGGCCGGCTACATCCGGCACATCGGGCTCTCCGAGGTGGGCGCGGACAACATCCGCAGGGCCGCCGCGGTGGCGCCGATCAGCGACGTCCAGATCGAGTACTCGCTGCTCTCCCGGGGCCCGGAGGCCACCATCCTGCCGGCGCTGCGGGAACTGGGCATCGGGTTGACCGCCTACGGGGTGCTGTCCCGAGGTCTGCTCAGCGGCCACTGGTCCGCCGACCGTACGCTGACCGGCACGGACTTCCGAGCCAACAGCCCACGGTTCCAGGGCGAGCACCTGGCCGCCAACCTGCGCCTGGTGGACGCGCTCGGCCGGGTCGCACAGCGGCTGGGCGCGACCACCAGCCAGGTGGCGATCGCCTGGGTGGCGGCACAGGGCGAACAGATCGTGCCGTTGGTCGGGGCGCGGCGGCGGGACCGGCTGACCGAGTCGCTGGGCGCTGTCGACCTGGTGCTCGACCAGGACGCGTTGGACGAGATCGAGAGTGCCGTGCCGGCCGGCGCCGCCTCCGGCCAGCGGTACGCGACAGCGATGATGGCGCTGCTCGACAGCGAGAAGTGACCCTCAGGCAGTTGCCCGCCAGACCCAGTTGCGGCGTTCGTAGAGCGGCGTCAGCCCGGCCCGGCGCATGTTGTTCAGCGAGGGGTTCTGCTGGCCGGGCGCGGGCTTGCCGGTCTCGGCGAACAGCCACCGGCATCCCGCCTCGGTGGCGGCTCGGGCGCGGGCGGCGATCAGCGCCGACTGCGCCCCGAGGCCGCGGTGACCGGAAGCCGTCGCGGCGGCGTTGAGCGACGCGGCCTCGCCGTGCAGGAACAGGTTGCCGCCCGCTGCCAGTTCGCCGTCGTCCCAGGCCGCGTACGGTCGCCACGCCGACCGGCCGACGGTCGCGGCCAGCATGTCGGTGAGCCCACCGGTCGGCATGCCGAACCCGGTGAGCAGCACGTCGGCCCAGCGCCGAGCGTCGGCGGCCGGTACCGGGGCGACGCGCAGACGGGTCTGCGCCGCGGCGACGTCGCCGGGTCGGGCGGCGAGCTTGATCCAGGTGCTTCCCGGCTCGAGCCCACGCGCGGCAGCGACCTCGTCGAAGCCCGCCGGCAGCACCGACGGAACGAGCTGGAGGACAGCCTGGTCGACGCCCTGCTCCCGGTAGAAGTCGAGGACGCGATCCAGGGTCTGCACTGTGAACGGCTCGGTGGTGCCGAAGCCGAGGGCCTTGTTCCAGTACCCGCCGGAGGGATCGTTGCGCATGGCGAGGGCGACACCGCCGCCGATGCGGGTGGTCGCGATCCCGAGATCGGTGTACGCGGGTCCGGGCGCCTGCGACTCGTAGGAGTGCATGAATTCGCACTCCACGGCTTCGGCGAGCGGGGTCAGGTCGGCTGGCGCTGTCATCGGCTGATTATCGTCTGGTGCGTTCCCAGGCCCGCACCAACTGCATCCGATTGTGAATGCCCAGCTTGTGGTATATGGAGCGGAGTTGGGTGTCCACGGTGTGGAAGGAGACGAAAAGGCTCCTGGCCGCCTCCTTCTTCGTGGCGCCGGTGGCGAGCATCTCGGCCACCCGCTCCTCGGCGGGTGTGAGCGTGCCGATGCCCCGGCTCGGCGGTTCGTCCATCGACGGCCGGTGGCGCGGGGTGGCGGTGAGGTCGGCACAGCGCCGGTCCGCGATCGCCTGGTCGCCAGGAGCGCCGATCCGGGCGTAGAGGGCCGCCGCCTCGTGCGCGGCATCGCGCGCCTCCCCGGATCGCACCCGGGGGCTGTTCGCGAGGTCGAGCAACGCGTCGGCGAGCGCCGGCCGCGCGGCGGTGGTGCGCAGCCGGTCGACAGCCGACCGTAGGGCGTCCGGGTCGCCGTCGCGCAACCCTCGGCTCTGGTCGGCCAGCGCGAGCCACAACGGCACCGGGGTACGGGTGGCGACCAGCTCGACCAGTTCGGTGACCCGCTGGGCGGCCCGGGTGTCGTCGGCCGCCACCGCCGCGCGTACCAGTCGGGGGCCGAAGTGCGGCACGGGCAGGAGTGACCGGACCGACCGGTGCAGGTCGGCGACGACGGTGGTGAGCAGCCCGACCGGCGCGCTGAGCGCGGGGTCGCGCACCGCCACACAGGACGCGACAGTCCACATCGTACGGTCGGGCCATCGGTCCTCGGTGAGGCAGGCGCGGAGGATGGCGCGAGCGTCGTCGTGTTCGGCCCGGCGGTAGCGGACCTCGCCGATCACCGCTACCAACAGGGCACGCACCTCCCTGCTGAGGTTCGCAGAGTCGGCGCTGAGCGTCGTGACGGCCAGCGCGGCCGCCTCGGGCAGCTCTCCCACTGCCACCATGCGAAGGCAGTCCAGCGCGGTCAGCCCGGCGAATGAGACGTCAGTCGTCTCGGGCGCCTGGCGGGTCGCGGCCCGCGCGTCCTGGTGCCGGCCCAGGCCGAGCTGCACGAGGATCCGTTCCGCCCGGATGGACGGGGCGTCCGCGCGTGCCGCCCAGGAGTCCGGGTCCAGGGCCGCCAGCACGGCCTGGGCGCCCGGCAGATCACCGTGTGCGAGCGAGCGGGCGGCCCGGCCGAGGGCGAGATGGCGGGCGGACGCCTGATCACCCGACGCGGCGTGCGCGGTGCCCGCGTCGCGCAGCAGGGCATCGGTGTCCGGATGTCCCGTGCGGGCCGCGATCGTGGCGACCATGGCGAGTACTGTGCCGCGGCTGCGGGCGTCCAGTCGGAGGTTCAACGCCTCCCGGAGGCCGGCGAGGGCGATGGTCGGCTGCTCCAGTGCCACGATCTGCGCCAGGCGCCCGAGCAGGTGGGCGCGGTGGCGCTCGCCGCTGCGACTCGTGGCGATCTCCGCGGCCAGGACGTGCAGCGCCTCCATCCCGCGTCCGGCCAGCCGGAGTTGGTCCGCCGTGGCGAACAGTCGGTGCCGTCGTTGCTCGGCGTCGCTGGTGATGTCGTCGGCCGGGAGCGTTCCGGCGTTGAAGAGTGATTCGGACAATGGCGTTCTCCCCGGTTGTTACCAGGCGCGTCGAAAGGCCGTCCTGCGACCGAGCCTAGCCATGCCGGCAGGTACGGGCGAGCGGATCGACGAACCGGCGGGATTGCGCCGAATGGCCCCCGCAGTCCGGGATTTGACCTGCGGTAATAGCGCGATCACGTGATGCGACCGGCGGCGGTCGGCGCCGATCATCGAGTCATGGCCCAGCTCACCGAACTTCCCGGTCTGTATCGGCTCCGGGTCGTACTGCTGATGTTCGTCCTCTACGCCGGCACCGGGGCGGGTGGTCACGCTCCGGCGTGGACCCGCCTGGTGCTCATGGCGACCGCGGCGGCGGTTCCGGTCGCGATCGCGGTCCAGTACGGCTGGCCCGGAGTGCGTGCCCTGCTGGGGATCTCGTCCCGGCTGCGGCTGCGAGGCGGATCCGTTTCCGCGCCCCATCCGATCCAACCCGAGTGAGGAGACAGCGATCATGGCGAACAGCGATCCTCAGCCGCGGCGCGGCGACCAGGGCGCCCCGCCCTTCGCGGGCCGCAACGTCGAGCTCGAGCGGCAGAACCCGGACCTCCTGGTTCCACCGACGACCGACAGCCGGCTGGTGCCCAACCTCAAGTTCTCGTTCTCGCAGGCGCACACCCGCGTGGAGAAGGGCGGCTGGACCCGCGAGGTCACCAACCGGGACCTCCCGATCGCCAGCCAGTTGTCCGGCGTCCAGTTCGGTCTCGAGCCGGGCGCGTACCGGGAGATCCACTGGCACCAGCAGTCGGAGTGGGCGTACATGCTCAGCGGTAGCTGCCGGATCAGCGCCGTCGACCACGAGGGGCGCAACTTCATCGAGGACGTGAGGGCCGGCGATCTGTGGTTCTTTCCGCAGGGCGTGCCGCACAACATCCAGGCGTTGGAGGACGGCGCGCAGTTCCTGCTGGTCTTCGACGACGGGGCGTTCTCGGAGAACAACACGTTCCTGCTCAGCGACTTCTTCGCACACACCCCTCGACACGTCCTGGCCAAGAACTTCGGCTGGACGCTGGAACAGATGGAGAACCTGCCCGAGCGGGAGAAGTACATCTTCCAGGGCGACGTCCCACCGCCCCTGCAACAGGATCGGGTGGTCAGCCCGACCGGTGACATCCCACGAAGCTTCAAGCACCGGATGCTCGCGCAGACCCCGCAGCGATTCCGCGGCGGAACGGTCCGGATCACCGACTCGACCAACTTCGCCGCATCCGTGACCACCGCCGCGGCCCTGGTGGAGGTCGAGCCGGGGGGGATGCGCGAGTTGCACTGGCATCCCACCACCGACGAGTGGCAGTACTACATCTCCGGCACGGGGCGGATGGGCGTCTTCGCCTCCCAGGCCGCTGCCCGGACGTTCGACTTCCAGGCCGGCGACGTGGGTTACGTCCCCTTCGCGTACGGCCACTACATCGAGAACACCGGCGACGAGCCACTGGTGTTCCTGGAGATGTTCCGCCATCCCCGGTTCGAGGACATCTCGGTGATGCAGTGGATGGCCAACACGCCCCACGAGGTCATCGCCGACACGATCAACGTGCAGAAGTCGATAGTGGACGGCCTGCCGAACACCAAACAGGTAGTGATCTGAGCGAAGCGTCCGGCCGTCCGTCCGGTGGACGGACGGCCGGACCGGTGGATCAGCTCCCCGCGGGTGCCGGGGAGGTGGGGGCCGCGGCAGGTCGTCGACGTCGAGACACCGCACCCACCACCACGTCGATGACGAGGAAGGCCAGCAGTGTGAGCCCGAACAGGGGCAGCGTCCAGCCGATCGCCACTGTCACCGGTACGCCGATCAGCAGCGCCCAGAGCGGCAGCCCGCGTACGCCGCCGCGCGCTGGCGGGGTGCCGGCGATCGCACGGCGGTCGGCGCGGGTGGGTCGGCGTTGCCACCACATGCGGTAGCCCCAGAAGATGACACAGAGCAGGCCGAGGGCGAGCGCGGCGAGCAGGATCTGGTTGACCAGGCCGAAGAGGATCCCCATGTGGGCCTGGATGCCGAGGCCGCTCAGTTTGGCCAGCAGGGGCCAGTCGGCGAAGTCGCTGCGGGCGGTGACCGTGTCGGAGGCCGGGTCGACGGCGATGCGGTCCTTCTTGACCGGCCAGGTGTTGTCGACCTGCGTGACGGTCCAGGCAGAGCCCGGCTCCGGCGCGGGGCTGATCTCGACCGGCCCGGAGAGGCCCGCGCCGCGAGCGACCGCCAGGACCCGATCGAAGGCCGCCGACTCGACGACCCCGCCAGCCCCGGCGGCACCGTGCTCGTGGCCGCCGCCGGTCTCGGCAGGGGCGGGGGGACCGGCGGTGAGGCTGGTGGAGATCTCCGGAGTGCGGGCGCTCAGCGCGTCGAGGCCGGCGGCGAAGTTCGCGCCGGCGTAGCGGGACCAGGTCAGGCCGGTGACGGAGAGGAAAAGCAGCCCGACGGTGAGCCAGATGCCGGTGGTGGCGTGCCATCCCCGGGTACGGCGCACACCCTTGGCGGTGGACAGGTTCGGCACGAGCAGGTGCCGGGCGGCGGCTTTGGCGGCGCCGCGTCGACGCCACCAGAGGATGACCCCGCCGAGCGCCATCACCCACAGCCAACTCGCGGCCAGTTCGGAGTAGTGCTCGCCCACGGTGCCCAGGTGCAGGTGGCGGTGCAGGTCGTCCAGCCAGGTGGTGACCGGTGTGGACCCGAACCAGGTGGTCAGCTGCCCCTGGGACTCGCCGGTGTACGGGTTGATGTAGACGGTGTGCTGGTTCTCGCCGAGCTCGGGAAGGGAGAACACCACCTTCGTGGTCCGGTCGCCGTCACCGGGTTGCACAGTGGTGATGCTGCCGTCGGGGTGCGCGTTGCGCGCGGCCCCGATCTGCTCGGCCAGCGGGAGCTGGCGGTCACCCACCTGAGCGACGGTCAGCTGGTCGCCGTAGAGGATGGTGTCGAGTTGCGGGGTTGTGGTGAAGGCCAGGCCGGTCAGTGCGGCGACCACCAGGAACGGGGCGACGAGGATGCCGGCGTAGAAGTGCAGCCGCAGCAGCAGCGCGCCGAACGGTGACGCGCGCCGGGCGGGTCGGGCCGGTTTCTCGATGGTAGTGGCGGGCTCCGGCGTCGGCGTGCCGGACAGTTCGGTGAGAGACATGGTGATCCGATCGGAAGAGTCGGGAAGCACCCGAAGCTGTTTCCCGTACTGGTCTGGTCGCCCGGTGGGGTGTCGCGTCGGCCCTGAGTGGTAGTCGGGTGAGAGATGCCGGTGGTTCCCGAAGATCGGGTTTCCGGTGTCACTGCTGGTCCGGCCGCACCGTGCGGCGCGGATCGCTGTCGGTCCGTCCGGCTGCGGCGAGGAACGCGTTGTAGCGGGCGAGGTCGTCCTCCGCGCCGGTGGCGTCCGCCCGGTCGGCGGCCCGGTCGAGGCGGCCCTGTTCACGTTTGTCGGCGCGGATCCATTGGCGAATCAGGACGATCATGACGACGACGGCGGGCAGCTCGCCGAACGCCCAGGCGATGCCGGCGCCGAGTTTCTGATCGGCCAGCAGCGACGAGGCCCAGCCGGGGTGCACGGCGAGGTACCAGTCGGGGGCGATCACTGTGGTCGTCTGCATGAGGACCAGGCCGAAGAAGCCGTGCGCCATCATCGACGCCAGGTGGATGATCACCAGCAGGGGATGGGGGAGGCGTCGGCGGCCCGGGTCGACCCCGATGAGCACCCAGAACAGCAGATAGCCGGCGACCACGAAGTGGGTGAGCATCGCGAGGTGACCGAGGTGGGAGCGCATCAGCACGCCGAGCAGATCGCTGAAGTACAGGCCGAACAGGCTGGCGGTGTAGATGCCCAGCGCGACGAGCGGATGGGTGAGTAGTTTCGTGAGCCGGCTGTGCACAGCGATCAGCAGCCACTCCCGGGCACCGCGTACCCCCGGGTCGGCGGGTCGACGCAGGGTGCGCAGGGCGAGGGTGACAGGTGCGCCGCCGACCAGCAGGATCGGCACCAGCATCGACAGCACCATGTGCTGGGCCATGTGCGCGCTGAACAGCACGTACGCGTAGCGGGCGACACCGAGGTTGGTGGTCGCGGCGAGCAGCAGCAGCCCGCCCACCCAACTTGCCGTCCGGGCGACCGGCCAACGGTTCCCGGCGATGTGCATCCGTCGCACACCGGCCAGGTAACCAGCGATGCCGAGAGCGCAGAGGGTCAGGAAGAACATGTCCGGCAGCGGCTGCCCGAGCAGGTTGCCAGCGGTGGGTGCGGTGGGCATCGGGAAGCCGAGCAACTCGGTGATCGGGTCGGCGTCGGTGCCGGATTCGGCGACGGGAGTGGGGCTGCGCGAGAGCGCCACCGCCAACCCCACGGTGGCCGCGAAGACGATCAGTTCACCGGCGGCCAGGCGGCCGAACGCCCACCGCCGTCCGGCGCGCAGCGCCGGCAGGGCGCGGGAGCGGTGTGCCGCGCCGAGCACGCCGAGGATCAGCAGTGCGGTGACCTTGCCGAGCACCAACCAGCCGTAGCGGGAGTGCCAGAGCTGGTCGACCGTACCGAGGCGGACGGCGGCGTTGGCCGCCCCGCTGACAGTCACGGCGACGAAGCAGCCCAGGGCGAGGCGGCTGTACCGGGCGGCGGCGTCGGCCAGCAGCCGACTGCGTCGTACCACCAGCAGGGCGATGAGGGCGCCGATCCACACCGCGGCGGCGAGGATGTGCAGGGCCAGGCTGGTGACGGCGATCTGGTGGTTACCGGCCCCGGCGGAGTGCCCGGTGAAGGCCGGGGGCAGAACCGCCACCAGGGCCAGGACCGCGACGGTCGCGGCGAGCCCACGGGACACCCCGGATCTGGCCAGCAGCGCCACGACCACTGCCAGTGCGGCCTGGAGTGTGAGCGACTGGCCCTGCGAGATGGTGGTGGCGAAACTGACGACGGTCGCGGGCCCGAGCGTCGTCAGTGGTTGGCCGAGCAGGTCCGAGGCGGTCAGCGCGATCAGGGACAGCGCCGCCGCCGACCAACCGAGCGCGGCGACACCGGCCCGCCGCAGCAGCAGGTAGCCGTGCGGCGAGACGCTGCGTCCGTCGCCGGGCAATAGGAACGCGGCGGTCACCAGCATGCCGACGGTGACTGTGGCCAGGCCGTCGGACAGCAGCCGGAACACGGGTAGCGCCCTGGTCGTGATCGGTCCCGCGTCGGGGAGGCCCGGAATCGCGGCCGTGAGCGCACCCCCGACCCGCAGGCCGAGCACCAACACTGTGACCCCCGACGCGACGGCGACGACAGTGACCAACCAGCCGGATCTCGGAGAACCCTTGTCTCGGGCGGCGGACGGGGCTGGACCGGTCGGGATTACCGAGGCGGTGGCGACGGTGCGGGCACCGCTCGGATCGTCGGTGGCGAACTGCTGTGGATCGGTGTCGGACACGTGTTGACCTTGCTTGGTGAGGTGATGGGGCGAGCCGACCGCACGCGGGCGGGTCGGATCAGCGCCGGGCCGCCCGCCGCCACAGCAGCCCAGCCGCCACCAGGACGAGGAGGGCCAGTGCGGCAGCAGCGGCGAGTACGCCGGTGCTCGGACCGCCGCCGGACTTAGCGGCGGCGGCGGACGGGGCGGGCGCCGACGCGCTGACGTTGGCGACCGGCGCGGCGCTGGACGTCGGATCGGCCACAGTGAATGGATAGGACCCCTGCACCGGGTGCCCGTCGACGGAGACGACCCGGTAGGCGACCGTGTATGTCCCGTTCGGCAGGGTGTCGGTCACCTGGACCGTGCTCTTCGCGCCGGTGACCACGGGTTCGCCGATAGCAAGCTTCCGCTTGCCGGCGTCGGTGAGCACGATGGTGGTGAACGCCGGGTCGAGTCGCTGCATGAATTCGAGCGTGACCTCGGTCGGTGCGCTCTGCACGGTCGCGTCCCGGGCGGGCGTGGCCGTCTTGAGCGAGTTGTGCGCCCAAGCCGGGCTCGCCGGGATGAGCACGGCCACGAGGACGGCGAGCACCGCCGCGCCGAGCCGGACGGCGGTGGGGCGGGACGACGGTACGGTCATGACGGTCGGCGTGGTCATCCGAGCACCTGCTCGCCGATCCACCCGCCCGGTTGGCATCCGGGCGGGACGGCGAAGACGGCGGAGCCGATCGGCGTGGTCCACTCGTTGAGCAGATCCCGATCGGCCAGCCGGCGCTGGATGGGCAGGTACTGCCGGGCGATGTCGGCCTGGTACGAGGTGAAGATCAAGCCGCTGTCCGCGTGGCCCTCCGCCGTCGGCACCCCGTCGTAGTTGTAGGGCCGGCGCAGGATCTTCAGCCGGTCGTCGGTGACGTGGGCGCGGGTCATGTGCGAAAAGTCGGGGATGACCGTGAGGCCGTCGGCGTCGGTGGCGGCGAAATCGGGTTCGTCGTGTTCGGCGGTGCCGGTGAGCGGAGCGCCGGTGTCGAGCCGTCGGCCGACGGCGAGTTCGCGGTCGGTCCGGCCGAGCAGATCCCAGGTCTCCATGTTCATGCTGATCCGCCGGAGCACCACTGTGGTGCTGTCGCGCAGCCACGCCGGGCCGTCCGGCACCCAGAGCGCGGTGTCCATGGGTGCGCCGGGTCGGGGGTTGGCGGTGCCGTCGAGCTGACCGAACAGGTTGCGTTGGGTGTGGCCGCCCGGCTCGACACCGGGGCTGCGCCGGAAGCCCTGCTGGACCCACCGCACAGTGGCGAACGGTCGGCTGTCCTTGATCAGGACCCGCTGGGCGTGGGCGACGGAGATCGCGTCGTCAGCGCAGATCTGGAGCAGCAGGTCGCCGCCGGACCAGGCCGGCTGGAGCCGGTCGATGCGGAACGACGGCAGGTCGGTGACCGACGCCGGCCGGCGGTCGTCGACGCCGGCCGCCCGGTAGAGGCCGGGCCCGAAGCCGAAGGTCACTGTCAACCGTGCCGGCAGCAGCCCGAGTTCGGCCTCGGTGTCGGCCAGCGCGGGTCGGCCCTGGGTGAGCCGGGCGGCGTCGTCGGTGAGCAGCCGCAACATCCGGCCCAGCGCGGCCCGGTCGACGCCGGCCCGCAGAGTGAGGGCCACGAACGACGCGTGCGCCTGCGGTTCGGTGGCCACCCCGGCCTGCCGGGCGCCGTGGAACGGCTCGACCAGGCTGCCGACGGTAGCCACGGGCGTCGTGTCGGCGGCGGTCGCCGACGGCGGCCCGGTCCTCCCGACACGGGTGGCGGCGATCGCGGCACCGCCGGCCAGGGCCCCGCCGGCGGCCAGTGCTCCGCCGGTGAGCAGGCCACGCCTGCTCACCGGCCGGACCTGTGGTGTCTGCGTCACGATGCCGGGCTCATGCTCGTCCCCGGCGTGGGGCTCATGCCCGGCATCGGCTCGCCGTGCCCGGGGGCGTAGCTCTCCTGCGCGCCGGTGAACGGCTTGGCCATGGCGCGGAACTGCTGGGTCTTGCCGTCGGCGAAGGTCAGGGTGACTGTCAACTCGTCGCCGGCCTGAACGGGCTTGGTGAGGTTCATCAGCATCAGGTGGTCGCCCCCGGGCTCCAAGGCGTGCGTGCTCTTGGCCTTGATCACGATGCCGCCCTGCTTCTGCCGCATGACCATCTTGCCGTCCTTCATGGCCATCTCGTGCAGCTCCATCGGCGACAGGGAAGTCGTGGCACTCGTCACCGTGACATCGGTGTCGCCGTCGTTGACCAGCGTCCCGAAGGCCGCAGTCATGCCCTTGTCGGCCGCCTTCACCCACGGGTCACGAATGCCGAGCACACCAGCGTCCGGGTTGGCGGAGGCCGACGCGGGCGGGCTCGCCTGCGCTGTCGACGGAGAGTCGGACGAGCCGCAGCCGGCGACGCCCACCGTCAGGATCGCGGCGGCGAGCATGGCGGCCGAGCGGCGGCGTGAAGCGTTCGGGCTGGTGGTGCGCATGTGATCTTCCTCCGATGGTTGCTGCTGGGAGGTTGGTCGGCCGCAGCTCGGAGAAAGTTCCGGACTCAGGGAACGTTGATCGTGAACTCCCCGGTGTGCACAGTGCCGGCGACCTGGAAGTCGAAGAAGGCCCGGTACCGGCCTGCACTCGGCGCGGTCAGCCAGAACTTCACAGTCCCGTCGACCAACTCCTGCTCGGGGTGGACGTGCACGTAGCCGAGGTCGCCCTCACGCACCACGACCAGGTGCCCGTACGCGCCCAGGTACCGCTCCAACTGCGCCGGTACGGTCGGGTCGGCGCTGACCTGGAAATGGATCGGCGCCGTCACCCCCACCGTCGGGGTGCCGGTCATCGACACCGCGTACGGACCAGCCGTAGCCTGTGCCGCCGCTGGCGGCAGCGCGGCCGGGGTGTGCGCGCCGGGCACTGTGTGGTCGACGCCCAGCACGAGGGGGATCTGGGTGCCGTTGGTCGCGGTGACGGAGAAGTCGGCGAAGACGCGGTAGCCCCCGGGCCGGGCCAGCGTCAGGGGGACGCTCCAGGTGCCGTCGGGTGCCATCGTCGGGTGCAGGTGCTGGTAGCCGGACAGGTCACGGCCGACCACGATCAGGTGCAGCGGCTTGTCGTGGACGACCGCGAAGGTCGTTGCCGGCTGCCGGTCGGTCCCGACGATGCGGAACCGGTAGTCGGCGGGTACACCGGGGGGTTGGGACCGCTCCAGCGGTTGCAGGGTGTACCCACCGGCGCTGACCGTCGTGCCGGTTGCCAGCGTCGCGCCCGTCGCGTCGTCACCCCGATGCGTGTGCGGCCCCGTACCGGCCGGGTGTTGGTGCCCGTCGGTCGCCGAGCCCACCTGCCCCGAGTCGGACGGTCCACCGGCCGACGGTCGTGAATTGCCGGTCGCCGGACTCTCGTCGGCGGTGCCGATACGGGCCAACCCGAACCCGGCCAGCAGAGCGATCACCAGCCCGCCGACGAGCAGCGCCAGGTGGGTGTTGCTCAACCGGGACCCAGGCGTCGCGGCGGCGAGGTCCGTGTCGGGCCGTGATCCGGTGTCGACCGTCGCCTCGCCGTCCGTGCTGGCGAGGGCCTCGGTCACCTGATCGGTAGGCGTCGGATCGACAGCAACGCCCGCGCGGGCCGTGACGACCGTGTCGCCCTTGCGCGCCGCCGGCACTGTGGCGGGCCGCCGCTTGTCGCTCGCGGTACGCGCGACGACGCCGGTCGCCGCGCCGGTCTTGCCCCCGACGGTCTTGCCAGCGCCGGCCCTGCCCCCGACGGTCTTGTCCCCGGCAGCTTTGCCGCCGACGGTCCTGCCAGCGCCGGCCCTGTTCGTGGCACGGGCGCCACCGCCGCGTCGACCGGAGGTCGCCGCCGAGGTACGGCCCCGGCCGGTGGGTGTGCCGGCGGATCGGCGACGCCAGACGACGAACCCGGCCACCGCCCCGACCGCCGCGACCGCCGCCGCCCAGCCGGCCCAGACCAGTGCCCCGGGACCGCTCTCCTCGGTCGACCCGGTCGACGGGGCCGCCGCAGCCGGCGGGGTCGACGGATCGTCCGCGGTGGTCGGCACCGCCGAGGCCTGCCCGGACGAGTTGTGCTGCTCGGTGGCGGCCACCAGAGCCGGGTCCGGTTGGGTCGACGGCGGGCTCCACCCCTTCGGCGCTGCCGTCACCCGCCCGTCGTAGCGGAAGGTCAGGGTGCCCCGCACGGTGTCGCCGTCCGAGGCGACCGACAGGTAGCTCACCGAGTACTGGCCCTTGGCGGGCAGGTGGGCGACGGACACCACCGCGGGGAACCCCGTCGTGTACTCCCGTGGCTCGAACTGCCCATTGACCAGGAAGTACTCGCGTACCGGCTTGTCCAGTGGCTTCGGCTCCCCATACGACCAGCCGTTGTCGACACGGACGCCGCCCGGGGCGGTGATCGTGAAGAACGCGTTGGCGGCGGCCTTCTCGGTGAAGTAGAGCCGCACCTCCGTCAACGGCTCGCGCACTGTGGCGCCGCTCGCCGGTGTGGACATGGCGAGGGTCCCGTGCGCTGCGGCGGGTTGGGCGGACGCGAGGAGAGCGACAGCCGAGGCGAGGAGGAACGCGAGGAGGCCAGAGACCACCCGCCCGCAAGTCTGGGGGAGACGACGCATCTGGATATCCTCACCCTCGCGAGACTTTTTTCAAGAGCTGACGATCTTCTTCCTCAGATGGCAAAAGTTGACGATCAGGTCATCCGTCGCCGCGGCAGGACGCCCCGGGTGGACACATTCCCTGGCCAGCTATGCTCGCCGACGGCGCTGGTTCGCCCCGTCGTGACCGGCGGGGCGTCGTAAGAGGGAACCCGGTGAAAATCCGGGGCTGCCCCGCAGCGGTGAGTGGGAACGACCGCCGTCATCAGCACTGGGCCAGTGGCCTGGGAAGCGACGGCCAGTAGGCGACCGGCGCGACCGGTCAGGCCCGCGAGTCCGAAGACCTGCCGGCGCCGCGTACACAACCGTGTGCGCTGCCGTCGGTCTCGCGGGTGGGCTGAGCGGGTGACGGGCCGCGCGTGTGGTGCACGGCCAGGTCCTCGTCAGCGTGTCCGTGACCCGGCGGTGTGGTTTCCCGAGGGACGGACTACCGCTGTGCACGACACCACCACCATCGCCGGCCGCGCGCCGTCGGCGTCGCACCTGACCCTTTCGCAGATCATGGACCAGCACCACACCAACCTGATGGGTACGGTGCACGGCGGCCGGATCCTCAACCTCATCGACTCCGTCGCCGGTGTGGTCGCAGCCCGGCACTCCGACGGGCCGGCGGTGACCGCCGCCATCGACGAGACGGCGTTCCTCCGCGCGGTGCGGGTCGGTGACGTGGTGCACGTCGATGCCCGGATCACCTGGGCCGGCCGCAGCTCGATGGAGGTGGCCGTCAAGGTGACCGCCGACCGGTGGGACCGGGCGGTGCCGCCCACCGACGTGGCCACCGCCCACCTGGTCATGGTCGCCATCGACGACGACGGCCAGCCTCGGACGGTGCCACCGCTGCTACCGGAGACCGACGGAGACCGGCGACGGTACCGGGAGGCGGAGATCCGTCGGAAGCACCGACTGGCGCTGCGACGCGCGCTGCTCGACGGCGCCGAAGACGACTGACCCGCGCTCGGGCCCGCCCGTTGCGGCGCTGGCGCGGTCCGAGGAACCCGCCCCGCCGCCTATCCGGTCGGATAGCGTCCACGTGAAGCCTCGATCACGGAGAGTGTGGATGGTTATGCGCGCTGCGGTGCTGCGGGAGTTCGACGTTCCGCTGACGGTCGAGGAGATCGATCAACCCATCCCCGGGCGCGGGCAGGTGCTGGTGCGGGTAATCGCCAGCGGGGTCAACCCGCTCGACACGAAGATCCAGGCAGGTAAGGCCGCGCACGCGCGCGTCGAGCTGCCTGCGGTGCTCGGCCTGGACCTCGCCGGCGTCGTCGCGGCGGTCGCCGCGGACGTGACCGGCTTCGAGCCGGGAGACGAGGTGTACGGGCTGTGCGGGGGCGTCGGCGACCTCCAGGGCTCGCTGGCCGAGTACGCCGCCGTGGACGCTCGACTGCTGGCCCACAAGCCGAGGAGCCTCTCGATGCGGGAGGCCGCCGCGTTGCCCCTGGCGGCGGTCACCTCCTGGGAGGGGTTGGTCGACCGGGCCGGAGTCCGCGCCGGGCAGAAGGTCCTGGTGCACGGCGGTGCCGGCGGTGTCGGACACGTGGGCGTGCAGCTTGCCCAGGCGAGAGGCGCCGAGGCGTATGCCACTGGCGGGCCGGCGAGCCTGCGGGTGATCGAGAGTCTGGGCGCGGTGCCGATCGACTACACAGCGAGCAAGGTCGAGGAGTACGTCGAGAGGTACACCGGCGGCGAGGGCTTCGACATCGTGATGGACAACGTCGGCGGCGCGACGCTCGACGCGTCGTTCGCGGCGGTACGCACCTACCACGGGCACGTCGTCAGCGCGCTGGGCTGGGGCTCACACTCGCTCGCCCCGCTGTCGTTCCGAGGCGCGACCTACTCCGGCGTGTTCACCCTGCTGCCGATGCTCACCGGGCGCGGCCGCGAACACCACGGCGACATCCTGCGCGAGATCGCGACGCTGGCCGACGCTGGTGCGTTGCGCCCGCGACTGGATCCGCGCACGTTCACGCTCGACAGGGTCATGGACGCCCATCGGCTGGTCGCCGACGGCACCGCCGAGGGCAAGGTCGTCGTGGACGTCCCTGGTTGAGCCGAGCCGTTCGTTCACACCGAAGGGGTCAGCACTGGGATCCTGGTTGTCGCTCCGGTGACGTCTGCCCATGCCGAGATTCGTGCTCTACGGCGACGAGTACGGGCCTGGGTCGCAGGTTGGCCGGACCACCATGAGCACTTCTTCGTCGAAGAGCCGAACCTCACGGACGCGGAGTGCTCGAAAAGGGTGGCGCGTGCGGGGCGGTGGTTGGGTAGCGTCCCGGGCGTGATCGATCTTGTTGAGCGGCATACGGTTCTCGCCGTTGTGGTCGGGTCGCGGGCGTACGGGCTGCATGACCGGGACTCCGACTACGACCGGCGTGGCGTCTATGTAGCGCCCACGCGGGCGTTCTGGCACCTCGACAAGCCGCCCACTCACCTCGACGGTCCGGCGGTGGAGCAGTTCTCCTGGGAGTTCGAACGCTTCTGCGTCCTGGCCCTGCAGGGCAACCCGACAGTCCTGGAGGTGCTCTGGTCCCCGCTGGTCGAGAGAATCACCGTCGACGGGGAATGGTTGCTGGCCGCACGGCAGGCGTTTCTGTCGAGGCGGGTGGCGGAGACCTACGGCAACTACGCCCGGGATCAGCTCAACCGAGTGGCGGCACGCCGTGAGCGCACCGGCGAGACGAACCACAAGCAGGCCATGCACATGATCCGGCTGCTGGTCGCCGGGGCGCATGTGCTGCGTACCGGGGAGGTGCTGGTCGACGTTCGTCACCTGCGTGACCGGCTGCTCGCGGTGCGGCGTGGCGAGCTGCCCTGGGATGAGGTTGCCGCCTGGGCGGCGGACCTACTGGCTGAGCTCGCCGACGCGACCGCCACCACCACGCTGCCCGACCAACCCGACCGGGTTGACGTGGATCGGCTGCTCACGGCCGTACGGGAAAGGAACCTGTAGTGACCACCGAGGTGCCGCCGTGGGCCGCCGAGGCAGCCTGCGTCCTGCCCCGTCCGCTGCTGTTCGCCACCGTCAGCGGTGCGCATCTGTACGGATTCGCGTCCATCGACTCCGATCTGGATCTGCGGGCCGTGCACTTGCTCTCGCCCGAGGAGGTCGTCGGGTTGCGCACCGGTCCGCAGACGTTGCAGCACATGGGCGTGCGCGACGGTGTCGAGTTGGACGTCGTCAGCCACGATCTGCTGAAGTTCGTCAAGCTGTTGAACAGCCGCAACGGGTACGTTCTGGAGCAGCTGTTGTCACCGCTGGTGGTTGTGACCACTGCGGTGCACGCCGAACTCATCTCCTTGGCCCCGCGACTGGTCACCCGTCACCATGCGCACCACTACCTCGGATTCGCGGCCACTCAGGAGAAGTTGTACGCCAAAACCGGGCAGCTCAAGCCTGCGCTGTACACGCTGCGGGTCCTGCTCACCGGGATCCACCTCATGCGGACCGGCCGCGTAGAGACGAACCTTGCCGTGCTCGGAACGAGGTTGCCGTACGTACCGGATCTCATTGCCGCCAAACGGGAGGCCGAGCATGGCCCGTTCCCTGCCGGCGTCGCAGGCCGGCTCGCTAGCGACGTGTCGCGGCTGCGCGCCGAGCTGGAGACGGCCCGAGACAACTCGACGCTCCCCGAGCGCGTGGACCCGGCAGCCGTGGATGCCCTACACGACCTGGTGGTGCGCACCCGACTGCGTGAGCTTCTCAGCCAGGAACACGTCGCCCTGTCCGGCCGCGACTAGGGGAGCAGATGGGGAGCAACCGGCTGCACGGAACAGCGTTGAACCGCGCCCAACGGCAGCGAACGGCATTCAACTGCACCCACCCCATCCTGCGGCTCTAAGTATCCGCAGGTCAAGGTAGGTGCGGCGTCCTGTTTCCCGCGGAGTGCTCTGCGGTTCTGCCCAGCAGTCGACAGCGCTCTATGTCGCCTGGTAGGGGAGTGTGCGCGGGTCAAGGCGGTAAGGAGTCGTTGGCCTGGCCTGGCCTGGCCTTGCAGCTGGGAGCAGATTGGGTGCAGGTTGGCGAAGTGGTCTCCGCGCCCGAAGTGCTCACCGATGCCGGGCGGAGACGAGGCGCTTTGACCTGGGGTGATGTCGGTCGAGCGGTGCGGGGTGACCTCCCAGTAGAGGTCGAAGTGGTCAGGCGTGTTGTTCAGGGATGGCTGGCGCCGGCCGGTGTCTCGGGTCGCCTAACGCCACGCCTGTAGGTCTGCTGTAGACCGATGTGAAGCATTGCGGGCGAGCCTGCCGGAGTCCGTCACGGTTCCGTCATCTGAGACGCCGATCCCACGCGAAGCGCCCTGACCAGGCCCTTCAGTTTGGCGACCTCTTCGGCGGACACGAAGACGTCGGCCGGGAGCAGGAGCCGCTGCGTCCGCGACTGCCGATGACAGTGCGTCACGCTGAGCCGCAGTTGCTAGGCACGTGACGCTCGAGGCAGGGCATTGCCGGCATTGCCAGATCCGCACAGAACCGACAGCGCCGGCGTTCGATCGCGTCTGGAACTGATAGCCCTGGTCGCCGCGGCTCGACTGCCGACTCCTGCATGGCCAGGGACTCGACACGGTCTAGCGTCGCGGCACGGTTCGGGCGAGCGAGTGTTTGTGCCGGTCGGGTAGCTTCGCCGGGTGGTTGATCGAGTGGTGCGTGCCGGCGATGTCGCCGTGATGAGGTTGTTGGACGGTGGGTTTGGGGCGTGTCAGGTCACGGGTGCCGATGGTGATGTGACGTCGGCGTATGCGCTGCGTTGGCATTCGGTGGACCGGCCGAGCCTGGACGAGCTGCGCGGCGTTGAGCCGCTGACGCTTGATCATCATGCCCATAACGGGCGTCTTGCTCATTTGTCGATTGGCAGCTGGTATGCGGTGCCGCCGGGGTTCGCGTGGATCGGAAGCCTGCCCGTTCCTGACGATGTTCCGGTGTTGTCGGACACATACTCGGGCTGGCAGGCACTTGCCGACGATGTGGTCCGGCAGCGTCGCTGGGACAGGGAGCTACCGGGGGTGGTGAAGTCCGCCTACCGTGCGGCGGCCGCTCGCGGTCAGGTTGACGTGACCAACTCGGCGTCCAGCAGATCGGCTGCTTCCTCAACGGTGGCCACGAACTCTACCGGTGGGATCCTGGCGACGAAGACCTTGCCCAGGTCGTCCGGAAAGGGATGGTCTGGCCGCCAGAACGCGAAGACGATCACTAGGTCGTCGTCCAGGTAGGCGTACTTGGAGACGTTGTCGACGGTCTCGCCCCACTGCATGAACCAGAACTGCTCCCGAAACTCCGTGTCGTCTGCGTGGAGCAGCCGGAAGATCTCCTGCGGTGTGCGGCCCGGGAAGGGACAGGGCTTGACGTCGCGTCGGCGCACCTGCGCCGCGCTCGACCGCATAACGCGGATGAAGAACGGGAGGAAGGCGTAGTTGTCCTCGGTGGTCAGCCTCCTGCCAGCCGCCCACAGGTCGACGACGCGGAGTTGGTGCGGCTCGACCTCGCCCATCTCCACCGCGAACGTGGCCCGGTCACCGAAGCGTCGTGTCATCAGCCCACGGGCGCAGTCATAAGGAAGGCCGTGCCTGACGGGGTAGCTTGCCATCCCTCCGCCAATGCCTTGCGGACAATCGCAGCGACCGCCGACGGGAGAACGGGCACAGCCGGCCCGCCAATCCAGTTACTTGGATGGTCCTGGGGCATGCTGACCAGCAACACCCTGCCCTTGCAATCGGCCTGTTCTACAGCGATAGTGAGTGGTCGCTCACATAGCCCTTGGGCATAGGTTGGTTTGCCGCGTACTCGCCACCTGTAGGTGACCCCGTCAACCGTTATGAGCCGAGAGCCCTTCTTGACCAACGCCATGACGACCCTCCTCGGCGTCAGATGACCGTGCCCGTAGCGTGCCGATGCGGCGGTCAGTGTGGGGCAGCGCGATACGCCCGGTCAGCGGGGCAGAGACGCCGCGTGCCGCCTGCCCCCAGAATGTCGCTACGCCCCGTGTAGATCAACGCGATTCCCAAGCTGAGCGTGGGCGCACGCCCTAGTCACCTTGCTCGGGCTGGAAGTAGCGCTGATTGATCCGTGCAGCGCCGCCGGGTTTCCCAGCCAGAATCTGGCGCCCCTGCCACTCGACGGTCCGCTCATCGCTCCAACCTACGCAGAAGTGCAGTCGTCCTCCGGCGTAGAGGTTGCCAGTTTGCCACAGCGTCATCGGTAGCAGATCAACCAAGAGGGCTTGCATGGCGTGAGGGTAGCCGTAGACCCGCCGAGAGGCTGCCGGCCATAGCGAGCGACAATCTGAGTGACGACTGAGGTCGCCACCTCTCGGACACCCGTGGACGACGACAGATCGTTTCCCGAAGATGTCAGCCATGCTGTCCCGGTCGTCAGTCGGGCGGTGCCAGCTCATGTCGAGATCCGCGCACTCGACTATGGCGGGGCACCGTTCCGTGATGCTGCCGCCTTGTTGATGATCGGGTCGAGATGCCTCCGGAAGCGCCGGTACCCCGAAGCTTGATTTGACAAGCCTTAGGAAGGCTCTTCGGCGAACCCGAAGGCGTCAGTACTGGGGGCCCAGGTTGTCAGTCGGGTGATGAGCGACTGGCCGAGGTGCGGCTGACCCGAGGGCGGCAGACGAGAAACCGTGGTGCGGTCCTCACAGGGGCTGTGGATGATGGCTGGCGTGACTGAGAAGGGCAGCGGGTCCGCGGAGCAGCGCCTGTACGACGCTGTGGCGCATTGGAACACCGACACCGGGTACGGCTTGGCGGACCTGATCCATGCCGCTTGCCAGGCGCTGATCGACGGGCTGGACTCGCCGACGTTGCGTGAGCTCGCTGGTGCATCGGTGCGTGACTCGTCCTGGGATATCGGCGATCTCGTCGGCAAGTCGCTTGAGGAATTACGGGTCCCGTATCCGGGCACTGTCCCTCCAGGCTTCGCCCTTGCAGCAGGTGGAGGAGTCGCCCGCCGGCCAGGAACCGATTCTCTCCGTCTGGAGGTAGCGCCGGTGCCTGGCGGCGTAGGCGGCGGATTCCAGGTGCAGGTCTGGGTCAACGGTACGGAGATGACCTCTGCCGGAGCGGGTCTCGGGATGGACCCGTACCACGTCCTCGTTCCCACCAATCGTCTCGTGGCCGACTCCGAGCTGCGCACCGTTGCGATCGCTCGATGTGTGTGCGGTGTGCACGGTTGCGGATCCACAGACGTCACCATCGCGCGGGATGGCGATCTGGTCCACTGGGACTGGTCGCTGGAGGTGCCCATGATGCGGGGCGTCTCGTTCGTCGCTGCGGACTACGACGTGGAAGTCGCACGGGTGGCCGCGGATCATTCGTGGGAGACGCCTGAGCGCGTGGCCGGACGACGGGTTCTGACGGACGTGGACCGCGAGCGGCTGCTCACCTACAACCTCCGACCGAGTTGGGTCGCCAACGATTACCGCGATCAGGAGCTGTTCCGGGTCGCTCTTCAGGTCGACGGTGACTACCAGGTCTTCGTCGACACCCTGCGGCGCGGCCGCAGCGCCGAGGAACTGGCGGGCGAGGTGTGCGCCACCTTGGCACTTCCTCCCAGCGCCTGGCATGCCACCTGGCACGCCATCGTCCCCACGCTGACCAAACCGCCGAAGATCGCGGGGCCTTCCTGGCGATCCGCGCGGTTCTAGCAGCAGCTAGCCGACACCGGGTGGGTCTGCTGCACCGACAGGTGGCAGCGGGTCTGGGACGATCTCGTCGTGGCGACCTATGAAGTTGCGCTGGTACTTCTCGTCGATTCTTCGGAGGCGGTGCTCCTGCAGCATCGTGATGATCAAGCTTTGGTGTCTCCGAACCAGTGGAGCCTGCCGGGTGGTCGTGTCGAGCCGGGCGAGACGCCTGAACAGGCGGCGCGCCGGGAGTTGTTGGAGGAGACGGGCCTGAGGACGGGTGAGTTGCGTGGGCTGTGGAGCGGCCCACGCCCGTACGAGGCCGGCTTCCCGCACACGGTGACTGTTCACGTTTTCCGCGGCCGGACCGATGCTCGGCAACTAGATGCAACGCCGTTCAGTTAAGTGGTTGGTGTGGTCGTCAAGGGTCGGGGATGACGATGTCGATACTGGTGGTGGCTTGGTAGCTGCGCCGGTCGATGG